>JAZRPA010000019.1:0-110883 GCA_045648965.1 Alistipes sp. | reverse complement strand
TTTACAGCCGTTCTGATTGGTAAATTTTGTAACGAAAGTCGTTGAAAAACGAGCTGCTCACATAGGTTTACTATGCTGCGCGCTCGCTCCCTAGCCACGCACAAAATTTCCTCAATCATCTCTGATTTTAACCTTTTTTGACAATCAAAATTTGCACTAAAATTGAATGGTCGATAGTGAGTGTTGGAATTTGGCTGAGATGTTCGATTTTTCGCAAAATGGTAGTTGGGGTGGAAGTCGATATTTTTTTGGTAATTCGTAAAATTGTACTATATTTGTACCAAATTGCGTATGTGAAAACGATATGGTCATCACCTATTATTGCATTATAACGCTGTTTATTATCGCCTATCTGCTGGGTTCGATACCGAGTGCCGTATGGATCGGAAAACGCTACTACGGCGTTGATGTGCGCGAACATGGCAGCAAAAATGCGGGAACGACAAATGTCTTGCGTGTGCTCGGAACGCGCGCGGCATTGCCCGTGTTTGCAATAGACTTTTTGAAGGGCTTTATCGCCGTTAGCATATTCTCATTGCTCAAGTATGACGTGGGTATTCCGTCGGGAGCTTGGATTGTAAATATGAAGATTTTGGCGGTTTTTGTGGTCGTTTTGGGACATATCTTCCCAATCTTCGCCAACTTCCGAGGTGGTAAAGGGGTAGCTACGGTGCTGGGCGCAGTTACGGGTATTCAGCCAAACATCGCACTGCTCTGTTTTGCCGTTTGGCTCTTGGTGTTTATGATGTGGCACTATGTGTCGCTTGCCTCGATTGTGGCAGGGTGCTCATTCCCGATCTTTGTTTCGATATTTTCCACAAGCATATATGTTCGTCATGGTATAGGACACACCTCCATCTCGTTCGTGATTTTCTCGTTCGTGGTGGCTATAGCGTTGGTGTGGACCCACCGCAAAAATATCGGGCGATTGCTTGATGGTAACGAGAATAAGATAAATATATGGGACTACTTCGGTGGTGACATATTGAAACCAAAAGAGGATAACGAAAACGAAAATAAAGAAGAATAAAAACCTTAAAAACAGATTAAGTTATGTTGGAGGCAAATTTGATTAAAATGTACGAGCAGTCGTTTCGCGACAATCGTGAGATGTCGGCAGTAACAGACTATTTCAGTGGCGAAACCTACTCATACTACGGCTTTGCAAAGGAGATTGCCAAGTTGCACATTCTCTTCGACGAGGCCGGCATCAAGCAAGGCGACAAAATCGCTCTCGTAGGACGTAATACACCGCGCTGGTGCGCTGTGTATATCGCTACGATTACATACGGTGCAGTTATCGTACCTATCATGCAGACCTTTACCTCTGCCGATATTGCACATATCGTAAACCACTCGGGTAGCCGCTTGTTGTTCCTCACCGATTCATTCTGGGAGGGCTTGGACGAGGACTCGCTTCCTGAGGTTGAGGCGGTATTCTCGATTACCGACTACCATGCACTCTACGAGCGCGGCGGCGACAAACTCACCAAGTTTGTGAATGCGATGACCGAGAACTATCGCAAGCGTTACCCTAACGGCTTTATGGTAAACGACATCAAGTATGCCGATGTTTCGAACGATAGCCTTATGGTATTGAGCTACACTTCGGGTACGACAGGTTACTCGAAGGGTGTGATGCTCACCGTAAACAACCTCACAGCTAATGTCTTTTATGCTGTAACAAAGGTTAATACTACAACTAAGCAGCTCTGGTTCCAGAAGGGTCGTCGCACCTTGGCATTCTTGCCTTTGGCACACGCCTTCGGTTGTGCATTCGACTTCTTGGCACCTCTCGCAGCGGGTGGTCACATCACTCTCCTCGGTAAGATGCCTACACCAAAGGTCTTGGTCGAGGCGTTGCAGAAGGTTCAGCCAAGCATTATCTGTTCAGTACCTCTCGTATTGGAGAAGGTCTATCGCAAGCAGATTTCGCCAATGCTCGAGAAGGGTCCATTGAGCATCGCTATGAAGGTGCCTTTGGTGAACGAGATTGTACGCATGAAGATTAAGGAGAAGTTGCTTGCTTCGTTTGGTGGCAACTTGGAGATGTTTATCGTGGGTGGTGCTCCGATGAACAAAGAGACCGAGATATTCCTCAAGTCTATCCGCTTCCCAATTATCGTGGGTTATGGTATGACCGAGTGCGCGCCGCTTATCTGCGTAACTCCGCAGCCAGAGGAGTATAAGCTCGGCTCGTGTGGTAAGTACCTCAACGAGTACCTCGATGTTAAGATTGAGTCGTCGGACCCGCAGCATATCCCTGGTGAGATTATGGTTAAGGGCGAGATGGTTATGCAGGGTTACTATAAGAATCCAAAGGATACCGAGGCTGTTCTCGAGCCAGATGGCTGGATGCATACCGGCGATATGGGTATTATGGATCCGGACGGTACCGTATATATCAAGGGTCGTTGTAAGACTATGATTTTGACCGATACAGGCCAGAATATCTATCCAGAGCAGATTGAGGATAAGCTCAATAATATGCCACTCGTTATGGAGTCGCTCGTTTTGGAAAATGAGGGTAAACTCTACGGTTTGGTAGTGCCTGATTTCGACCACTGCGAGAAGGAGGGTATTGATAGAGCTAAGTTGGAGGAGATTATGCAGGAGAACCTCAAGAGCTTGAATAGTCAGGTTGCTGCATACGAGCGTTTGGTGTCGATTGCAATTCACACCAGCGAGTTCGAGAAGACTCCAAAGCGTTCGATTAAGCGCTACCTCTACGATGTTAAGCGTTTGGGTATTAAATAAACATAGAACCTATGCTACAAGACAACCTTATAAAAATGTACGAGCAGTCGTTCCGTGAACATCGCGAGATGTCGGCGGTAACGGACTACTTCTCGGGAGAGAGCTACTCGTATTATGGCTTTGCGAAGGAGATTGCGAAGTTGCATATTCTCTTCGACGAGGCTGGTGTGAAGCAGGGTGATAAAATTGCCCTCGTAGGCCGCAATACACCACGCTGGTGTGCGGTGTATATCGCTACGATGACCTATGGTGCAGTGATTGTACCTATTATGCAGACCTTCACGTCGAACGATATTGCTCATATCGTAAATCACTCGGAGAGCCGTCTGTTGTTCCTTACAGATTCGTTCTGGGAGGGCTTGGACGAGGAGGCTTTGCCTAATATCGAAGGTGTATTCTCGCTCACCGACTACCATGTGTTGTTCGAGCGTCGAGACGGAATGTTGACAAAGTGTGTGGATAGTATGACAGCGAACTACCGTCGTCGCTATCCTCAGGGCTTCACCATCAACGATATTAAATATGCTGATGTTCCTAACGATCAGCTCATATTGTTGAACTACACCTCGGGAACTACGGGCTATTCGAAGGGCGTAATGCTTACCGTAAATAACCTTACGGCGAATGTTGCATACATCAAGACTTTGAAACCTCATAATAGCGACCAGTGCTACTTTGCAAAGGGTCGTCGTACATTGTCGTTCTTGCCGCTGGCTCATGCTTATGGCTGTACGGTAGATTTCTTGACGCCGCTTGCAGTGGGTGGACACATCACTCTTCTTGGCAAGATGCCTACACCAAAGGTGCTGGTCGAGGCTATGCAGCACGTTCAGCCTAATGTTATCGCTTCGGTGCCACTCATCTTGGAGAAGATTTATCGTAAGCAGGTTGCTCCACTCTTGGAGTCGGGTACGTTGAGCGTAGCTATCAAAGTGCCGTTGTTGAACGAGATTGTGCGCTCGAAGATTAAGCAGAAGTTGCTCGATTCGTTCGGTGGTAACGTCGAGTTGTTCATCATCGGCGGTGCGCCTATCAATAAGGAGACCGAGGCCTTCTTGAAGTCTATTCACTTCCCGATCATCGTAGGTTATGGTATGACCGAGTGTGCTCCGTTGATTAGTGTTACAATCGACCCGACCGAGTTCAAGTTGCGCTCGTGCGGTAAGATTTTGCAGGGCCTGATGGAGGTTAAAATCGACTCGGAGGATCAGTACAATATCCCGGGCGAGATCATGGTCAAGGGCGAGTGCGTGATGCAGGGCTACTACAAGAATGAACGCGATACGAAGCTCGCTTTGGACGAGGACGGCTGGTTGCATACGGGCGATATGGGTACAATTGACGAAGATGGTACAATCTATATCAAGGGTCGTTGTAAGTCGATGATTTTGACCGAGACGGGCCAAAATATCTACCCTGAGCAGATCGAGGATAAGTTGAATAACTTGCCTCTGGTTTCAGAGTCGCTTGTGCTCGAGAATGGCGGTAAGCTCTACGGTTTGGTGGTGCCGGACTTCGCTCTCTGCGAGAAGGAGCATATCGACCGCACAAAGTTGGAGGAGATTATGCAGGAGAACCTCAAGATGTTGAACAATCAGGTTGCTGCATACGAGCGTTTGGTGCGTATAATCATCTATCCTAACGAGTTCGAGAAGACTCCTAAGCGCTCGATAAAGCGCTATTTGTACGATATTTCGAAGTTGGTTTAGCGTCCATTTATACTAGAAAAGAGACTGTCGGCAAAAGTTGTTCGGCAGTCTCTTGTTTTTAAAGTAAATTATTCATAACTTTGTGTAATAATGTGAGTATGAATAACGAAAGGAAGATAAATATCCGTAAACAGGTAATCGGTGAGAATGCGCTCTATTTCTGCGTGTGGCTGGGTGTGTTCCTCGTACCGTTTATGAATGCGGGACTGATGGCAGAGTCTATTAAGATGGACGCGATAATCGTGTCGTGGCTGAAGATTATACCATTCTACCTCCTCTTCGTATTCAATACATTTTTGTTGTTTAGATACCTCCATCGTAAATACTTTTATTGGCTCTACTATATTTTGGTGGCGCTGCTAATCGTGGGCGTATTTACGCTTTTGGAGGTGTATGAGCGCTCCGATGCGGCATTTGCAATCTCGTTTGCCAAGGTTGGTGAGGCTGTCCAGGTGGAACACGTGAGCCTTTCGGTATTCCCGTGGTGGGGTAATATGATTGCTGCGGCGTTGATGATTGCGGCTAATAATTTTATCTACACATTCTATCGTACGATGCAGAAGGACGAGGACGCCGAGCGTCTGCAACGCCAAAATATCCAGGCCGAGATGTACTACCTGAAGCATCAGATAAATCCACACTTTTTGATGAATACCTTGAACAATATCCACGCCCTTGTAGATATTGATGCCGAGGTGGCTAAGCAGGCTATCATTCAGCTCTCGGATATGATGCGCTACGTGGTGTATGATACCGGCGGAAACTCGATTTCGTTGCACGAAGATATGACCTTCGTGAGAAACTATATAGAGTTGATGCGTATTCGTTACACTGAGGATGTGAACATATCGTTTACCTACCAGCAGCAGTTGCATGGACGCGTGGAGGTTCCGCCACTTATCTTTATTGTCTTTGTCGAGAACGCCTTTAAGCATGGTGTTAGCTACAAGGCCTCCTCTTATATAAATATAGATATAAAGTGCGAAGAGGGCTTTGTTGTGGGTCGTTTCGAGAACTCGATAGGCGAGAAGCGTAGTGATGCCAAGCCGGGTATCGGATTGGAGAATGTTCGCAAGCGTCTCGACTTGATATATGGCAAGGATTACGACTTGCATATAGACGATATGGGAAATAGCTATTGTGTAACTCTTAAAATACCAATGTTGAATGGCAATGAGATGTATCGCAATTGATGATGAGCCGTTGGCATTGCGCCAAATATCGGGATATATAGGCAAAATTCCGTTCTTGGAGCTTGCCTCCACCTTCCGAAGTGCCGTAGCTGCGCAGGAGTGGTTGCAGGAGAACGAGGTAGACCTTATATTCGTCGATATAAATATGCCTGATATGACAGGCGTAGAGTTTGTGCAGACGTTGGACTCGAAGTCTCTGGTAATCTTCACTACGGCCTACGCCGAGTATGCTATCGAGGGCTTTAAGCTCTCGGCTGTTGACTATCTGCTCAAACCTTTTGGATTGAAGGATATAACGCGCGCTTCGGAGAAGGCGTTGTCGCTCTACGAGTTGTTGCAGTTGCAGAAGAATGCACAGTTGGAGCCGGTGGAGGAGGAACCTCTCTCAAGTGCCGAGGACGACAAGAGTGTTATCTCGGTGCACGCCGACCGTAAGACACACCTTGTGAAGCTGGCAAATATCATCTACCTGGAGAGTGCCGGCGAGTATGTACGTCTGCATTTGACCGACGGAACAAAGCTTGTGACGCTCTTTCGTTTGAAGAATATGGAGAATACGCTCCAATCGTCGCAGTTTATGCGTGTGCATCGCTCATATATCGTCAATTTGGCTCATATCACGGGCTATACAAAGGGACGTATCTTCCTCTCGAATGAGGATTATATACCTATTGGCGAAAACTATAAGGAACAGATTACCAACTATATAAATAGCGTTCAATAGATTAAACCAAAAAACAATATGAAGAGAGTAAAATGTATTTTGGCGGCGTTGGCTATGGTTATGGCCCTCTTGCCGCTGTCGGCTATCGCTAATGTTACGCCTATGCGCCAGGTGCGCGATATGGCGCGCGAGGCGAAGGTTGTGGAGGTTACCGAAGATATCCTTATCGAGGGATATATGATTGGTCAGCCTCAGGGACAGAACAATGAGATGAATGTCTCGGTACACTATGCAAGTTTGCAGAATGGTGACCTTGCAACGGGATATATCGAGTCGTTGAGTGGCGATGCAGGCTTGCGAATTAAGTTTGCCAAGCGACCAATGGCTAAGAAGTTCCCTCGCTATGCAAAGGTTGTTATTACGCTTAAGGGCACAACCCTTCGTTGCGATGAGCCCGGACGAGTTACTATCGAAGGTTTGACCGATGGCCATCTTCGCAGCCTTGAGCAGTGTACAAAGGCAGATTTGCCACGCAAGGAGAAGTATATCAGCGAGCTCTCTGATGACGACATTTATACCTATGTCACAATCAAAGATTGTGAGATTGTATTCAAGGACGGAGCATTCTCGAATGTATATGAGCGCTACGTGTTGCAGACCTCGATCAATAAGCGAGTTAAGCCAAATAAGTCGATGGACTGCTGGGCTACTCTCTTGTGCGATAAGCAGGGTGGCTCGATTTACGCTCTTGTGAATACTCTTTGCCGTTGGCGTCGTGATGGTGGCGGCGTACCTCAGGGTGCAGGTAATATGCACGGTATCTTGTCGTGTGCAACACATCCTCGCTATGGTGGCGACGTGTTTGGTAAGTATGTACTTCGTCCTGTTGATGCTAATGACTATGCTATGGATTGGGCTGCTAATTCATCGTGCTACAAGTCTATCGCAGAGTGGAATTGGAGCGACAATAACAAAGCGTTCAATACCGAGCATGGCGAGATGGACAACATTACCACCGAGCGAATTCTTGCCGATAAGGGTAAGGGTAAATTGAGCTTGGCCGTGGAAGGCGAGGCTATTCGTGGTCGCGACACTAACAATCCTCGCGTAGATGCAGGAAAAGAGGAGGGTACAAAGGGCTTTGGTGGTTTTGTTCGCTACGGAGCTATGACTATCAAGACCGAGGCTCGTAATTGGTGGGATTGGAAGAAGGATTGCGGCAAGGGTATCGTTGCCGAGTTCTCGACCAAGGGCCTTTCGGGCAAGCAGTTGCTCTTCGGCTTTACCTTTGCTGCTGGCGAGATTTCGGCTGAGACATCATATGGTTTCCCTGTATTCTGGAATGTTGAGTATTCGACCGATGGTAAGAACTGGACAGCAGTCGAGGGTAGCACTCCGAAGAAGTTGCGTTCGTTGCCATGGCATTGGAATAATGAGGTTCACGGAATTCACTACGACAGCGTATTGGCAGGTGCCGGCTATACCGAGCACATGGTTGTTTTGCCAAAGAGTCTCTTTGGTAAGTCGAAGGTGTTTGTAAGAGTGGTTCCGGTGGCAAAGAATGCTGCAACTCTCGGATATGACTATGCCGAGAATGGCGCTTTGCGTCACAACTCTAAGGATATGACAGTAGTTAATTTCGGCTCGGTGATAGTTCGTTACAACTAATTAAGGGAGAGTATATTATGAAGAAGATATCGATATTTTTGATGTTTGCAATGGCCGTTATCTCGGCTAGCGCAACTAACGCATATTTGAAGGTTACGCCAAATGTGTCGCCTGAGGCTTCGAAGTATGCCGTTAAGGCGCTCGATTACACCCAAATCACAGCTATCGAGACCACCGTTAATGGACGTTTGTGGGCTTCGATATTGTGTGGTGGTGATAGCCCTGAGGGCTTTTTGACACTTTCGTATAGCGATTCGCAGGGTAAGTCGTGGGTGGAGCATAATCTTGCTCTTGATGCTCGTGCCGAGAAGTTGGCAGTGCGTAATGGTATCCTTTGGCGCTCGCCAAAGAACGAGATGTGGCTCTTCTACGCAGTGTTCGATGGCTACTACGATGGTCGCGGTTCGATGTGGGCAATGGTCTGCAAGAATCCTGACGCAAAGAGTCCTGTTTGGGAGGCTCCGATCTACCTTGGCGTTGGTATCCCCACCGGTCGTCCGGTTGTTAATCAGCAGGGTGAGTGGTTGCTCCCAACAGCATTGTGGGGTAGAGAGGTGATGAGCTACGACAAGGCTCTCTATATTGCAAATAAGTGGGAAACTCCTCGTTTTGTAACTCCATATGCTGACAAGTATCAAGAGTTGGATTCGAAGCGTGGCGCAGGTCTCTACATCTCGCGCGACGGTGGTGCTTCATGGAACGAGCATCTCGGCGTTGTGAAGTGCAAGGAGGAGGCTATTGAGGCTCGCTACAACAATCCGCAGATGTTTATCCACAGCGACGGCTCGGTACGTATGGTAGTGCGTACTTCGGGTACAGCGTGGAGCTACGTTGCAACTTCGCAAAATGGTGCAGAGTGGAGTGAGCCTGCTCGATTTGTCTCAGCTCCTGACCAGAATTTTGCTGTTTATCGCCTCTCGGACGGTAAGTTGCTTATGGTGCGTAACGCTCGCTTCGACAGAAACCTCTATTGGTATCCTGAGGGTATGTACGCATACCTCTCGGAGGATTGTGGTGCTACTTGGTATGGCGGCTTGCGCCTTGCAACCGATGTTGCAACTATCAATCCGGTTGTTGCTGAGGGTCCTAAGGGTGAGATCTATATCGTAACCCACAACGAGCCTGAAACTAAGTGTGAGAATAAGCTCTTTGTTACTTCGGTTGATGAGATCGATGCAGCAACTGCCGACTACGAGAACAATCCTAAGAATCAGCGCGTAGTGCTTACCGTGCAGGGTGCAGGTGCAGCTCTTGCGGCTGAGACACGTGCTATTACAGCTCCTAAAACCGATTGGGCTAACGAGACCATTCGTATTGGAACATACAACATTCAGTATCCGATTATGAATTGGCCTGAGCGTTGTATCGCTACGGTTGCTCTTATCAAGGACTATAAGTTCGATGTATTTGGTTCGCAGGAGCCACACTTGCCTCAGATTGAGGATATGATGAAGCACATCGGCGATGAGTATGCGTGGGTAGGTCAGAATGTTTCGGGCGATAACAATGATAGAACACACCACTTCAACCCTATCTTCTATCGCAAGGAGCGCGTTGAGTTGCTCGACTACAATACCGTATGGCTCTCGGATAAGGAGTGTACTCCTGGTTATGGTGCACGCTCGGCTCGACTCTTCACTTGGGCTAAGTTCCGTGATAAGAAGACCGGCAAGGAGTTCTTCCTCTTCAATGGTCACTACGACCACCGTGGTTTCGAGGCGAAGATTGTATCGTCGTATATTGTACTCAATATGATTCGCAAGGTTGCGAAGGGTATGCCGTCGTTCGTTTCGGCCGACTATAACTCAGACGATAAGAGTGAGGCATATCGCGTATTGCAGTCGTCGGCTCTGTTGAAGGATACTATGTTGGCAACCGATAACGCTGTGAACAAGCAGTATCAGTCGCATACCAACTATAAGCCTGCAACGTCGTTGCCAGCCAATGGCCGTCATATCGACCACCTCTTCTACACTCCTAACTCGGTGAAGATTAACCGCTGGGAGCTTATCATTAAGGCTTACGACGGTAAATATGGCTCTGACCACTTGCCGATATATGTTGATTGCGTAATCGCAAACTAACAGATTAACCAACACAACAAAAAAAAGGTTTTGCCAAAAAAAGGTAAAACCTTTTTTGTTAAGGATATATTTTGCTATCTTTGCGACGAAATAGAGAACTATGAAGAGAGGTTTACTTGCATTGTCGCCTATAGTGGTATTGTTGGTGGTCTATTTGGCTATGTCGCTCGCATCGGGCGACTTCTATCGTATATCTATCTCGGTAGCATTTGTTGCAGCCGCTATCTACGCTATGGCCGTACTTCGAGGCATAAGTCGTTCGTTGCAGGAGCGCATCGGCGTCTTTTCGGAGGGTGCGTCGGACAAGAATATCATGTACATGATTTGGATATTTGTCCTTGCGGGTATCTTCGCGGTTACTGCCAAGGAGATGGGCGCAGTAGATGCAACCGTCCAATTTACGATGAGCTTTGTTCCGCCGAAACTCCTTCCTGCGGGTATCTTCCTTGCGGCTTGCTTTGTATCGCTCTCTATCGGCACGTCGGTGGGTACAATCGTGGCCCTCACACCCGTAGTTTCGGGCTTGGCGACACAGATGGGCGTCGATACTGCGCAGATGGTTGCTATCGTGGTGGGTGGAGCCTTCTTTGGCGATAATCTCTCGTTTATTTCCGATACAACCATTGCAGCTACGATGACTCAGGGCTGCAAGATGAAGGATAAGTTCCGTACAAATCTGCTTATCGTGCTGCCTGCTGCATTGCTTTCGCTTGGTTTATATTTCTTCTTGGGCTTGACCGACGGAGCTGAGGCTGTCGCGTCGGCAAGTGCGGCCGAGTGGTATAAGGCGATACCTTATCTGCTCGTTTTGGTCTGCGCCATTGCGGGCGTCGAGGTTTTGACAGTCTTGGTGCTTGGCATTATCTCAACCCTTGTTATCGGCCTATCGTGCGGCTCGCTTTCGGGCGTGTCATTCTGCGAGGCGGCAGGTAAGGGCGTACTCGACATGGGCGAGCTGATTATTATAACGCTTATGGCGGGTGGATTGATGAATATGGTAAAGCTCGGCGGTGGTTTCGAGTTTATTACTCGCCTTATCACTCGCAGCGTGTCGGGACGACGCGGTGCCGAGGGTGCAATTGCGGGCTTGACATTCTTGACCGATATCTGTACGGCAAATAATACGATTGCCATTATCACGGTAGGTCCTATTGCACGCGATTTGAGCGAGCGATATGGCGTTTCTCCACGCAAGAGTGCGAGTTTGATGGATACGGCCTCATGCTTTGCGCAGGGTGTTTTGCCATACGGAGCTCAGCTGCTTATGGCGAGCGGTTTGGCAAAAATTTCGCCAATCGAAATAATCCCGCACCTCTACTATCCTATGGCGATAGGTGTGATGGTGGTGCTGGCTATTATATTCCAATTTCCGAGAATAAAAGATAACAAATAAAACCCATGAAAAGATTTTTTACCTTTGCATTGATGGCTGTAACTGCGCTATTCTTGGCGTGTGAGCCTGAGTTACCATTTGATGACAATGGAGCTAATGGTGATGACAACAAGACCGAGGAGCCTGTTCCGGTACCAAAACCAGAGGAACCGGAGCCTGATCCGGACCCAACTCCCGAACCTGAGCCGGAACCTGAACCTGAGCCTGCCGAGGTTACTGCGACATTGACCTATGCGGAGTGCAGCTCCATTTTGGAGAAGTCGTACGGCAAGCCAAAGAGCTACACCAACGCCTACGGTACTTGGACTATATGCGTCTATGATAATTCGAATGCGATGCAGATAAACTCGGGCAAGGTGGCCTATATCGGCACACCGAAGTTCGAGGGCGACATCAAGAAGATTACGCTCCGCTTCTCGGAAAGCTACTCAAAGAGCATCTACCTCTGCTCGGAGGCTGGTACGACTGCCGTTGCAGGCCAGTTTGAGTCGTTCAAGTGTGGTGGCACAGCGCAGGAGTATACCTTGACAACTTCGGGACATAAGTCGCTCTACATTCGTTCGGAGGCGTGCGCTCGTATTACAAGTATCACAATCGTAGCGGGCGGCGGTTCGGGTAATAGCGGTGGCACTACACCAGATCCAACTCCCGATCCCGACCCGACACCTGACCCAACGCCAGACCCAGACCCGACACCTGATCCGGACCCAACCCCTGACCCAACCCCGGGTACAAATCCAAGCACCTACGCCTACAATTGGGCAGAGTTGCCTGTGATGGTCGATACAAACAAGGACGGTCGTTTGGATAGCAATACTTCGCTCTACTATGCTCACCACCTCTGCGCAGGTAACGAGAAAAATGCTCAGCGCAACGGCACGGCGCGTAACTATACCGTTTGTTACTCGGCAGAGCATCATTGTCCGCTTTGGGTGGCTGCACCTCGTCATAGATCGTACGAGAGCGGTGCCTCGCGAACTGATGCATACGGCAAAGACCCTAAGATTCCGAGCGATATTCAGTATAACAGCAAGAATACGGGTGGTGGTTGCAACAAGGGCCATATGCTTGGCTCGGCAGAGCGCTTGAGCTCGACAGCAACCAACAAGCAGGTCTTCTACTACACCAATATCGCACCGCAGTATAGCGACACCTTCAATACGGGAGGTGGTGCGTGGAACAACCTCGAGGACCACGTCGATGGCCTCGTTTGTAGCGACACTTTGTATGTAGTTATCGGTTGCTACTTCGAGAACTTCTCGAAGAATGGCGCTTCGGCTACGCCAAAGACTATATCGTTCGGTGGTCGTAGCGATGTGTCGTGCCCTACTATGTTCTACTATGCACTTCTCCGTACCAAGAAGGGTAACTCTGGTAAGCGAGTGCAGGATTGCTCAGCAAGCGAGTTGCAGTGTGCTGCCTTTACCATCTGCCACAAGATGGCAAAGGGCCATAAACCTCAGGCTGCCGATATGATGTCGATTGCCGAGCTGGAGAAACTCACGGGCGTCACCTACTTCCCGAATGTGCCGAATGCACCGAAATCGACGTATAGTTCTTCAGATTGGCTGTAAAAAACTGAATACGATATATATTAACCCTATTAAATTTTAGAACTATGAAGAAGATGTTTATGTTGGTGGCAATGTTGTTTGCTACATTTATGGTATTTGCAAATCCTAACGTAACCGTCGAGACCAAAGCAAAGGCCTTTGCGGCACAGATGGCGAGTGCAACAAAGGCTCAAGATAAGGCTAAGCTTGAGCAGATTAGCCAGGCTGTGTTGAAATACCACGAAACACTTTCGGCGGCAGATAAGGCTAAGTTCGAGACTATTATGCAGGCGGCTCTTGCTGATGGTTTGGCGGCAACAACAGATGCTGCGACAGGAGCTACAGCAGGTGAGACAACCTCGGAGGTGGAGACTAAAGCAAAGGAGTATGCTGCTCGTATAGCGGTTGCTTGTAATTCAGGCGATATGGTAACAACAGAGCAGATTTACGATGAGGCTCGCGCATATTACCGTTCGCTTTCTCAGGCTGATAAAGATAAGTTCGCGGCTATATTGGATATCAACAGCGTAAAAAGCGCAAAGTCTAACGACGAAGTTGTGGCAAAGGCAACACAGCTTACAAATAAGGTGGTTGAAGCCATTAAGGCTGGTAATAGTATGGCTGCAGGTGCGTATGCTGCAGAGGCCGATGCATATTACCGTAAACTCAGCGTTGATCAGAAGGCTACGTTTAATGAGGTCTCAAATAGAATTCTCAAAGCTGCAGGCTTGAAGAAGTAAAAGAGTGATATATCAAAACAGATAGGAGGGTTGATCAACCCTCCTATCTGTTTTTTAGCTGTAAGCAATCGAGTGAATTACTTCTTCTCCTCAGCCTTTACAACCTTAACCTTGATGCTTTCGAAAGCCTTTGTGAGGCCCTCAACCGAGTTCTTAGCCTCGTCGAACTTCACGGTTACGGTCTTGGTCGGAACATCGACCTGAACGTCCTTAATGCCCTTCTCGTAAGGGATCGAGTTCATCACCTTCTGTGCGCAGTGGTGGCAATCCAAATCGGTGGTGAATACCACGGTCACAATCTTCTTCTCGACCTTCTCCTTCGGTGCAGCAGTGCTAACACCTACTACCATTGCCAACAAGGCAAACAATGCAATAATCTTCTTCATAGCTTTATCGTTTTATTTTTTAGTTTATATTTAATATAAGTTAAATCTCACACCCATATAGACCTTATATCCCATTAGAGGTCCCCAAATGAGCGATGAGTTGAACGCCTCCGAATATGGCGCATCAGCCGAGATAATCGGGTTCTTCTGCTTGTAGTTTAGGATATTCTCGCAACCCGCGTAGATCTCCCACTTCTTGATGCGTCGTGATACCTGCGCAAAGAGCATAGGGTAGATAGGCGAGAGGGTAGAGTCCTCCAATTTTCCCGTCTGCGTAGGGATTCGTGCAGGGCCATTCAACTGCGCCGTGAAGTCGAAGGTCCACTTACGCATATTGGTAGCGTACTGCAAGTTAATCAACGCCTTGTAACGGCTTACGAGCGGACGCTCAACCATTATCGGCGTGCCGTTGTTGTTGATTGTGTAGCGCGAATCGGTGTATCGGAATGTAGCGAAGATGTCGAAACGCTTGATTGGCGTCCAAGTGATATCAATCTGCGCTGTATGAGTGCGCGACATGCCGTTATTGTTATATATGTCGATTAAGAAAGGCGAACCCTCCTGATCGACAACTACGGTGTTGAAGATGCGGGTGTAGAAGTAGTCCAAGCTGATTGTCAAATCGCCAGGAGCAAATGTCGAAATGCTCTGCGAGAACGAACCACCTGCGGTCAATGCGTCCTCCATACGGTCGAGGTTTGTGTTGATGTTGAGCGTACGTCCCGTAGCCATAATGCCGATATTGTCGGTTACGATGTCGGTAGGGCGGTGACCCAAACCAGCCGAGCCTCGCAATACGGTTGTAGGGGTGATGTTCCACTTGATGTGAGCACGCGGAGTGATGAGGTGCTTCTGGAAATAGAATGCGTAGTCGTAGCGCAAACCAGCAACAATCGAGAGTTTATTCTTGATATTGTAGGTGTACTCTGCGTAGGCACCGACCTCGCTCTCGTTGCGATTTGGAGTGAGCAAATTCTCACCCTTGTAGTTCGGATAGTTCCAATCCTGCAAATCCTCCTTCACCCAGCGCGACGATGCCGAAACTCCGGTAATGAGCGATGAGTGTGGAGTGAAGTAGTGGGCGTACATCGCATTTGCGGTTGTCATATGCTGACGACCGAAGTACTCCTTGTGAGCGCCGAAGTAGGCTCCCTCGCGGAAGTAGTCGTAATCCACAACTACGGCGAAGTTCGAGCGCAACTCCTCGTTGTTATCCTTGTCGAATACAGCCTCACCTACGGGCATACCAATTTTGAAGTAGGCGTTTGCCTCCTGGTTGTCAATCTCCGAGCCGTAGATGTTGTGCATATACCAATCCTGGCGCCAATGCTCTCCCTCGCGCATAGATGGTTTGTAGCCCGTTTGGCCACCCAAACGGTGGTCGTAGAGATACTTGGCTCCCCAACGCACCTGCATACCATTCTTTGCCTGGTAGAGCCAACGATTAGCCAATGTTGCGGTGGTTGCAAGCGGCGTGTCGCGGAAACCATCTTTGTTCTCGTCGTGCTCCATCGTAGCGTATGCTCCGTGCGCAAGGATAACGGTCGAAAGGCGCTTATCCTTCGATACGGGCATTGCCGACGATAGGTTTATCTCTGGTTTGAGGTGATTGTCGAGGTAAAGGTTTAAGAAGAGTCGCTCCTCGTCGGTAGGCTTGCGATGCTCGAGGTTAATCTGACCTGTAATCGCTTCGTGACCCGCCGTAACCGACGAAATGCCCTTCGATACCTGAATAGATGAAAGCCACATTCCAGGTGTGTAGGAGAGTCCGTATGGCGCGCTGATACCGCGCATTATGGTGCGGTTCTCGTCGAGGATTTGAGTATAGGTGCCCGCCAAACCGAGCATCTTAATCTGTCGTGCTCCCGAGATAGCATCGCTATATCCTACGGTTACAGAAGCCGAGTTCTCGAAACTCTCGGCCAACGAGCAACACGCCATTTTGCACAAACCCGCAAACGAGATGTTTTCGCTCTTGAGAAGACCGTCCTGGCGGATATAGTTACCGAGGCTTGCATCTACGACTACGGCATCAACCTCAACACCCTCGCTGAGGCGGATTTCGACCTCGCGAATCTTGTGATCCACTTGGATTGTATCGTTGGTGTAGCCCATAAAGCTTGCGACCAAGGCGTTGTTTCCCTTCACTCGATAGAGCGAGAAGTTTCCCTCCAAGTCGGTAGCAACACCCACTGCAGTATTTGCCCAATAGACAGATGCTCCGGGCAGAGGTCGGCCCTGCGGATCGACCACCTTACCAGCGATATTTTGTGCAGATACGATTGACGTACCCAACACAACTGCTAATAAAAATAGTGTTATTTTCTTCATCTTGATTTTTTCTCTTATTGTTACATAACTTGATAGCTATTACCCGAATTTTCGGGATAGTTTCATTGAGGGTTATGCAACAACGGGAGGGGCGCGCATACCGCGCCTTGATAGAGTAGGCGAAGATGGTATCGGAATCTCTCGTTCGAAGTAGCGAGGCTGACGAATCAAAAGAATATCCTCGATAGCTAAATCTCTATCCGTTTGAGCCGATATGCAGAGTGCAATAGGCTCTATGTTGATATTGCTTCTCTTGGTTGTGTCGTAGAGAACCACGTTGTTCGAGTGGTCGTGATTGCAGCGGTGAGGCGTCTCGACGTGAACTTTGTCGCAACCTTCGTGGTGGCACTCGCAGCAATGAGAACACAACGTCTGCTTATTGGTGTGGTGGGCGTGGCACGATAGGGCAATAGCCGTTGTGCCACATATCCATGCAAGATATACGGCCAACAATGTTATCACCTTTGTTATGCGTCCCATCTCCAGCTCTCCCGATTTAGATAAGTCCGCACTCGGCAAGCTTCTCGACCCAAGCCTTAGCATCGCGCTCGGCAGTCTCTGCATCGATACCGTAGGTCTCAACCAAAACTGCTGCAATGTCTGCAACCTCGAACTCCTTGCCCTGCAACTCGTTCCACAACAATAACGACGAATCGTTCAGCGATATTATGCGGGTCATATCGCTACCTGCAGCACCCTGCATAATTACTACGTTCTCGCCCGCCATTGAGCGTACTTTATATCCCTCTTTAAACTTCATAATCCTCCAATTTTGCCGCAAAAATACTAAAAAAATAGAAAATACGAAAATTTTACCATAGGTAACACAAAAAAAACGAGGTCAATCGACCTCGTTTTTTCGTTGGCTTCTGTCAGACTACAAACTGATAGCCTCAGAAGGACAAACACCTGCACACGCGCCACACTCGATGCACTTGTCAGCATCAATTACATAGATGTCGCCGGCGGTGATAGCCTCAACCGGACACTCATCAATGCAAGTACCACATGCGATACATGAATCTGAAATTTTGTAAGCCATAATGATATAAATTGTGTTAATTAACAGTGCGAAGTTAAGCTTTAATTCTCAATTATCCAAAAAAAATCATATCTTTGTGGTGTTGATTTATCTTTGAATTGTAAAAATGAAGCCAGATACAACACCAATACGCCTAACCTTTCTTGGTACGGGAACATCTCAGGGTGTGCCGGTTCTCGGTTGCGACTGCGCGGTGTGCTGCTCATCGGACGAGCGCGATGCACGATTGCGCACCTCCGCAATGGTCGAGGTGGGCGACAAACGATTTGTTATCGATGCGGGTCCCGACTTCCGCCAGCAGATGCTCCGCGAGGGTGTGGCGCACATTACTGCAATTTTGCTGACGCACAAACACAAAGACCATATCGGTGGCCTCGACGATGTTCGCGCACTGAATTTTGTCGATTATCCGCAAGCGATACATACCGTTCATATCTATGGCTCGCACGACACTTGCGAGTGTGTGCGTAAGGATTTCGATTATGCCTTCTCGGAGAATCCATATCGTGGCGTTCCGCAGATGGAGCTGCACGAATTTGGCACGGACGTATTCGAGGTGGAGGGCGTCGAGGTTGTGCCGATTAGGGGCGAACATTCGCGTTTTGAGGTTACAGGCTTCCGCTTTGGCAGGTTGGCATATCTGACAGATTTTAAGAGTATTAGCGACGAGGAGTGCGCGAAGTTGCAGGGCGTGGAGGTGCTGGTCGTAAATGCTTTGCGATTTGAGCCTCACGACTCCCATTTCTCGGTCGAAGAGGCTATGCAACTTATTGAGAAAGTGGTTCCGAAGAGAGCCTATCTTACCCATATGTCGCACGATATAGGGTTGCATTGTGTGGCAAATTTGCGACTAAATGAAGGAGTCGAGTTTGCATACGATGGTCTGAAAATTGAGGTCTAGCGTGTTTATGAAACACGCTTTTGACGGAAAGATTATAGTTATCACGGGTGCTTCGTCGGGCATAGGCGAGGCGATGGCACGAGAGTACTCGAAGTGGGGCGCAAGGGTGGTGCTTGGGGCTCGCAATGAGGATAAATTGTGGCAGATAGTGCGAGCAATTCGTGCGGAGGGTGGCGAGGCAATTTATGTTGTCGCCGATGTTACCAAAGAGGAGGATTGCCAACGCCTTGTCGAGAGGGCGGTTGAGGAGTTCGGAGGCATAGATGTCCTAATATGCAATGCGGGTATCTCGATGAGGGCTGCATTCGATGATGTAGAGATGGCGGTGCTGCATCGAGTGATGGAGGTAAACTTCTGGGGAACAGTCTACTGCGCGAAGTATGCATTGCCCTATTTGCAGGCTTCGAAGGGCTCTTTGGTGGGTATCTCTTCGGTTGCAGGGTTGCACGGATTACCTGGCAGAACTGGCTACTCGGCATCGAAATTTGCGATGACGGGACTGCTCGAAACAATACGCATCGAGAACCTCAACAAGGGGCTTCATGTGATGATTGCCTGTCCGGGATTTACCGCCACGAATGTGCGCTATTCGGCCTTGACGGCTGACGGTTCGGCGCAGGGTGAGACACCTCGTGCGGAGAGTAAGATGATGACGGCTGCAGAGGTTGCTCGGATTGTGGCTGAGGGCATTGCAAAGCGTAAACGACTCTGCCTGATGGAGACGGAGGGGCGAGCCACATATTTTATTAAAAAGTTTGCTCCGAGGTTGCTCGATAGAGTTTTTTATGAGGTGATGGCGCGCGAGCCTGGTTCACCATTGAGATGACAAAAACAATAAACTATAACCAAATGAAGAAACGATTAGAATCATTAGACGTATTGCGAGGTGCCGACCTCTTCTTTTTGTTGGCTGTAGGGCCTATAATGCGCCGTCTTATAAGGACGCTCGATATCGAGTGGCTCAATCAATGTAATTGGCTCTTCGACCATGTCGAGTGGCAGGGCTTCTCGCCTTGGGATATCATTATGCCGCTATTCGTCTTTATGACGGGTATTACCATTCCGTTTGCGCTCGGTCGTATGCGCGAGGAGCGTACCTATGGTACGGCGTTGTTGCGAATCTTGCGACGCGTGGTTGTGCTTTGGATTTTTGGTCTTATCTGCCAGGGTGGACTCTTTGATAAATACCCCGAAACGGTATATCTCTATACCAATACTTTGCAGGCTATTGCTGTGGCCTATGCGGGTGCTGTATTGATGTTCCTTTTTACCAATTTGCGCGTGCAGATTGTGACCGCTGTTGTGTTGTTGGTGGGCTATTGGGCTGCTATGGAGTTTATCTCGGTTGATGGCTTCGGCGGTGGCGACTACACGCCTGAAAAGAACCTTGCTGAGTGGATTGATAATGCCGTTCTCGGACGCTTCCGCGATGGTGCAAAGGTTGTCGAAGGGGTAGTGGTATTCGAGGAGGACTACCACTATACCTGGATTCTCAGCTCTTTGAACTTCGTCGTTACAGGAATGCTCGGAATGTTTGCGGGCGTTATCGCCAAGTCGCAAATGGAGGAGAAACGCAAACTCTGGTGGTTTGCGGGTGCAGGCGTTGCGATGGTTATAGCTGGCCTTATTTTGGGTATTTGGCACCCGATTATCAAGAAGATATGGACCTCGTCGATGACTCTCTTTACGGGTGGTGTCTGCTTCCTCTTGTTGTGGCTATGCTACTACCTTATCGACTACAAGGGCTATCGCAAGGGTTTGACCTTGTTCAAGGTCTATGGTATGAACTCAATTGCTGCCTATATGTTGCCTAAGTTTGTCAAGGTGCGCGCGATATTGGCTGGTTTGTTGTGGTGGCTGGCGTACTGCATTGGCGATGAATGGAGCGCAATGGTTGTCTCCGTACTGAATGTGGCGGTGCAGTACTACCTATTATATTATATGTATAAGCGCGAGATATTCTTGAAGGTGTAAGCGCGTGTTGCATAGTATTTGCATATTTGGTCTCTACACACTAAATATCAACTACTATGCATCAATCTATTACTATCCAGGCAACGGATATCGGAAAGTTCTCCCTTGCCAAATCGCGCGAACTCGACAAACTTAATCCTAAGGAGTTGTTGCTCTACTCAACGGCACTTTGTGCTGGCTTTACCCTGCAATCTATCTCTGGTAGGGAGGGTGTAAAGCTGCTGAAATTGGAGATTAAGATGTCGGGCGAGCTCGACACCGAGAAGGTCGAGGGACGCAGCCAATTTACCTCGTTCGAGATTGACTACAATATCGAGTGTAAGCACATTAGCGAGCAGTCGCGAGTGTCGCAGGCCGTGCAACTTACTACCGATAAG
Organism: Alistipes sp.; assembly: GCA_045648965.1. Lineage (GTDB taxonomy): Bacteria > Bacteroidota > Bacteroidia > Bacteroidales > Rikenellaceae > Alistipes. The sequence goes on along the minus strand of JAZRPA010000019.1, from coordinate 90,111 downwards.
TATTGCGGAGGATTGGCAATGTTGCGCAAAATTGCGCCCGTATCGCACTCCACCTCAATCGTTAGTATCGAGGTCGAAGAGTAAAAAAAAAGAGGCGGTCCAAAAGACCGCCTCTGCTATTTTATAACCATCTCTTATTTGTAGAAGAGCGACGAGATTGACTGATAGTTGTGTACACGCTCAATGCACTCTGCGATGATGTCTGCACACGAGAGAACGGTGAACTTCGACAAATCCTTCTCAGGGTTGAGAGGAATAGTGTCGGTTACGATAACCTCCTGCAACGCACTCTCGGCGATACGTTCGTAAGCCTTACCCGACAATACAGGGTGAGTAATCGCTGCGCGAACGCTCTTTGCACCACGCTCCATCAACATGTTTGCCGCCATACAGATTGTACCTGCTGTGTCGATCATGTCATCAACGATAAGGATATTGCGACCCTCAACCTCGCCGATAGCGGTCATCGAGCCAACAACGTTAGCCTTTGCACGCTCCTTGTGCGAGATGATGATAGGTGCCTCGAGCAACTTAGCATAAGTGCTCGCACGCTTTGCACCACCCATATCCGGCGAAGCAATCGAGAGATCCTCGATGCCGAGGCTCTTGATGTAAGGAATGAAGATTCCGCTTGCGTAGAGAGCATCAACAGGAACATCGAAGAAGCCCTGAATCTGGTCTGCGTGCAAGTCGAGAGTCATAACACGGTCTGCACCGGCAACCGAAAGCATATTTGCTACGAGAGCCGAAGTGATAGGTACACGTGGACGGTCCTTGCGGTCCTGACGTGCCCAACCGAAGTAAGGGATTACTGCGACAACCTTCCAAGCCGAAGCACGCTTTGCTGCGTCAATCATCATCAACAGCTCCATCAAGTTGTCCGACTTAGGGAATGTTGATTGAATAATGAACACGGTGCAACCACGAATCGACTCGATGAAGTGCGGTTGGAACTCGCCGTCGCTGAACTCTACAACCTCACACTCGCCGAGTGTAGTGCCGTATGCAGCAACGATCTTTTCTGCAAGGTAACGCGATGCGCGACCTGTAAAGAATTTAATTTTGTGGATAGCCATACTATAATTATTTATTTAAGTATAAGTTCTAAATAATAAGGCAGTTAGCTGTTAGCCATTAGCCGTTAGCTTTTATTTGTTTGCAAAAATAATCTTTTTATAGAACTATTCAGCATTTTCTGTTAAGATTTTTTCAACAAAAGCTACAATCTCGTCGCGGCCCTGTCCATTCTCGCTCGATGATAGCAGCATCGGAGGCATCTCCTCCCACTGCTCCGCAAGGCGTTTCTTGTAGGCTGTAACGGCGCGTTGTGTCTGCGTTGCCGACTGCTTGTCGCACTTGGTGAAGATGAGGGCAAATGGCACGCCACCCTCGCCTAACATCTCTATAAACTCCAAATCTATCTTTTGAGGCTCGAGGCGAGAGTCTACCAACACGAAGAGGTAGTGCATCTTCTCGCACTTGAAAACGTAGTCCAAAATAATCTTGGCGAAGGCACCGCGCTCCCTCTTCGAGGTGCGGGCGTAGCCATAGCCCGGCAAATCGACCAAGTACCACTGGTTGTTGATTAGGAAGTGGTTTATCAATTTGGTTTTACCAGGAGTGGCCGATACCTTGGCAAGTCCCTTGTGACGCGTCAACATATTGATAAGCGACGACTTACCAACGTTGCTTCGTCCGATGAAGGCGATATCCTTCAACGCGTCTTTAGGTACCTGCGATATGCGCTCCGAGGAGCATTTGAACTGTGCTTTCGTAATCATTTTTACAAACTATTTTACCTCTGTAAGCTCGAGAATTACGCTCTTCCAATCGTTTGTTGGGCGCACCTCGCTGAGTGGCTCGTTCGACTTGATGCTTCTTGCGAGCTCAGGAATAACGATGCCCTCCTGCATCAAAAGCTTGCCGCTTACAACCTTGCCATTGAGGCGTACAGGCTTGCTCTCAACCTCGGGAGCAACCTCGCGAATCAAGTACTTGGCGTCGGCCTTCAAGCCCTGCAAGCGGATGATTGGAGCGGTCATCTCGCGCCAGATAAGGTGGCGATAAACGAATACTACGGCCTTATCTTTTGCCTCGTTTACATACATCAACGAGGTGTAGTTTCTGTCGCCATCATAAGGTGAGATAAGACGGTAGAGGTCGCCCTGCTGTACGATAGGACGGATTGTCTTATACTCGGCGATTGCACGCTTTGCATACTCGCGCTCCGATGGATTCAACTTCGCCGGAACCATCTCCATACCGAGACGACACATCGATGCTACGTCGAAACGGAACTTGATAGGTACAAGACGCTGTGTGTATTTGCTGTATGCCGAACCTACGTGTGCTGCCAACATATTCGATGGGAAGAAGTTGAGCGCGCCCCACTGAATATGGATACGGTGGTAAGCGTCGGTCTGGTCGCTGGTCCACATCTCTTGGAAATATGGCATAAAACCATAGTTCAAACGGGTACCACCCGAAGCACAAAGCTGAATTACTACATTTGGATACTTTGCACGAATGCGTTTGAGGATCTTCTCGAGAGCGAGTGTGAACTCAACCTGCAAGTTCGACTGCAACGCCTTTGGAAGATAGAGCGACGAAGCGTTGAACATCTCCATATTGTTATCCCACTTAATGTAGTAAACATCAGGGTTTTCGGTGAGAATGTTATCTACGATGCTGAATACATAATCCTGTACCTTTGGGTTGGTCAAGTCGAGCAACATCTGGTTGCCACCACGACCATAAGAAGGCTCGAAATCAGGGTGACGCAATACCCAGTCAGGGTGCTTCTCATAGAGCTCACTCTTAGCGTTAACCATCTCAGGCTCAATCCAAATACCGAACTTCATTCCGTTCTTGTGGGTGAGGTCGATAAGTGGACGAATGCCGTTTGGTAACTTCGATTTTGCAATGCCCCAATCGCCGAGCGAAGAGGTACCGTCGTTACGCGGGTATTTAGGACCAAACCAACCATCATCTACAACGAACATCTCGCCGCCGAGTGCTGCGAAATCGGTAATCATACCGCTCAAATTCTCTTCGGTGGTGTCGAAGTGAACGCCCTCCCACGAGTTGAGCAACACCTCTCGCTGAACGGTGCCGTCGAGAAGTTGATACTTGCGAGCCCAACGGTGGAGTGTACGGGTTACACCGCCCTTACCCTCGGTAGAGTATGCGAATACCATCTCAGGGGTTACGAGCGACTGCTTACCAGCCAAGGTGTAGTCGCTTGCCGTAGGATTGATACCACCCATAAAGAGTGTTTTAGCTCTGTTCTGGAGAGTGTTGTGGAACTCGAAGTGGAAGTTACCCATCCATACGAGAGTACCTGCGATTACAGGGCAATTTGTTTCGTCAAGACGGCCGTCCAAACCGAGCATAAACGATGCGTGTGCGTGCTTCGAAACCTGCGAACCTGATTGTGTCGAGATGATCTTAATGCCGTTTGTAAGAGGCTCGATATGCTCGTTGAATTCGTTCTTGGTTGTTCCATCGAGGTGGAGCAATACGCAGTTATCCGACTGAATAGGCAATACAGCCGAGAGATACTTCTGCAAAACTACCGGCTTCTTACCCTCATTGATATACTCCGCATTCATCTTTACGATGTCGCAATCCGAATATGCCGAATAGTTCAACTTTACGACAAGAGTAGGGTGTGCTACATCGCGCAACAGGAATGTAAGAGTAGAGATATTACCCTCCTTGCTCTCAGTAACCTTTTCAACCACGAGCTTTATGGCGTTGTCGCCATCGTGCTGCTTGACGAGCGAAGCGAATGGGCGCTCGCAGTGGGTGCCAAAAGCAGGATATGCCTCCTGACCGTTAATCATTCTGCCTGCATTGCGCACGTCGCTTACCTCGGCACGAGAGCCGTAGTAGCGGAACATTGGGGCTTCACCCTCCTTGGCAGAGATAATAAGGGTTGAATTAGGTGTTGAGATAGCATAATCTTTGGCGTTTGCCGAGAAGGCAAGTAAAACTGTGCTTAATACGAGAAATAGTCGTCTCATGTTTTTAAGTTTTTAGGTTAAAAATAGCATATTTTTCGCAAAGATAATAAAAAGTGAGTAATAAAGCGTAAAAAGTAAAACTTTTTTGTATCTTTGCACCTTGATATAAAATGGGCAAAAGTGCCTATGCTAAAGCGCTGTAAAAGTAAAAACGTAAACATATTAGAAAATTATGAAGAAAGAGTGGAATGATGTTCGTGAATTTCACGAGAAGTTCGGACATCCTGTAGCGGAGCAGCCTGTGATGATTGCCAAGAAGCGCGCTTTGAGCCGTGCAAAGTGGATGAACGAGGAGGTTGCTGAGTTCTTGATTGCAGACGATATTTACGAGCAGGCCGATGCAATGATCGACTTGATGTACTTCGCACTCGGCACAATGGTCGAGATGGGCTTGGAGGCTGACGAGTTGTTCGACATCGTGCAGAAGGCAAATATGGCTAAGTTGTGGCCAGACGGAAAGCCTCACTACAACCCCAAGGATAACAAAGTTATCAAGCCTGAGGGCTGGGAGGATCCAAAGCCGAAGATTAAGGCCTATATCGACTCGGTAATTGCTGCAAAGAGCAAATAAAAACGATTTTTTGTCGTTATAACTATATGAGTATTGTTGTAGAGGTAATAGCAGAATACCTGCTTGCGAATCGTAGATTGGTGGTACCCGCTTTCGGAGCCTTTATGGTGAAGGAGTCGGGCGAGAGTGTGTTCTCCGAGTTGCTGCGTACGGACGATGGAGTTCTTAGCTCGTTGCTTCGCGAGAAGGGACTTAATGAGATGGAGGTTGCGGTTACGATTGATCGCTTCATCTTCGAGGTGCGCCACGAGCTAGAGGAGTATGGATATTGCCGTTTGGGCGATGTCGGAACACTTCGCATCGAGCCAGAGACGAGCGCAATTCGCCTCTATCCGCCTGTCTATGGTGAGACGTTGCCAACAACGCGTGCCCCATATATTCCGGAGCCTATAACTGAGGAGACCGCCGAGGAGTCGGTGGAGGAGGTTGCCGAAGAGACTGTAGAGCAAAAGGAGCCGGAGGCTCCGCAGCCACAGCCGAAGACAAAGACAAAGAAGAAGAGTCGCAAGAGAGTTGATTGGGTGCTTGTCTTGGCGATAGTAGCTTTGGTCGCTGCATTGTTGGTAGTGGCTTACGGCTGGTATGTGTCGATGGGTAACCATGTTGATACAACGGCTGATGAGGCGATGTCGTCGTTACTACTTCAGCAAAAGAGATTGTAGAAAATAATCAGAAATAATGGATAATAGTGCATTACTCTCTGTAAAACAGCGATTTGGAATAATCGGAAACTCTCCGTTGCTCAACAGAGCATTGGAGGTGGCTTTGCGTGTTGCTCCAACCGACTTAACCGTGCTAGTAACGGGCGAAAGTGGTGTGGGTAAGGAGTTCTTTCCACAGGTGATCCATGCCCATTCGGCACGCAAGCACAATAAGTACGTAGCGGTGAACTGCGGTGCAATTCCTGAGGGTACTATAGATTCGGAGTTGTTCGGCCACGAAAAGGGTGCATTTACAGGAGCAATAGAGGCTCGCAAGGGCTATTTTGAGGAGGCTGACGGAGGTACAATCTTCCTCGATGAGGTGGGTGAACTTCCGCTTGCTACGCAGGTTCGTTTGTTGCGTGTGCTGCAGACGGGTGAGTTTATGCGTGTGGGCTCGGCGAAGGTGCAAAAGACCAATGTTCGAGTTGTTGCGGCTACAAACTCAAATCTGATGAAGGCTATTGCCGATGGTCGCTTCCGTGAGGATTTATACTATCGCTTGAATACGGTGCCTATCGTCGTTCCTGCACTGCGTGAGCGTCCGGAGGATATTCACCTCTTGTTCCGTCGTTTTGCGGCAGATGTGGCGGTGCAGTACAAGATGCCCGCGATTGCCTTGGACGAGAATGCACGTGCAATACTCGAGAACTACTATTGGCGAGGTAATATCCGCCAGCTCAAGAATGTAGCCGAGCAGATTTCGGCTATCGAGGAGACTCGCGACATTACGCCTCAGATTTTAGCTAAATATCTTGTCGATGAGTCGTCGGCCGCTTCGCCAAGTGTTACCCACTCGGCAAAGATGGAGGATATGAACTCCGAGCGAGAGCTACTCTACAAGATATTGTTCGATATGCGTAGCGATATCAACGACTTGAAGCGTATGATGGCCGATTTGCATAGCGGATACTCATCGTACCGTTCGGTTTCGCCAGTTCATACCGAGCCGAGCGAGGTGAAGGCTCTCTTGCCACACACTTCGGCTGTAGTGCCGATGGTGGAGGAGTATACCGAGAGTGAGGTTGTAGATGAGGTACCTCGAGAGCTTACAAAGGCCGATATGCAGCGCGATCAGATTGTTAAGGCTTTGCGTCGAAATGGAGGTAGCCGTCGTGCTGCTGCTGCCGAGTTGTTTATGTCGGAGCGCACGCTCTATCGTAAGATTAAGGAGTTGAATATAGAAGAGTAGATATGAAGAAATTGTGTTTTGCCTTGTGTGCCCTAATGTTCTTGATGACAAGTGGTTGCACGGTTAAATATACATTGTCGGGTGCCTCTATTCCGCCCGATGCAAAGACCTTCTCGGTGGCATATTTCCCGAATAATGCACCTATGGTTGCACCAATTTTGAGTGCAACTTTGACCGACGAATTGACGCAACGCTTTGCGACTCGAACTCGATTGGTTCAGGTGTCTGAGGGTGGCGATTTTGCATTCGATGGCGAGATTGTAGGCTACACTTCGACCACCTCTTCGGTGTCGAGTGGTGACTACGCTTTGCAGAACCGTTTGACAATTACGGTGAAGGTTAACTTTACGAATGTGGTTGACGAGAAGGCGTCGTTCAAGGCGAGAACCTTCTCGGCATATGCCGACTACGATTCGACAAAGTTGCTCACCGAGGTCGAAAGTACGCTTATTCCGGAGATTGTCGAGCAACTTGTTACAGATATTTTTATGGCTGCGGCTTCAAATTGGTAAAATTTTATGTTGTTAGATAAATTTTTGGCTGGAGAGCATATTTCGGAGGCGGAGTTGAACGAGCTGTTGGCGAACTATCCATGGTTTTCGGCGGCGCAGCAGATTAAGGCTTCGCTGGAAGGTGGTAAATTACGCTATGTTGTTGATATTGACAAGATTGCTGAGGTTAGCGAAGGCGAGATTATAAACCGCTTCTTGCGCAAAAATGACTATCGAATAGTGGCCGATGAGGGCGAGGTGGAGAGTGAGGTTTGCACCGAGGCTGATATCGACGATGAGGACGATATCGTGAGCGAAGAGTTGGCAGAAATCTACCTTTCGCAGGGGCTAAAATACGAGGCAATAGCGATATATCGTAAATTAAGTTTGCTAAATTCGGAAAAAAGTATTTACTTTGCCGAGAAAATCGAAAATATCGAGAAAAATAATTAAAAACAGATAAACTATGTACACATTTTTGATCGTATTGATTCTTATCGCAAGCGTATTGATGGTGCTTGCAGTGTTGGTTCAGAATCCAAAGAGCGGTATGGCATCGAACTTTGGCGCATCGAACCAGGTTATGGGTGTTCGTCAGACAGCAGACTTCTTGGAGAAGTTTACTTGGGGCGCAGCAGCAGTAGTTTTGTTGTTGTCGATTGCTTCGACCGCTTTCATTGGCAAGAAGCCGGCTTTGAATGACGGTTTTGGAAATGCTAGTGAGCAAATTGAAAATACAGATAACAGCGAGTCAGCAAAGCAGTAACTGTTGTTGAAAAACGACAATTTAGAGCCGAGCAACATGCTCGGCTCTTTTTGTTGTGTAACGTGATGCTTATACGGCGAAAAAAAACACTATATTAGTGTCTATATAAAAATTTTTAATTTTTAATTTTTGATTTTTTAATTTTATTTTGTATTTTTGTCTAGTTTAAGAGATATAGTGTTGCTATGTTTAGAAAAAGTACCTTTTTGCTACTTGCTGTAGCGCTAAGTATAGGAGTTGCAAACGCCGAAAATACGCTCGATGTAAAGCGTGAAACAGAGCGTGCGGTGTCGCTTATGAAGCACGGCCGATATGCCGAGGCTCGTCACTCGCTCGCACTTTTGCGTGAGCAGGCTCCAATCGACGATGAGGTGTTGGTGCGCGATATTGATTTCGAGTTGGCCCGTTGCGCGTTTGAGCTTCGCGACGGTGATGCTGAGAAGATTTTGCTTGCCTTCTTGCGTCGTTATCCCGAGTCGGTACACGTGAACGAGGTTCGCTTTATGTTGGCTATGCATTACAGCGAGCGCAACGAGCAGACCAAGGCTCGCGAGTATCTCGAATTGGTGTCGTACAATGCACTTACCGATGTGGAGCGAGAGCAATACAATATGAGAATTGGTTATATTGAGTTCTCGGCAGGGGAGTACGATAAGGCCTATAAGCACTTTGCACTGCTTTCTCCTTCAGGCAATTATGCTGATCACGCCACCTACTACAAGTCGTACATACACTATTCGCGCGGCGAGTACAACGAGGCGTACAACGGTTTTGCTTCGTTGGCAAATAGTACCAACTACTCGAAAGTTATTCCATACTATCTCTTCCAGATTGAGTTTGCTCGTGGTAACTATGAGTATGTGATATCTAATGGCGATAAGCTCTTGGCTCAGTCGGTGGAGGTTGAGCGTACTGCGCTTATGCGCGTCGTTGCCGAGGCTTGGTATCGCTTGAAGGGTTATAACAAGGCGTTTGTTTATATCTCGATGTATAAGGTGTCGGGCGGAGAGATGGGCCGCGAGGAGAACTATATCCTTGGATATTCGGCATACCGCTCGGCTGATTTTGCAACAGCTACCGATGCGCTGATCAAGGTTATAGAGGGCGAGAGTGATGAGCTGGCGCAGAATGCTTCGTACCACTTGGCGGATTGCTATATGCGTCGTGGTAATAAGCGTCAGGCTATTCACGCCTTTGCGATGGCTGCGGATAAAAAATATAAGAACGACATCGCTGAGGACGCACTTTTCAACTACGGAAAGTTGCTCTTCGAGACTGGTAGCGGCACATTCAACGAGTCGATAAATGTGTTGACTCGCTACTTGGCTGAGTATCCCGACTCGGAGCGTTATGACGAGGCTCAAGAGCTCTTGATTGCGGCGTACTATAACTCGCATGACTATGATATGGCCTACAAGGCTATCAAGGCGTTCCCTAACCCTAATGTGACAATGCGTACCGCTCTGCAGAAGATTGCCTACTTCAATGGCTTGGAGGCATTCTCGGCAGGAGACTACAAGACTGCAAAAGTGAAGTTGGAGGAGTCGCAGAAGGTTGGTGTAAGTCCTAAGTACAACGCATTGTGCTGGTTGTGGTTGGGCGAAATCGCATACAAGCAGGGTGATTACGTGTTGGCTGCAAAGAACTACGATTCATATATTCGCCGTGCTCCAAAGACGGAGAATGAGTATAAGATGGCGCTCTATAACCTCGGTTATGCATACTTCTCGCAGCAGAGCATGGATAAGAGCCAAAAGGCCTTCAAGGAGTTCGTCGACAACTACGGCAAGAAAGACCAATATATGGCCGATGCTTATAACCGCTTGGGCGATACTCACTATTCGCAGCGCAAATATGCAAATGCGGTGAAGAGTTACGATAGTGCTATCTCACTTAGTGGCGCGCTTGGCACTACGGATCAGCACTATGCAAAATATCAGCGAGCTATTGCTCTTGGATTGCTTGGTAAGACCGACGCCAAGATTAAGGCTTTGACGCAGATGCAGAAGGAGAATTGCGGCGACTATAACGACGATGCTGCATATGAGCTTGGTCGTACATACGTTTCGCTTAGTCGCTATTCGGATAGTGCGTCGGTGCTGGAGAGCTTTGTCGAGAAGTATCCGCAGTCGCCATACTACATTCCTGCGTTGCTCGACTTGGGACTTGTTTATTTGAACCTAGGCAATAGCGATAAGTCGTTGCACTTCTACGACAAGATTATCACTTTGATGCCACAGTCGGCTGCAGCGAAAGATGCGATGCAGAGCGTACGCGAGATCTACGTAAATAGAGGCACTATCAACGAGTATTTCGCCTATGCAGAGCGTACGGGTGTGGAGTGTGATTTGAGTGCCATGGCTCGAGATTCGTTGTCGTTCCGTTCGGCTCAGAATATCTATCTATCGGACCGCAAGAAAGAGGCTATATCTCATTTTGAGAAGTATTTGACCGACTATCCAAAGGGATATTACACGAATGATGTGCTCTACTATTTGAGTGATTGTTACATCAAGAACAATGATATGAATGGCGCAGTCAATAGCCTTAAGCTTTTGGCTGAGCAGCCGAAGAATCAATACACAGTACCTGTTGTTGAGACCTTGGCTCGTATAACCTTCGAGAAGGAGATGTACGAGGAGGCGGCAGTGGCTTATCGACGTTTGTACGATGTGGTGGATAGCGCTATAAAGCGTACCGAGGCGGCAAATGGATATGCAGAATCGACCATATTACGCAAAGATGGCGATGCGGTGTTGGCTATGGCAGAGGATTTGGATACCTTGGCCGATGTTAATGCTGTGACGATACGCAAGGTGCGCTTTGCAAAGGCGAATGTCCACGCTTCGCGCGACGAGGTGGCCGATGCGCGCAAGATATACGAGGAGTTGTCGGCCGATATGACAACTGCCGAGGGCGCCGAGTCTGCATATCGTATTATTGAAGCGCTCTTTAAAGAGGGTAAACTCGACGAGTGCGAGGAGAAGGTATACGCTTTGGCTGATAGCAAGACCTCGCATACTTATTGGTTGGGTAAGGCATTTATTACGCTGGGCGATGTCTACGTACAACGTAATGATACTTTCCAGGCTAGTGCAACATACCGCAGTGTGGTAGATGGATACACTCCGGCCGATGATGGTGTTGTGGCTGAGGCTCAGTCTAAACTCGATAAATTGAATTAGTGGTTATGAAACGATATATAGCAATACTCATTATGCTCTGCGTGGTGCCATTTGCAGCATCGGCAGAGGTTACGAAGAAGGTGGAGGTAACAAAGCAATATACCCCCGAGATAGGCGAGGCTAACAAGATTGATGTCGCTCCAAACATGGTCGATACAACGGCACTTCGTCCGGATATAGACTACACAATTAAGCCGCGTTCGTTTGCTTCGGCCTTGGGAACTCACCGCTTTAATCCGGCGAGTGTAACCTATTGGGAACACCGCCACCAATACCCATTCTACTTGAAGTTGGGTGTGGGTTATCCGCTCAACTCGGTGGGCGATTTGTATGGCTCGGTACATCGTGCTAGCGTGGGCTATTTGGCGGGCTATGCGAACCACTATGGCTCATATTCGAAGCTTAAGTATCTGGACGGCTTCGATAGCAATGAGTATAAGGACAATCGCTCGTTGCAGATGAATAATAAGTTCGGTGTAATGGGTGGTAAGTATATGGGTCGCTACACCTTAACCGGTGATGTGTTCTATCGTATGGACCTCTATCATCGTTATCCGCTTCATAATCAGTATTTGAAAGATGGTACTCCGGTGTTGGAGTATAAGCATCGAAAGATTGACTACAATGACCTCAATGTTTCGCTTGCATTTGGCGATTCGTTTACCGATTATAGTCATCTTAATTTCAAGGTGTATGCCTTGGCTGATTGGTATAAGGATAAATCCGAGAACTTTATTGTTGATGACCACTACCAGCAGATGAACGTAAAGGCGGGAGGTGCTTTGGCTCGTGCTATAACCAAGCATAGCGCTTTGACTCTGGATATCAACTACGAGGGATACTATGGAATGCAATCTTTGAAGGCCTACAAGAACTCTGTTGTTGGTGCCGATTTGCGATATATCTATCGCTCGGGAGGTCTTGTCGATTTGACCGTAGGTGCAAAGGTGCTCTACGATCGCAATCCTGCCGATGCCGAGAAACAGAATAGAGTGCACGCCTTCCCGTATCTCTCTATGTCGCTGAACATCAATAATAAGGGCTCGTTCGTGCCTTACGTAGAGGTGAATGGCGAGTTGCAGAATAATAGCTACTACTCGTTGGTTCGTCGCAATCCGTATGTGGCGATTTTGGGCGGTGCAAATGGCTCATTGTCGGCTGATATGGTAGTGCCTAATACGGAGTTGTACAATGTTCGCTTCGGAGTGTCGGGCCATACGGCAGATAGCAAGTTTGCGTATCGCTTCTACGCTAATATGTCGTTTATGAAGAATGCAATCTATTGGTACAACATCAACCAGATCTTCTTCGGCGTAGAGAGCGCATCTCGTAACATCTGGTCGTTGTGCGGAGCTGTTGATTATAAGCCTATCTCGCAGTTGTTGATTACTGCTCAGGTGAAGGGTGCGTTGTACAATGGCGATTCGAACTTGGAGAATGCTATGCCTAATGTCGAGGCGTTGTTAAAGGCTCAGTATACTCACAAGAAGTTTACCGTGGGCTTGACTGCCGAGCTTCTTGGTCTTACGAAATGGACCTGCATTCAAGACTACAAACTCTTCTTGCCTGAGTCGACTCACTCGGTGATGACGGGTGTATTCAGAGCGCCTACATCGCTCAATTTGAGTATCTATGGCGATTATCGAGTAAGCAAGACCTGCACCGTATATGGTGAGGTAAATAATATCTTGGGCGATGTGATGCCGACCTATCACTGGGCATTCTATCGCGAGCTGGGAGCGTCGTTTACCGCAGGTGTAAAGGTGTTGTTCTAACCCTTTAAAAGTGAAGAAATATGGAGCATAAGAGCAGTAATAAGGGGTTTTATACCGTACCATTCGTGTGGAATAAAACGTTGTGGGTGACGACATTCGCAATGTTTGGCTTGTGGTTGGGTCTCTCGGGTTGGGCTCTGTGGCAAATCTTTGTGTCAGATGTTGTTACAGACGACCTTGTAGAGCTTATTACTGTCAACGTCGTGATGCTGCCTGTGGTGCTTATTTGCGAGGGCTTGGCTCCCCAGCGATTGGAAATCTACGAGAATAAGTTGGTGATTCTTCGCAGGTACAAGAGTGTAACAATTCACTCGAATGAGGTACTGAGCATCGATCGACTTCCTAAAAATGCTCTTCGTGGAGCAGTGCGCACCTGGGCTGTAGGTGGTTTATTTGGCTACTTTGGCCACTATTATCAAGGCTCGGTTGGAGCATTTAAACTCTACGCAACGAGCTTTGATAACCTCTATTTGGTAAGACTTGTCAACGGCAAGAAGATCGTATTCTCATGCTCTGAGCCTGAACTTTTGGATAAAACCTTTAAACTTCAATAATAAAACTACTGCAGTTATGAGAAGATTGCAAACTATTATTGTGGCGTTGTTGCTCGTGGTGGCGATGGCCTGCAACGCACCTAAGGTGGAGAGGATTCCGCTGACTGATAGTACTATAGCTGAGCAGACTTCGAGTGAGGATATCGCGACTTTGCCTGGTGACGATGCGACTTTTGAGCAGCCTGATGGAGCCGTTGTTCCACCTGTGGTGGAGAAGCGAACAATCCCTACAAGCCACTTGCTATGGCTCTTGGTGCCGGCGGTTGCTGTCGCTGTGCTGGGTTCCCTTTGTAAGAAGAAGATAACCGACGATATGACCGACGAGGAACAGCATACGGCAAAGTGGCTAATTGGCAGCGTACTGATGCTCTATGTTGTAGAGCTGTTGCTGTTTGTGGTGCTCTTCTTGCTGGGCGTTTTCGAGGGTTGTACGTTTGGAAGTGCTCTCTTGGTTGCACTTATAGCTATCATCTTCATGTTACTCAACGCCTATGGCGCATTCACTGCAAATGCTGCGATACTCCGCAAATTTGAGGTTTCGTTCACCTGGAAGAAGGTCCTCGTCTATGTCGGAATAGCTCTTGCTATAGACCTCCTCTTCGTTGTATTTATGCCATTGGTATTCGACGCAGCAATTTTTAATTCGCGAATTATTCTTCCGAATATCATTGTTTTGTGTACTGTGTTGTGCCTGCTTTTTGGTGTCGATATGTATAATCAGAATGCTAAGTCGTTGAGAGTTATTCCGGTGGTATTCCTGCTCTTTACGATAGGAATGCTTATGTCGGGTAGCTTAATCCTAGCTGCACTTTTGATTATCGGATTGTGGTATGTGATTAAAAATGCCCTTGCAAAAGAGGCTGCTGATGCCGAGCTCGAGAGCGAAAAATCGCAATCGGAGACGAAGAGCTTGGAATCAAACTCATCTGACGAATCGACCAAAGTAGAGTAGTCGGAATAGCTAGCTATCGCACTGTTAAACCTTTACAACTCGCCGCTTAGAAGCGGCGGGTTGTTTTTATATATAAAAAAGATTTTTAAAAATGTTGTGTAATTCAAAAAATTATTCGTACCTTTGCGCACTCGCAAAGTGCGAGGTTGGATTACAAACTTTTTTAACAAGTATTAGATGGATTCATTAAGTTACAAAACTATCTCGTTGAACGCAGCGACTGTCAACAAGGAGTGGGTTGTCATCGACGCTACTAACGAGGTATTGGGCCGTTTGGCTTCGCAGATCGCAAAGATTCTCTGCGGTAAGAACAAGCCGGGCTACACCCCACACGTAGATTGCGGTGACAATGTTATCGTTATCAACGCTGAGAAGGTGAAGCTTACCGGTAAGAAGTTGACCGATAAGGTCTATGTCCGCCACACTGGTTACCCAGGTGGTCAGCGTTTCGCTACTCCTGCCTTATATTTGGCAAAGAAACCTGCATTCGTAATCGAGGAGGCTGTTCGTGGTATGTTGCCAAAGAACCGTCTCGGAGAGGCTATTATCAAAAACTTGAAGGTTTATGCTGGTGCAGAGCATCCTCACGCAGCACAGAACCCAAAGCAAATTAAGTTAAACGAGATTAAGTAAGAATTATGGAAGTTGTAAACACAGTTGGTCGCCGTAAGGCAGCTGTAGCTCGCGTATTCGTGAAGCCAGGAACTGGTAACATTACAATCAACCACAAGGCTCTCGATGTCTATTTCCCATTGAACATCTTGCAGTACGAGGTTAAGCAGCCATTGCTCGTAACCGAGACTGCAGAGGCTTACGATGTTGTTGTAAACCTCGTAGGTGGTGGTATCAAGGGTCAGGCTGAGGCTGCTCGTATGGGTATTGCTCGCGCATTGTGCGAGATCAACGCTGAGTATCGTCCAATCTTGAAGAAGAACGGATTCCTTACTCGTGACGCCCGCGAGGTTGAGCGTAAGAAGCCAGGACAGCCTGGTGCTCGTCGTAAGTTCCAGTTCAGCAAGCGTTAATTTTATTTCGTAAGCGGACTAACATTTTCGGCAAAGCACGACAAGGGTTCGAAAAGCAAGCAAGACCACTCATACTTATATATATTATATATAGAGCTAATGGCCAAAGGCTAATAGCTGATGGTCAGAAAAAGTGCTACTTAGCTGCTTGCCCTGTCGCGGAAAACTCTTCGGACCGACTAGGTCGCTACCGCAAGAGTTGAAGTAAAGAGAATTAAAATTACAAAAAAAAGAAACTAAAATGTCTAGAACAGATTTTAATACATTGTTGGAGGCTGGCGTTCATTTCGGTCACTTGAAGCGCAAGTGGAATCCTAAAATGGCTCCATATATCTTCATGGAGAAGAACGGCATCCATATCATCGATCTTCACAAGACTGTTGTAAAGCTCGATGAGGCAGCTGCAGCACTCAAGAACATCGCAAAGAGCGGTCGTCGTGTGTTGTTCGTTGCAACCAAGAAACAAGCTAAGGAGATTGTTGCCGATAAGGTAGCAGCCGTTGGTATGCCATACGTAACTGAGCGTTGGGCTGGCGGTATGCTCACAAACTTCCCAACTATACGCCGTGCTGTCAAGAAGATGGCTACCATCGACAAGCAGATGGCAGACGGCCTTTACAACAACTTCTCTAAGCGTGAGAAGTTGCAGATTTCGCGTCAGCGTGCTAAATTGGAGAAGAACCTCGGTTCTATCGCTGACCTTACTCGCCTTCCAGCTGCATTGTTCGTAATCGACGTGCAGAAGGAGCAGAATGCTGTTAAGGAGGCAAAGCGTTTGAACATTCCGGTATTTGCAATGGTCGATACTTGTTGTGATCCAACCGACATCGATTTCGTGATCCCTGCAAATGACGATGCTACAAAGTCAATCGCTACTATCCTCGATACAGTATGTGCTGCTATCGCAGAGGGCGCAGAGGAGCGCAAGCTCGAGAAGGAGAAGGAGGCTGTTGAGGCTGAGGCTAACACAGAGGCTCCTGTAAAGAAGCCTGCTAAGACTCGCATCAAGAAGAGCGTAAAGGCTTCTGTTGATGCTCAGGAGGCAGTAGTAGCAGAGGTTGTTGTTGCTGTTGAGGAGTAATTTATTAACAAACGAAAACCACAGAAAACTATGGCAATAGAGATTAAGGCAGCTGATGTAATGAAGTTGCGTAAGATGACCGGCGCTGGTATGATGGACTGCAAGAAGGCACTCGTTGACGCTGAGGGCGATTTCGAGCGTGCTAAGGAGATCATCAAGGAGAAGGGTAAGCTCGTAGCAGCTAAGCGTGCTGACCGCGAGACTTCTGAGGGTGCTGTTATTGCAAAGGTTCAGGGTAATAAGGCTATCGTAGTAGGCCTCGGTTGCGAGACTGACTTCGTAGCTAAGAATGCTGACTTCCAGGCACTTGCTGAGGCTATCGCTGAGGCAGCTATCGTAAACTTCCCTGCTGACAAGGAGGCTCTCATGGCTTGCGCACTCGCAGACGGTCGTACTGTAGAGGCTGCAGTTACTGAGTTGACTGGTCAGACTGGTGAGAAGCACGTTGTTGCTGGTTACGAGGCTATCGAGGCTCCGTTCATTTCGGCTTACATGCACGTAATCACCGGTAAGCTCGCTGCTGTTGTTGGTTTCAACAAGGAGATCGACGCACAGACTGCTAAGGGTGTTGCAATGCAGGTAGCTTCGATGAACCCGGTTGCTGTATCGGCTGCAGATGTTGAGCAGAGCGTTCTCGACGCAGAGTTCAAGACTGCAGTTGAGAAGACTAAGGACGAGCTCGTTCAGAAGGAGATCAACGCACACCTCACAAAGGCTGGTATCAACCCAGCTCACGTAGACAGCGAGGATCACATCGAGTCGAACCAGTCTAAGGGCTGGATCACAGCTGAGCAGGCTGCACAGGCTCGCGAGATCATCAAGACTGTAGGTGAGGCTAAGGCTGCAAACCTCAATATGACTATGATCGAGAACATCGCTAAGGGTCGTGTTCAGAAGTTCCTCAAGGAGAACACACTCGAGGAGCAGGGCTATCAGATGGGCGACGGCAAGACTCCTGTTAAGGAGGTTATCAAGGCCGTTGATGCTGAGGCTAAGGTTCTCGTATTCAAGCGAGTTTCACTTGCTGACTAATCACAAGCAAGACTCAAATAGGAAGAGATCACGAGCAATCGTGGTCTCTTTTATTTTGCCCATTTTTACACTTTTTAGCACTTTTTTCGAAAATTTTCGGGGTTTATTATTATATTTGTGTGGATAATAACTAATTAAAGCCCAATTTAATATGAAAAAGTTGCTCTTTATCGCAGTTATTGCGTGTGCTGCGCTGCTGACTAGCTGTTCGTCACATTTCTATTCGTCTAGCAATGCTAGCGTAGCTAAAACAGAGGTTGTTCTTTCGCAGAAGAACTTCAAGGTTATAGGCCAGGCTGAGGGTGTAGCTACTATTACTCAGGTACTCGGTATCGGTGGTTGCTCGCAGAAGCAGGTGCGTTCGAACGCTGTTGGCGAGATGTTCAAGAATGCGAATTTGACAGGTGCGCAGACTATTATCAACATCAACGTTAAGCTGGCCATTTCAGGTGTTCCGCCATTCTATTTCCATACGACTTATTCGGCTACGGGAACTATTATTGAGTTCACAGAGTAGGGTAGAATCCTAAAAAAAAATAAGCACCGAGCGAAAGTTCGGTGCTTATTTTTTTAGTGATGATGGTGCTCTAAAACTGTGTGCGGAATGTGGCCGTGCGAGATGATTTGAATAGGGCAGTGGTAGTTCTCCAACTGCTCGGCAGTGATGACGTTCGAGTCGTGGCGATGAACCGTACGATTTACGCAAACAATGCTCTTTACGACGCTCGTAATGGTGCCGAGGTCGTGCGATACCATGACGATTGCCATGCGCTCATTTAGGCGATGTAGTAGGGTATAGAGCTCATTCTCGAACTGGTTGTCCACGAAGTTTGTTGGCTCGTCCAGAATAAGCAATTTAGGCTCTAAAATCACCGCTCGGCAGAGTAGTGCGCGTTGCATCTGTCCACCCGAAACCTCGCTAATTTGTCGGTCGGCAACGTCAGCAATGCCCGCCATTTCGAGCAGCTCTATAGCCTTTGCTCGATCCTCTTTGGTGTAGCGCGAGAAGAAACCTTTCTCGGCTTGAAGGCCCGACATTACGACCTCTACAACCGAAATCGGGAACGATTTATCGAAGTCGGAGATCTGTGGCAGATAGCCTATAAGACGGTGTCCGCGCTCAAAAAGAGTGGGGGAGTACTCCACCTTTCCCTCGTGCGGAATAGCCTCTAAAATAGCCTTTACAAGGGTGGTTTTGCCGCCTCCATTGGGGCCAATA
The DNA here is from genome assembly GCA_045648965.1 of Alistipes sp. Classification (GTDB taxonomy): domain Bacteria; phylum Bacteroidota; class Bacteroidia; order Bacteroidales; family Rikenellaceae; genus Alistipes. The sequence goes on along the minus strand of JAZRPA010000019.1, from coordinate 71,542 downwards.
ATGCCCAGAAAATCATCTGCGTAGATATCGAGCGATACTCCCTCTAAAGCGGTCGTAGTATCGTACTCGACGGTTATATTTTTCAACGATACGATTGGCTCCATACTACTCGGTAATTAAGGTTGCGATACGATGAATATTCTCGAATATATCCTCTGCTAAAGGGTTGATTTCCACCGCTGTAGCGCCTGTGTCTTGGCAGATAACCTCGACTGACGACGCAGGGAATTCCGATTGGTAGAAGATGTGCTTGATGCCATCCTTGCGGGTGTGCTCGATAATCTCGGCCAGATGCTTTGCACTCGGCTCCTTGCCTTCCTTCTCGATAGCAACCTGCGTAAGTCCGTAATCTCGAGCGAGATAGGTGAGAGCAGGGTGGTATATGATGAAGCTCTTACGAGAGCTTTTTTGGCACATTTCAGTGACCTCCTGGTCGAGGGTTAAAATGCTGCTGTTTAATGCGTTATAAGCCTCGGCATACTTTGTTGAGTCGGGCATTGCTTGCGCAATGGCATTATAGGCGTTTTCGGCCATTTTGCCGAGTGCTTTTGGCGAGCACCACACGTGCGGATCGACGCCGTGTTTATGGTCGCAAGCGTGTCCGTGATGGGCGTGCGAACAGGTGCCTGCAACGACATCAATACCTTGTGAAAGGTTGATAATCTGCTCGTTACGGGCTACGCGATGGAGTAGTTCCTGCTCAAATTCGAGCAATCCGGTTCCAAACACAAAATGAGCTGACTCGACCTCGCGAAGCTGCTTTGGCGTAGGCTCAAATGTCTCGGGCGAAGCTCCTTGCGGAACCAATATCGTCACCTCGAAATCGTCTCCAAGAATGGCTTTTACTAGCGGTTTAAGCGGTGCAATCGACACCACAGCACGATTTTCAACCTTGATTTCACGGTTGCCACAACCAATAAATAGAATGGTTGCGAATAACTGTATGATAATAAATTTCAGATATTTCATAACTTTGTCTGTCAAGGAGCAATAGTCCTATTAACGTAGTCTCCCCAATATAAAATTTAACATAATATACATATTACACACCTTTATATAAAAGAGGGTAGAGCGGTAGAAGTGCACCCTGTTTGATATTTTTCTACATCAGTTCAGGTATAAATTCTATTGTTGCACCCATAACACTCCTTTACACTACAAAGATAAAAATAATTTTGTGTTTTTATAGTTTTTTCGTTAGTTGAAAAAGTTTTTGGTGATGGCTGCTGCGGTATGCTTTGCGCTGAATATCAATCAATTAAACAATATAAGGGTTAAAACTTAACCCTCTGAGAATCGAATATTTTCTTGCACTTGGGTTATCGGCCGTGAATTTTTCATCGAAAAACAGCCAAATTCACCATACCTATATAATAAGGTACAAAAAAAGGGTAGTCGGACTACCCTAGATTTTTTTTGGTCGCAACTCCTCGAAAGTTTGGTCGCGATAGACGATGATAATTTTGTCTATGTCGGTGCGAGTGAGTGTCGGTATCGATGTCGGTTCCGAGATGGTTGGAACTTCCGAACTCTCTGTTTTTTTCTCCTCCATATCGAAGAGTGTTCCTTCGTTTTTTACCAAATTCTCCGATGTTGGAATTTGCGCATTTGAATTGAGTATATCCTGAGAGTCGCCGAGCAACCAGTAAGGGTTGATATGAGAGAATCGATTGACGATCTTACATATCAACTCGAAGCTTGGCTTGTTACGTCCGCTCAAAATATGAGAGACTGCAGCCGGCTTTATTTCGAGAATATCCGCGAGCTTACTCGCCGACAAATTCTCATTTTGCATCAAAATACGCAGTTTTTTGTCCATCTCTGTTAGTTTTTACAAAGGTAAACATAATTTACGAAATAAACAAGTGTTTCTATACAAATGTAAAATGTTGATAATTGTTAATAAGTGTTACAAATGTTAATATATCACATATGGTTAAATCAACGAATCGAGCGTATATACCATTATACTTTATATTGTATAGTATAAAGTGCTGATAATATGTAGATAAAAGACGTCAAATGCTATCACATAGCCTAATATAGCCTAAGATGGCCTTTATGGGGTCTAATCGTAGATATATCGCTTTATATAAAATTTGTAAAATGCTGATTATCAATAGCAAATACGCCTTAAAATCAATAAGTGAACCACAATAAATCGCGCTAAAATAGCTGTAAAATTCACTTGTTTTAAACTTTACAGATGTAATCAAGGCGGAGGTTGTTAACAGCGATTAACAATTACAAATGTAAACAAATGTAAATTTTAAGAGTTGTTAATATGTTACAAATGTAAAATACGCTCTACTTTTATCTGATTTTTTCTTAAAATAAAGATGTTTTTGACACTACTCTACTCCAGCTTTTTATTTTGTTGAAAAATAAGCCGTATTATGTTAAATATAGATATGCAATAAGCAGGATAGACATCACGTACTACCCTGCTTATTAACTAGTTACGGAGTTGTTAACACTCCCCTATTTTGCGAGCTTAGAAGCTATTTCTGCGAACTCATCTGGAGTTAAAACTAGCTTTTCACGGCTGAAATCCACATCTTTTTCACTATTCATAGGGATAAGATGTATGTGCGCGTGAGGCACTTCGAGGCCTAAAACCACCGTTGCAACCCTCTTACAGCCGCTAAATGACTTGATTTTTTGTGCAATCTCTTTTGCGAAGAGAATCATACCCTGCAGCGTCTCATCATCGAGATCGTAGAGATAGTCCACTTCCTGCTTAGGAACAACGAGTGTATGACCCTTTGCGAGTGGGTTGATGTCGAGGAATGCAAAATAACGGTCGTTCTCCGCCACTTTGTAGCAAGGGATTTCGCCTGCTATGATTCGTGAGAAAATTGTTGCCATATATGATATAATTAAATGTTTAATAGATTCGCACCTCTGTTGTTAGCTTCACTACCCCACTCCACTATTCGTGGGTGGAAATAGCTTCTGTTGGCTCCTTTGTAAAATGTTCGATTTGTCGCATTTTGTTGGAGCCTGCAGCCAGATACCCTACTACTCCATTTCGTTATTTTCGATACGTTTTACGCTTTCAAGACCCTTCATCCGACGGAACTTATCCATCAGCGCGTAGAGCGAATCTGCGCTCTGAACGTAGAGGCTCAGCTTGCCCTCTACGATGCCGTCGTGGCTGCGCAAATGGATCTCGCGCATATTGATACTAAAGTCGTCCGAAACGATATGTGTAATATCCGAGAGCAAGCCCATTCGGTCGATACCGCGAATCTCGATAGTCGAGAGATAGGCCGTAGCTTTGTGCTGCTCCCATCTAATTTTATCTTTGATGATGTGCTTGCCAAACTGCGATGCTAGGCGATTAAGCTCGTTACAGGTCGCTTTATGGACGTAAATCCTGTCTGTTGTCGGATCGCGGAATCCTACGACGTTATCACCCGGCAAAGGATTGCAGCAAGTTGCGATAGTAAAGCTATCCTCGTGAGCTGGTTTCTGGTCGTTATTCTCTTCGATATCGTCGTCCTCCTCTTGCTTGAGCTGCCAGAATTTTAACAGCTTGCTCGTAGAGGACGATTTGAGCACCTCTTCGATGTTATCCAACGAAATGATACCCGCACCTACATGGCTGTAAAATTCGTCCTTATAGTTGCAACCATAGGCCTTTATCGCTTTGCGCAGTACACGACCGCTCAATGCAACGTTATGCTCCGCAAGCTTGCTCTCGAACAGAGCCATACCATTCTCGATGTTATTCTGCTGTTCGCGCTTGAGAAAGGCTGTGATTTTCTGCTTCGCCTTGGTTGTAGAGACTATGTCTAACCATTCGGCCTTTGGCTTTGCGCTGTCGGCCGTGATAATCTCGATTTGGTCGCCCCACTTCAAAGTCTTAGTGATAGGCTCAATCTTGTGGTTAATCTTTGCGCCAATGGCGTGATCACCTACCTTTGTGTGGATATCGTACGCAAAGTCGAGCGCTGTAGCTCCGTTAGGAAGCTGACGCTGATCGCCCTTTGGTGTAAATACGGTAATCTCCGAGGTATAGAGCGACAGTTTGAAGTTGTCGAGGAACTCTACGGCGCTCTCGGTTGGACTATTCAACGCATCGCGAATCTTCTTGAGCCAAGTGTCGAACGCATCGTCATTTTGCGAAAGCGTAGCCTTTTTATACTTCCAGTGCGCGGCAAATCCTCGCTCTGCAATATCCTCCATGCGCTGGGTGCGAATTTGCACCTCTACCCAGTGGCCATCGGGACCCATTACGGTCGAGTGCAACGCCTCATAACCATTCGCCTTTGGCATCGAAATCCAGTCGCGCAAACGGTCTTGCTTTGGTGCATAAATATCCGTAATGTCGGAGTAGATCTGCCAGCACTTACTCTTCTCTGATTCGTCTGGTTTTGTCTTGAATACGATGCGAATTGCAAACAAGTCATAAATCTCCTCGAAAGGAATCTGCTTGCGCTGCATCTTTGTCCATATCGAATAGACGCTCTTTACGCGTCCCGAAATCTCGTATTGAATACCGCTGCGGTCAAGAGCCTCAATTATCGGCTTGCAGAAGCGGTCGATATACTCTTGTCGTTGCTTGGACGTTTCGTCAATCTTTGCGCTAATCTGCTTGTACTCCTCAGGGAAGCGGTACTTCATGCAGAGGTCCTCCAATTCGCTCTTTATCGGGTATAAACCGAGGCGGTATGCCAACGGAGCAAAGAGGTAGATTGTTTCGCCCGTGATTTTAATCTGCTTGTTTAGAGGCATATATTGCAGCGTGCGCATATTATGTAGGCGGTCTGCAATCTTGATAAGAATAACGCGAACGTCGTCCGAGAGTGTAAGCAAAACCTTGCGGAAATACTCGGCTTGCTCCGAGGTGTCGGCGTTGAATACACCCGACATCTTGGTCAAACCATCGACCATCGAAGCGATTTTAGGGCCGAAGATGTGCTCGATATCCTCTACCGTGTAGTCCGTATCCTCGACAACGTCGTGTAGGAGTGCTGCGATGACCGACTTGGCGCCCAGGCCAATCTCATCTACGGCAATTTGAGCCACAGCAATCGGGTGTAGCATATATGGCTCTCCCGAGCGGCGGCGAACCCCCGCGTGTGCCTCTTTTGCAAGGAAGTAGGCGCGTTTTATCTTGTTCCAACTCTCCTCGCTCTTGCAGATCTTTTTGCACGATGCAACAAGCTTCTCCCAAGCTTCGTTAATTACTTTCTCGTCTTCGTTAGTGTAGTCGCTCATAACCTATACTCTACCCTATACCTCTAAAAACCAATATAGAGAGCTGTACCGCCGAAGCGGTACTATGCTCTCGTTTGTTGCGGCTTAGAAAAGCCTCTATTTCTGTGTCATCACCTCGCGGAGCTTTGCTTCGATTTCATCGCACAAAGCCTTATCCGAGGTCAAAAGCTCCTTCACGGCGTCGCGTCCCTGGCCAATCTTCTTCTCGCCATACGAGAACCACGAGCCCGCCTTCTTGATAATCTCGTAATCTACTGCCAAGTCAAGAATCTCGCCAATCTTCGAGATACCCTCGCCGAACATGATGTCGAACTCAGCCTTCTTGAATGGAGGTGCAACCTTGTTCTTCACAACCTTTACGCGGGTGCGAGTTCCGAGCTGCTCGTCGCCATCTTTGATTACCGATGTGCGGCGAATGTCGATACGAACGCTTGCGTAGAACTTCAACGCGTTACCACCGGTTGTGGTCTCAGGATTGCCATAAACAACGCCAATCTTATCGCGAAGCTGGTTGATGAAGATGCAGACAGTCTTGGTCTTTGCGATGCTTGCAGTGAGCTTACGCAATGCCTGCGACATCAATCGTGCCTGCAAGCCCATCTTCGAATCACCCATCTCGCCCTCGATTTCAGCCTTTGGAGTAAGAGCCGCTACCGAGTCGATTACGATGATGTCGATTGCGCTCGAACGAATCAACGAGTCGGCAATCTCGAGTGCCTGCTCGCCATTGTCAGGCTGCGAAACGAGGAGATTCTCTACGTCTACGCCCAGCTTCTGTGCGTAGAAGCTATCGAATGCGTGCTCTGCGTCGATGAATGCTGCGATACCGCCTGCCTTCTGAGCCTCGGCAATAGCGTGAATTGCCAAAGTTGTCTTACCCGACGACTCAGGGCCGAAAATCTCGATTACTCTACCCTTTGGGTAGCCACCCACTCCGAGTGCTACGTCGAGGGTAATTGAACCTGTTGGGATTACCGGTACATTCTCTACATTCTCGCTCGACATCTGCATAATCGAACCTTTGCCGAAGTCCTTCTCGATCTTCGCCATTACCGCCTTCAAGACCTTCATCTTTTCGGCATTCTGTGTTGTCATTTCGCTCATAATATATTCGTTTTTAATTATTTCTACTTTCTTGCCCCTTTGTTAGGAGGTTTGTTGTAAACAAACTTTCCTCAAAGTTAAGAATTTTTTCGATAACTACTATACCTAAATGCAATTTTTTACGTTTAGATTGTAATTTTCGCCCTATTTAGTCCCAGAGAAAGTCTCCTACAATTTGCTTTTTCAGTTCCTCTTCTGAGTTGTTTAACCTCGCTCCGCATCGAGGACAGTGTATAGCCTTCTCGGTTTCGATATGGCCATATTGCTCGTTGGGATTTTTGCTCTTTTGTCCCCGCATACCTACTCCGCAATAACGCTTGAATGTCTCTCCGCAGTGCTTACATTTTATAACTTGTCCGTGCCCCATAATCTTAATTTCTTTTTACACCTTCAAAGTTAAGAATTTTTCTTTGTAAAGGCTCTATGCAAACGCAAATTTTACTCTTTAATCGTAAAAATTTTAATTGTCAATTATCAATTTGAGTACTAGTCCCACACTAATTGCCCCACAATCTGGTCGTTAAACTCCTCTTCGGTGTTGTTCAATCTCTTCATACATTGAGGACAGCGGATTGATCGCTCGGTTTCGACGTGGCAGAAGCCGTTCTCGCAGTCGAATTGTCCCATAAAATCCAAGCTCGAAAGAATCATGAACTCGGTTCCGCAGTGCTTACATTTGATAGTTGTTCCCATAGCTATATAATTTTAAGGTTTAAAGTCTCTATTTAAACATATTGCTGTTGCCTCCGCAAATGTAATTTAAAAGGTTTGCCAGCAAGCCGATGATAATCAAAATCGCCATCATATTATATATAGGTTTTAGTTCAATACTCCTACTTTCACGATGCAAAGGTATGGGACGATTTTGACAACTCTTGTCAAAACTAGAAAAATGTATATTTTTTTTATAAAAAAGAGTTTCGTGTATCTGACCTAATTATTTGTGCGGTTTTCTCTTGCATTATTCGTTCGAAATTTTTAATTTTGCAAAATAGTTTAAATATATAACGAAGGTGCTTTCGGGCTTTTGTGCAATCGGGAAACAACTCTGCACCTTCCTTAATTAGTAATACCCTGCTTGGAGTTGAAGGGTGCAAAAAGTTGAATATATGGGAAATTTTAACGAGCAAAATCCTGATCAGCAGCAGCCGGGTTACCAGCAGCCAAATTATCAGCAGCCGGGTTACCAGCAGCCAAATTATCAGCAGCCAGGCTATCAACAGCCAAATTATCAGCAACCAGGATACCCTCCACAGCAGGGCCAACCGTATGGCTATCCGCCACAGCCAGGCTATCCACAGGGTTATCCGCCACAGCCGGGTTATCCGTATCCAGGCTACCCTCCACAGCAGGGACAGCCGTATGGCTACCCTCCACAGCAGCCAAACCCACAGCAGTCAAACCCTCAGCAGTCAAACAATAAGGAGACTGAAAATAAGCCGGTTGTTCCGCCAGAGAACCATTTGGCAGGTGCTATCGTAGCAACAGTTCTCTGTTGTGTTCCATTTGGTATCCCAGCTATCGTTAATGCTGCAAAGGTTAATAGTTTGTGGGATGAAGGCGACTATCAGGGCGCTATGGAGGCTGCAAGTGCAGCTCACAAGTGGATGGTGACATCTATTATTTGCGGTGCAATATTTGGTGTTATCTACCTCGTGTACTACATCGTAGTTTTGGCTGCAGTTGGCTTGTAAAATAGTAGCTTGTGAATTCTACAAAAATAAAGAGATTGATTAAACCCACTATAGCTATTGTAGTGGGTTTATCTTTAGTACTTATATATTATTATGTAGATCCTGTAGGTTCGGATTGGGCGCGCTTTGTACCTAAATGTCCGATCAAGAGCCTAACGGGGTTTGATTGTCCGTCTTGCGGTGTTCAACGTGCACTGCACGCGCTATTCAATGGCAATTTCAAAGCGGCATTTTGGGTAAACCCCTTCCTGACATTCATTCTACCCTATTTGGTCGCGCTGATCTATACCTCTCTGTCGAATGACAGATTCTCGCAGCGTATAAAGTTCTATGTACAGCACAATATCGTAACATATACCTATTTGGCCATATATATTATATGGTGGGTGGTACGAAATACCGGCTGGTGGCTGGACTTTGCAGCAAAGTGGCAATAGTACGATGTTTTGTCCTTTTTGGGGTTGAATATTTAGTTGTAAAATTTGCTAATTCCGTAATAAATTTTTAATTTTGCTAAGCAGTTGCATAATTGCTTAGGTATAATGAGGGTGTTTGGGTCTAGATATAGGCCAAAATTGACTCCACGCCCCCTTGTTTATATAGCCCAGCTTGGAGTCGATGGGCGCAAGAACTTAAAACTTTATGGGAGACTTTAACGATCAGAATCTTGGCTACCAGAACCCTAATGGCCAGGATCCTAACAATCAGCAGCCAAATTATCAGCAGCCAGGCTATCCTCAGGGCTATCCTCAGGGTTACCCACCACAGCCAGGCTATCCACAGGGCTATCCGCCGCAGCCTGGTTATCCTTATCCTGGTTATCCACCACAGCAGGGCTATCCTCAGGGTTACCCTCCACAGCCGGGCTACCCTTATCCAGGTTATCCGCCACAGCCAGGTTTCCCGCCGCAGCAGGGCTATCCTTATCCAGGTTATCCTCCGCAGCAGGGTTATCCGCAGCCTGAGCCTGTTGTAGTGCCACCAATGCAAGAGCCGGTGCCACCTGTATATCAGCAGCCTGAGCCGGTTGCAGTACCTCCAACGCAAGAGCCTTTTGTAGCTCCTCAGTCGGACGTGTATCAGCAGGGCTATCAGCAGCCAATATATCCACCGCAGCAGGGGTATCCGCAGCCTGAGCCGGTTGTAGTGCCACCAGTGCAAGAGTCTGTGCCACCTGTATATCAGCAGCCTGAGCCAGTTGTTGTGCCTCCAACGCAAGAGCCGGTGGCTAATTCTCAGTCAGACTTGTATTCGTTGTTGCAGGGCAACCCACAGCCGGAGCAACCCGCATATCAACAGCCAGAACAGCCAGCATATCAGCAGCCGGAGCCAGTTGTAGTTCCGCCACAGCCAGATCCTGTATATCCTCCATATGGTAATGATAGTGTACAGGTTGACCCTATCAACAGTTTCGATAATGGCGGTTATGGCGGTCATGGCGGTCATGGAAATGACTTTATGCCTCCGACTCCACCGGAGAATAATTTGGCAGGTGCTATTGTGGCGACAGTTCTTTGTTGGCCGTTAGGTATTCCTGCAATTGTCAATGCAGCAAAGGTTAATAAATTGTGGGCAGCTGGCGACTATGTAGGCGCACAAGATGCTGCAGTAAATGCTGTAAAGTGGAAGAATATAGCTATCGTCTTGGGTATTATTGCTTGGACGATAAATATAATACTGTCAATTATACTTAATTGTATTTAGGAGTACTTAGGAGTACTTAGGCATTGTTTAGGTAGAATGGGGGTGTAAATGGTCTGCAAGTAGGCCAAAATTGACTCCACACCCCCTTGTTTATACAGCCCAATTTGGAGTCATTGGGCACAAGAACTTAAAACTTTATGGGAGAGATCAACAACCAGAATCCAGGATACCAGAACCCTAACGGTCAGAATCCTACCAACCAGAATCCGAATTATCAGCAGCCTGGTTATCAGCAGGGCTATCCACAAGGATACCCTCCGCAGCAAGGCTATGTTCACGGTTACCCTCCGCAGCAGGGCCAACAGCCAAACTACCCTCCACAGCAGGGTCAGCAACCAGGTTACCCTCCACAGCAGGGCTATCCTCCGCAGCAGGGTCAGCAGCCTGGCGTACCACCGCAGCAGGGCTATCAGCAGCCAAACTACCCTCCACAGCAGGGTCAGCAACCAGGTTACCCTCCACAGCAGGGTTATCCTTATCCAGGCTATCCTCCACAGCAGGGGTATGCGCATTACCAAGACCCTAATGCTCCGACTCCACCAGAGAACAACTTGGCTAGCGCTATCGTAGGAACAGTATTGTGTTGGCCATTTGGTATTCCGGCAATTATCAATGCAACCAAGGTTAATAGATTGTGGGCAGAGGGCGACTACGCAGGAGCACACGAGGCTGCAGCTAATGCTGTAAAGTGGAAGAATATCGCTATTGTACTTGGTATTATAAATATTGTATTGAGTGTCATATTAACTATAATAGCAGAAGCTTTATAAACGTGAAGTAGGAACATACATATAAAAACTTAAAAACTATGGAAAATCAGTACAATCAAAATTCGGGCTATCAGCAACCAGGTTACCAGCAACAAGGCTATCAGCAGACTCCTCCTCCATCTAACCATTTGGCAGGAGCAATCGTGGCAACAGTTCTTTGTTGGCCATTTGGTCTTCCTTCGATTCTCAATGCAGTGAAGGTTAATAAATTGTGGTATGCAGGCGATCAGGCTGGAGCTATCGCAGCTGCAAATGCTGCTCACAAGTGGATGAAGGTATCCATCATACTTACGATTGTATTCTGGGCACTATACTTTATCTATATGATTTGCGTCTTTGCATTTGTTGGTGCTGTAGCAGGAGAAGAGATTATCGAAGGACTATTGTAGTTATTCTCTCCCCACAAACGAAATAAGAGAACCAATACGGTTCTCTTATTTCGTTTATAGCTTGCAGCTCTATTTCTCTAATACCACCCTTTCGGCTACCGAGCGAAGATACTTTGCTACCTCGGGGTTGAGACGGATTGGGGTATCTGCCTTGAATGGCTCCTTGAAGATACTCAAGTAGCCTACCGCAGCCGCGAGGTACGAGCCTGCATACGAAGGGTGCGAGCCATCTTTTACGTACAACTCAATATCAGGTCGTTCGCGACGAACAATCTCCCACGCAACGCCAACAGGCGAGAGGCCTACGCCCAACTCCTGCGCCATAGCGGTAGTGTTGGTGATAATAACCTTCTGCATAGCCTCGTAGCTTGTGAAGAACTCGGGATAACCCTGAACAAGTGGCTGCAACTTCTTGCCTTTGGTGGCATCGTTACCATTCTTGCGACCCCAGGTCATCTCGATAATACACTTAACGTTAGGGCTGTGCTCCTTAACCTTTGCTACCATCTTGCCCATTTCGCCTACAACATTCTCATCAACCGATGTGCCGATACGCAAAGAGTTAAGGCTCTGATCCTGCAAAAATGCATAGTCGAAACCGCCCAACTCAATAGTCTCGCGCGAAACGTGATCTGCAAGGTGCTGCTTCATTGTGTATCCGCCGTGCTGGTAGGTTACTCCGTCGATGATATGACCTTCATACCACGCAAGCTCCTTCAACAACATAGGATACTCATTGCCATAGGTGTAGCTGTTACCTATAAATAATACGCGCGTAGTCTTGCTTGGAGTGCTATTGTCGTAAATGGCAATTTTAGGCGAATTACCCGATGCACCGCCATAGAGTGAGCTCTTTGTAACACCCTTGTCGCAGTGGCGCAAACGAATCTGTATTTCGCCCTTTTTGATACCATTCTCGAGCTTGATTGTGCTCCAAAGATAGCGCGGCCACTTCTTTGAAGTGGTTGAGTAGCAGTTTACACCCTTTTTGTCTGCAGGTAAAACACTCTTCCACTCTTTGCCATCGAGATACTCCCACGCGAAGGCGTGTGGTGCGTTGGCCTCTTCAACAAGGAATGGGAACCAAACGTCGATGGTTGTACCTGCCTTGATGTTCTCGACAGGAACGCTCATCAACCAATAGTCTCCCTTACGAGTGCCTTCGGCTGCAGGGTAATACTTTCTTACACCTACGGTAGGTGTAGCTTTCTTACCTACAAATTCAATGTTTCCCTCACCTTTCGAGGCGTGATAGTGTCCATTCTCGAGGTAGTGTGTGGTGCGCTTTGTCGAGAATCCCCACTCTACGTGCTTTTGCGACTGCGCCAAGAGCGACAGCGAGAGTGATACTGCAATAATGGTTAGTAATAACTTCTTCATAATCAATTATTCTGCAAATGAGTGAATAACTACGCCAGAGCGCAACTTTGGCTCAAACCAAGTGGTCTTCGGAGGCATGATGTTGCCCGTATCTGCAATGTCGATAAGCTGACGCATCGAAACAGGATAGAGAGCAAATGCTACCTTCATTTCGCCCGAATCAACCCTTTGCTGCAACTCGCCCAAACCGCGAATACCACCTACAAAGTCGATGCGGTTCGAGGTGCGCAAATCTTTGATACCAAGAATTTTATCGAGTACGAGATTTGACAAAATGGTTACGTCGAGCACACCAATCGGGTCGGCGTCATTGTAGCGACCCTCCTTTGCGGTGAGGCTATACCACTCGCCACCGATATACATCGAGAAGTTGTGCAAAGCCTGCGGCTTGTATATTGCACTACCCTCCTTCTCCACTACGAAGTCCTCCTCCAAAGCTGCAAGGAACTCCTCTTCGCTCAATCCGTTCAAATCGCGAACTACGCGGTTGTAGTCGATGATGCGGAGGTGCGACTCAGGGAATGTAACAGCCAAGAAGTAGCAGTACTCCTCCTCGCCGTTGTGGTTAGGATTGTTGTTCTTGCACTCCTCGCCTACTCGTGCTGCAGCAGCTGTACGGTGGTGACCGTCAGCTACATAGAGAGCCGGAATAGTGCCGAAAACGGCAGTAATCTGCTCGTTATACTCGGTAGGAACAACCCACAAAGTGTGACCAAAGCCATCCTCTGCCACAAAGTCGTACTCAGGCTCCGATGCGGTAACCTTCTTTACGATAGCGTCGATGTCGGCATGGTCGGGATATGCGAAGAATACAGGCTCGATATTGGCCTTTTGGTTGCGTACGTGGTGCATACGGTCCTCCTCCTTCTCGGTGCGTGTAAGCTCGTGCTTCTTGATCGCGCCCGAGAGGTAATCCTCGAAGTGACAGCACATTACGATGCCGTACTGAGTGCGACCTTCCATGGTCTGAGCGTAGATGTAGTAGTGTTCCTCGCCGTCCTGCTTGAGCCAACCCTCCTTCTGCCACTTAGCGAAGTTCTCCACAGCCTTGTCGTAGACCTCCTGCGAGTGTTCGTCAGCGATAGGATCAAAGTCGATTTCAGGCTTGATAATATGGAGCAGAGAGCGCTCTGTTGCCTCTGCCTTGGCCTCCACCGAGTTCAAAACGTCGTAAGGGCGCGAAGCAACCTCCTTCGCCAACTCCTTCGGTGGACGAATGCCTTTGAATGGTTTAATGCGTACCATATACTACTTGTTTACCTGGAAACGTGTGTTTCCGTTTACAAAATAATCTACAATCTGTCGCGCAGCAGCCAAACCTGCGTTGATATTAGCCTCGGCAGTCTCGGCACCCATCTTCTTTGGTGTTGCGAAGAAACGCTTGCCAAACTTCTCTGCCATCTCTGCTGCGGTATCAGGTGCGATATCCGAGATGTATTTTAGATCCTCACGCTCCTCCATAGCCTTTGCCAAACCAGCCTCGTCGATAACCTCCTTGCGAGCGGTATTTACGAGTGTAGCGCCCTTCGGCATCGACATTGCGAGGTCGTAACCGATTGAGCCCTTGGTCTGCGGTGTTGCAGGGATATGCAACGAGAGGAAGTCTGCACGGCTGTACAACTCCTCAATCGACTCTACACACTCTACCCCATCAGCCTCGAATACGGCCTTGTCGGTAATGAATGGGTCGTAAGCTATGACATTCATACCGAGAGCCTTACCCTTGCGACCTACCAACTTGCCGACATTTCCGTAGGCGTGGATAGCGAGGGTCTTGCCCTGAATCTCGTGACCTGTGCCCGAAGTGAGCTGATTACGAGACATATAAATCATAAAGCACGCTGCCAACTCCGCTACTGCGTTTGAGTTCTGGCCTGGGGTGTTCATAACCACGATACCGCGCTTCTTCGCCTCCTCGCAGTCTACATTGTCGAAACCTGCGCCGGCACGAACTACGATTTTGAGGTTCTTGGCAGCATCCAATACCTCTTTTGTAACCTTGTCGCTACGCACGATGATAGCGTCGACATCGGCTACTGCCTCGAGCAACTCGCCCTTGTCGGTATATTTTTCGAGCAGAACAACCTCGTACTCTGCCGCTTTCAAAATCTCAGTGATACCATCTACCGCCTTGCGTGCAAATGGTTTCTCGGTTGCAATCAGAATTTTCATACCCTTCAATAATGATGTGAAATATACTGCTTTTTCCTCCTTCTTCTCGTATGTGTAAGGAACGATTGTTGGCATATACTACTTAGTTTTGAGCTGTTCGAACTCCTGCATGCAAGCCACGAGAGCCTCTACCGACTCCTTTGGCAATGCGTTGTAGCACGATGCGCGGAAACCACCAACCAAACGGTGTCCCTTGATGCCTACCATGCCGCGAGCCTTTGCAAACTCCATAAACTCAGGAGCCAAATCCTCGTTACCCTCGGTCATTACGAAGCAGATGTTCATCAACGAACGATCCTCCTTCTCAACTGTTGGGCGGAACAACGAGTTGCGCTCAATCTCATTGTAGAGCAACTCTGCCTTCTCGACGTTACGACGATACATCTCGTTTACGCCACCGATAGACTTCAACCACTTCAAGGTCTCGTTCAATACGAAGATTGGGAATACCGGCGGAGTGTTGAACATAGAGTCGTTCTCGACGTGGGTCTTAACATTTACCATTGTTGGCAACGGACGAACCACCTTCGAGAGCATATCGTCGCGGATAATTACGAATGTAACACCCGCAGGAGCGAGGTTTTTCTGTGCACCACCATAGATGAGAGCATACTTCGAAACATCTACCGGACGGCTCAAAATATCCGATGACATATCAGCGAAAAGAGGTACAGGGCAGTCGATATCCACCTTGTACTCAGTACCATAGATAGTGTTGTTTGTACAGATGTAGAGGTAGTCCAAATCGGCAGGAATCTCAAATCCCTTAGGGATATACGAGAAGTTTTTATCCTCGCTGGTAGCTACAATCTCCACCTCGCCGTAGAGCTTTGCCTCCTTGATAGCCTTCTTGGTCCAAACGCCTGTATTTACATAGCCAGCCTTCTTGCCGAGGAAGTTAGCAGGAATCTGGAAGAACTGAGTGCTTGCACCACCGCCTACGAAGTAGATGTGGTAGTTCTCAGGGATATTGAGCAACTCGCGGAACAGAGCCTTAGCCTCGGCCAACACCTCCTCGAACTCCTTGCTGCGGTGCGAGTATGAAAGTACCGAAAGGCCTGTGCCTTTAAAGTCAAAAATTGCCTTTGCTGCGTTTTCGAGGGCTACTTCGGGCAATACCGAAGGTCCTGCGCTAAAATTGTGCTTTTTCATAGCGATTAGTGTTTTTTTAGTTGGTTTGTTATTTTAAGTTAAATTTATCTGTTTCGTTGTTGAGGTTTAATCCGAGCAACAAATCTCGTACTGCCATACGCTTTTTGCCCGCAACCTGCAACTCCTCGATGGCAATCAGGCCGTCTGCGCACGCCACCTTGATATAGGTCTTGTTGTCGGTGACGATTGTGCCTGCGCTGTTGGTGTGCGACTTCTCCTCGAAGCGAGCCTTGAATATCTTTACCGATAGTTCCTCCTCGCCTCGCTTTAAGATGCTCCACGCAGCAGGATATGGCGACAATCCTCGTACGAAATTGACAATCTGCGTGCCATTTGCGCTCCAATCCACCTCGCACATATCCTTGAAAATCTTCGGTGCAGGGCGGAGGTTTTCGTCCTCTTGCGGCTGTTCGATAGGTGTAATGTCGCCCGAAGCAATCTTCTCGACGCTCTCGACAACGAGTTCTGCGCCCATTGTCATGAGTCGGTCATACAAGTCGCCCACGCACTCCTCGTCGCCAATAGGTGTACGCTGCTGGCCGATAATTGCACCCTTGTCAATCTCGTGGTTGAGGAGGAAGGTTGTATTACCACTCTCCTTGTCGCCGTTGATAATCGCCCAATTTATAGGCGCAGCGCCACGATACTCAGGCAAAAGTGAGGCGTGGAGGTTGAATGTACCGAAGCGAGGCATTGCCCAAACGACCTCCGGCAACATTCTAAATGCGATGACGATACCCAAGTCGGGCTGCAACGCGCGCAGAGCCTCCAAAAAGGCCTCATCGCGCAACTTCTCGGGTTGGAGAATTACCTCGATGCCCAACTCTTTGGCAGCGCGTTTAACGTCGCTCTCCTGAAGCTTCATGCCGCGTCCAGCGGGCTTATCGGGCATTGTAACCACGCCCACAACGTTGTAACCACCCTCGACCAATGCCTTCAACGACGGCACTGCAAATTCGGGTGTACCCATAAATACTATGCGAATATCTTTTGCATTCATAATGTCAGAATTTCTTACTTTTTTACTCTCTTGAGTTTTCTCATAAGCTTTGGCCAATAGAGTCTAATTTTGTCGCGCAGGTACTTGATACGACCCGAATACCAGTCCATATCGAGCAGTGGCGAGTCGTTATTTGCCTTGTTCGACAGATATATAGCCAAAGGTGTCAGTATTATCGCCGAAATCCACATACCGAGCAACGAGCTCCAAGTTCCCTCCTTCGATAGCTTCTCGCCCGAAATCGAGATTACGTAGTAGATAATGAAGAAGGCCACCGAAATAACCAACGGCATACCTAAACCTCCCTTACGGATAATTGCTCCGATAGGTGCACCAATAAGGAAGAATATCAAAATCGAAATTGGCAACGTAAGCTTGCGGTGCCACTCGTTTTTACTGCGATAGAGTTGGTTCAAAGCCTCCTTAGAGCTACCCTCGTCGAAGGTAAACATATTTCGTGAGCTGCGAGCCGAACGCAGAGCGTTATCGTAGATTCTATCCTTAGTTCGCGCATCGAGTTTAGATATAGAATCTATAAGGTTGTTGATGTGAATCTTGGCCGAACGGTCGGTCTTAATAGAGTCGTTAGGCACTACCCCATCTGGATCTTTCGCGAAGATATGTTCGCGAAGCAGAGGGTTGTAGGCTGTAGTGGTAAGGTTGTCAACGAGCAAATCGAGTGAGTCGATATTGGTCTGCAAATCGAAAATATCCATTGTCTGGCTATTGCTACCAAACATCTGCTCGTCACTGCGCTGGAAGTCGAACCCAGTCATAGGTATTTTGCCTTCCTGGTGTGCAAACTTATGACGTCGCAATGTGCTCTTGTTGTACCATTGATAGTTTCGGGCGTGCTCGAAGGTCTCGCCGTTGTAGAGCGACACGAGAAGGTAGCGCTTGTCGTCCGAGAGTCGAATATAGCCCGAATCGGCAAGCGTAGTGGTCATATCTCCGTTGCTTGCGCGGTTATCGTAGATAAGGATATTGGTGAGCAGCTTTGTTTCGGGGTCTTGTTTATCTACTCGAATACTCATATCCTCGATGCCGTTAAAGAAGAGTCCGTCCTGGAATTCGAGCGCCTGCTTCTGCTGCTTGATATCGTAGAGCGTAGCAAACATCTTCTTATTGGCGTACGGTACAAGGTCGTTAACGATGAAGAATGAGCCGATAGACACGATTCCGATAACCCAGAATAGCGGTGTCATAATGCGCATAAGCGACATTCCGGCCGATTTCATTGCCAGCAACTCATGATTCTCGCCCAGGTTTCCCATCGTCATAATTGTAGCCAACAAAATCGCCAACGGCAAACCCATCGGAATCATGTTGATTGTGGCGTACATCAGCAGCTCGGCGATAACCAGCGGGTCCAAGCCCTTACCGACCAATTCGTCGATGTAGCGCCATACGAAGTTCATCATCAGGATAAACAAGATGATGAAGAATGTTAGGAAAAGAGGTCCGAGATAGGACTTTAAAACGAGTCTATATATCTTCTTCATTGTCGATTATGCGGTCTCTGTTTTCGAGAGTTTTATTCGTTTAATAAGCAAAGATAACAATTTTATTGTTAAAAATGCCAAAGTAAGCAAAAATATTATTGACGGTCCCGGCGGAGTGTCGGTGTAATAGCTGAATATCAAGCCTGCAATGCCGGCCAACGTAGCTATTAGTGTCGAAATCGGGATTATGCGCTTGTAATCCTTGGAGAGGATATTCGCAGTGATTACGGGCATTGTGAGTAGCGAAATCAGCAGCACGATGCCCATTGTGCGTATCGAAAGTACGATGGTTACGGCTGTAACGACTGCCATGATGTAGTGTACGAGTTTTACGCGAACGCCCGAAGCCTTCGCAAAGTCGCTATCGAAGGCGGCAAACATTATTGGACGGTGCCAAAGCAATGCGCCAACTATCAGTACGGCAGAGAGTGCTGCAAGAGCGATGATGTCGCTATCGGTTACCATGATAATGTTTCCAAAGAGGAAATTTGCCATATCGCCTGAGGTGTAGCCCGGACGAAGTGTCATGAAAAATGCACCTACAGCCATACCTATACCCCACACCATGCCTATTGCCGAGTCGGGACGAATTTTCGAGCGAGAGTTGCTCAATTCGATGCCGAGGGCTGAAATTATAGCGAAGATAGTTGCGCCGAGAATCGGATTTGCGTTGAGGTAGAAAGCTATGCCGAGACCTCCGAACGATGCGTGGGTGATACCTCCGCAGAGGAATACCATGCGTCTTGCAACGATGTATGTGCCTATAATTCCGCAAGTTATGCCCGAGAGTATGCAGGCAATAAGAGCATTCGACAGGTAGTTGTATTGCAGTATGTCGTTGATGAAATCCATCTTATTTCTATTTTTGCACGCAAAAATACGAATATAATTGACAATTGACAATTGATAATTGAAAAATTAAAGATACTTTTTTGCTTCTTTCGGAAATAAGTTGCTAAATTTGCAAATCTAAAACACTTAAAGACATGAATAGAAGATTTCTTGCAGGAATGACAGTTGTAATGCTGGCTTTTGCAGTCGGTGGTTGTTCTATACCCGGTTTTCGTGTAAAGGGCAACTATGTCGAAGATGCCCGATGTGATCTTAATATGAAGATGATCTATGTAAAGGGCGGCACCTTCCAAATGGGTGCAACCTCGGAGCAGGGTTACGATGTTGATAAAGACGAGAAGCCAGTTCATACGGTAACACTCGAATCTTATTATATAGCTGAGTGTGAGGTAACTCAGGCGCAGTGGTGTAAAGTGATGGGTACAAGTATCTATCAGCAACACGGTAAGGTTCCTGCAAGTTGGTCGATGTACGGCGTAGATGACGATAATCCGATGTACTACGTAAATTGGTACGAGGCCCAAGAGTTCTGTCGAAGACTTAGCCAAATGACTGGTAAGCATTACACCTTGCCGACCGAGGCGCAATGGGAGTATGCGGCTCGTGGTGGCAAGAAAAGCAAGGGCTATAGGTATAGCGGTAGCAATGACATAGGCGATGTTGCTTGGTATGATAATTTTAGCTACGGCCAAACTAATCCTGTGAAGCAGAAACAACCCAATGAGCTTGGCTTGTACGATATGAGCGGTAATGTATGGGAGTGGTGTAGTGATTGGCGTCGCGATGACTATTACTGGTCGAGCCCGCAAAACGACCCTATAGGTCCATCGTCGGGACGCGGCCGTGTGCTTCGCGGTGGTAGTTGGAACAGTACTGCTAAGCGCTGCCGTGCATCGTATCGAGGCTACTATGATCCGTCGAACCGCGATAATAACCTCGGCTTCCGAGTGGTGTGTCTCCCCTAGTTTAAACGGCCTCCTTGTGAGGTCGTTTTTTTTGCCGACACTCCCTCACGGGTATCGAAAACGATACCCTATTATAGGGAGTTTAGGGAGTTTAGGGCGGGGGTAATCTGAAGAATGTTAAGTCTCTAAATTCTCTAATTTCACTATGCTTTCTAAAATAAATTCTGCATTTTGCATTCTGCATTTTGAATTTTCCCTATCTTTGCACCTGATATGAGAAAGGTTAATTTTCATACACTTGGTTGTAAACTCAATTTCTCGGAGAGCTCAACCCTCGCACGAGAGTTCGAGGCGGGAGGTTTTGTGCGTGTCGGCACAAATGAGAACGCCGATATCTCTATTATAAACTCCTGCTCGGTAACGGCTCAGGCGGACAAAAAATGTCGCAATTTGATACGTAAAATTCACCGCCGAAATCCCGATACAATCATTGCTGTGACGGGCTGTTATGCACAGCTTAAACCGTACGAAATTGCAAAAATTGAGGGTGTGGATATTGTGTTGAGTAACAACGATAAAGGCGAAACATATAAACAGATACTTGAGCTAACCGAACGAGGCCGAACAAAGGTCTTTTCGTGCGAGACTGACGAGATAACTTCCTTCTTCTCGGCCTTCTCGAGTGGTGACCGTACGCGCGCCTTTTTGAAGGTGCAAGATGGGTGTGATTATTGCTGTGCCTATTGCACTATTCATAATGCTCGAGGGGCGAGTCGAAATACCCCAATTTCGGAGGCTGTCAAGCAGGCGGAGGAGATTGCTCGCGGCGGTCAAAAGGAGATTGTAATTACGGGTATAAATACGGGCGATTTTGGCCGTACTACGGGCGAGAGTTTCCTCGATTTGTTGAAGGCGTTGAACGAGGTTGAGGGTATCGAGCGTTATCGCATTTCGTCGATTGAGCCGAACCTGCTAACTGACGAGATAATAGCGTTTTGCGCCTCGTCGTACAAGTTTCAGCACCACTTCCATATCCCTATTCAGTGCGGCTCGAATAAGGTGCTCGGCCTGATGCGTCGTCGCTATACGGTCGAGAAGTTTGAGGAGCGCATAAATGCGGTGCGTCGAGCTATGCCTGATGCCTTTATCGGTATAGATGTAATTACGGGTTTTCCGGGCGAGGGCGAGAAGGAGTTTGAGGAGTGCTATAACTTCTTGGCGAAGATAAATCCGTCGTTCCTGCATATCTTCCCATATTCGGAGCGCGAGAATACCCCTGCAATCAACTTCCCTGATAAGGTTTCGCCCGAGGTGTCGATGGCTCGCGCAAAGCGTTTGGAGGAGCTGAGCGGTCGTTGTCATTACGACTTCTGCAAGCAATATTTGGGCACTGAAACAGAGGTGCTTTTCGAGAGTACGAAGCGTGGCGGAATGATGACGGGATTTACAAGTAACTACTTGAAAGTCAAGGTGCCATACGATAAGCGATATATAAATCAGATTGTCAAGGTGCGCCTTTGTGATATAGAGCTTTCGGCTGATATTTTGGGCGAGATAATCTAAACGAGAAAGCATAAGAAAAGGTCGGCAAATTGCCGACCTTTTTTGTTTAGTTTGCTCTGGTGTATGTGGTTGAGGTTACATACTCTGGCTTCATCTTTTCGGCCTCCTCGGCATTTGTGAGTGTGAGAGTGTTTCTCTTTATCGAAACTATGTATGCCGTTGTGGTTGGCTCTGTGTTTCTATCCTTATAGGTTAAGTAGAGGGTGTCGCCATTTAGGGTGTAAGTGTATCGCGTGCTACTACTGCATACGACATTGCTGTCTAATGCCCCTTCGGGGAAGTCTGGGTTGTGGGGGGTGTTGTCATATTTAGGCTCTTCCCAATTGTTGTCAATGACTTCCTGGTCGAAATCACAGGTTCCGTTAGCTTCGAAAGTAAAACTTTCGTATAGCGTTTTCGCTCCATTTTCCAGTACTTCGCTTCTCTCCCATTTGCCGATAAGATCGTTGGTTTCAAGGTGTTGCTTTTCACAAGAGGTGCAACCTAAAGTGATAACGCATAGTAACATTGAGTAGAAAAACTTTTTCATAGTCGCGTCGTTTTTTTGATTTGCTACACAAAGTTACGAACTTTCTCAGAAAAAAAAACAATCGTGTGAAAATTCTGCCCTTTACCCTCATTTTTTTTAATTTCTAATTAAAATACGCAAAATTTTACTACCTTTGTGAATTAAAATAGAACTAAACACGAATTGTAAATTTATTTTTTCGAGATATGAAAGGATTTGGAAAGAGAGTTACGGTGGCGTTTTTGAGTGTTGTAGCCTTGCTTACAGCGGCAGGCGTTATTTCGCTCTTTGAGTTGAGCAATCTTAGCTACGATACCGGCGAAATGCTCTCGCTGAGTGGTCGCGATATGGTTGCTACAAAGGAACTGTTGAAGGCGGCTCACAGCCATCGACGTGCAATGATTGACGTTGCCGTGTTCGAGGAGGGCTCGCGCAAGGCAGATTGCGATAAGGCGTTGAAGGAGATTAACTCTCAGATAGCTTCAGCTCGCTCGGGTGCATCGTCGGCGGTGCGTGCAAGTCTCGATACATTGGCTCTCTATGGCGCTCAGTTGCAGAAGATTGCTGAGGGTTATAGCACTGTCGAGAAGGTTGAGGTGGTGGCGGCAGCAGATTCTGCAGCTGTAGCGCAGGTAGCACCTGTAACGCCGGTTGTTGAGGAGCGTCCGGTTGATGTTCGTCGTTGGTTCAAGGAGAAGTACGATCCCGCATACGACAGTTTCATCAAGCAGGTGGAGCGCTACACTACCCTTTCGCATGAGGGTCTCACTCCTCACAAGGAGCAGTTGTCGAAGAATGCTTATCGTTCGGTGATGCCGGTGTTGATTTCTTTGGCTGTGATGATTGCTATCGTGCTGATGCTCTACTACTTTATCTACATCTATGCAGTAAAACCTATTCTCGTAATAAATCGTTCGCTTGCGGACTACCTCTCTTTCAAGTTGCCTTATAAGACAAAGGCTTCGATGATTGACGAGGTTAAGACCTTGAACGATAACATCGAGCACTTGATAAACGCTTCGAAGTCTAACATAAAGCAGGAGTAAGATGCGATTTAGCGTAATTCTAAGATATGTAGGTACGGTGATGCTCTGCCTATCGGCCTTTATGGCTGTGTCGGCGGGTATCTCGTTTGTCTCTAACGATGCGGGCTTCTATCCGTTGCTTTTGTCGGCATTGCTGACGCTGTTGCTCGGAATCTTCCCGATGATATTTGTTCCCAAGGCCGAGAGTATAACCACCAAGGAGGGCTTTATGATTGTCGTAGGCTCGTGGTTGTTGTCGTGCGTGGTGGGAATGTTCCCATACTTAATTTGGGGCGGTGAGTTTTCGATTGTAAACGCTTGGTTCGAGAGTGTGTCGGGCTTTACCACTACGGGAGCTTCAATCTTGAAGAATATCGAGGCTCTGCCTCAGGGCTTACTCTTCTGGCGTTCGGCTACCAACTGGATTGGTGGTGTGGGCGTAGTGATGTTTGCGCTCTTGATTTTGCCGTCGCTCGGAACAAACAAAATGGCGTTGTCGGGCATCGAGCTCTCATCGTTGGCGCGCGATAACTATCGCTATCGTACGCAGATGATAGTGAAGATTCTACTCTCGATATATATCGGCTTGACTATCGTATCGACTTTGGCGTTGAAGTTTGCGGGTATGCGTTGGTTTGACGCTCTCAATCACGCAATGTCGGCGTGTGCGACGGGCGGATTTTCGACCAAGAACGCTAGCGTTGGCTTCTACGATAGCACTGTTATAGAGTGGATTTTGATTGTGGCAATGTTCTTGTCGAGTCTCCATTTTGGTCTTATCTATGCGACTTTTACTCGCAAGGCAAACAATATGTTCCGCTCGGAGGTGGTTCGTACATACATGGCTATCATCGTGGGCGCGACACTGTTTATCGGCGCAAGCCTCTATCTTACGGGTACATATACCGACGTGCTCGAATCGTTGCAGCAATCTACCTTCCAGGTGGTGTCGCTCATTACCACAACGGGTTTTGCGACAGCTGACACCAATACGTGGACTCCGTTTGCGATTGTGATACTCATAATCCTTTCGATTATCTGCGGTTGTGCGGGCTCGACCTCGGGAGGTGCTAAGGTTGATAGAGTTTTACTCTACTTCAAGGTTTTGGTGGCTCGTTTGCGCGGTCAGCAGCACCCTAATGCTATTATTCGTGTCAGATTGGACGGTATGTTGCAGGAGGAGCGACAGGTGAACGCTGTAACCCTCTTCCTTACAACCTACTTCGTACTGATACTTGTTGGAACGCTGTTGAGCGCTCTGTTTGGTCTGGATTTGCTGACGGCATTCTCGTCGTCGGTGGCGTTTATCGGTAATGTCGGCCCGGGATTTGGCGAGGTTGGCTCGTTGAACAACTACGCCGATATGCCGTCGTTCTTGAAAGTTCAAGGCTCAATTCTTATGTTGATGGGCCGTTTGGAGATATTTGGATTTATACAGTTCTTGTTTATTAGAATGTGGCGATGAAAAGAATAGTGATATTTGCAGCCTCGTTGGTGTGTGCCGTTGGCGCACAAGCCAAGAATACACAATTTGAAAAAGCGTTGGAAAGAGCGGGCATCGAGCGCGACTCTATAGCTTCGGTATTGGCAAAACATCGTACCAACTATGCTGCGCAGAATGATTCGATTAGAGAGAAACTCGCACCGACAATTCTCGATTTGGAGAAGAAGTTGGAGGGTACGCAGGCAAACTATAACAAGGTGCTTGCGGCAATTACGCAGCGAGATGTACAGAAGGTTGTTGCTTCCTACGAGAAGGCTGTTGAGGCAGATACGGTTGTGGTTCAAGCATCGCAACCTGTAGTCGAGGAGAAAAAGGCAGAAAATGTTGCGCCAAACACTTACGAGTTCCTTTTCGAGGGTTTGCAAGGTGAAGATAAGGTCTTGAAGTTGGTGGCTCAATACTTCGATAAGTATGACGAATTGCTCAAGCTGCAGCGTCAATATATGGAGGTTGAGACCAAGCAAGAGGCTGAGAAGATAGCTGCGCTTTTTGCTGCTAAACAGGACGAGCTAGCCCTCCTTAATGGCGAGATTGCTTCGCAGTGGCATGCTATCTATTACGATAGAGTTTATGACTACAACGTGTTGGCCGAGAGTAATGGCAATAATAAAATTGCTAAATTCTCCGATGCTCAAACACGTGGCCAGATAAGAGATGAGAGCGGCAAGTATAGCTCTGATGCCTTGGTCGACTATTTCATTAGCCGACAGGCGCTTCTGGATTACGAGATGAAGGCTGCATCGACTCTTATGATGACATCGGCGTTTGAGAAGTTGCAGGGCCGTAAGGTGACTCTGGCAAATAGAGACTACCGCCTTGCGAAATTGGCGTTGGAGCGCCGAGTATTCATTCGCTATGAGGGTATAAGCGTCAAGCAGCCATCAGTTTACAACTCGAGTAATCCAGTGCCAAAGACTCAGGTTGAGGATTATGGTACAGTTTATCGCGTTCGCGTAGGCATATTCGTAAAGAAGATGAGTGTTTCGGCGTTGCGAGGTGTGAAGCCTGTATCTTATATCTACAACGACGAAGATGGCGAGTACTCATATTTTGTTGGCGGTTTCCGTACTGAAGCCGAAGCCGAGGCTGGTGCAAAACGTCTCAAAGAGATCGGTTTCAAGGAGCCGATTATTGCAGTATGGGTAGATGGCGAGTACTACCCTACAGTCGAGGAGATGCAGCGTTTCGAGAATCAGTATAATATCAAAATATCGGGCGTAGCAACGCTTCCGGCGGATGTTGAGGCGGTGATTCGTGTGCACAACATCGAGTGTGAGATTAGGCGTGAGGGTGCAGCCTTTGTTATAGGAACATTTACAGGTCAGGAGTCAGCAAATAAGGTTGTTGCTGAGATAAAGGCTCTGAACTCGGAGATTGAGGTGGAGATTGAAAAACAAAACCTAAAATTAAAATAGAGTGAAAAAACTTTACTTCTTGACATTGGCGATGCTCGTATTGCCAATGTTGGCTTTGGCTGAGAATTGCCCAAAGGCAGACAAAAAGGCGCAGGTCGTAGCGGGCAATGCGCGATTTACGGTGCTTACTCCGCAGATGATTCGTATGGAGTGGGCCGAGGACGGTAAGTTCGAGGATAGAGCTTCGCTTACCTTCGTAAATCGTAAGTTGGAGGTGTCTGCATTCGAGGTGAAACAGACCGAGTCCGAGGTGACTATTTCGACCTCGAATGTAACTTTGACCTATACTAAGGGCGCAAAGTTCTCGGCAGAAAATCTTAAGGCCGAGATTCTGGTTGCAGGAAAGAAGGTTGTATGGCACTATGGCGACAAAGATAGCCTTAACCTTATGGGAACCACCCGTACGCTCGACCGCTACTACGGTTCGCAGGAGCACCCACGAAGCCACAAACGCCGCAGCTCTATGGAGCAGGGCTTGCTCTCGCGCGCAGGTTGGACGGTAGTCGATGATTCGAAGTGTCACTTGTTTGTACCGGTCGATAATCATTGGAAAGAGTGGGTTGAGTCGCGTCCTGAGGGTGATCGTCTCGACTTGTACCTCTTTGCCTACGGACACGAATATACCAAGGCGTTGAAGGATTACACTCTCGTAGCGGGCGATATTCCGTTGCCTCCAAAGTATGTGTTTGGCTATTGGTGGAGCCGCTATTGGCAGTATTCGGACAACGAGTTGCGCGACTTGGTTGAGACTATGCGCTCGTTGGATATTCCG
This sequence comes from Alistipes sp., assembly GCA_045648965.1. Taxonomy (GTDB): domain Bacteria; phylum Bacteroidota; class Bacteroidia; order Bacteroidales; family Rikenellaceae; genus Alistipes. The sequence goes on along the minus strand of JAZRPA010000019.1, from coordinate 44,905 downwards.
ATTGATGTGCTGATTATCGATATGGATTGGCACGAGACCTGGGGTTTGACTGCTAAAAATACAAAGAAAGATGAGTATGGTCAGCGCTTGGGTTGGACGGGCTACACCTGGAAGCCGCAGCTCTTCCCTTCGCCTGAGAACTTCCTATCGTGGTGCCACAAGCAGAATCTCAAAACGTCGTTGAACCTCCACCCTGCTTCGGGTATTATGCCATACGAGGAGCCCTACAAGCGCTTTACTGAGGCTTACGGTTGGACAGAGGAGGGCAAGAGCGTACCTTATAAGATGTCGGATATGAAGTGGGCAGACGCCTATTTCAATACCGTGCTTGGTCCTATCGAGAAGCAGGGCATCGACTTTTGGTGGCTCGATTGGCAGCAGTGGCCAAATAGCAAGTATGTGAAGGGCTTGAGCAATACATTCTGGCTCAACCACACCTTCAACCACCATATGGCCGAGAAGGGCAACGAGCGACCTTTGATCTATCACCGTTGGGGAGGCCTTGGCTCGCATCGCTATCAGGTGGGCTTCTCGGGCGATACATACATCTCGTGGGAGTCGTTGGCCTTTTTGCCTTGGTTTACGGCTACTGCATCGAATGTAGGTTATGGCTATTGGGGTCACGATATTGGCGGTCACTACTTCCATAAGGAGGATGTAAATAAGGTCGATCCTGAGATGTATCTCCGTTGGTTGCAGTATGGCGTATTTACCCCTGTATTCAAGACTCACTGCTCGAAGGACGCTAACATCGAGCGTCGTATTTGGCAGTTCCCTGACCATATGCTCGATATGCGTGCAACAATGCACTTGCGCTATGCGCTAGCTCCTTATATCTACAACGCGGCTCGCGAGACCTTCGATACCGGTGTGTCGATGTGCCGTCCTATGTACTACAGCTATCCAGAGCACGACTTGGCATATTCGATGAAGGATCAGTATATGTTTGGTCGCGATATTCTCGTTGCTCCTATCGTTGCTCCTGCTGATGAGGTTACACGCTTGGCTACTCGTAAGGTGTGGTTGCCAAAGGGTAAGAAGTGGTTCAATATGGTCAGCGGCAAGATGTATGAGGGTAGCGATGAGGTTGTCGAAATCCACTGCTCGCAGGCCGAAAATCCATACTTTGCTGAGGCCGGTTCGATTATTCCGATGTATCCGAAGTCAGTGCGTAGCCTTCAGACACCGAATAATGCCTATGTTTTGACCTTTGTTCCTGGTGGCGATGGCAAGACCTCTATCTACGAGGACGACGGCAAGTCGAAGGACTACTCTACTGCCTATACGACTATCGAGGTTGCAAAGCGCACCGAGGGTAATAAGGTGGTTATTACAATCGCTCCGCGCAAGGGCAAGTTCAAGGGTATGGCAGCAACAAATTCGTATGAGTTGCGCTTGCCTGCCAACTACCCACCAACGTCGGTGCGTGTTAATGGCAAGAAGTTTAAGTATAGCCGCTACGCCGAGGCTGGCGAGTGGGGTTACGATGGTTATACCCTTGCGCCTTATATCCTCCTTGGCGAGGTTAACAATGCAAAGGGTTGCACCGTTGAGATTGAGTTCGCAGAGAGCGACTTGGCTGAGCAGTCGAAACTCTATGGCTTGCAGGGCGTGGTAAATCGTTGTGTGCCACTCACTGCAGAGTTCAAGTTGGCATACGGAACGTACTACGACTCGATGGCGATGTTGCCTGATTTCTATATGAATGTTTCGCAGGCTCCAAACTTTATTACGGAGTCGCCGCAGGATATTCACAAGTGCGTAGAGAACTACTATAAGTCGCTCGAGGAGTGCCTTGTCGAGATTGAAAAGATGGATAAATTCCCTGCAGAGTTTCGTGCTCGCGTAAAAGCTTTACTGACAAAACAATAAAATAGAAGACATGATTAAGAATGTGGTTTTTGACCTCGGAGGTGTGGTCGTTGCGCACAATGCAGAGAGTTTCAAGGAGAAACTTGGCGACTTCTTTAGCTTTGTGTTTGGCCCCGATATGAAGTGTGTGCCAATGTTCTGGCAGGATTACGACCGAGGCGTTCTTACGATAGACGAAACGGCTGCCGAGGTGGCAAAGCTTCGCAACTGTACAGCCGAGGTGGCAAAGGAGCATATGCTCTACGCTATTTCGTTGCAGGAGGAGGTTGAGCCGACGGCAAAGCTCATCAAGGAGTTGAAGGCAAAGGGCTATAAGATTTACGCTTTGTCGAATATGTCGAAGGAGTATATCGAGTTCTTGCGAAAACTCCCCGTATTCGAGTGTTTCGATGCGCAGGTTATATCGAGCGAGGTAGGACTCGGAAAGCCCGACCGCAGATTCTATGAGCACTTGCTCACCAGCTGCGAGTTGAACCCTGCAGAGACAATCTTTATCGACGATCGCAGGGATAATGTTGAGGCGGCCGAGGAGTTGGGTATTATCCCGTTCCACTTTGCTCTCAACGATCCCGAGGGCTCGTGCGAGGAGTTGCGAAAGGTGATTTACGGATAAGAAGAAAAATTGAGATAAATGGAGGAAATTTTAGAGGTGGAGTTGTCGCACCCACACTACGACGTAGTGGTTATTGGTGGCGGTGCGGCAGGTTTGATGGCTGCAGGAACAGCTGCGCGCACGGGCAAGAAGGTGCTCTTGCTCGAGAAGATGGAGAAGCCCGCACGTAAGGTGCGTATCACGGGTAAGGGTCGTTGTAACCTTACCAATGCTCGTCCCGTTGAGGAGTTTGCGGAGAATGTACGCGCAAATGGCGAGTGGCTGCACGTTGCGATGTCGGAGTTTACCAATCGCGCGACGATGCGATTCTTCGAGCGTATGGGCGTGAAGCTCGTTACCGAGCGTGGTGAGCGTGTATTCCCTGCAAGTGGTAAGGCTGCAGATATTGCCAATGCGTTGGAGTTCTACTGCCGTGACTACGAGGTGGAGATTCAGTGCCACAGCCGTGTAACCGAGATTTTGGTTGCTGACGGCAAGGTCTACGGTTTGAAGTATATGAATAAGCGTGGTTATCAGCGCAAAATCGAGGTGGAGAACGTAATTATTGCTACGGGTGGTGTATCCTACCCTGCTACCGGCTCTACGGGTGATGGTTACACCTTTGCTGACCGCGTAGGTCATAAGATTGAGGACGTACGTCCTTCGCTTACGCCGCTCAAGTCTAACCACCCGCAGATGGAGTATATCAACAATGTATGGCTCAAGAATGTCAATGCGAAGTTGGTTATCGCGGGCGAAACTGTGCATGAGGAGTTTGGCGAGATGTCATTCTCGGATCGTGGCTTGGAGGGTGCTGTAATCCTTCGTTTGAGCCGCGATGCTGTAGATGCTTTGCTCGAGGAGAAGAGCGTGAAGATTGAGCTCGATTTGAAGCCTGCCTTGACCGAGGAGATTCTTCGTGAGCGTATCAAGCGCGAGGTTGCCGAGATGAAACCAGAGGACTTCTTCGCCGAGTTGGTGCGCCGTTTGGTACCAAAGCCGCTCGTTGTGCCTATCTGCAAGGAGTTGGACGTTCATTCGCGCCTCTATATCTCGAAGGTGTCGGACAAGGAGTTCGAGCGACTCATCAAGGTGTTGAAGGGTTGGTCGTTCCCGATTTCGGATTATGCGCCATTCGAGTATGCGGTGGTTACCGCAGGTGGCGTAAGCTGCTCGGAGGTGAATGAATATACCATGGAGTCGTTGAAAATCAAGGGCATGTACTTCGCTGGCGAGGTGCTCGATGTCGATGCTAATACGGGTGGATATAACCTCCAGATTGCATTCTCGACGGGACACTTGGCGGGATTGCTCAAAAAGTAGAGAATATGAAGACAAGTGGTCGCACTCTTGGTCGCAGATTGATGTTGCTTGGCGACAGACTCTCGCGCTTGAAGCATCGCAAGGGGCACGGTGTTCATTCGCCGTTTGTCTATGGCTTTGTGCGCAAGGTGCTTATGTCGAAAGCGCTCTGTGAGGGGCCTGGATCGGCTCTTTGCGATTCTCTTTTGGCTAATGGTGTGGCTCATAGGCGCGCCAAGGAGCTTCACAATCTGCTTGTCTATATCGAGGGTCAAAGCTACTCGATAAACGAGGTGGAGGGCGATTTGTCGATACTCTTGGCTGACTACCCTACCGACAAGTTGGCTGCGGCGCTGGCTACGGCGAAGCAGAAGTGCGTTTCGTTGGTTATTTGTCAGCCGTACGCTAATCGTGAGCGCCAGGAGGCGGTTAAGATGCTGATTGCTGAGCACCGCTCGACTACGGTGGATAATCGCGCCTATATTCTATTTTGTAACAACCATTTACCGAAACAACACTACCGCTTATGAAACTATATACCAAAGGTGGAGATAAGGGCAAAACATCGCTCATCGGTGGCGAGCGCGTGTGCAAGACCGATGTGCGCGTAGAGGCATACGGCACAGCCGACGAGTTGCAGGCAAATATCGCCTACTTGGCCGATAAGATGATGCACGAGGAGGTGCTGCAGCCCTATGTCGAGGATTGCCGCAAAATCTGCTCGTTGCTGATGAATGCTTGCTCGTTGTTGGCTGTCGGCTGCAAGTGCGAGCATAAAATGCCACAAATTACCGAGGAGAATATCGCTTGGTTGGAGGGTCGCATCGATGCAATGCAGGAGGCGCTGAAGCCTGTGGAGTATTTTACTATTCCAGGCGGTTGCGAACTCGCGTCGTTGTGCCACGTCTGCCGTACAGTATGCCGTAGAGCCGAGCGCCGAGCTATCGAGGCTGCCGAGTGTCACGAGATAGAGAGCGCGGTTTTGGTGATGCTAAATCGCCTTTCAGACTACCTCTATGCGCTTTGTCGCACAATTACGGAACGCCTTGAGGCAGAAGAAGTTTTGTGGCGTCCGTAAAATTATCTGAATATATATTTGCATATCAGAAATTTTTTATACTTTTGCACTCGCTTTAGCAGAAAATACTAATAATTAAAAAGATAAAACTATGTATTGGACACTTGAACTTGCATCGAGATTGGAAGATGCACCATGGCCAGCAACTAAGGAGGAGTTGATCGACTACGCAACTCGCTCGGGCGCGCCACTCGAAGTAATTGAGAACCTCCAGGAGATTGAGGACGACGGCGAGTCGTACGAGAGCATGGAGGAGATTTGGCCGGACTACCCTTCGAAGGAGGATTTCTTCTTTAACGAAGAGGAGTATTAAGAGGTTGAGCAAGGTTAAAAACCTAAATATCAACAATTTACAATGACCGATTGGGCAGTCCCATCGGTCTTTTTTTGCCCAAATACTACCCAAAAACTACCCAAAATTGAGCGAAAACTGCCCAAATACTGCCCTGAAACTATGACCAAATCCTCCCGAAAATAAGAGTAGTAAGTGAGGGGTGGCACACTGCCCAAACACTGCCCAGACGCTGTCTGGGGCACTTTTTGCAAGAAAGCGAGCAACTCTGAAAAACCGCTCTTTGAGGTCAAAAACTTACCCATAATTACCCGTCTTCACTGCCCAGAAATGAAAAAGGACAAAACCGAAGTTCTGTCCTTGTGTTAATCTAACTTAACATTGAGTTTGTCGCCTACTATTTCTGCAATCGTGTTAGGCAGCAATGTGGCATATACCTTCTCCGTAACCAATGTAGAAGCGTGTCCCAGCAATGCAGAGGTGGTTTTAATATCCACTCCACCGTTGAGTGCCATCATCGCATATGTATGTCTGCCGAGGTGGATATGAAGGTTGAAGGGCAGTCCCATCTTATGACCTATACTTTGAAGCGACTGGTTGAGGGTTCTGTTCGCAGCATTCTTCACCTTTAAGAAATCTGCCTCATCGCTCAAATCGTAATCATTAGGCAATAGTCCGAACACAAACTCATCGTATCTGCCATTCCATTTCTCCAAAATCTCTCTTGATATGTCATTGAGCGGGATGTAGAGCATTTTTGCTTTACGAGTATGACCCTTATACTGCATACGAGCAATCATATTCTTGTCCATATCAATCTCGCTCCACTTCAAACTTATCAAATCACTCCAACGCAAGCCTGTGAAGCACGCAAAGAGAAATACATCTGCGTATTCTCGTGTTCTATCATACTTCGCCTTGCCAGCAAGTTCCTTAAACTTTCTCAATTGCTCAATGGTAAGAAACTCCTTCTCCATACTGTCATCCAAGGACTTTCCCTCATCATTAAGATACAACTCGCTGATTTCTTCACTCACCTCTCTGCTTATCCATCCTTTTCTGCAACACGCCTTAACAGTCTTGATAATTGGCGAGAGTGCCTTGTTGATGGTGCCATTAGTATTTTCCTCCATCTCTTTTCGCCAAATGATATAGTCTCTTATCAAATCCACATTTACATCTCGGCAGTAAAGGATATTGTCCTCATTGGTGTTCATCCTTTTCATCGTGCGAAGAAACTTATCAAACTTCTTCATATAGCATTTCACATTTGACCATACTGATATTGAAATCTTGTCTGTTTTGTAAAGTCCCTCGTTATGCTCCAATACAAACGGTATGAACGGCACTTTACCCTCTTGGGTGTCAAGATGCTGCTGATATCTTCCATTGAGGATTGCTCTCAACGCCGCTTCTGTTATGATTGTATTACCCTCACCAAGATGCTCGTTTATCATCTTATCGCAGGTGTCCTTGAAGTTCTTCAACTTGTTGTTAAGCAGTGCTGCCTTTGGATGACCATCCTTTCCGCCCTTAACATACTTGTTGTCCTTACCATCTAACCAGTGCTCTGGGGCAACCTTGATGTCCGATGTCTTTCTCACTGCCTTACCCATAGTGCAATACATAATCACTACTGGATACTCGCCATACTCATTAGGTGTAGCGTCTGTTCTCAATTTCAACTTTCCCTCCATATACTACGCCACAAAACTAAAATGATTTTTCTCCAATAACTTCTCAATGTCTCGCTGGGTATATACAATCGTTCTACCCAACTTTGAAAACTCCAACTCGCCGTCCTGTCGCAACTTGTCAATGGTTCCTTTACCGACCTTCAAATACTCACTTAACTCCTGTGTGTTATACACCTTACCAACTGTCTGCTCCTTCAATTCTTGGAGCATTGCGAGAATAGCAGATACCTCTGCTTCCATTCTCATTAAACTACAATTATTATCCATTTTATTTATTTTTTAAGAAATTACACTAAAATAGGTTTGAAATCGGACTTATCTTTCTAATCTCCAATTTATTAACCTCTATATTAAATATAACAAAACTTGCAGAAAAATCACGAAAAATGGCAAGTTTTTTCAAAAAAAATGCAATTATTTTACTCCTTTCCACAGTATCCACAAGAACTGTAAAGGCAGCGTTGAACAGTAGCATATATACGCAAGAATTGCAAGCAAATCATAAGCAGCAGACCTTACCGCCATCCCCACTCCGAAGTGCTCATACATCCATTTTATGCGTGTGTAATTTAGCATACTATACAATACTTCTCTTTCAGTTTTCGCAGTGTGTTGATAGATGTGCCCGTAATTGCTCTCACATCTGCCAGCGTGTTGCCTTTTGATAGCAATGCAATCTCACGGTCATATGTTGTTCGGTATTCGTCCTCGCTCTTTCTATATCCCTCCTTGCGACCCACACGACCACCTGATGCTCTATGGTGTTCATACCCGCTTGCCATTCTCGCCCTGATGAGATTTTTTTCTAATGAGTTAAATTGGGACATTATCCCAAGAACCAGACCTGCAATCGGATTAACGGTTTTATTTGGTAGCAGCGTTTCAAGTCCGTTTTGCAGGATATACAAACTAACTCCCGCTTCGTTCAGTTGTTCTATTATGGATAAGAAGTCAAGTTGTCTTCTTGATAATCTTGATGCTTCATATACCAAGACCTTATCTACCTCGTTGGTCTGAACGAAATCAAGGAGTTCTTTGATAGCAACACGCTCCTCAATTTTCTTTCCGCCGCTAATTTTCTCGCTGAACTCCTTCACGATTTTGTAGTTCTGCTTCCACGCATAGTTCCTTAACTCTGTTATCTGTCGGGTATAGTCTTGTGAGGATGTGCTTACTCTGGCGTAGATGACGACTTTGGTTCTCTCTTCCATTTTTATCATATTAATCTTTTAAGTTATTCTGCATTCAGCGTATTCTTGAATAGCAAGTTTCAAATTATCTCATCATAAGATTAAATTGATACTTTTCCATTATTTTGACCACCTTCATTATTTTGATACTTTTTCGTGTTTTCTTTCAGCATACTCTCCTTGATTTCGGTAATTGAAATAATCATTTCTGTTCGCCGCTCTTCTGACCAGTCATCTAATGCGTCATCTACTATTGATAAGGCGAATAGATGCCGCTTGTCGGATATGAGGTTGCTGTCCATAGTTTTGGTGGTTATGTTGTAAATCGCTCTTTCTTCTGCAAAGATAAAATAATTATTTTATAACTGCCTGGTCCTCAATCACTTAAATTGGTCCAAAATAATAAAAAAGTCAAGTGGATGTCCAAATCGGACATCCTCCTGACTAAAAATTGACCCCAAAGTCATAGTTTATTGTATAGTGGTATTTAATATCGCTGATTATCAATCATTTAGAGCAATAACTCGCCCGAAACCCTCTAACTTAATATGTATTGAAGGTTCAAATCCTCTTCTCCCAACATCTCCTGTTCATCGTAGTCTAGCAGCATATCAGTATGGGATGGAGCGAGTTGCGTTAGCGTATGATACCTTGAAAGCAACTTCTGATAGACCTGCAACCACCCGTTATACCCAGTTTTATAATCATCTTCTTCTAATACACAGCGGGTGTTGAAATACTCGTTTGGGTCGGTTATCTCTACCTCATTCTCTATATCACAGTTATCATCTACTATCCACTCGTCTATACGAAAGAATGTCTGGGTGGCGAGTGCCGCCGTGTATGCGTATAGTTTTCTTGATGACCGAGACCCGTAGATATTACCATCTCTATCTATCCATTTGGTAAAGTCCTCTGTTATCTTGCCACCGTGCTTCTGTGTAAAGCACCATTGACCGATTAACTCAACAGCATAATCCATTAGACGCTTCGCTTTATCTTTATCGCAAGCAACACGCACCCCATAAATAACTCCATCCTCATACTGCAAAGGACGGTTAAATAAAACCTGAAATATCTTCATAACTCTAATTTATTTTGTATAAAGTATTTATGGACGATTGCGATTTGCCGTGTAAGTCGCCTGATTTTTTGTTATTTTTTAATGGAGAGAGCAAGATTACGAATATAGGTGCCGAATGAAGTCTCTCCGAAATGAGAAGAAGGAGAGAAGAGAAAGAAGAGAGATGAGGAGAGAAGGATTGATATAAAAGTTTCTTCTCGGAGAGAAACGGAGAGAAGAAACAGAATGCTGCTGAAAGCGGCATTCATATAATAGATTGAGATGTGATATATAATATAATAAAGTAATGAAGATAGAAATTGTAGTAAATAGAAGGATTGAGAGATTGTATGAGGAGTATTTGACTTTGATAGATGGATTGAAAGCAATGACAAGAGAAGAGAGAGTTGAGTTATATAGTAAGATGACTAAAACTCTTCTCCCTCACGCCAAGAAAGTGGTTGATTTAGAAGACCAGTTAAATGAAAATAGAAAAGACTACCAGCGAAAGTTTAAGGAGTGGTTCTTTGTTATCTGTAATTGGACTTTTGGTAGTGCCCACTTCGGAGAGACCTGCTTTGACTTGTTCAAGAAAGAGGTAGTTAAGAAGAGTAAGAGAGATAAACAGAGCAGCAAGATTTACGCTCATAAGGTTATCCTCGCTCTTGGTATGATGGGTTATTTTGAGAGCGTTAAGGAGAATTATAGTCATTCTATGAAAGGTGCTCACGGATACAATTACAGGGTTGATATGTTTAAGTGGGTAGAACTGGCAATGAGCGTTTCAAGGGAGAATGTTTCTGTTTCGTTGGATATTGAAGTTGATTGGTCTGGATACGAAGATTGGTATGGTGAGAGGCAGTTTGAGACCTTCTCGTTGATGACCGTAAAACCAAATATCTATGAGCAGGCGAAGAACTACTTGGATGAGTTTGATAATTATTTCTACACTACTACTCTGAAAGAAGACGAGAAGAAGCACCTAACGGATAAGTGGTCTGCGGCGAAGGCAATAACCGCTATCGCTGAACACGATTACTATTTTATGCTCCGCCATAGTGATGATAGTGAGAAGAACGATGAAGATAGAATGATACACAATGCGGGTAGATACTATCATTGTCTTACTAATGTTAGTGGTGATGTCAGAAAGGGATGCCTGCTAATAGACGGAGAGCAGGTGGTAGAGGTTGATATCAGTGCTGCTCAACCTACTATGCTGGGTCTTCTACTCCGTGAGCGATACCCCAATGTTAAGTCTGCTTGGTTAGAACATTGCGAGAAAGGAGACTTTTATGAGTGGATTGGTCGTATTGCTATCGGTAGAGGGATAACGAAAGATGAGAGACAAGTTATCAAAACACTCGTTATGCGACTGCTCTACACCGCTATAAGACCTACGGAGAAGCAGGATGAAACACCGTTCTGGTGGTATCTGAAAACCTACTTAAAGGAGAAGGATGCAAGCAAGAGAGTGCGTTTGGAGGATGGTGGTCTGTTTAAGTCTTTTGACTTTATCATTATGTCCTATCTGAAAGCAGAGGAGCCTGCGTTGTATAAACTGGTGTATGATGCAAGAACCAATTTGAAGACGGTGAAGCGTAAGAAACCAACAGCAGCAGGACGAACAACGAAGAAGCGAAACAACCTCTCTATTATGATGACCGAGATGGAGGTAAAGTATATCAAGGCGTGTCTGAAAGCGATTGCACCCGATGTTCAATACTTTTATACCATCCACGATTGTATTGGTTGTAAGGCAAGTGATGCAGCGAAGGTAAAGCAAGCGATGTTGGCAGTTGGTAAGGAGATGTTCGGTGCCACCCTAAATGTGAAGTTGGAGAGCAGTTCGGGCGAGACTATTATGGATGATTTTAAGTTTGTCCCCGAAGAAGTCGTTATGAAGAAGAAGGTTTGGCAACCAGAGAAGAAGGCGGCATAACTAATTATACATAAATACATTATACAATAATAATTATTATTTAGATATGAGTAATGTATTGAAAGTGAAAGTCGCAGGTCAGCGTATAAGATACCAAGTTTCAAAAGTAACATTTAATGAAAACGACCTGCTGAAAGCGAATGCGTGGAGGTGGGACTGCGAAAGAAGTGCCCTTTATCCCAACGACAACAAATTGGATATAATCAGAGACTATGAGACTTTTGATTGTGCCGAAATCGGCGTTGCTATCCGAACTGATGGTCATATTTTCTATGAGTTGGGAGATACAAAGGGTAAGATACAAAATCTCAATGTGCTATCTGCTATAAACCATCCGATATTGACTGCTATTGATGATGCAAATGAAAGAGAGGGACTTACGCTTTTGAGTGCTGATGTGTTTGATGAGCAAGACACCATATACGAATATATCCTTGAAGTCGGCGATAAGGATTTTGATGAAGCACTGTTGGATATAATCACCGTTAAAGACCCAATTACGAGCGAGGAGTATATCGTAGAGTTGCGGTATGACGGTATGAAGATGAAAGGCGGACTGGATGGTTTGCCGTTTGGCGACCCAATGGAGGACAAATCTATGTATATACTCTCGGTGCCACAAGAATATGCGGATGCTCTCGGTCTTGGTGAGAACAAGAAACTGGATAACATCTTGCGATTTGACGATTTCATCAAGGAGGAGTATCAGAAAGAAGGTAAGAAAGTCAAGTCGGCAAAGGGTTATGTGAAACTCCGAGAAGACTACATCCACTCCTTCATAGACGAACACGAACCCGACCACGACCTACCCGAAGAAGAATAACACCTTCAATACAAAAACATATCTTCATAAGCAATAGACCACCCTTCAAAAGAGGGTGGTTTATTTGTATCTGACCTAAAAACGAAATATTCTTGATATTTGCAACTTTTCACACAGATTTATTTGGATTTCTCATATTTTTTTGTTATATTTGAAAATGTGATTAAAATGCTTGGGAAAGCGGTTCTCCCGTTGAAACCGATTAAGCGATAAGTCGGTGAAAATGAGAAAAGTAAATGGATTCGCGAACCATTTATTTGGAGACTGAACCTGCTCTACGGACATATCGCACCCGTAGATACAATCACCCTGAAAATTGATTATTGAAATCTGGGCAGAACTGCCCCGACAGGGAGGACTGTGTCCTTGCTGACAGGGGAAACTACGCTCAATTCACAACGGGGACAAAATGTCCCGAAGAAAAAAATGAAATTTTATATGACTATTAGTCAGCAAGTTAAACAAATTAGATTAAAAAAAGTAGAAAAAAGTTGTAAAAAATTGAAAATCCGCTTGACCCTTTGTTATGTTTGATTATGAAGGCCTTTCAGAGGAGACATAAATGAATGTGAAACATTTTAAAATTTAAATATAATGAATACAGAAATTAAGACAAGTCCAGCCGCAACTGGCAAAACAACTGCGATGGTAGGAGATGTAGAATATATCCGTAGAAATGAGGATTTTACTGCAATTATGAAAGCAGTGATTGATGAGTTTTACTACGCCCGATATTTGGTTAATCTGAAAGGTTATAATACCATCAGTATCAAAGACGAGAGCGAGGTTGAAATCTTGGTGTGTGTTAATACTGAAACACAATGTATATCTGTTAAAGGAGTTGAAGATGGTGTTGTGTTTGGAGAGCGTGAATTCACTTGGAGGATGTGGGTTGCACAAGATGATATTGACCACACTATTCATATGGTTAAATCTGCTTTTGAAGGTATTCACAATTATAGGGCAGGAGCACACATCAAGAAGTTGAATGCCCTCCGTGAGCAGTTCAATGATAGCGAAATAGAATGGATGAGAGAAAGGTTCAAGGCGTTTGTGGAGTATAATATAGAGAAAAGCGACAACTTCGCCCCTGAAAAGATGGTGAGATGCAACGAATGGCGATTCAGACGCAATATGAGTTGGGTATGGGACAGTTGTATCCTAACATACGCTCCTGAACTGGTTTGGGAGGCGAAGGCGTTCTATACATTTAATGACTTTGGTTTCTTTCAGAATGATTGGATTCCGCGTATGCTTATTAGAGAATGGGCGTGGGAAAATCGGGTGGATTACGAGATAGTATCGTGGGAGAATGCAGAGGGATTTGATGAAGAAGATATCTATGTTAGGGGTCGCATTGACTTTTGTCATAATATGGTTCATCGTGTAGCGAATCTCATTTGTCAGACTGTTCATAATCGTATAGAGAAGAAGCGTCTGAACAAAATCGTTATTGATAAGAACTTCTTAGGTGAGGATGATTTTAAGTTCCTTTCCGATGACCGTAATTTTGCATCTATTAAATTGTTCATTTTTAAATATAGTAAGTTCATTGTTGGTGAAGATATTCGTTCGGTGGATGTTGATGAGAATGGCGTTGTCGTTAGATTGTATAATAATTATGTTAATGTGGATGTTAAATAATAGAGGACAAAGAAATGAGTAAGAAGAAAATTAAAGTTTTACACCTAAACTTAAATGAATATTTTGAGGATGTAGCATAATTAAATGAATGGGTGTAAAAGTTATCTGTCCGCTTTGGAATACAACCCAAATCAACACTTGGATAGCGGGGAGTGATATCGCCGTTATTCGCAAAAAGCACGGCATCGTGAGATGTAGAGTGCAAAATAAAATGCCGTTGTGAAACGCCGTAATAGACATTGTTTAAATTGTGTTTTTTCTTTACCATTGTTAATTTGCAGTTAAACCTGCGGGCAGCCGCCATTATGGCGGTTGTTTTTTTTGGTCCTCTGCGAAATAATTATTATTTTTGCTTAATATTAACACCTTAAACCTATAAGGAGCAACAGTGTTATGGAGATGCCTAAACAATTTGACAATCTGAACAGTAAGGTTGTTGATGACTTGAAGATAACCTTAAAGCAGTCGAGCAAAGTATCTATTGCTGCGGCGAGTTTCTCTATCTATGCCTATGAAGCACTGAAAGAGGAATTGGAGGCTATTGATGAGTTGCGATTTATCTTTACATCTCCAACATTCAATAAAGAGAAAGCATCGAAGGAGAAGCGAGAGTTCTTTATCCCCAAACTTAACCGAGAACGCAATCTATTTGGTTCCGACTTCGAGATAAAGTTGCGTAATCAGTTGTCCCAAAGAGCCATTGCAAGAGAGTGTGCCGAATGGATTCAACGCAAGGCTTGCTTCAAAACTAATGTCTCAAATGGCTTTTTAAATGGCTTTATAGCCCTCGAAAATCGAGGGGGGGGGTATTTAGCCTATCAGCCATTTAATGAATTTACAACCACTGAATTAGGCTGTGAGAGGGGTAATAATATCTGCCCTCTATCCTTCCGTTTATCATCTCCTAATGCCGATGGCTTTATTAGAAGTTTCAACGAGTTGTGGAACAACTCTGAAAGTTTCAAAGATGTTACAGACGCCATCATTGACAACATCAGCACAGTCTATAAGGAGAATGCTCCAGACTTCATCTACTTCGTAACCCTATACAACATCTTCAACGAGTTCTTGGAGGATATCTCCGAAGATGTGTTGCCTAATGAGGCTACGGGTTTCAAGAATAGTGTTATATGGAATAAACTCTACAACTTCCAAAAGGATGCTTGCCTTGCCATCATCAACAAGTTGGAGAAGTTTAATGGTTGTATCCTTGCCGATAGCGTTGGTTTGGGTAAAACCTTCACAGCGTTATCAGTTATCAAATACTACGAGAACAGAAATAAGACCGTTCTTGTGCTGTGTCCTAAAAAGTTGAATGACAACTGGATTACCTATCGAAGTAACTATATCAATAACCCGATAGCAGCAGATCGTCTGCGTTATGATGTGCTATTCCACTCGGATTTATCTCGTGTGGGCGGTTCATCTAATGGTCTCAACCTTGACCACATAAATTGGGGCAACTACGACCTTGTTGTTATCGACGAGTCGCATAACTTCCGTAATGGTGGTAAGGTAACTACCGATGAGAACGATGAGAATCCTCGTGAGAACCGCTACTTGCAGTTGATGAATAAGGTTATTCGTTCGGGTGTTAAGACGAAGGTTTTGATGCTGTCGGCTACGCCTGTAAATAACCGCTTCTATGACTTAAAGAATCAGTTGGCGTTGGCTTATGAGGGTAAGCAGGACAACATCAACGACCTTCTCAATACCGAGAGCAGCATCGAGACTATCTTCAATCAGGCACAGAAAGTCTATAATTTGTGGTCGAATCTACCAAAGGAGGAACGCACAACACAACGACTTCTCGACAATTTAAGTTTCGACTTCTTCGAGTTGCTCGACTCTGTTACCATTGCTCGTAGCCGAAAGCATATCGAGCAGTATTACGACACTGCCGATATTGGTAAATTCCCAACACGCCTTGCACCTATCTCGTATCGTCCGAACCTTACGGATATCAACGATGCCATAAACTATAACGAGATATTCGAGGAGTTGCAGCGTTTGAACCTTTCGATATACCGTCCATCAAACTATATCCTGCCAAGTAAGATTTACAAGTATATAGATGATGGCGATGAAAAGAAGTTTGGTGGTCGTTCTGTGTCGGGTCGAGAGATGGGTATCAGCCGACTTATGAGCACCAACCTTTTGAAGCGTTTGGAGAGTTCTGTCAATTCGTTCAGACTTTCGCTTGGTCGCATCGAAGAGTTAATCAGCAGCACTATCGCCAAGATAGATGCAGGTGAGGCTACGGTTGATGACTACGATATGGGCGACTTGGATATCGACGATGCGGAGGCTACCGTTGGTGGTAAGAAGAGTAAGATTTTGCTGTCCGATATGGATACCTTATCGTGGAAGCGAGACCTTATCGCCGATTTGGAGGTGCTTACCTTGTTACGCTTGATGTTGGGTGATATTACACCTGAACACGATACCAAGTTGCAGACCTTGAAGAAGGTCGTTTATGACAAGATTGATAACCCAATCAATGGACGCAACAAGAAGGTTATTATCTTCACGGCGTTCTCTGATACAGCGGAGTATCTATACAACTGCCTTGCAGATACTATCTTGAAGGATAGGGGTTTGCATACGGCTATGATTACGGGTGATATTGAGTCGAGAAGCACGCTTAAAATCAAGCGTAAGATGGATTTCAATGCCCTTCTAACACTATTCTCGCCTATCTCGAAGGAGAAGTCAGTTATCTTCCCCGATGTGCAGGAGGAGATTGATATTTTGATTGCTACCGACTGTATCTCCGAAGGTCAGAACTTGCAGGATTGCGACTATCTGATTAACTACGATATCCATTGGAACCCTGTGCGTATCATTCAGCGATTTGGTCGTATTGACCGTATCGGCTCGAAGAACGACACTATACAACTTGTGAATTTCTGGCCAGATATGACCCTCGATGAGTATATCGACTTGAAGGGTCGTGTCGAGGCTCGTATGAAGATTTCCGTAATGACCTCTACGGGTGATGATAACTTGCTTTCACCAGAGGAAAAGGGCGATTTGGACTACCGCCGTGAGCAGTTGAAGCGTCTCCAAGAGGAGGTTGTGGATATTGAGGAGATGAACACAGGAGTCTCAATTATGGATTTGGGACTTAATGAGTTCCGCTTGGACTTGTTGGACTATGTGAAGAATAAGAGTTACTCCGAGCACGCTCCGTATGGTATGCACGCCGTTATCGCTGCAACTGATGATTGCCCGAAGGGTGTGGTCTATGTGTTGAAGAACCGCTCTAACAGCGTGAATATCGACCAAAAGAACCGCCTACATCCATTCTATATGGTCTATCTTACCGACGATGGCGAGGTCTTTATCAACCACTTACAACCGAAGGAGTTGCTTGACCGTGTTCGCTATATGTGTCGAGGTAAGGTTGAGCCTATCGCAGAATTGTGCCGCTCGTTCAATAAGGAGACGAAGGATGGCTACAATATGAAGCACTACTCCGACCTGTTGGGTGATGCCATCACCTCGATTATCAGCGTTAAGGAGCAGAGCGATATAGACCTACTGTTGAGTGGATTCCAAGGCGAACTCTTCACGAAGGAGATTAAGGGCTTGGATGATTTTGAATTGATTTGTTTCTTGGTTGTAAGATAATATGTTCGGACTACCCGAAAATAGCGTTGTAGGTAAGCAACTACCAAAAACGGCGATCTACGCCAAGTTCGCAATGAACACTGCCGAGAGGGAGCGTTTCGATGCGGATATAAGCCGTATTGCTATTGCTAATGTGGTAGATACACGCCACCTCGCCGAGGGTAAGGATGTAAAATCCATATATGTCTTCGCCGTGCAACTCAAACGCAAGGATTACGACCCAAAGAATATCGCTACCCTCGCCAAACTTATCGAGCAGAAGATTGTGTTTGCTCTGATGTTTGAGGGGGAGACACAGTTGGCGACCTACTGCACACGCCTTATCACTTCGGAGTGGCAACCAACCGACGATGTGACGGTGCCACTTGCGGGACTAAACCTCGACTCTGTTTGGGAGAATATAGTTGCTGCTATTGGTAGTATCACTATTGTTGGTAGTAACAGCATATCCGAGCAGATCGCCGAGGATGATGCACACGCCAAACTGATGAAGCAGATTGAGCAGTTGGAGCACAAAGTCCGCATCGAGAAACAACCTCGCAAGAAGTTGGAACTATTTGAGAAACTGAAAGAATTGAAGAAGAAACTGTAGTATGGATAAGTTAGAGTTAAATGACAACTGTAAAGCGATACTCTCTCAACTCAATAGCCGAAAACGCAAATTGCTTTACAATGAGGATGATTATGACGCTATAAGATACCTTGTTGCAATAGGGTTTATAAACGCTAAAGAGTTGTTAGGAAAATGTCATAGAGACTTGTCTTTAACAGAGCAAGGGCGAACATACTTATACGAAAACCCTAAACTAAAGAACCCTTCAATTTGGGACGATAAGAAGTATTGGATAACTACGGCTATTTCATTTGCGGCACTAATTATATCGTTTATTGCCCTATTAAAAGACTAATAAAAACTAAACACTATATGGAAAAACTCAAACTACAAACCACAGATATGGCAGAGCGAAATGTTGAACTGTTGGGACAGATGTTCCCGAACTGCTTGACCGAGACCATCAATGCCGATGGTAAGTTGGTGCGTGCTATCGACTTCGACAAGTTGCGTCAGGAGTTGGCGTGCGAGGTTGTCGAGGGTGCAGAGGAGCGTTACCAATTCACTTGGCCCGATAAGCGTGCTGCTATCCGTTTGGCTAATGCCCCCACGAACAAGACTCTGCGTCCTTGCCGTGAGGAGAGTGTTGATTTCGACAATACCGAGAACCTTTATATCGAGGGTGATAACTTGGAGGTGTTGAAGTTGCTCCGTGAGAACTATTTGGGTAAGGTAAAGATGATTTATATCGACCCGCCATATAACACAGGTAACGACTTTGTCTATAACGATGACTTCGCACAGGGCAAGGCGGAGTTTGAGGCACAGAGCGGTCTGCTTGATGAGGAGGGTCGTCGTATGGCAGACCCTATGGTGCAGAATACCGAGAGCAATGGTCGTTTCCATACCGATTGGCTCAATATGATTTATCCTCGCTTGAAGGTCGCAAAAGACCTATTAGCGAATGATGGTGCTATATTCATTTCTATTGGAGACGATGAAGAGGCTAACCTTATCAAAATATGCGATGAGATTTTTGGTGAGCATAATTTCATAGCAAGTATCTGCCATAAGCATAGGGCTTCTGTTTCCAATGATAGGATAATATCGGAGAATCACAATCATTTAGTGTTCTATGCGAGAGATATATCAGTGATGTTTGCAAATCAAAAGTTAATTGGAGAAGACCCGAAACTTGAAGGATTCAAATATTCAGACGAAAGAGGTGATTACAAACTAACTCCCGTAGATGGTCCTGGCGGAGCCAAGAAAGGAAATCCACATTATGAGTTCTTGGGAGTAGAAGGCTATTGGCGATATTCCAAAGAGACAATGCAGCAGAAGTATGATGCTGGATTGATAGTAAGAACCCCTAATGGTTTGCAGCAGAAGTATTATCTTGAACAAGCAAAACAGACACGACAAACTGTAACAACTTGGTGGGATGCAGACTTCCTAACATCAACAGCAACAAAGGATTTGGCGACCTTAATGGGTGGTAAATATTTCGATAACCCTAAAAGTGTAAATTTGTTATTGCGAACATTAAGGATGATTACCAAGTTCTCATCAGATGCTATTATTCTCGATTTCTTCTCAGGCTCGGCTACTACGGCACACGCTGTAATGCAGTTAAATGCCGAGGATGGAGGTAATCGCCGCTTTATTATGGTGCAGTTACCCGAACTTACAGACGAGAAGAGCGAGGCTTACAAGGCGGGATACAAGAATATCTGCGAGATTGGTAAGGAGCGTATCCGCCGAGCAGGACGCAAGATTAAGGAGGAGAACGCATCGAAGGAGGGCATCGAGCGACTCGATGTGGGCTTCCGTGTATTGAAACTCGATGAGTCGAATATGGCAGATGTGTATTATACCCCTGCCGACACTCCTATACAGACCACATTGGCGTTTGATGCGTTGGTGGATAACATCCGTGAGGGACGCACCGCCGAAGACCTTTTGTTCCAAGTATTACCTGAATGCAACTTGCCTTTGTCGAGCAAGATTGAGATACGAGAGATACACGGTAAGAAGGTGTTTGTGGTGGAGGATGGCTACTTGATGGCGTGCTTCGATAACGACATCAATGAGGCTGTAATCACCGCCATAGCGAAGGAGAAGCCATACTACTTTGTGATGTGTGACCGCTCCATCGCCACCGACAATGTCGCCGACAACTTCGACCAAATCTTCAACGCTTACAGCAAGGAAACCGTAAGAAGGATATTGTAAGATGAAAAGTTCGTTCAAAGATTTTGCTATAGAACATCTTTGGTTGTTTGCAATTTGTATTTTGTTCCCCGTTGTGGTCATTGAGTCATTTTGCTATTTCAATAACTATGACTTGGAGCAGGGAACAGTTGCAACCATAGTTATAGGTGTGCTTACATATATTGGAACAATTCTTTGGGGTATGTTTATCTACTACAAATCGTGGTTGGATAAAAAGAAACAGGAGTTTAGGGATTGGCCAAAAGTTGATATAAAATACATTTCTAAGACAGATGGTAAGGCTTTTTACAATAGTGGAGATGATGAAATTAAGGAACTTTTAGGAATGTATAGTTTTATGAGTATATCAAACTGCTTTTTGAGGGTTAAAATCATCAACTATGGCATTCATACAATACATAACATTTATCACACATCAACAACGATACTAATTGATGACGAAGAAATAGAAGAATCCACCCTTAATTATATTGATGCAACTGAAGGAAAAGCATTAGGGTTCAAAGAGACCTATGAGCGATATATAGGTATTAAAAATAGTAATTTACCCATTGATAAACCTATAACATTGAAGATTAAGAGTGTTTTTCAATTTAGTGATAGTTTGACTAATACATATAATTTGGAAACCACAATAGACATTAGAGACGGTTTTTTGTTATTACCCACTACTCGTGTTTATAGAAAGGAATCGTTATGAAATTCAAATTTAAGATACAGCAATATCAGACCGATGCGGTAGAACGCACAGTAGAGGTATTCGAGGGGCAGCCATCTATGGATAGTCTGACCTATCGTCGAGACCTCGGTAAGCGTTCGGCACAGACATCTATTCTCGATGATGAGATAGAGACTGGCTACCGAAATTGTGAGATACAGTTGCTCCCAAAAGAGATACTCGCCAACATTCGCAAGGCACAGACAGCAGGAGATATCAAGTTGTCTGATTCGCTCGTGCCAAGCATAGGTGCGTGTAGTCTTGATATCGAGATGGAGACAGGAACAGGTAAGACCTATGTCTATATCAAGACGATGTTCGAGTTGAACAAGCGTTATGGTTGGAGCAAGTTTATCGTTGTGGTGCCAAGCATCGCTATCCGTGAGGGTGTGGGCAAGAGTTTCGCTATGCTCGAAGACCACTTTATGGAGCACTATGGCAAGAAGGCTCGTTGGTTTATCTATGATAGTAGCCGCTTGAAGAGTCTCGACGACTTTTCGAGTGATGCTGGTATCAATGTAATGATTATCAACACCCAAGCCTTTGCAGCATCATTGAAGGAGGGTGCGAAGAACAAGGAGAGCCGCATCATCTACTCGAAGCGTGATGACTTTGCGAGTCGCCGACCTATTGATGTGATTGCAGCGAACCGTCCGATTATCATTATGGACGAGCCACAGAAGATGGAGGGTGAGGCTACACAGACCGCTCTAAAACGCTTTATGCCGTTGTTCATCCTTAACTACTCGGCAACCCACAAGACCAAGCATAATACTGTATATGCACTCGATGCACTCGATGCCTACAACAAGAAACTCGTTAAGAAGATTCAGGTTAAGGGCTTCGAGGTTAAGAACTTGAAAGGCACATCGAGTTATCTCTATATCGACAGCATCATCCTGTCGAAGACCGAGCCACCAATGGTTAAAATTGACCTTGAAATGAATACGGCAACTGGCATTCGCCGTAAGTCTGTAAAGTTCGGCAAGGGAGATAAACTATACAGTGTAAGCGGTCTTAAACAATACGAAGGCTTCGATATATCGGAAATCAACCCATATACCGATACCGTTACATTCCTTAATGGCATAACACTTCGCAAGGGTGAGGTATTCGGCGATAGCAATGAGTTGGCGATGCAGCGTGTGCAAATCCGTGAGACCATCGTTTCACACTTCGAGAAGGAGCGTGAGTTGTTCGCACGAGGTATTAAGACTCTATCGTTGTTCTTTATCGACGAGGTGGCAAAATACAAGAGTTACAATGCCGAAGGTGAGGTTGAGCAGGGCGTATTTTGGAAGATGTTTGAGGAGGAGTATGCAACTATCCTCAATGAGAATATATCGTTGTTTGACTCCAATTATCAGCAGTATCTACGCCGCTTCGATGTGAGCGAAATACATAATGGCTACTTCTCGATAGACAAGAAGGGTCGTTCGGTGAATAGTGAGGTAAAGCGTGGTCGTGATACATCGGACGATATATCGGCATACGACCTTATCTTGAAGAACAAGGAGCGTCTATTGAGTTTTGAGGAGCCTACACGATTTATCTTCTCGCACTCGGCACTCCGTGAGGGTTGGGATAACCCTAATGTGTTCCAGATCTGCACGCTCCGACACGCTAATTCGGCAACAGCCAAGCGTCAGGAGGTGGGACGAGGTTTGCGTATCTGTGTAGATGCAGATGGTAATCGTATGGACTTCGATACCCTTGGTGAGAATATCCACGAGTTGAACAAACTGACCGTAATTGCGAACGAGAGTTACAGCGACTTCGTGGGCGACTTGCAGCGTGAGACCCGTGATGTGCTCCGTGACCGTCCTACAAAGGCTGACGAAGCATACTTCACTGGCAAACTCGTATTCGTGGGTGAAGAAAAGCGTCCTATCACAGCAGAGGAGGCTAATTCTATCCGTGCATATCTTTGGGAGAACGACTATATCGACGACAAGGGTCAGGTTACAGAGCAATATAAGACCGATTTGGCAGATGGTAGTCTCGCACCTATGTCCAAGAAGTTGGCTCCTATGGCTGATAGCATACAGTTATTGATTCGTGCGTTGTATGATGAGTCTGTGGCTATTGATTCAATGTTTGAGGATGGTAATGCTACCGTTGTCAAGGAGAATAAGTTGAACGATAACTTCGCAAAAGCGGAGTTCCAAGCACTTTGGAAGGAGATCAACCACAAATACGCTTACACCGTCCATTACAGCAGTGAGGAATTGGTTGAAAAGTCCGTTTTGAGTATAAACGCAAACCTCGAAGTTAATCAGTTGCGTTATGTAGTGGTTACGGGTGAGCAGGATAGTGTTGATGCTTTTGGTGGCACAACATCTACCTCGAAGCGAGTAGGCACAGTCTCGACCTCTACCGTTAAATATGACCTTGTTGGCGAGATTGCAAGAGGTGCTACATTGACCCGTAGAACTGTTGTCAATATATTGAAGAAGTTAAGTCCAGCGAAGTTGGCTATGTTCCAAAACAACCCAGAGGAGTTCATCCGCAATGTGGTTCATTTGATTAAGGAACAGAAGGCAACAATGATTGTGGAGCACATATCATACAACCTTATTGAGGGCGGATATGATAGCACAATCTTTACGCAGGAGAAACAATCACAGTCTATTAGCAAGGCATATCCTGCACAGAAGCACATTATGGACTATGTGTTCAGCGACTCGGATGGTGAGCGAAAGTTCGCTTCGGCACTCGATGGAGCATCAGAAGTATGTGTATATGCGAAGTTGCCTCGTTCGTTCCAAATCCCTACGCCAGTGGGTAACTATGCTCCCGATTGGGCAATTGCTTTCAATAAGGGCACTGCTAAACATATCTTCTTCATCGCCGAGACCAAAGGCTCATTGGATTCAATGGAGTTGCGAGGTGTAGAGAAGGCAAAGATTGCGTGTGCTAAAAAACTCTTCAACGATGTTTCAACAAGCGATATTCGCTTTGGTGCTATATCAAACTATGATGAATTGTTGAATATAATACAAGGAGCATAAGCGGAGACGAAAAAAACAAAAAAAAATCTCGGTATAACAAAAATAAAAATTATTTTTTTGTTATCTTTGCACAAAGATTTTCCTCCTTGAAGAAGAGGAGTATTCGTTGTTTGAAGTAGTTTTAACGCATTTTAATAACGGTTTTCGGCATCGCCCAGTATATCTGAAACTGCCCACGCACTACCCTAACGGGGCAGTCCGTTATATGCAGTTGAAGGTCAATGGGTAAAACCGACACAAGATGACTTCAATGAGGAAGAATACTAGTAGGTCAACTACCTGATATTAAATTGGTTAAACGAAAAGGTTTGGATAACTTATGTTGTCCAAACCTTGTTTTTTTTACCCTTTTACGGTATTAAAAAGTAACATAAGTTACCCAATAGTTACCCAATCACTATTCGCAATTTTCCCAAAAAATAAATATAGTTTTTCCTGGATTTTTGACCTATATTTTTATATATTATACTCATTACAGCACCAACAAAAAAAAGGTCTGTCGGCGTATATGCCGACAGACCTTCTATGTATCAGATAGTCTTAATTCTACATTTTGTAGAATTTGCCAGATTCACCGCTTAGAGTCTTTCCACTAACAGAGAGTGCTATAGTATAGTCGCCGTCAGAAAACTTAATAATAAGTTTGTCGTATGAGAGATACCAAGTACCATATAATTTGAAATTGCCTTCATTCTCATTGTAATGGTTTTGAACAAACTTACCATCGCTTTTAATTGTCATTGTGAAGCCTTCTCCTTTCCACGAGCCAACAACAGCAGAAGCGTTGATATACACAGGATCAGTTGGCTTTGACTGAAGATAGCTGCTAAAAACGTAGCCTACAACGCCATTTACACGCACCTTGCTCCAGCTGCCTTCAACGCCGAGCAATTCTGCGCCTTCAGGACCGTTACGCAATGTACCAACTATAGTTGACTTAGATGAAGGTGCTGAACGCACGTTGAGATAGCCATCGTAACAATTCGAATACACCCTAGGCCCAGCTATGGCTGCCGATGCGGCAAACAACATGGTAATTACCAAACACAAAAATTTCTTCATAGTTCCTTTGTTTTTAGTTTATAAATCTATTTGTAATACACAAAACTACTCATTTTTTTGCTCAAATGCAAATGTTTGACCCGAAAAGGATGTATTTATTCGGGATTTTTTATACCTTTGTAAAAGGTATATTTCATCTTAACTTTTAACTTTTAATTCGAATGTCTTACACACCCTCACTTAAAACAAATTCACGAATAGACGTGGCCGATATCTTGCGCGGTATCGCCATCGGCGGTATTGTGTTGATTCACTTTATCGAGCAGCTCAATTTCTACAAGTTCCCCGAGGCTTCGAACGAGTTTATGGGCGCTCTCAACCAGACCGTCTGGGATAGCCTCTTCTTTATGCTTGCGAGCAAGATGTACGCAATCTTCTCGATGCTTTTCGGCTTGAGCTTCTTCATTCAGCACGACAACCAGGCGCAGCAGGGCAAGGATTTCCGCCTTCGCTTCGTGTGGCGTATGGTGCTGTTGTTCTGTTGGGGTATGTTCGACCTCTTGTTCTACAATGGCGACATTCTCACCGTTTATGCTGCGTGCGGACTCCTTGTAATACCGTTTATTCGCGCTAGTAATAAGGTGCTTGTTGCAGCAACCATCTTATTTGCGTTGCAACCAATCGAGTTGTTTTACATCGTTAAAGGTCTTATAGACCCTGCAACGCAGTCGCTAAACCTCGGCTCGAGCGAGTTGTTCAAGGCGATAATTCCTGCGCAGGAGGGCGGCAATATCATCGACGTAGCCGTTGCGGGCATTCGCTACGGCTTCCCAGTGAACTTCACTTGGGCTATCGAGCACGGCCGTATGACGCAGACCATCTTCCTATTCTTGCTCGGCATCTACCTCGGTCGCAAGCGTTTGTTCTACGATGAGGGCAACAATATCGAGATTTGGAAGAAGATTCTCGTATTCTCGTTGTGCGCATTTGTAGTTCTCTACCCTCTCTACGACGCTGTTCACGATGTTGTTGTAAGCGTTCCGAAGGCCGATAGAACTTGCGTTCAGAAGAGCTTGAACGTAATGCTCAATATGTGGAAGAATATGTCTATGATGTTTACTTATGTGTCGATTGTGGTATTGTTATTCTATCGTACCTCGGCGCGTGATTTCCTCATCAAGATTGCACCGTACGGTAAGATGAGCCTCACAAACTACCTCTCGCAGTCGATTATCGGAGGTTTCGTGTTCTACAACTGGGGTCTCGGTATGTTCCGCTATTCGGGCCACGCATCGAGCTTGCTTTTGGGTGCACTCTGCGTTGCATTGCAGTATATGTTCTGCCGTTGGTGGTTGAAGAATCACTCGCACGGCCCATTCGAGACCGTTTGGCGCAAGCTGACATGGTTGGGCAAGAAATAAACAAAACCCCGAGCAAATCGCTCGGGGTTTTTGTTTAGCATCTTTTTCTACTCCTTCGCTACCGGGTCGCAGGTGAGGCCAATGCCCAACTTCTTGAATATCTTGCGGTCAACCTCGCTTAACATTACTGTACAGTGTACCTGACAGCCGTTGAGCTTAGGGAGCTGGTCGAGTGCCTTACGGCAGTTCTCGTCGTTGATGCTCAACATTGACAATGCCACCAAAACCTCGTCGGTGTGAAGGCGCGGATTGCCACCGTGCAAAAGGCCCACTTTAGTCTTCTGGATTGGCTCAATCATCTGCTCAGGGATTAACTTAACGTCGTGCGGAATGTTAGCCAGGTGCTTTGCTGCATTGAGCAGAAGCGCTGCGCTAGGGCCCAAAAGCGCACTCGTACGAGCCGTGATAATCGTTCCGTCGTGCAACTCAATAGCCGAGCAAGGTACGCCATCACGCTCCTTGCGCTCGTTCGCAGCGACGGTGGTTTTGCGGTCTGCTGTGGTGAGCTTTGCCTGCTTCAAGATGAGCGAAAGCTTGCTCACCTCGTTCTCGTTATCGCCATTCTGTGCGAGGTTGCAGAGTGCGTAGTAGTAACGACGAATAACCTCGTCCTTAGCAGCCTTGCAGCACACCTCCTCGTCGCTGAAGCAGAAGCCAATCATATTGACGCCCATGTCGGTAGGCGACTTGTAAGGGCTCTCGCCATAGATGCTCTCGAAGATGGCGTTCAGCACAGGGAAAATCTCAATGTCGCGATTGTAGTTTGAGGCCACAGTGCCGTAAGCCTCGAGGTGGAACGGGTCAATCATATTGACGTCGTTCAAATCGGCTGTAGCAGCCTCGTATGCAACATTTACGGGGTGCTTGAGTGGGAGGTTCCATACAGGGAAGGTCTCGAACTTAGCATATCCCGCCTTGATGTTGCGCTTATTCTCGTGGTAGAGCTGACTCAAGCATACCGCCATCTTGCCGCTACCAGGGCCTGGGGCTGTTACAAAGACGAGCGGACGCGAAGTCTCTACATAGTCGTTCTTACCAAAGCCCTCGTCCGAGTCGATAAGGGCGACGTTGTGAGGATAACCCTCGATTGTATAGTGGTAATATACCTTGATACCTTGTCTCTCGAGTCGCTTGCGGTAGGTGTCGGCGCTTGATTGGCCGTTGTAGTGGGTGATGACTACTCCACTCACGCAGAGTCCCAAACCCTCGAAAATACCGCGTAGGCGCAAAACGTCCTCGTTGTAGGTGATACCCAAATCGCCACGCATCTTGTTCTTCTCGATGTCCAGGGCGCTGATTACGAGAATCATCTCGGCTTCGTCCTTCAACTGCAGGAGCATCTGCAACTTACTGTCGGGCTGAAAACCTGGCAATACGCGACTTGCGTGGTGATCATCGAACAACTTGCCGCCAAACTCCAAGTAGAGCTTGTCGCCAAACTGCGCGATACGCTTCTTAATCTGCTCCGACTGTATTTTAAGATATTTCTCGTTGTCGAATCCTAGTGTCATAACAAATAAAGGTATTTACCTATTTTGCCTCTGCCTCGGTGGGCTCGTTATCAACCTCCTCAAGAGCCTGCTTCAACTGCGAGTTGAGCTTCTGAGGATCAATCTTCGATTTAATCTTGCCCCCCTTGATAATGCTTATCGCTCCGGTCTCCTCCGATACTACCAAGACTACGGCATCGGTCATCTCGCTCAAACCGATGGCTGCGCGGTGACGTGTGCCATAACTCTTTGGAACGTTGCTCTGAGTTACAGGAAGGATACATTTAGCTGCGATGATGCGGTTGTTCTCGATAACTACCGCGCCGTCGTGCAGAGGTGCATTCTTGAAGAAGATGTTCTTGATGAGCGACACCGTGATTGTGGCGTCGAGTGCAATGCCGCTCTCGATGACAAATTGGAGGTCATCTTTGCGACGGAAAACAATAAGTGCACCAATCTTCTCCTCGCTCAAGTCTCTGCATGCGGAGGTAATCGGAGAGGTCTTGGTGCTACTATGCTTGCGCTGTATAGACAAGAAGCGAGAGATGAAGTCCATCTCCTTCTGACGCATACCTAGCGTGAAGAGGAAACGGCGCAACTCTGGCTGGAAGATTACGAGCAGGGCGATGACTCCAACGCTGATAATCTGTCCGAGGATTGTCGATAGAAGCTCCATATTGAGCGCCTTTACCACAACCCAAACGAGGTAGATTATGACGATTCCCACCATGATATATGGTGCGCTTGTACCCTTCATCGCCTTGTAAACGATGAATAGCAAGCCTGCAACCAGCAGAATATCAAGGAAATCTATGAAGGTGAATGGAATGAACCCCATATCGTGTTACTCTTTGCCTCCCTTTTCTTGTCCGATGAATCTATTACTTCTTCTTTGCAGTAGTGTCGCCCTTCTCAGCCTTGTACATCTCGTTCACCTTAGCAAGAACCAAGCTTGTGATGTCGAGTGACTTGTCGTAGTCGAGCAAAGAAGCTGAGTTTACAACCATCTTGTACTTCTTGTCAGAGTTGATGTCCTGTACAGCACGCAAAAGAAGGTCGTTGATGCGGTTGTTTAAAACCACCATCTCCTCCTGGAACTGAGGCATCTCCTTCTCAGCCTGCTTCTGCAACGAAATCATACGCTTCTGCAACTCCTCCTGCTTAGCCTGTGCGTCGAGAGTTGTGATCAAGCCCTTCTGGTACTTTTCGTTGAGCTGCTGCAACTCGGTCTGAATGTTCTTCTCGCTGTTAGCAAACTTCTTCTCGAGCTTCTTACCCTTCTCCTCGAGTGCCTTACCCTCGGTCTTCATAATGTTGCTCTCGCCTATTACGTGTGCAACATCTACGAATACATAGTCACCCTTTGGAGCAACCAACTCGTCTGCATTAACCTCAGGAGCCGGAGTCTCAGTCTCGGGTGTTGTTGGATCTGTAGCCTCTGTGTTCTCGTTCTTGTTTCCGCAGCTTACAAGTGCCAAAAATGCCAACGCTGCAATAAATGTCTTTTTCATAGCTATAAAATGTTTTTTGTTAGATTTCTATTCCTATATTGCACAAAGATACAAAAAAAAACTTTAGTTTTTTAATTAAAAATGAAAAATTAAGAGGCGTGTGCAGACTTTTTTTGCGTGAGACTGTGTTGGAGGGGCGCAAAATGGGACTAATAAGACCAATAAGGCTAAAATGGAACTAATGGGATTAGATAGGATTAGATAGGATTAGATAGGATCCTCCTAATAACCCTTAATGCCCTAACGCCTTTCTTGCCACAACCAGGATTCGAACGGTCGCTGCAGTCGAGAGGCGACCGAAGTGCGGCTGTTGCAATCGTAGATTGTTGGCTTTGGAAAATGCAATGGCTAAAATTTATTTTCAGACATAGCATTTTATAAAGACATAGATTTGCGACAGCAAACAATAGGCTCACGCAGATAAGTCGCCCAAGACACCACCGACTGAACGAATCCAGTACTCCGCAAAAAAAAAGATGACAACCGAAGTTGCCATCAAGTTTTGCGGAGAGTACTGGATTCGAACCAGTGGATACCTTACGATATCGGCAGTTTAGCAAACTGCTGGTTTCAGCCACTCACCCAACTCTCCGTAGCTGTAACCCTTAAAAAGGTGTGCAAAGATAACGCTTTTTCGCAACAATGCAAAAATTATTGCAATAAAAATCGAATGTTGTTGCTAAAATTATCTCCTAAACGTAAAATATCGGCCTGCGAGGAAGCTATAGATGGCGCATATTACCGTCGTAATCATCTTCGAAGGTGTCGCCCACAACCCACACGCATCGACTAGCAGCTTCATACATGCGTAGTTCAACAATATGGAGCCTACGACGGTGAGCGCATACTTAGCTAACTGCGGTAGCGACGATACGTTCGTAACTCTGAATGCGACGTTGCGGTTGAGCCAAAAACCCGTCAAGAATGTTATCGGAAAGACAACGCACAAAGCGGCGATGTGTGGCGACATGACAATGAAGCCCAGGTCGATAAATTGCTCACGTACGATATAATGATATATCACGTAGTACCACACTGCGTCGAGCAATGCAGTGATGCCACCGCACGCCAAATAGCGAAAAACCTGCTGTGAAAGTAGCTTTCGCAGAGGTTTTACGTAGAAAATATCTATCGCTTTGGTTATGTGCGAGGCGAGCGACATCTATACTTCTAATACTGTGTGTGAACCCACACGCTCTTAAAGCTAGGGTGCTTCTTCTTCCACTGAGCAAGCTGGCTGTTGCACTTCACACGTGAAGGCTGGTCGTATATCGCCAAGAGGTGCTGGTCGCCATATTGGTAGAGCTTGCACTCTATTTTAGGGTGCTTCTCGGCAAGCCAAGCGATAGCCTTCTCGGCATTCTTGAGCTCCTTGTATACACCCCAAACGATGTAGCTATGTCCCTTTTTCAGCGGTAAAAGCTCGCGCTCTGCCTCCTGCTCACTACCCTGCTCTGCGGCCTCTTTTACAGGCTCCTCGGCAGGCTGCTCAACCTTCGACTCGGTAGGCTGCTCGGCAACATCGGTCTTCTGCTCTACAGGTGTAGTAGGCTCTGCAACAACCTCTGTGTTAGTCTCTGTTTTAGGCTCCTCTACGACTGTTGCCTCAGGCTTGATAGGTTCAACCTCGGTCTTTGCAACCTTCAATGCGTCCGATGTAGGGATTATGGATTGCTTCTGGAGCAACTCGTCGAAGCTGCCGTTAACATAGAAGAATGTGCCACCTACGCCCAACGCTGTGCCTAGGAGCAGTCCCAGCATTATATACATAAAGTACTTTGGACGCGGATTTACCTTCTTAACTTTGCGACCCTTTGGATTTGCCATATTTTCGAATGTTTGATCTATTGTTATAATACTCTTTTCTCCTCGATAGCTATCTTTTGTTGATCTGTAGTCTACCTCATAAGTGGCTATTGTGCATACGCCACCGATAATCAGTGAACGCCTTGTTGGCGATTGTACGCGCGATGACTTCGACAACCACTCCGCAAAAATATCCGATGCGCGCTCCTCAGGAACAGTTGCCACTTTCGAGATGAGTGCGACGAGGTTGACTCCTCGCTCCTCTGCCGAGAATGTCAGCTCGCGATAAGGAGCTTGCAGCTTCTTCGATGAGAGGCGTACGGCTGCATGGCTGCGCAAAATAAGCGAGCCCTTGCCGGGAATATAAACTTCGCCCTCGTCGAGAAGTGTATTGGCGATGAGATTGTCTATTTGTTGTTTCATTACTTCTTAAAGTGTCTTTTGTTCTTGTGAGTGCCGGCTGCTTGTGCTGCTTTAGGCTCAGCTGCAGGTTCCTCCTTGTGGTAGAACCACGCTGCAACCATAAAGATGATACCAGCCACGATAAATGGCACCGAGAGCCACTGACCCATATTAAACATCATTCCATCTTCGAACGTCTCCTGGTTGTTCTTCACGAACTCGATGATAAAGCGCGAGAGGAAGATTCCCACCATCGCTGCGCCGAAGATAAATCCCTTGCGCTGAGCAACCTTGGTGTAGCGGTAAAGCACGAAGAGAATGACGAAGCAGATGATATAGCACAAAGCTTCGTAAATTTGTGTTGGGTGGCTAAAGGGAACATTCTCTACAGCCCAATCATAGCGTTCAATAGGGTCGATGCCGAGTTCTTTACAACTATCTACGTACTTATCGTAAGCGTGTTTGGCTTCGGTCGAGTTTATGAATTTAAAACCCCACGGAAGGTCTGTGGCGTGGCCGAAAATCTCCGAATTGAAGAGGTTGCCGAAGCGAATCATTGCACCACTCATTGGGGCGATAATTCCCAATCGGTCGGCTGTCCAAAGCACTGGAACGTGGTTCGTGCGCGATGAAAGCCAGATGCCGAGTACGATACCTATGGCTGCGCCGTGGCTGGCAAGACCGCCGTCACGTATGCCGGTGATAATTTCCAACGGGTGGCTCAAGAAGTGTATAGGGTCGTAGAATAGACAGTGTCCGAGTCGCGCACCTATGATTGTGCCGAGTGCGATATACAAAAATGCCGTGTCCGAAACACTGCCTGGTTTGCCCTCGCGCTTGCAGAAGTAGGCGAAAAGCCAACCTCCGAACAGGAGCGCAGCTACCCAAGTGAGTGAGTACCAGCGAATTTCGAAGCCGCCGATGCTAAATATTGCGGGGTCGAAATCCCAGACGATAGCTAATAATTTCATATCTTACAATTCAACCTTTTTGAGTGTGAATGTGAAGGTCGAGCCTACGCCCAACTCACTACGAACCGATACGCGCTCGCCGTGTCCTTCGACGATGTGCTTAACGATAGCAAGGCCAAGACCTGTACCACCCTGCTCGCGCGAACGACCTGTGTCGGTGCGGTAGAAGCGCTCAAATACGCGTGGAGCGTCTCCCTTGGCGATACCGATACCGTTATCCTCCACCTCAATCAAAATTTTATCCAACATATCGCGGAAGTCGAGCTTTACCATACCACCCTCCTTGCCGTAACGAATAGCGTTCATAATGAGGTTCTCGAGTACCTGGCCGATGTAGAACTTGTCGGCCGAAACCCAGAAACGCGATGGAAGGTGCTGCGAGAACTTTACGGTAATCGAGATATTCTTTTTTGCAGCCTCCATTTCGCACTGCTCGGCAATCTCCTTGGCGAGTGCTACGATGTCGAAAGTCTCGGGCTTCATCATCTCCATATCGTTCTCGAGCGATGAGATGGTGTCGAGGTCGCGAATGATGTTAATCATACGGTTTACGCTCTTCTCGGCACGCTCCAAGTACTTGCGGTTGATAATTTCATCATCGATACCGCCGTCGAGGAGGGTCGAGATGTAGCCCTGAATGTTGAAA
This sequence comes from Alistipes sp., assembly GCA_045648965.1. Taxonomy (GTDB): domain Bacteria; phylum Bacteroidota; class Bacteroidia; order Bacteroidales; family Rikenellaceae; genus Alistipes. Next base: position 12,011 of record JAZRPA010000019.1, on the reverse strand, counting down.
ATCGGGGTTTTGAGCTCGTGAGCCACGTTACCGAGATATTGCTTGCGGAACTTCTCTACGTCCTTCAAGCGCGAAATCTCCTTGTCGTTATCCTCGGCCCATGTCGAAATCTCCTGCGAGATATTCTCCACGTGCTTATCCTTCAACTCGTCGATCATCTCGGCAGTGTGAACATCGCGCGAGAAAACGGTCGAATATATCGGGCGGAGCTTGTATGCCACATACTTTGTGATTATCAACAGCGCAAAGAGCGAAACGCCTACAAATGTTCCGATGGTTGCCACGAGGATAATCCACCACTGCGTTTTAAGGTCGAGTGTTGCCAATGTTGCTGCCATTGCACATAAGCCTGCTACCGCGCCTATAAGCCACGATCCTGCCTCTTTTGTCTTAATTCTCAACATATTTGGTTTTAGTTTAAGGTTTTAAACTGCGTTTATATTTATGCAAATATAGCAATCTTTTCGCAAATAACAAATAGTAATACTATTTTGTCCGCATTTTTTTTTGTACGTTTTTTTGCGGATATAGGTGGAGATTCAAAATAAGTTTGTACATTTGTGACAGTAGAATAAATTAAAACTAGTATTTTTATGAATAAATTAGCAATCACCTCAATCGGTGCGACTTTTTTGTCGTTAATAGTGGCGGTTTCGTCAAATTCAACGGCTATTGCAGTGAATACTCCTAATGACATGTCTACAAAACCAATCGGTGCTACTTATGTTGAGACAGCCAAAGGTGTAAATATGACAATGGTGTATGTTGAGGGTGGAACTTTCCAGATGGGCGTAACTCCAGAACAGGGAAGTGATATCTGGGATAGTACAAAACCCGTCCATTCTGTAACGCTTGACTCGTATTATATAGGTGAGTGCGAAGTTACTCAGGCTCAGTGGCGTGCAATAATGGGTAATAATCCCTCAAAATTTACAGGAGATGATAATCCCGTGGAGATGGTTAATTGGGAAGATGCTCAGGCTTTTTGTCGCGAGTTAAGTCGCGTTTCAGGCAAGACGTATGTGCTTCCGACAGAGGCTCAATGGGAGTATGCTGCTCGTGGTGGAAAGAAGAACCAAGGCTGTAAGTACAGCGGTAGCAGTGAGATGAGTGATGTTGCTTGGTATTGGAACAATAGCAATAAACAAACACATCCAGTAAAGCAAAAGCAACCGAACGAGCTTGGTTTGTACGATATGAGTGGCAATGTGTGGGAGTGGTGTAGTGATTGGTATGGCGCTAACTACTATTCATCAGGCCCGAATAGTAATCCGACAGGACCTTCGTCTGGTCGCTATCGCGTGGTGCGTGGTGGAGGTTGGAATGACTTTGCGGGTAGCTGTCGCGTCTCGCATCGCGACTTCTATACTTCTTCCTATCGCTTTGGCTACTATGGTTTTCGCGTCGTGTGTCTTCCATAGTTTGAGATGGGGTCATAGAGAGTGGAGAAGTTTTTCTTCACTCTCTTTTTTTGCCGACAAGTTTGGTAGGGGCAGTAGGATTCGCACCTGTGGTGCTTGATGGGATTTGATAGGACGAAATAGGGTTGAATGCTGCTATCCTATTAAGGGCGTAGCCCGAGTCTTATCAAGTCAATGAAGTCGGCGAATCCTATTTAGTCCTATTTTACTCTAAAAAAAACTACTCGCAACTCTCTACTAATTACTCTCTAATCAAAAGTTTTCCGCTTTCCGTTTTCCGTTTTCAGTTTATTTTGCTATTTTTGCAAAATATATCGGCTCCGTAGTTCAATGGATAGAATTTAAGATTCCGGTTCTTACGATAGCGGTTCGAATCCGCTCGGAGTCACTAATAAACGGAAAACGGAGAGGTGAAAACGGAAAACTATGGAAAATAGACGATTTGTAGAGAGCGACAGCGAGTTGGAGAGCAGAATCCGCCCGCAGGAGTTGGATAACTTTGCCGGTCAGGAGAAGATTGTCGAGAATTTGCGCGTCTTTATCAAGGCGGCGCTGATGCGTGGCGATTCACTCGACCATACCCTACTGCATGGCCCTCCGGGACTCGGCAAGACTACCCTGGCGAATATCATCGCCAACGAGATGGGTGCGCAGTTGAAGGTTACTTCGGGACCTGTGCTCGACAAGCCGGGTGACCTGGCAGGATTGCTGACAAACCTCGCTCCGGGCGATGTGCTCTTTATTGATGAGATTCACCGACTCTCCCCTATTGTCGAGGAGTATCTCTACTCGGCAATGGAGGATTTCAAAATCGATATCGTACTCGATAAGGGTCCTTCGGCACGCTCCATACAGATTGAGCTTGCTCCATTTACCCTTGTCGGAGCCACCACACGAAGTGGTCTCTTGACTTCGCCTTTGCGTGCTCGTTTTGGTATTCAGTGCCACCTCGAGTACTACGATGCAAAGGTGTTGAGCCAGATTGTTAAGCGTTCGGCTTCGATTTTGGGTGTTTCGATTGACGATGATGCTGCGCTCGAAATAGCTTTGCGTTCGCGCGGTACTCCACGAATTGTAAACTCGTTGTTGCGTCGTGTGCGCGACTTTGCGATGGTTAAGGGTGAGGGCTGCATTGACCTTGCGATTACTCGTATGGCACTCGAGGCGTTGAATATCGACTCGCGTGGTCTCGATAGAATGGACAATAAGATCCTCTCGACTATCATTGCCAAGTTTAATGGCGGCCCTGTTGGATTGAATACTATCGCAACGGCTGTCAGCGAGGACGCTGGCACTGTTGAGGAGGTCTATGAGCCATTCCTCATCAAGGAGGGCTTCTTGAAGCGTACGCCACGTGGTCGCGAGGCTACCGAGTTGGCATATAAGCATTTGGGCTTGACTCCGCCAGAGCGTGAGGGTGAACTATTTTAACGATTTGATACGATTATGCTGAAAGGACTTATATTTGATATGGACGGTACGCTGGTGGATAACTTGGCGTACCACTTTAAGGCTTTCGACGCCTATGCCAAGCGTGAGGGATTTACGCTTTTAGAGCCTGTGACGTTGAAAATTAACGGAATGCACAGCAACGACATCTTCCCGATGTTGCTTGGCGATGATGTTGTAGCCGAATATGGCTTGGATAGATTGAATCGCGAAAAGGAGGAGGTCTATCGCGAGATGTATCGCCCTCATATCAAGCCGATTGCAGGCGTTGTCGAGCTTATGAAGGCGGCAAAGGCGGCTGGCGTGAAGTGCGCTATCGGCTCATCGGGTTGTCGCGAGAATGTCGAGATGATTATCGAGGGCTTGGGTATAGCCGACTTGATTGATGCTTCGATTAGCGGAAGCGATGTTACTCATGGCAAGCCTCACCCTGAAATTTTCATTAAGGCATATGAGGCTCTCGGCTTGAAGGCTGAGGAGTGCGTGGTTGTTGAGGACGCCGTAAATGGCATTGTAGCGGGCGTTGCAGCGGGCTGCAAGTGCATCGCGGTAACTACCACGGCATCGGCCGAGGTGTTGTCGGAAGTGGGCGTTTCGCTCTGCATGGAGGACTACTCTACTTTGGCTATCGCCGATCTCGAGGCGTTGTTGAAGTAATCGGTGCTAAATATAAGAGTAAGAGAGGGTTTGCGCCCTCTCTTGCTCGTTTGTTAGAAGCTATATTTTGCAAGTACGTTTATGCGATTTGAGTGAGCCTTCGCACCGTCCATATTCTTGCGGTGAGCGTAGAGATACTCGGCACCGACAACAAATCGAGGGGTGAGGTTCCAGAATACGTTTCCGAAAATGTATTGACCCTGCTTGTACATGTCGTCGCTGTAGATACCATTCTTTTTGCGTACGGTAACTGCCGAATAACCACCCGAGACAAAGAGGTCAGGCATGATGTTGATCTGCGCTGCTGCCTGCCAGCCGAACATAGGGGTCGCCTGTACTCGTGTAGGGTCGTCAGGACGTGGTGTGAAGTCGAGTCCCGAGCCCATCAAGTCGTTGATATAGCGTGTGATACCCTCGCCGTAGATACCGTTCATGAACAACTCCAAATACTTGGTGATGTGGATATTACCGCTAAACTGTACGCCCCAGCCAAAGATGTCATCTTCGGTCGAACGAGCCTTGTTGTAGAGGTAAAGATCGCGGAATACGGCCGATGCACGGATATGGCTTTCGCGGTTCTTACCCCACGAATACTGGAGATAGATAGGGAAATCAGGTACGCGCTGCGGAATAGCCATCAAGGTCTCGCCATATGTGCCTGATACGCCCGGCATTTCGGCTGCAGCACCCACTTTTAAGTGATCTTTAAGGAACGAATGTTCGTAGCGAATCTGCGTTGCAAAGCGGAAGTTGTAGGCATTTGGACCCTGGAAGTCGATGGTCGTAGGTGCGGCGGTAAGGTCGCAGAAGGTTGTAACATCACGACCAATGGTCAAACCTAGCATCTGAACATATCCCGAACGAATGCGCGGAGTATAGCTGCCCGTTGCGCCTCCTCGGAAGTCCAAATCCATAAATACATGCACCTGTCCAAGCTTCTTGGTGTTGGCGATACCTCGGATAAAGATGCGCGAGGTTGTCGCATCGAGGCGAAGCTCTTGCTTGTCGGCAGGTGTGAGAGTCATAGGCACGTCGTAAGGCACCACGTCGATGTTATTGATGGTGCGGTCGAACGAGTAGGCTGCACGCAAGGCTACATCACCACCAATGGCGAATGAGAAGATGTTGCGTTTGTCGGCGAAGATGGCCGAAGGGAGCGAAACCTGCTGAATACCGTCGCGAGTGGCGTTTTTGTGGTCCTCGATAGCGGCTTTTACAGCAGCATTGCAAGCCATAACGCTCTGCTTATCACACCCTTTAGGTGCGCAGGAGATTGTGTCGGTCTCGCTTACCGAAATAAGATAGACGGTAGGCTCGGCGTGACCGTGGTGGTATCGCTCAATGCGATGTTGTTGTGCGGTGGCGGCGAGAGTTGTCGCCATAGCTCCGATAATCAGAAAAACTTTTTTCATAGCATTTTATGTTTTTAAGTTACGACCTCCATGGGTACAAACCTTGTGCCACTACATCAACTCTTCGGTGCTTTCTATCTCTTTTTCGAGCTCATCGTGCCAATGTAATGCGGCGTGCGAGCCGTCGCAGTAAGGTTTGTTTGCCGATTCGCCACAACGACAGAGAACTACGCGATTGCGAATTTCGTAGGCTGTGCCGTTTTCGCGCTCTATGCGTATGCCTCCACGCACCCACAATCCGCCGCTTGCGTGTAGCGCGTCATCTTCGATAAGTCCTAGACTCGGCTCGTAATGAGGTTCAAATGGGAGATCCGAACTTTTGCCCCAAATCATCAGACGTCCGCTCGGGCAGAGCGAAGCTTGACGAATGGCTTGTCGGCGCGAAACGTCATCGAAGGAGGTCTCCGTTGCTGCCCACACTCCGCCGGCGGCGTCGCAGAAGCGCGCAAATACGCAGTATTTGGGATTATCCGTGAGAGTGAGCTCTTCGCCCGATGTAATGTCGATATTATCCAAAAGAGCCTCGGGGCGTGCCGTGATTTTCGACTTCCAGCGATGCGTTTGGTGCGAGCCGTCGCAATATGGCTTTCGTTTCGAGGCTCCACAGCGGCAGAGTGCCGTCGGCTCCTCCTCGGTCGAGAAGGTGGCGCCCTTCACAAATTTCCAGCTTTCGCCGAGCTCGTTCGGGGCGATATGTTGTGTTGCCAATGGTGGACGGCCATATACAAGATATGGCCCTTTGTCGGTTACGGTAATTTTATATTCCGAGGTGGCTGGAGAGCTTCCGACTTCGATTTTTTGCTCTGACATAGTAATAAAGAGTTTTGATTTTCGTTACTTTGCAGGGCAATAATTATTCCTAAACCAAAGGTTTGAGTTTGAAATTGCCAACTTTTTTGTATATTTGCCGTTTGAAAAGAGTTTCTATATATGAAAAATTTGAAATTTTTGGTTGTAGCGTTGCTCTCGATGGTAGCATTCGCTTCGTGTAATAAGGATAATAGCGCAACTCTCGAGTTCGATCGTACGGCTCTCTACTTTGTGTCGTGGGAGGATACTCCGCAGAGTATCTCGTACGTGGCTAACAATGCCGTTTCGGTGGCTGTTGGCTCATGTAGCCAGGGTTGGGCTGCTAGGGTCGATGCCGTTTCGTGCAAGGTTATCGTGGAGCCTATCGGTACTCAGGAGGAGGGAATGACCAACGACGACCTCTCGAAGGAGGGCTCGGTGGTTGTGAACGCCTTGAACAAGGAGGGCGAGGCAACCAGCTACTACATCTATCTCTATATTGCTGAGACAAAGACCATCGATGAGAATGGCGAGAACAAAGCGAACTGCTATATCGTTACAAAGCCTTCGACCAGCTACACATTCGATGCTATGCATCGCCCGGACGGTTCGGAGTTGGCGACCGCAAGCGTTAAGCTCTTGTGGCAGAGCAACTACGACGTAGTTAAGAACGTAAACTTGGCGGGCAATAAAGCTCAGTTCTACGTACTCCCTTGGGAGGGCGACAACTCGAAGGTGCTCGATTCGAATGCTGTTATTGCGGCCTATAACGCTGCCGACGAGGTTATTTGGAGCTGGCATATCTGGATTGTTGACGAGAATCCGCTTCTCGCTACCGATACCTACTCGAATGGCAAGACCTTCATGCGTAAGAACCTCGGTGCATTCACCAATTCGAATGGCTCGAAGGACGAGCAGCAGATTCTCGACTCGTACGGTATGTACTACCAATGGGGTCGCAAGGATCCGTTCGGACGTCCACTCTACTTCGATGCAGGAAGTGCATACGACGAGGATCGCTACAACGATAATAGCACCTATATCACAGAGGTTTACGCAGAGCGTACATCGAGCAACGGAACTCTCGACTATATCACCAAGTATCCGATGCACTTCATCACAAATGCAGCTTGCATCGAGGAGGGCGGCGATGGCATTGGCGACTGGCTCGTAGTGACAAACAACAATTTGTGGAAAGAGGGCGAGAAGAGCCTCTACGACCCGTGTCCTTACGGCTGGCGTGTTCCGTCGGCAGACGATATGTCGGTGTTGTACTTGGCCGATGCTGAGGATAATACCCCACTTGACGATGTGCGTAAGCAGTATGGCTGGCACCTATCGGACGGCAACAATAAGTACTTCTACCCTGCTTGTGGTCGTCGTCGCTACAACGATGGCAAGGTCGAGAATATGAACTACAAGGAGGGTGTCTATCCTTCGCAGCCACAGCCTTGGGAGGGTTACTATTGGACCTCGACAACCTCGGCTGACGGCAAGGCGGTTGCACTCTACTTCGATTTGACCACAACCCGTACAATCAATAAGTTCTTCCCGTCGCACTCGGCTCGCCGTGCAAATGGCTTCCAAATCCGCTGCGTGAAGGAGTAATTGACAATTGAGAATTGATAAATGAGAGTGGAGAGTTTTCTTCACTCTTTTTTTGTGGTCTTTGGCATTCTCCTTGCACCTGGGCGATACATATATTAAAATATCTATCGCTATGAAAATCTCTACCGGAAAGGGTTATATCCCACTTCTTGCACTTATTGCTATTTGGTCGGTATCGGCCGTCACATCGCTGCCAGGATTGGCTATATCTCCTATTTTGGAGGACCTAAGCCGCATATTTCCGAAGGCTTCCGAGCTTGAAATTCAGATGCTTACATCGTTGCCGTCGCTGCTGATTATTCCGTTCGTGTTGTTGGCGGGTTGGCTCTCGGAGCGCGGTGGCGAGTCGCTGAAACTGCTTGCCGTAGGATTACTCATATTCTTCGCAAGCGGCTTGGCCTGCATCTTCGCGAAAGATATTCGATTGCTGGTGGTTGCCAGCTGCATTATGGGTATCGGTGCGGGTATTGTAGTACCCTATTCGACGGGTCTTGTCGTGCGCTACTTTACGGGCGACAGCCGAGTGCAACAGCTCGGTATCTCATCGGCCGTGAACAACCTCTCGCTGGTGCTTGCAACGGCTGTTGTGGGTTGGCTTGCGGCGAAGGATTGGCATCTCGCCTTTACGGTATATCTCCTGCCTGCTGTGGCGATGGTTATGCTGCTCGCTCTGCGCAATACAAAGTCGGCGCCAGAGCCGAAGGAGAGCGACCAGATGCGCCAGTCCAAAATCCATTGGGCTCGCCTTACGGGCTTATCCGTACTCTACTTTATAATCACCTTTACGACGCTTGTCATAACGTTCTATCTCTCGTTCCTGCTCGAAAAATATCACTTCCCGCAGGAGATGTCGAGTGTGATGATTTCGCTATTCTTCTTGGCGATTATGCTACCCGGATTGGTGCTTAATGTCATTATTCGCTGGGTGCGCTCGATGACAATTTTTGTGTCGTTATGCCTGATTGTTGTGGGCTTGTTGTTGGTGGGTACTATTCCCGATATTCCGTTGATGACGCTCGGCGTGATACTTACGGGCGTGGGCTATGGCGTCTTGCAGCCGATTATTTACGATAAAACAGCTATTATAGCGCCTCCTCAAGCCGCTACAAAGGCGCTTTCGGTGGTTATGGCGGTGAATTATATTGCGGTGGTAGTATGTCCGTTTGTGGTCGATTTTGTGGCGAAGATTATGGGACAAAATCGTAGCACTTTCCCATTCGTGGCGAGCGCTGTGCTGGTGGCAATGGTAGCGTTCTTGTCGCTACTGATGCGAAAAAGTTTCGTCCTAGGCCTCGATGAGTCGTACTATCGTGCTAAGAAATAGAAAATTTTGATTACCTTTGTGTTAAATAAGAACGTAACACAAAATATATCAATAAAAACTTAGGTATTATGAAGAGACTTTTTGTTGCCGTAATGGCAATGCTTGTCGTTGGCTTGTCGGCGACAGCGCAGAAGAAAAACCTTACGTATGTAGATGCGTCTACCCTTACCATTATCAACAAGATACACGATAGTGGTAAGCCTTTCGAGCGACTCGATGTTGAGCGCTACAGTTCGTTGACAAAGGGTGCGAAGAGAACCTTCCGCCAATCGACAGGTTTGGCGTTGGTATTTAGCACAGATAGCCGCAATATCTATGCTCGTTGGAGTGTGGAACCGCGCAAGTTCGTGGCAAACTCTACCGATATCCATATGCGAGGTTTGGATATATATATTCGCCACGAAGGTAAGTGGACTTTTGCCGGTGTGGCTAAACCTGCAGCTGACCCTACGGTTCTCGAATTTGAGTCGCCACTCGTACGTCGCATGGGTGAGGGCGTGAAGGAGTGTATGGTCTATTTGCCAACGTATGCGCAAATCAATTCACTCGAAATCGGAATCGATGAGGGTGCAACCATCAAGGCTATGCCGTCGCCGTTCAAACACAAGATTGTTTTTGTAGGCTCGTCGCTCACACACGGTGAGGGAAATCCGCGTCCGGGATTGATATATGTTGCGCAGCTTGGTCGTCGCTTGAATGCCGAGACTCCTAATTTCGGCCACAGTGGTCAGTGTAAGCTCCAGCAGCACTTCATTGATATCGTGTGCGACAACGAGGCTGACGCCTTTGTTTTCGATGCCTTTTCGAACTCGACTGCCGATATTATTGAGGAGCGCCTCTACGATTTTGTAAAGCAGATTCGTGCTAAGCACAAGGATACGCCGCTCATCTTCTTACAGACCGAAAAGCGCAGAGGTGCTATGTTTGATCTCGGCGCAAAAAAGCGCAATGATGACCAGATGGCTGCTGCCGAGAAGTGTATGAAGAAGGTGTGCAAGGATTTTAAGAATGTATATTTCATCAATCCTGCATTTGATCTTGGTACCGACAATGAGGGAACAGTCGATGGCTCACACTTGACAGATCTTGGAATTGACCGCGCATTGAAGGTTATTGAGCCTCAGTTGCGTAAGATATTGGCACGCCACGGAATCAAATAATAGCGAATTTTACTACCTTTGTAGTCGTGAAAAGTACGGTCGAGATATTTTCGGAACTTGGTGCGCGTCTTGCGGAGTTTGGCTCCGATGAGACCTCACGCTCGGTTCTTGTGCGTGCGGTAGCTACTAATGAGTGGTTTTCGGTGAGCGATATCCACTACGCAGTGGAGGCTATACGCACCGAAATGCTCGATGCCGAGAAGGTCGAGGAGTGGCTCTCGCACTACCCTGCTGCCGGCAAAAACGAGGCTAAGCGCGTGGCGATAATCATGGCAGGCAACCTTCCGTTGGTGGGATTTTTCGACTTGATGTGCGTCATTGCCAATGGTGATATTCCATACGTTAAACCATCGAGCAAAGACAGCGTATTGGAGGAGTATGTCGAGCAGTTATTGCACGATATTGAGCCTTCGTTGCGAATTGAAAGGTACGTGGAGGGTGCTGACTATGATGCAGTTGTAGCTACGGGCGGCGATAGCGCAAACCTCTATTTCCGTACAGCTTTTGCCGATATTCCTGCTCTCTTGCGAGGTAGTCGTCACTCGGTTGCGGTATTGTCAGGCAAAGAGAGTGTATTCGATATGCAGCGACTTGCCGACGATGTGTTTATCCATTCGGGATTGGGCTGTCGCAATGTGTCGTTGATGTTTGTTCCGATGGATTATTACTTGGAGCTGCCTACGCGTAAAATGGGGCGCGCATATCATAATAACTATCTGCAGTGTAGAGCGTTGCTTAGAATGCACGGTGCGAAATGCCAGGATTTGGGTGAGGCGATGATAGCATATCCGAGAGTCGCAGAGTTCCCACGCTTTTTGAGCCAGATAAACGTAGTGATGTATGACTCATTGGAGAAGGTGCAGCAGTGGCTGGCGATACACGATGAGGAGTTGCAGTGCGTTGTAAGTGCGATTGATGGTTTGCATTCGCGTCAGGTGCCACTTGGTCAGGCACAGCGTCCTACCATATTTGATTATGCTGACGAACGAGATACTATGCAATTTTTGGCCTCTATAAGTTAGTTTCTTGAAAAAATATGCTATATTTGCGTATCGAAAACCTTAAAATATTAGAGTTATGAAGAAGATTTTAATGATGATGATTGCCGTATTGGCATTTATTACAGCGTCGGCACAGCCTCCATTCGGACCTCCTCCAGGTGGCCCGGGCGGCGACCGTAATGCTCGTACAATCGAGATGTTGCAGAAGGCGTTGAATATGACCCCTGAGCAGGCTAAGGAGTTTGCTCCTGTATATCAAGGTTATATGCGCGAGTTGCGTCAGGTGCGTAAGGATACCAAGACCTACGTTGATTCGTTCAAGGGCGAGGAGATGACCATCAAGGTTGCAAAGAAGATTATGATGGCACAGCTCAATGGCGACAAGCAGATTATTCAGGTAAAGAAGGAGTATATCAAGGTGTTTGTGAACTACCTTACTCCTGAGCAGCTTTCGAAGGTATTTACTTTGGGTCAGGGTCCACGTCGTCCTCGTGGTGGTAAGCCAGGTGGTGCTCCAGGCGCTCCAGCTGCTCCACAGCAATAGTAAAAAAGCACTCTTTGGAGTGCTTTTTTTAGTTAGTAATTAGTAGAGAGTAGTGAGTAGTTTGCCAATGGCACCAGCCATTGGCTTTTTTTGTTAGGGTTATTAAGGGCGTTAGGGTTTTATCCTATCAAATCCTATTCATTCCTATCCAATCCTATTAAGAGCTCCCTGGATTCGAACGGTCGCGCAGGTTTGAGCAGAGCAAAAGATGAGAGATAGATATTAAAACCAGAGGTTTTAGAGAGTAAATTAAATAGCAGCAGCCAAATTTATTTGAGGTGATGATACTTTATTTGCTATCGTCGTTGCGTAGCAACAATGGCTATCTCACAGCTTGCAGACGACTCTGCCACACCGACTGACGGATTGGCTACTTCGCAGACTAAAGTCTGCTCCGCTTAACGCCTTTCCGTTCCGCTCGCCGCGGGGCCCTTACAAAACTTCACTGCGCAATGAGTTGTTGCACAACCTCTTTTGTTTTTATATGCCAATGTCTGCAAACAAGTTTGCGCCAAAGCATATAAAAACAAAAAGATGTCGATTATTCGACATCTCATTGCTTCGTTTGTTTTGTGGGAGTTGACGGATTCGAACCGCCGACCCTCTGCTTGTAAGGCAGATGCTCTAAACCAGCTGAGCTAAACTC
>JAZRPA010000018.1:0-44755 GCA_045648965.1 Alistipes sp. | reverse complement strand
ACCGACTACACATCGGGCATCTCGGGCGATAGGCTGCGCGCTACGGGGTGTAGCAACCTGCAGGATGCCATAATGATATGCTACTCAGGCCTAAGGTATATAAATGGTGAGCTATGCCTCTTGACGCAGAACTCCATAAATGGCAGCTCTGCAGCGCTGATATTATGCGATGGCATGGAGACGCGACTGGAGCTTATCAGCATCTACGATGTTAAGTCTGTGGAGATTATCAAGGGCTCGAATATGTATGGCTTCAGGGGCGTTAATGGTGTTATTCTTGTCACCACCATGTCTGGCGAAGACGCCGTCAAAAGAGAGAGGTAGGAGAGGTTAAGGAGATTAGGGAATTTAAGGAATTTAGGGAAGATAAGGATGTTAACGCTAAACTCTCTAAACTCCCTATCAGTACCAGCCCTCATCAGCCCCACAACCTAATTTCTTGTCAGAAGTCGTGAGATGTGGTGCATCACAAAAGAAACCACCTTGGGATAGTACATAATAGTACAGCCCAAGGTGGTTTACTTTTAGGGATGTGCCGCAGATTGCGGCTTATCACAAGAAATTATTTCACTCGGTTGATGTATGAATTGTAACGCCACTTAGCATTCTCCTCCGCTGCCTCGAAGAGCTGCTCCGCCTCTGCAGGGAAGGCCTTCTTGAGTGAAGTGTAGCGCACCTCCTTCATGAGGAAGTCGCGGAACTTGCTCCAGTCGGGCTCCTTAGAGTCCATAACGAAGGGGTTCTTACCCTCAGCCTCGAGCTGGGGGTTGTAGTGCCAGAGGTGCCAGTAACCACACTCTACAGCCTGCTTACCGATGGTCTGTGTGCGTGTCATGCCGCCCTTGATACCGTGGTTGATACATGGTGCGTAGGCGATGATGAGTGATGGACCAGGATATGCCTCAGCCTCCTTAAGTACGTTGAAGAGCTGCTGCTGTGAAGCACCGATAGATACCTGAGCAACATATACATAGCCGTAAGTCATGGCGATAGCACCGATGTCCTTCTTGCGGATGCGTTTGCCGGCCGACGCGAACTTGGCCACAGCACCCACGGGGGTCGATTTCGACGACTGACCGCCGGTGTTGGAATAAACCTCGGTGTCGACGATAAGGATGTTCACATCCTCGCCCGAAGCGAGCACATGGTCCACACCGCCGAAGCCGATGTCGTAGCCCCAGCCGTCGCCACCGATAATCCACTGCGACTTCTTAACGAGGAAGTCCTTGTGCTCGAGAATTGCCTTGCACTTATCGCAACCGCAAGCCTCGCACAACTCGATAACGCGTGGAGCAACCTCTGCCGACTTAGCTGCGAGGTGGCGAACGTCGAGCCACTCCTGCAAAGTAGCCTTCAACTCGTCCGAGCACTTCTCGCAAGTGAGAGCCTCCTTAACGATAGAAGCCAAATTCTCGCGGATCTTCTCGTTACCGATGTGCATACCAAGACCGAACTCAGCATTATCCTCGAACAACGAGTTAGCCCAAGCCGGACCCTGACCCTTAGCGTTGGTGCAGAATGGAGTCGAAGGTGCCGAAGCCGAGTAGATCGAGGTACAACCTGTAGCATTTGCCACCATCATACGCTCACCGAAGAGCTGTGTGATAGTCTTGATGTATGGTGTCTCACCGCAACCAGCACATGCACCCGAGAACTCGAACAATGGCTGAGTAAACTGGCTATTCTTAACGGTCTTTTCGCGGTCGAGGTTCTTATAACCAACGGTGTGGTGCATGTAGTTCCACTTCTCAACCTCGCCCATCTGCGATGCGAGTGGCTGCATAACGAGAGCCTTAGCCTTTGGCGAAGGACAAACGTCAACACAGTTGCCGCAACCTGTACAGTCGAGTGGCGAAACCTGGATACGGAACTTGTACTCCTTGGTGTTACCCAAGCCCTGCTTGAACTCTGTACCCTCAGGTGCAGCAGCTGCCTGCTCCTCGGTTGCGAGGAATGGACGGATAGCTGCGTGAGGACAAACATACGAACACTGGTTACACTGGATACACTTCTCAACGTCCCACTGTGGAACATTCACTGCAATACCACGCTTCTCCCAAGCGGCAGTACCATTATCCCAAGTACCGTCCTCGCGGCCGTTGAATGCCGAAACTGGGAGCAAGTCGCCCTTCAATGCGTTGATTGGATCAACAACGTTGCGTACGAACTCTGGACGCGACAAATCAACCGATGCTGCAGCCTCCTCAACAACGAGCGAAGCCCACTCTGCAGGGATCTCTACCTTCTCAACAGCGGTAGCACCTGCGTCAACAGCAGCGTAGTTCATATTTACGATATCCTCGCCCTTCTTGCCGTAAGACTTGTAGATAGCCTTCTTCATCTCCTCGACTGCCTTCTCGAACGGAATTACGTTTGCAATCTTGAAGAATGCCGACTGCATGATGGTGTTGGTGCGGTTGCCCAAGCCCAACTCCGAAGCAATTTTAGTAGCGTTGATGATGTAGAAGTTGATATTGTGCTTTGCAAGATATACCTTCATGTGGGTTGGCAACGATGCGCAAGTAGCCTCAGCATCGAGTACCGAGTTGAGGAGGAACGAACCACCGTGCTTCAATCCCTTCAAAACGTCGTACTTATCCACATACGAAGGCACGTGGCAAGCGATGAAGTCAGGAGTTGTTACCAAGTATGGCGATGTGATTGGCTTGTCGCCAAAACGGAGGTGCGACGAGGTGTAACCACCCGACTTCTTCGAGTCATACGAGAAGTAAGCCTGGCAATACTTGTCTGTCGAGCCACCGATAATTTTAATCGAGTTTTTGTTTGCACCTACTGTTCCGTCAGCACCCAAACCGAAGAACAACGCCTCGAATGTACCCTCCTTAGCCATCGAAATCTCCTCGCCTACAGGCAACGAAAGGTTTGTAACGTCATCGACGATACCCACGGTGAAGTGGTTCTTTGGTGTCGAGAGTGCCATATTTGCGAATACCGACAACATCTGTGCAGGAGTTGTATCCTTCGACGAGAGACCATAGCGACCACCGATAATCTGTGGCTGGAGCTCGTGACCATAGAATGCGTCTACGATGTCGAGGTACAAAGGCTCGCCATTTGCTCCAGGCTCCTTGGTGCGATCCAAAACGCAGATTGTCTTAACGGTCTTAGGCAATACGTTGAAGAGATATTTTGCCGAGAATGGACGGTAGAGGTGAACGGTTACAACACCCACCTTCTCGCCACGCTCATTCAAGAAGTCAACACACTCACGCAAAGTCTCGGTTACCGAACCCATAGCTACAACTACGCGGTCAGCGTCCTCAGCTCCGTAGTAAACGAATGGCTTGTACTCGCGGCCTGTAATCTTCGATACTTCAGCCATAGTCTCAGCCACCATATCAGGCACTGCATCGTAGAACTTGTTTGCAGCCTCGCGAGTCTGGAAGTAGATATCAGGGTTCTGAGCTGTACCACGAGTTACAGGCTTCTCTGGGTTGAGAGCACGCTCGCGGAACTGCTTCAAAGCCTCACGATCGAACAACTTTGTGAGCGAAGCCTCGTCCATAAGCTCCACCTTCTGAATCTCGTGCGAAGTACGGAAACCATCGAAGAAGTGAAGGAAAGGAACGCGCGAACGGAGAGCTACGATGTGAGCCACACCTGCCAAGTCCATAACCTCCTGAACCGACGAAGTTGCCAACTGCGCGAAACCTGTCTGACGAGCAGCCATAACGTCCTGGTGGTCGCCGAAGATTGAGAGTGACTGAGCAGCCAATGCACGTGCCGAAACGTGGAATACGCCCGGAAGCAACTCGCCCGCAATCTTGTACATATTAGGGATCATCAACAAGAGGCCCTGCGATGCTGTGAAGGTCGATGTCAAAGCACCACCCTGCAACGAGCCGTGTACTGCACCAGCAGCACCAGCCTCCGACTGCATCTCAACAACCTTAACAATCTCGCCGAAGATATTCTTGCGGCCCTGTGCTGCCCACTCGTCGACATACTCTGCCATAGTCGAAGATGGAGTGATAGGATAGATGGCTGCAACCTCCGAGAACATATACGCGATATGCGCTGCGGCGTAGTTACCATCACAAGTGATAAATTTCTTTTCTGCCATAGTTTTTGTAGTTTTTTTATTGTTGTTTTTGTTTGTCTCTTTTTTAGCCATTAGCCATTAGCTTTTGTTTTAACAATGCCAAAATCGTCAATGATGAGATTATTTTTGTGCGTTACGCAGTGGCGTAAAGCGCAGCATAGTAAGCCTATGTGAGCATTTACGACGCAAGTAAGGTGCAAAAAGAACTCATCAGAACGATTTTAGCCTGCAAATACCTCGCAAAACGAGGCGGTTTTGGGCAAAACCACATTTCACCCATACAAATTTACGAATAGTAAATGAACTACGCAAGAAAAAAGATTGTTAGTTTACTAACAAAGCGATTTGCTTTGTTAGTAAACCGAATTAACATTTTCTCTAAATCCCATTTTAAAAAAAAGGGGACTATGTTTTGCTATGCAGAAAAAGAGAAGCCCTCGATTATCCCAGCACCTCCGCTCCAGTTGCGGATACTTAAGATAATCAAAGGCTTATACTACTTTATGCCAAACAGATTCTACTTGCGATTTCTGTCTTGAGCTTTCCAGGCAATTTTGCGGGCACGCTTGGCGAGGGCAGGTGTATTCTCGACGGTAATCAAGTCGGTCTTACCGCGGTCGCCTGTAAGCTGCGGGTCCTTCGAGTATTTAGGGAAGAACTTTACATCCTCCTGCTTGATATCGAGCAGCGTGTAGGCGTAGGCAAGGCTCGCAATATACATCGCCAAACCCTCCGAGAGGTGGGTGTTGTTCTGCGAACGCTGCAACTTGTAGCCCGACTGCGAAACCTTCTTATCCTGGCGGCCATTATAGATTGCAAGGCCTACATTTACGTAGAATTGGCAGTTCTCGCCCATCGCCTTTCCAATCTCGCGAGTATCACTCTGCAAGATGTGGTGCATTCTCTCGTAGAGGTCGTCCCACTCCTGCTGCGAAGCGGGCTCCACGCCGTTGTTGTACATCATATAGACATTCTTGCGATAATCGGTATTTCCTTGCGGATACGAGAACGGCACCATCAAACCAAAGCGAGCCTTGGCAGCCACCTCGGGCTTCATCATCTTCTTGATACGCTCGACCAAGAGGCTCAAATCGAAGGTACCTCCCTTTGCAAGGTTGTAGCGGCGTGCGGTGCTTTCGGGTTGCAAAATCACAACCTCCCACGGCTTATCCGTAACCACGCTCTCGAGTGTCACACCAATGCCGTTAAGGCCATTTCGATATCCTTTAGCAGGGGTTTTTACAGGATCCTCAGTGCCATCGTAGAGCCAATACTGATAGGTACTATGTACCACCTGGTGCACCTTACCGTGCTTATAGGTATACTCAAGGTTGTCGATACCGTTATATTGCTGCTCAAGTGTTGAGCCTCCGAGGTAGGCGTGACCTACAACCACCGGAACGCCCGCACTCTTGGCAATGGCACTCAACCAACGCATCGAATCGCGTGTCCAGCTATTTCCAACACCAAGGATATAGAGCGTATCGCTCTTTGCCACCGGCTCGGCAGCCTTCGTCTGCGATATACCCATTATCGCACAAACAATAAGTAATAAAAATCTTTTCATTGGCTCTAATTTAGTACTATCAATTAAAGAACGAGTTTGTTGTTGTAGAATGTCAAAGAATAGGAGTAGCCACCAATGTTAAGGTCGTAGAACATAAATACTATCTTTCCATCGCGACCATATCCTGTGTATTCAAGCGCATTTGCCCCATAGAAATCTTTGAAGAGATTGAATGGCATATCTTCCAAAAATGTACCATCTACCAGAGCGTCGACAAAACGAGCCGAATACTTCTTCTTCAAAGCGGCAATCTTCTGCTGCAAGAGTCGCTCCTGTCTCGCCTCCTCCTCTTTTGCAGCCTTCTCTGCGGCAATAAGCGCGCAACGCTGCTGGAAGTCAAAGTCGTCGAGCTTCTTGCCGTACTCGTAGATGGCTATAAGCTTACCTGCTGCATTGTACATATTTCCGCTACTATATTCTACGCCAACGCAGTTCTCTGGCGATTTGGTGATTTCGACGCCGAAACCCTTAATGTGCTGATTTTGGTTCAATGCTATCTCGATATTTGGGTCATATTTTAACGTGAAGGTACCCTCGTAATAGCTACCATCCTTAAATACAATCTTATTGCTGGTGGTCTTGATAGATTTGAACAGCTTGTGGTTTGTGTAGGTGTGAATAAATTCGCTTACTGTCAGCGGATTACCCTTGTAACACTCGTAGACTGCATAGTCGCCATTTGACAACTTCGGAGTTGTCACTTCGAGTTTTCCGTTATGGTTCAAATAGAACTTTGTTTTTTCGTTGGCGAACACACGCTCGCCCCACTCATCCCATGAGTAGATGTTCGGCGCATACTCCAATCCGTTGAAATAGTTGTAAGTGTACTTATCCATTTCGTTAGTTGAGAGATATTTCAACTGATCACCGTTTGCGTATACGAGGACGAGTCGCGGTGTCTTTGTTCTATCGTAGGTAAAGATTGATAAATCCTTCTTCACCGACTTGAATGTCGCTACGTCACCACCTTTCGTGAATGTGAGGTACTCCGTCTTCTTCAATGCCAGCCACTTCTGCTCTCGCTCTTTGCGCTCAGCCTCCTCCTTGGCTTTGCGCTCAGCCTCTTCCTTGGCTTTACGCTCCTCTTCAGCCTTGCGCTCCGCCTCGCGACGTGCAGCCTCCGCCTCGGTAATACCGTTAATAATCTTCTCGCTT
This sequence comes from Alistipes sp., assembly GCA_045648965.1. Lineage (GTDB taxonomy): Bacteria > Bacteroidota > Bacteroidia > Bacteroidales > Rikenellaceae > Alistipes. The sequence goes on along the minus strand of JAZRPA010000018.1, from coordinate 37,970 downwards.
GTGCCGTCTGCGTAGTAGATAGTGCCGTTAAGCGCACTATTCTCGAAATTGCTCCAATCCCAAAAACCTATGCCCTTGAAGAAGATTAAATTCTCGATATTGCTGATGTCGATGCAGCTCTTGCGGAACTCATTTGTTATGGTGCCAACATACTTGTTGCCATTCGCAAAGGTGTGAGTTATGTCCTTATCCGAAATGATAGTCTTTGGGCTTGCAACCTTGTACTTGGTGACCTGTACCTCACCCTTTTCCGATAGCGTAAAGTTGATGAATTCTCCGTTTGGACGCGACCAGTGGCTGGTTCGACTCGCTACGTCGAAGTGCGCTTTAGTGCCATTGGCGAATGCGATATCTACGAAGGAAGAGCGATTGATAGTCTTGCGTGTGCGTTTCGCGTTGTTGTAGATATGCACCGCTTGTCCATCTGAAGTTCTGGTGTAGTCGGTTGCTCCGGCAAATATTTTAAGAGTTTCGTAATACTCTTTTGGTAGTCTATAATAGGTTTTGACAGGGACTTCGAAGGTGTAGTTGTCGTTCTCGAACTTTATTGGATGGTTCGCTGGAAGCTTCTTATCTCCAATTTTACCATCTCTTACATATATCGTAATCTGCTTATCTTGCGACACCTCAAAGGTTAAGTCACCCTTGATAACAAATTTGTGATCCGTGAACGAAATCGTACCCGACGAAATGGTATTGCCGTTGAAATTGCCCTTTACGGTACATCGACTGCACGGATAGAGCTCGCCATCTCCGAGTGGTGCTTTCTTTAGAGCTAAGCCCTCGTAGCGCGCATAGTCCGAGTAATTGATTGTCTTTAATTTTGGCTTTGGAGCCGCCATAATCACGCCTAAACTTGCTGCAAGTGCAATTAGTAATAGTGTAAATCTTTTCATAGGAGTATTGTTTAGCTCTACAAAGATAGTAAAAGTTTTCCGTTTTCCGCTCTCCGTTTTCCGTTTTAATTTGTATCTTTGCCACAAATAGAGTTTGCAGATGGATCAGGTAAGAGCAAAAAAGGCACTCGGTCAGCACTTTTTGACCGATTTGAACATAGCACAGAAGATTTGCAATTCGCTCTCGGGTGGAACTACCGAAAACCCCGACCAGGTGTTGGAGGTGGGTTGCGGTATGGGTGTGCTCACGCAGTACCTACTGCGTCGTGACGACATCGTAACCTACGGCGTAGATATCGACACCGAGAGTATCGCCTATCTTCACGCTCACTACCCCGACTTCACACCTCGTTTGCGCGAGGGCGACTTCCTCAAGATGGATTTGGCCGAGCACTTCCCCGATGGCGTGAAGGTTATCGGCAACTTCCCGTACAACATCTCATCGCAGATATTTTTCAAGATTATAGAGCATCGCAACCTTATTCCCGAGAGCGTAGGAATGATTCAGAAGGAGGTTGCCGAGCGCATCGCCGAAAAAGAGGGCTCGAAGACCTACGGTATTTTGAGTGTGCTGTTGCAGGCGTGGTACGACATCGACTACCTCTTCACCGTTTCGGAGAAGGTTTTTAACCCGCCACCAAAGGTTAAGAGCGCCGTAATTCGACTTCGTCGAAACAACACCGAGAAGCTCGACTGCGATGAGCAGCTCTTCGTAAAGGTCGTGAAGGCTTCGTTTGGCCAGCGCCGCAAGATGTTGCGCAACTCGTTGCGTTCAGCATTTTGCGACTTCCACGGTGCCGAGCACCCATTCTTCACCAAGCGCGCCGAGCAGCTTTCGGTTGCCGACTTTGTGGAGCTCACAAAATGGGTTGCAGAGAATAGATAACAGAAAAGCCTGTCATTCCGACAGGCTTTTTCTTTTGTTATTTCACGATTTTGTAATAGCCACTCTCGTAGACTTTCGCCTCGCTCTCGCCCGGCAGAGTTACAAGTGCAGTCGCACCCTTAGGGATTCTAAACTCCCAAATCCACTTGCCTCCCTTGTAGCGCCAATGGCTCTTAATAGGGCCCGCAGCCGAGTTGTACTCAGCCTTCACAAAGCCCAATCGCTTATCAGGCACCGGCTTCATAACAATCTGCTTGAAGCCAGGATTTGAGACGTCGCACGAGATACCTGCAACGCTCTCCCAAATCCACTCACAAACGCAGCCATAAGCGTAGTGATTGAAGCTATTCATACCGTGCTTCGACACGCCCTCCTCCAAGGTGTAGCTATTCCAGCGCTCCCAGATGGTTGTTGCTCCGTTATCAATCGAATAGAGCCAGCTCGGATTCTTGTGCTGGAAGAGAAGTTCGTATGCGATATCAGCCATACCGTTCTCGGTGAGCACAGGCATCAAAATCGAAGTACCAAGGAAGCCCGTCTGCAAGCAGTTGTCGTGCTCCTCAAAATTCTTGCGCAAGCGTGCAATCATCGCCGCCTTAGCCTCACCCTCGACAACTCCCACCTTCAAGGCAAAGAGTGCAGGGGTCTGCATGGTGTTGAGCACCGCGGTCTTGAATGTACCGTCAGCATTGAGGAACTTCTCCTTGATATAGGCCTTAGCCTCGGCCTCCATCTTTATATACTTCTCGGCATCGCGTCCCGTAGCAGCAGCCATATCGGCCATACAACGAGTATCAATAGCCCAATACGAAGCACTCAGATAGTTCCAATAGCCTACGATTTCAGCCTTATCTACCTCAACCTCCTTCGAGTAGTATACACTATATGTCTCCAACGGCTCGTAGCTCAACCAATCGGCATACTGCTTGCCCTGATTTTCGTCGAGATGAGCGTCGTGGTCATATTTTGTAGAGTTGATATAATCGACAAACAGCTCCATCGAAGCCCAGCTCTCCTCGATAATCTCGGTGTCGCCATACTGTTTCCATATAACCCACGGAGTGATAACACCCGCATCGGCCCAGCCAAAGCGCATTCGCGAATTACCATACGGTCCCATCGGAGCCACGCAATTGAAACTACCCTTCTCACATTGGCAGTCGCGCATATCGCGCATCCACTTGTGGAAGAACAACTTCGTATCGGCAAAGAATGTTCCCGTCTCGGCAAAAACCTGCGCATCGGCAGTCCAACCCAAGCGCTCGTTACGCTGTGGGCAGTCGGTAGGAATCGAGAGGTAGTTCGACAACTCGCCCCAATAAGTGTTCGATAGAATCTTGTTTATAGACTCGTCGCCGGTAACAATTTTACCTCGCTCCAAGCCCTGCGAAATCGAAGATACAGGGATTGACTTCACTCTCTTGATATGCACCTCATCTGTCGCAGTTACAGCGATATAGCGATAACCAAAGAAGGTGTAACGAGGGTGGTAGGTCACATACTCCTCGCCACTATCGGCAAATGTATAAACCACTCGCATACCGTGCTCCGGAGAACGAAGACTACGGCGGAAAACGCTACCCTCCGCTCCGTCCATACCGCGGCTCTTGGCACCATTTCCGTCGTTGAGAATCTCCGACGGCAAGCAGGTGAGAGTTGTACCCTCGGCCGCCTTGAACTCGAACGCAGGAACACCCGCACAGTTCTGGCCAAAATCGACTATGAGTGTTTCGCCTTTTGCCAAGACAATCTCCTCTGTGCCCTTATACTCGCGCACGATGACAACCTTGCCATACTCCTCCTCGGTTGCACCCTCTACACTATTATATATATACGCGTGCACGGGCATGAGAGTAAGGTCGTGACGGAGATATACCTCCGCACCATTCGAAGGGACTATTTCGCCCTTGAACTCGGTGTTCTCCTCAGGGGTCTTGAGTTGGTCGGCCACCTCCCAGCCCATCTTCTCGCGAGCATCGTACTCCTCGCCATCGAAGATACCTGCGTGCTTGACAGGACCTGCAATACCAGCCTTCCAGTTCTCCAAGTTTGTACCGTGAATAACCTTTGTTCCGTCGCTATAGGTGAGTTCCAAGACACCTCGGAAGGCACACTTGTCACCCTCCAAGCCCTTTCTCTTTGAAGTTGCAATTTTATCGGCCCACCAGCCCGGAGTAACCTGCACCGAGAGTATATTCTCGGCTGCAACGTCGGTCACGAAGGCCTTTGTAACATCGTAGGTGAACGAAAGTTTTGTCTTATCGGCAGAGGTGTAGCCAGGCTTCAAGATCTCATCACCAATGCGTTTGCCATTGACATAGAGCTCATAGATACCCAAACCTGTTGTCATCCACTTTGCCGAAGCGACCTTCTTCTCGTTCTTCACGGTCGAAACAAACCAGCTTGCTCCATCGGCCGCGCGATAGGTCTTGACCGTGTCGGGGAAAATCTCCGCATCAACGGCCGAAATCCACTTTGACGACTCCCACGCCGCAGCATCGAGCGCATCGATACGCTCATAGAGCGGATTATCGCAACATGCCACCACGGTAAGGAGTGCAATAATTGCGATTATGAAATTACGCATATAACTATTTTTTAGGTCTAATACTACTTAGGGAGGTTGAATGCTACCGACATCTCGCGCATCTGCTCCTCGCTCATACCCTCAGGCTCGAAGCCCATAGACTTCGATGCGATATAGATCAAAGCCGACTTATTCAACACGTCAACCTGGTCGAACGCCTGCATAATATCGGTATCCACAGCGAATACGCCGTGCTTCTCCCACATCACTACATCGTAGTCTGCTAACTCGGCGATTGTCGAATCGGCCAAATCAACCGAACCCGGCAACTTGTAAGGCACGATACCCAAGCCACGAGGACAGAACGCCTTGGTCTCAGGAATCATACTCCACAACAACTTTGTAGCAACGTCCTTCTCGAGGTACTTAGGGTTGTGCGACATAGCCACCAATTCGATTGGGTGGGTGTGCAACGAAGCCTTGTAAGGCGAGCCCTTGCCGATAAGGTAGTTGTGAACGCTGAGGTGCGACGGAAGCTCCGAAGTAGGCTTTACGACGTTGTCGGCGATGATTACATACGATGCGCAATCCTCCAAAATGCGGATGATAGAGCCATTATCCATAGGACGACGAGCCAAGTCGCGCATACGCATATTTGTACCCTTGCAGTAGAAGTAGCAACCCTTCAAGTTTGGCAATACTGCACCGATTGGGAACACCTGGCTGACAGCAGGCATTGCCTTAATCTCCTCGTCGATATACTCGGTGATATTGACGGTGATGTTACCGCCATTACGCTCTGCCCAGCCCTTCTGCCAGAGGTAGCCAGCAACTTCGGCAACCTTCTCGACCTCGGCTGCAAGCGCAGGACGATTTTCCAATATAGATTTCATAGTTTTTCTCTTATTTTAATAGTTCAGGCAGGAATGAGCTTGCTGCCAAGATGAGGATACCCAACACGAGCACCACGATAGTCTTCTTCGAGCAGCCCTTCCACTCTTTGAGGATAAGACCCCAAACATTTGCAAAAATAACGTTCAACGCCATCAAGATGCAGAACGACAAAGTCATCATCGTAGGAGACTCTGTAAGGAAGCCCTTACCGAGGCTCAATCCGAAGAATTGGCTGTACCACAACGCTCCTGCCAAAGCGCAGAAGAGGAGGTTGTTTGCCCACAACTTACCCTGCTTGTAGTCGCCAAAGCTCTTGTTCTTTGCGTTCTGATAGAGGCAATATATTGCGTTTGTAACGAAGCCACCCAAGGTTACGAGCAAAGTAGCAGGCAAGCCCTTGAACATAGGGTCGGTGAGGTCACCAAAGTTGATATCCTTGCCGAACTCCAAGCCTACGTTGAAACAGCCGCTCATCACACCTGCCAACAAAGCGATAGCCAAGCCCTTCGGGAAGTTGAAGTCCTTAACCGCAGCCTTCTTCTCCTCCTCAGGCAACGACTTAGCCTTCATCATGCCTGCAACGCCGATAACAGCGATACCCACGAGGGTTACCACCACACCTGCAATTACAGCGAAAGTGAGCGACGAGAGTTTATCCAACTCAGGGAAGAAGATATTAAGCAACACCGGACCCAACACGGTACCACCAGCTGCGCAAGTGCCGAGAGCGATGCTCTGGCCGAGTGCTACGCCGAGGTAGCGCATCGAAAGGCCGAATGTCAAACCACCAACACCCCACAACACTCCGAAGAGGATTGTCATAAGGACGTTGAAGCTATTCTCAGTAGAAAACAGCTCGAAGAGGCTGTGTCCTTCGGGCACAGCCAACAACGCGCCTAAGATAGGGAATACGAGCCAAGCGAAGACACCCTGCACGAGCCAATACGACTCCCAGCTCCAACCCTTAATTTTGTTGATAGGTACATAGCAGCTCGACTGGCAGAATGCACCCACCGCAATAATCAAAAGACCAATAAGAATCTCCATAACGACTATTCGTAAGCAATTTCGTACAACTTAGCGATATCCTCAACCGAAGTTGGGCGAGGGTTTCCACCTGTGCAGACATCGTTGAATGCAGCGACAGCCAAAGCAGGAATATCCTCCTTCTTCACGCCAATCTCACACAAGTGCTGCGGAATACCAATGCTCAACGAGAGTGCGCGAACTGCGTCGATAGCAGCCTTAACGCCCTCGTCCTCGCTCATACCGTCGGTATTTACGCCCATAGCCTTAGCGATGCCCAAATACTTGGCACGCGACTGCGACTCGGCGTTGTACTCCATAACATAAGGTAAGAGCAATGCGTTAGCCACGCCGTGAGGAGTGTCGTAGAATGCTCCGAGTGGGTGAGCCATCGAGTGAACTATACCCAATCCTACGTTCGAGAAGCCCATACCTGCGATATACTGTGCCTCGGCCATACCTGCGCGAGCAGTCTCGTCCTTGCCATTCTCAACCGCATTCTTGAGGTGTGTTGCAATCAACTCGATAGCCTTAGCCTCGAACATATCGCTCATGGTCCAAGCACCAGGAGTGATGTAGCTCTCGATAGCGTGAGTCAAAGCGTCCATACCTGTAGCTGCGGTCAAGCCCTTAGGCATCGAGTACATCAACTCGCAGTCAACAATCGAACACATAGGAATATCGTTAGGATCGACGCATACCATCTTCTTCTTTGCCTCCTCGTCGGTGATTACGTAGTTGATAGTAACCTCAGCTGCGGTTCCTGCGGTTGTAGGGATAGCAAATGTAGGTACTGCACGGTGTTTTGTAGGTGCTACGCCCTCCAACGAGCGAACATCTGCAAACTCAGGGTTGTTGATGATGATACCAACAGCCTTTGCAGTATCGATAGACGAGCCGCCACCCAAAGCGATGATAAAGTCTGCGCCCGAAGCCTTGTAAGCCTCAACACCGCGCTGTACATTACCGATTGTAGGATTAGCCTTAACGTCGCTGTAGATCTCATAAGGGATACCTGCGCCCTTCAAAACCTCCTCAATCTTCTCTGCAACACCGAACTTAATTAAATCCTTATCTGTTACGAAGAAGGCCTTCTTGAAACCACGCTTTGCCACCTCGTCAGCAATCACTGCGCGGCAACCTGCACCGAAATACGATGTCTCGTTTAATACTATGCGATACATAATTAGCTACGTTTTAAGGTTACCTCTTTCTCATACTTCTGCACGTCTGCGATGAACGACTCGCCAACAGGAACACCTGCACGCAAGCAGTACATATCCCAAACTGCATTCCAAGGCAAGTTCTTAGCCTCCTCCAAGAGAGCCAAGCGCTCGAAGCCCTGACCATTTGCCTCGTACTCACGAAGCTGTGCGAGTGGCTCCAACAAAGCACGCAACAAACACTTCTGGGTTGCGCGAGTACCTACGATATATGCGCCAAGACGGTTAATCGAAGCGTCAAAGTAGTCCAAACCGATGTGTACACGGTCGAGCGCGTCGCAACGAACAATCTCGTGCATCAAGTCGAGAGTCTCGTCATTCATGATTGTTACGTGGTCAGAGTCCCAACGTACCGGGCGGCTCACGTGGAGCATAACCTCAGGAACATAGAGGAGCAACGACGAAAGCTTGTCAGCTACGCTCTCTGTTGGGTGGAAGTGACCTGTATCAAGGGTAACAATTTTATTGTTCTGTGCGCCGTAGCCAATGTAGAAGTCGTTAGAACCTACGGTGTAGCTCTCCAAACCGATACCGAACACCTTCGACTCGATACAATCCTTCATATTCTCATACTTCTGCTCAAAAATCTGGTCGAGCGAATCTTTCAACAACGCACGATACTTCATACGGTTAACGGTGATATCCTTGCTACCGTCGTGAACCCACAAGTTCATGATACAAGGGTCGCCCTGACGACGTCCCATCTCCTCAGCGATAGCACGGCAACGCTTTGTGTGCTCAATCCAGAACTTACGAATCTCCTCATCAGGGTTCGACAACGACAAGTCGCCCGACTTAGGGTGCGAGAATGACGACGAGTTGAAGTCGAGCTTGATACCATGCTCCAAGCCCCACTGAATCCAACTCTCGAAGTGCTTTGGCTCTACCTGGTCGCGGTCTACGAACTCACCACCAAAGTCGCCATAAATCTCGTGCAAGTTCAAACGCTGCTTGCCCGGAATCAACGACATAGCCTTGAGGATATCTGCACGCAACTCCTCCATATTACGAGCCTTACCAGGATAGTTACCTGTAGCCTGAATACCACCTGTCAAATCGCCAGCCGACTCGAAACCATTTACATCGTCTGCCTGCCAGCAGTGCATCGAAATCTCTACCGAGTCCATCTTCTCGAGCACCTTCTCTACATCAATGCCGAATTCAGCGTAACGCTCAACGGCGATGTCATAAGCCTGTTTAATTTTTGCTTCGTTCATCTTTCTAAATTGTTTTAAGGTTTTATGAATTTTTGTCTCTATTTCAAAGTCTTGAATCGGGTGTAGGCTGCCTCCCAAGCCTCGCTCTCCTGCGGAAGGAACTCCTCGGTCTCAATCGAAGCACGGATAATCTGGCGAGCCTCAGCCAACGACGCAACTGCGCCAGCACCTACCGCCTGCATCATGATATTTCCGATTGCGGTAGCCTCCGATGGGCCTGCCAACACGCGCTTGCCGATAGCATTTGCAGTGAACTGGTTGAGCAACTTATTCTTCGAACCACCACCGATGATATGGAGCACATCAATCTCGAATGGAGCCATACTCTTCAAGATATCCAACACCTCACGATAGCGCAAAGCCAAGCTCTCAAATATGGTGCGGATAATCTGAGTGTCGGTCTGCGGAACAGGCTGGCCTGTACGCACGCAAAACGCCTCGATAGCCTTCAACATCGACTGCGGATTTGCAAACGACGCATCATCAGGATTGATAAAGCTTACGAATGGCTCGGCCGAGTGTGCCATCTCCACAATCTGCGGGTAGGAGTACTCCTTACCCTCGCGCTCCCACTCTTTGCGGCACTGCTCCAAAATCCACATACCGCAGATATTCTTCAAGAAGCGTGTCGTACCCTCAACACCACCCTCGTTTGTAAAGTTGTGACGGAACGACTCCTCGTTGATGATTGGCTGCTTGGTCTCAATACCCATCAATGACCAGGTACCCGACGAAAGGTAAGCAAACTTCTCGTTCTCGGCCGGTACTGCTGCAACTGCCGAAGCGGTATCGTGACCTGCAACAGCCACAACATCGACCTTACCGATGCGTGTTTCGTTTGCGAGAGCGTCGGTCAAAGCACCAATCACATTACCCGGCAACTGCACCTCAGGGAAAATCTCTGCGCTAACACCCGCAGCCTCCAAGAGTGAAGCCTCTAACTTTGCGGTGCGAGGATTCAAAATCTGCGAGGTCGAAGCGATTGTATATTCGCAAATAGCCTTGCCCGTAAGCATATACGAGAGAGCATCAGGAATAAAGAGCAACTGCTTAGCCTCGACAATCGGAGTATAACCCTCCTTCACGGCTGCAAAAATCTGGAACAAGGTATTGAAGTTCATAAACTGAATACCCGTTTTATCGTAAACCTCCTCGCGAGGTACAATCTCGAAGAACTTCTCCTGGGCACCCTCAGTGTATGGGTCGCGATATGCTCGCGGCATTCCGAGAATCGAGCCGTCCTTGCCAACAGGCACCACATCTACACCCCAAGTGTCGATACCAATTGAGTTAGGCATAATACCCTCGCGAGCGCACGCTACGAGGCCCTCTTTGAGGTGCTCATACAATCCGAGCAGATTCCAGTAGAACTTTCCGTGCAACTCTACAATACCGTTAGGAAAACGAGTAAGCTCACGTGTTTCAATTCTGCCATCGCAAAGTGTTCCGATAACCGAACGACCGCTTGTTGCACCCAAATCAAAGGCTAAAAAGTTGTAAGTCTTCATTATTTTGCACTTTTTTTATTTAATTATTGCAAATTTACGAATAGATTTACTAACTTTGAATTTCAAAAATGATATTAAATGTTTCATATTTGACACGACATGGAGGTATTAGATAGAAATTCGTTGAAATATCTGACCATCGGACCCCACGACGATTGTTGGGGATTGGTCGCTACAACCGTAGGCACTCAGGCGATTGCCCCCAATGCCTGCTATCCGGCAATGCAACACCCCTCGACCTACAACTTCAAGGCACAAGGTGGTCGCGTCTTGGACGAGTATCAGATTGTCTACATCGCCGAAGGCGGAGGCTTCTTCGAATCGGAATCTATACCACATCAGCGCATCGAAGGAGGTACTGTAATTCTCCTCTTTCCGGGCGAACGACACCTCTACACCCCCGACGAGCAATCGGGCTGGCGCGAGTATTGGATAGGCTTCAAGGGCGAGGTAGCCGATAAGCGCGTTATGGCGGGATTTTTCTCGCCGAGCGAGGCACTTATAAAGATTGGTTTGAGCAACACGCTCATCGGCCTCTACCGCGACGCCATTCGCATCGCCGAGACGGAGAGTATGGGCTGCCAGCAGCTTCTCGCAGGCATTGTAACCCATATGCTGGGACACATTCTTTACAAAAATAAGCGCAATGGCGACAACTCAAACCGTGCCGAAGATATTATCAACGAGTCTCGTCAACTTATGCGTGAGCAGGTGCACCACACTCTGCGCGCCGAGGATATAGCACAGCAGCTTGGCGTTGGTTATTCGTGGTTCCGCCAATCGTTCAAACGCATAACAGGCATATCGCCTGCACAATATATCGCTAGACTCTTGATAAGCCGCGCCAAGGAGATGCTTATATCGGAAAATCACACCATTACCGAGACGGCATACCTGCTCGGCTTCGAGAGCGTTGGACAATTTTCGACCATCTTCCGAAAAATCGAAGGCTCGACACCTCGACAGTTCCGCGAAGAGAACCGATTATCCCACCACAAGGAGTAATTCAAGCCGTAATTCGCGATTTTCACAACTCTCATACACAACTTTTTAGCACAAAAGGTGAATTATTTGTCATTTTTTCTCCTTTTTATGCATTTTATTACAAATAATTCATATCTTTGCATACACAAATTAAACTAACACAATTAACCCATGGGAAATAAAGCTGAACGATTAAACCTCATTCGTCGTATTGTCGAAGAGGAGCTTATAGGTTCGCAAGAAGACCTTATCAAACGTCTTGCAGAGTATGGCATACAGGCCACTCAAAGTACTTTATCACGCGACTTCAAGGAGATTAACATCTCGAAAATGCCTCACCCAAACAAGGGTTATATTTACGTATTGAGCGAGAAACTCGGTGGCGATATCATTGCCAACACGTCGAACATCGGAGAGGCAGTTTTGGATATCAAATTTTCGCATAACATTGCAGTAATATCCACTAAATCAGGCTATGCGAGTGCAATATCGGTAATTATCGACTCACGCAAGAGCAAGAGTATTCTTGGCACAATTGCAGGTGACAACAACATCATTCTCATCTTGCACGAGGAGGCTACTCACGAGGAGGTTACTGCACAGATGCAGCAGCTCTTCCCATCGTTGGCTCACGCATAAACTTCAACCAACATAAAACACAACAAGAGGCGACGCCCACAAGCGTCGCCTCTACTGTTTTTTTGGGGTTATACCCTACTCCACAAATTTAATTTTTGACAAATCGCGACCCTTGTGCTCAGGAGCCTCGTCAGGGTAACCGACGGCCAAAGCATAACGCAACTTGTAGCCCTCTGAAAAACCGAGCTGCTGCACATACTCTGCCATGGCAGGCTCCGCCATTATCATCTGTACGCTACCCAAGAAGCATGTTCCCAAACCGAGTTTGGTTGCTGCCAACATTATATTCTCGCCCAAGCAGCCTACGTTTTCGCCGGCAAATAGACCATCTGGAGCAGCCACAAAAATCACTGCAGGAGCGTTGCGGAATATATTTTTGAAGTTCGGAGCCTGCATATGTTTAGCCTTATCTGTACCCTCGACAGACTTCAAATAAGCGGCAGTGCAGTTGTCGATCCACTCCTTCGAGTCGACAATGCGAATCTCCCACTCCTCGCGACCCATAGCATTCGGCGCCTTCACGCCACACTCGGCCAAGAATTGCAACTTCTCGCGCTCTACCGGCATATCCTTATAGGCACGAATACTGCGACGAGCCTCGATAGCCTCAATCACATCAAACTTTTTCTGCGACTCGGATACCAACCAGATAGTTATGGCCGCCAACGCCGTTACGCACAATACAAGCAAACTGACAATCTTCTTCATACTCTTCCTAAAATTAGAAATTCAACGTAGTGCAAATATAGCCAAAATTTCGGACAATCACAAAAATAACGACAATTCCGCTACGTCTTTTCGAAAAAAGTATTATCTTTGCAGACAATATGCGCGTACATATGCACACAACGCATAGGGCGCGATGAGTTTTGCACGAATATACTTTGGCTATAATGTTTTTAAGAAAATTCGCACTTTGTTTCACTATGATAATGGCCGCAACATTTGCGACCAAAAGCTATGCTGGCAACACATATAGCCAACAAAGCCAATCATCTACGTTAATCCAAGAAAATTACATCGCAACACTCCAGGGCGAGCTGAGAATGTATTCGAACCGTTATGGCGATTTAACACGTATTCATCAATGGAGAGAGACGGACGGAATGAGTGAGGTTATCGGCTTCAAGTTAATACTCGACAAACCTGTTAAGGTTAAATATGAGCCGTTGGTGGTTGAGGATTATTATAACGGTCCCAAAACAATAGTGGAAGAAATAACCGAGATTGGAGTTGGCATTAACGCCGATATAAACTTGCGAGATTTTGCCGATAAACGAGTAAAGATAACTGGCCACATTCAATGCTATTGGGCAGGCTGGAGAACTGTTTCTTGGTGCTATATCATGGCCAACGACATCACTCTTTGCAATTAACAGCAACAAACAAATTTGAGAATTATGGGAAAGAAAGATAATAACGACATTATGTTTGACGACTTGGGTCTCTCGCCGGACATCACCGACCAGAAGCACCAGGTTATTCCAATCATCACCGGCAACGAAGATGACACCGTCGAGGAGGTTCAGCTCCCCGAGATTTTGCCGATACTCACTTTGCGTAGCTCGGTGCTCTTTCCGGGTGCCATCACACCTATCACGGTAGGTCGCGAGAAGAGCATTGCCCTTGTGCGTGCCGTACAGGCCGAGAACGGACTTCTCGGAGCTGTATTGCAGAAGAATGCCGAGATTGAGACTCCGACTCCGGACGATATGTACCGCGTGGGTACCGCAGCCCGCATCTTGAAAATTCTCGAGATGCCAAACGGCAACCTCACAGTTATCCTCTCGGGCTTGGAGAAGATTGAGGTGGGTGAGTATATCTCGACCGAGCCTTTCTTCAAGGCCAAAGTTACGCCATTGCTCGACTCTGCTCCAGAGAAGAATAGCGTAGAGTTTGATGCGCTCATAGAGTCTATCAAGGACGTAGCACTCAACATCATCAACACATCGCCTACAATGCCTAAGGAGGCTTCGTTTGCGATTAAGAATATCGACTCGCGACGAGGTATTGTAAACTTTATCTGCTCGAACCTCGAGTTCTCGGACGACGACCGCCAGGCGTTGCTCGAAGCTCCGGGTTTGTTGGCTCGTTCACGCAAGTTGCTCGAAATTCTTATCCGCGAGCAGCAGTTGCTCGAGATCAAGCAGGATATCCAGAACAAGGTTAAGTTAGAGATCGACAAGCAGCAGCGCGACTACTACCTCCAGCAGCAGATGCGCACCATTCAGCAGGAGCTTGGCGACGACGAAGATGGCGACATCAAGCGTCTGCGCGAGGCTGCTGCAAAGAAGAAGTGGGATAAGAGCACTGCCGAGATGTTTGAGAAGGAGCTCGCCAAGATGGAGCGCCTCAACCCTGCTGTAGCGGAGTACTCGGTACAGATGACCTACTTGCAGCTGATGGTAGATCTGCCTTGGAACGAATTTACAGAGGATAACCTCAACCTCAAGAATGCTCGCGAGCAGCTCGACGCTGATCACTTCGGCTTAGAGGAGGTTAAGGATCGTATCTTGGAGCACTTGGCCGTGATTAAGCTTAAGGGAGATTTAAAATCTCCAATTCTCTGTCTCTATGGCCCTCCGGGAGTTGGTAAAACCTCGCTCGGTAAGTCGGTAGCTACGGCTCTCGGACGTAAGTTCGGCCGTATTGCTTTGGGTGGTTTGCACGACGAGGCGGAGATCCGCGGACACCGCCGTACATATATCGGTGCTATGCCTGGTCGAATTATCGAGACCATCAAGCGCACCGGCTCGTCAAACCCTGTCATCATTCTCGATGAGGTTGATAAAATTACCGTAAGCAACCACGGCGACCCATCGTCGGCGTTGTTGGAGGTATTGGACCCTGAGCAGAACACCACATTCCACGACAACTACCTCGATACAGAGTACGATTTGTCGAAGGTTCTCTTCATTGCAACCGCAAACGACATCGGCGCAGTTAACCCTGCACTTCGTGACCGTATGGAGTTGATAAATATCCCTGGTTATATCCTCGAGGATAAGATTCAGATTGCCGAGAAGCACCTCATTCGCAAGCAGTGCGAGGCTCACGGCTTGACCGAGGAGCAGATGATTGTCGACAACGACATTATCAAGCAGATTATCTCGGACTACACCCGCGAGTCGGGCGTCCGCTCTTTGGATAAGCACCTGGCTAAGTTGGCGCGTTCGCGTGCCAAGGAGATCGCCTTCGAGGAGGAGTTCTCGCCATCGTTCACTGCCGAGCAGGTTGTGAAAGTGTTGGGCAAGCCTAAGTATCACAACGACGAGTACGAAATCAAGGATATGGTCGGCGTAGTTACCGGCTTGGCTTGGACTCAGGTGGGTGGCGACATTCTCTACGTTGAGAGTATCCTCACACCGGGCAAGGGCAAACTCTCGCTTACGGGTAGCTTGGGCGATGTGATGAAGGAGTCGGCAACAATCGCACACGAGTGGGTAATGGCCCACCACAAGGAGTTGGGCATCAGTCCTAAGCTCTTCGAGAAGAATGACCTCAATATCCACGTACCTGAGGGTGCTGTACCAAAGGACGGTCCTTCGGCGGGTATTACAATGATAACCTCGATTGTTTCGACCTACACGGGTCGCAAGGTTAAGGAGCGCATCGCAATGACGGGTGAGACCTCGTTGCGCGGTCGTGTATTGCCTATTGGCGGCGTCAAGGAGAAAATTTTGGCAGCAAAGCGCGCCGGAATCCACACAATCCTTCTCCCTGAGGAGAACCGCAAGGACGTCGAGGAGATTACAAAGGAGTATATCGAGGGCTTGACCTTCCACTATGTTCGCACCAACGACCAGGTGTTGGCTCTCGCACTCGAAAGCAAATAGAGATGAAAGTTTTGGCCATTATACCTGCGCGCTACGCCAGCACACGCTTCCCCGCAAAGTCTCTCGCTATGCTGGGCGGTAAACCTATCGTGCAGCGCGTATATGAGCAGGTGGCAAAGGTGGTCGAGAGGGTTGTAGTAGCAACCGACGACGAGCGCATCTTCGACACGGTAGTTTCGTTTGGTGGCGAGGTGGTGATGACATCGCCAAACCACAAAAGTGGCACCGACCGTTGCGCCGAGGCGTATGAGAAGGTGGGCTACGAGGCCGACATTATCATAAATGTTCAGGGCGATGAGCCATTTGTCGCACCCGAGCAGATTGAGGCACTCATAAAGTGCTTCGACAACGAGGCTATCGATATTGCCACCCTCGTAAAGCCATTTTCGGCGGAGAGCAGCATCGACGCACTCGAGAATCCTAACTCACCAAAGGTGGTGATAAACGAGATGGGCGAAGCGATATACTTTTCTCGCTCGGTGGTGCCCTACTTGCGCGATGTCGAGCGTAGTGAGTGGTTAAAGCGCCACACCTTCTACAAGCACATCGGCATCTACGCCTTTCGTGCCAAGACGCTCGGCGAGATTACGCAGTTGCCGCAGTCGCCACTCGAACAGGCCGAGAAGCTGGAGCAGCTGCGTTGGTTGGAGAATGGATATAGAATTGGCGTAGGCGTAACCGATATTGAGACTATCGGAATAGACACACCCGAAGACTTAGAGCGAGCTGAGCACTACCTCGGCTCACAAAAATAGAGAGAGATGAAACCGATATTTATTGCAGGTCCTTGCGTTATCGAATCTGCCGAATTGCTCGACTCGGTGGCGGAGAAGTTGTGCGAGATAAACTCCACACTCGGCACCGACATCATCTTCAAGGCGTCGTTCGACAAGGCTAACCGCACCTCGCTGCACTCCTACCGCGGAGTGGGCTTGGAGCAGGGTTTGCAGATGCTCAACGATGTACGACAGAAGTGGGGCTTGCGACTGCTCACCGACATTCATGAGGCATGGCAGGCCGAGGCTGTAGGCAAGGTGGTGGACGTAGTGCAGATACCTGCATTCCTCTGCCGTCAGACCGACCTTATCGTAGCGGCAGCCAAGACGGGCAAGGTGGTAAATATCAAGAAGGGGCAGTTCCTCTCGGGCGAGGATATGCGCTACCCATACCAAAAGGCTATGGAGGCGGGCGCCGAGGAGGTGTGGCTCACCGAGCGAGGAAACTCGTTTGGTTACAACAACCTCGTGGTCGACTTCCGCAATGTAGCGGATATGCTCGACTTCGCACCGCGCGTCGTAATGGATTGCACCCACTCAGTACAACGCCCAAGCAGTGCGAACGGCACTACGGGTGGCGACCGCAAGTTCGTACCATCGATGGCTCAAGCGGCGAAGGCTTTCGGAGCGAATGGTTACTTCTTCGAGGTGCACCCAACGCCCGACACAGCCAAGAGCGACGGGCCGAATATGTTATACCTCTCGGATTTGGAGGGGGTTATTAAATCACTTTTATAGATGATGAACCAGGGGGATAGAGATACAATTCTTGCAACCGCTTGCGATGTGTTGCAGACCGAAGCTGAGGCTATCTTGCAGATCAAGGAGCGTCTCAATGGCGAGTTTGTAGCCGCCGTCGAGGCGATATTGGAGTGCAAGGGCAAGGTTATCCTTACGGGCATCGGCAAGTCGGGACTTGTAGCAAAGAAGGTTGCTGCAACCTTGGCAAGTACGGGCACACCGAGCTTCTTCCTCGATCCGAGCGAGGCTTTCCACGGCGACCTCGGAATGATTTCGAAGGAGGATATCATCGTGGCACTCTCATACTCGGGCGAGACGGACGAGGTGCTGAAGATTGTGCCTTTCATTCACGAAAACGGAAATAAACTTATCGCCGTGACGGGTAACACCGAGTCGGCATTGGCGAAGAACTCAGATATAAACCTCGATACGAAGGTGGAGCGCGAAGCGTGCATATTGCACCTTGCTCCGACCTCATCGACTGCGGCACAGCTCGCTTTGGGCGATGCGTTGGCTTGCGCCCTGATGAAGCTTCGCAACTTCTCGGCGCAGGACTTTGCACGATTGCACCCGGGTGGTAGCTTGGGCAGACGCCTGCTTATGAGAGTAGGCCAAGTGATGCGCAACCACGACCTCCCCGTAGTTTCGGAGGAGGCAACCGCCGCCGAGATGATTCACGCCATATCGCGTGGAGGCTTGGGGCTTATCGTTGTAGAGCGCAAGGGCGAGATTTTGGGTATTATCACCGACGGAGATATTCGCCGAGCAATGGAGAGTCGCCAGGCGGCATTCTTCGATATTCGCCCGATGGATATCGCTACACGCGAGCCGAAGTGCATCAGTCCCGAGAGCAAACTCATCGAGGCGGAGCGAGAGATGACACAGCATAAGGTCAATTCGTTACTTGTGGTCGATGACGAGGGCAATTTGGTTGGCGTGATACAGATTTACGACATAAAACTATAACTCAAAACTATAACATTATGGCATTTTTAGATTTTTTGGCTCCTCCGAAGCCAAAACCAGAACTAAGCCGAGAAGAGATGTTGGCTAAAGTTTACAAAACTCAGCGTTTGAAGGTCTTTATCGGTATCTATTTGGGCTATGCAGCCTACTATCTTGTGCGTAAGAACCTCTCGTTCGCAGGTGCGGATATGATGAGTCTCGGTTACCTCGACCCAAGTGGTATCGGTGATGCTATGGCGGGACTCCCTATCGCTTACGCTGTAAGTAAGTTCTTGATGGGTAGTCTTTCGGACCGTTCGGACGCTCGTAAGTTTATGACGCTCGGACTTATCATCTCGGTTCTTGTAATGTTTGTTGCAGGTTTGATCTCTTACCCTGTAGGAATCAAAGCTGATGAGGTAAAAAGTGCAACTCACAGTTACCTCACCACAAACTTTAAGGAGGATATCAAGGCTTCAAACAAGGATATTAACGAAGTTACAAAGGTTGATATTGAGGAGACTGAGGACGGTTATTTGGTATCAGCTCACTACACTCTCAATGCAAATCCGAATGACACTCTAACAGCTCAATACTCTTTCACAAACAAGAATTTCCACGCTATAAAGGCTGTTGTCGGAAACAAGCAGGCTGAAGAGGTTGCCGATATTATCAAGTCTAAGGGCGTATCGGCAGAAGAGGCTGAGAAATTGTATGTAGAGAAGAAGATTCAAGATATTGCAGAAAAGGATAAAATCTCGATCGACTCGGCAAAGGTCAAGTATGCAAAGGCTAACGACAAGCAGATGGCAGACATCATCGACAAGCTTATCCTCGCAACTGTTGCTAAGGAGCAGAAGCTTTCTGTAGCTGATGCTAAAGATTATATCAAGGAGCAAATGAAGAAGGACTCTACTTGGAAGGTTAAGACCTACCACGAGAGTCTCTTACCTGTAGCAAAAGCAACGCAGACCATCACATCGAAGTCGCTTGGTAACTACACTATTACAACCTGGATTTTGATTGTATTGATGTGCTTGACCGGTTGGTTCTCGGGTATGGGTTGGCCTCCATGCGGCCGTGTAATGTCGCATTGGTTCTCGACAAACGAGCGTTCGTTCAAGATGTCTGTATGGAATACTGCACACAACATCGGTAGCTCAGGACTTGGTATATTGGCTGTTATTGGCGGAGGTTCTATCCTTGCCGCTTTGGGTGTTAGTGAGGCTGAGGCTGGCTGGCGCGAGGCATTTATCATTCCGTCTATCGCAGCATTGGCTATAGCTGGTTTGTGCTGGTGGTTTATTCGTGATACGCCAGAATCGTGCGGTCTTCCACCAATCGACAAGTATCGCAACGACTTCTCGGGCGCAAAGGCTAAGAAGAACGAGGAGGATAAAATTCCTTTCAAGACCTTGTTCGTTGACTACGTTTTGAAGAACAAGATGTTGTGGCTTATTGGTGTTGCAAATATCCTCGTATATTTGGTACGTAACGGTATTTCGGACTGGTTGCCAATCTACTTGCAGAACGTACACGACATTTCGAAGTCGGTCAGCAAGGACCTCTATGTATACCATATGATTGCGGCTATTCCTGGTACTTTGATTGCAGGTTGGCTCTCATCTAAGTTCTTCCAGGGTCGCTGTGCTCCGGTGAATGTTCTCTGTATGGCTGTTACAGCTATCGGTGCATTTATCTATTGGAAAGCTGGCGTTATCGCAGGTATGTTCGGCATGGAGTATATCACCATTGTAAAGATCGCTCTTGCTGTTACAGGTTTCGCAGTATATGGTCCTGTGGCGATGATTTCAATTCAGGCTATCGCTATTGTTCCGAAGAATGCAGCAGGTACAGCAGCGGGATTCATGGGCTTGCTCGGTTACTTGATTGGTGATGCATTCCTCTCGAAGATCGCCTTTGGTCGTATCGTTGAAAGCGGCGCAAACGGTTGGGATTTGACCTTCATCGGTTTCTTCGGTGCAAGCGTTATCGCGACTGTAATCTGTTTCTTGGCTATGGGCAAGGAGAAGAAGATGTTCGAGGAGCGTATTGCAGCAGCAAAGGCAGAATTGAAATAAAGATTTAGTATGTACAAATCGCTTGCGGATTTTATAAAGGAGTTAGAGGGGGCTGGTGAGTTAATTCGCATCAGCACCCCCGTCTCTTCCGAGTTGGAGATTGCCGAAATCACTGACCGAATGGTAAAAACAGAGGGCGGTGGCAAGGCACTCTTGTTCGAGAATACAGACAAGGAGTTCCCCGTTTTGACCAACCTCTATGGCTCGGAGCGCCGAATGGCTATGGCACTCGGTGTGGAGCAACTCGGCGATATCTCAGAGCGATTGAACAACCTTATAGGCACAGTAACCTCTCCAAAGGAGAACCTTGTTGATAAGCTGCGACTTCTACCGCTCTTGGGCGAGGCATCGAAGTGGTTTCCGCGCAAGAAAAAGGGTCGCGGGGCGTGTCAGCAGGTCGTACTCGAGGGCGAAGCTGCAAATTTGTCGTTGTTGCCAATTCTGAAATGTTGGCCGCACGACGGAGGTCGTTTTGTGACCCTTCCGATGGTTCATACGACCGACCCCGTAACGGGTATTCGCAATGTGGGAATGTACCGCATGCAGGTCTTTGACGACCACACTACAGGTATGCATTGGCACCGTCACAAGACGGGTGCACGCCACTACGAGGGCTACAAAGCTCAAGGCAAGAAGATGCCCGTATCGGTGGCAATAGGTGGCGACCCCGTATATGCCTACTCGGCAACAGCTCCCGTACCTGATAATATCGACGAATACCTCTTGGCGGGATTGCTGCGCGGCAAACCCGTTAAGCTCGTCAAGTGTATCACAAACGACATCTACGTGCCCGAAGATTGCGACTTCGTGATTGAGGGCTATGTCGATACTGCGGAGGAGAAGGTCCTCGAGGGCGATTTTGGCGACCACACAGGTTTCTACTCGCTCACGGACTACTATCCGAAGTTCCACGTTACAGCCATAACTCATCGCAAGGAGGCAATCTATCCTGCTACAATCGTGGGTATTCCACCGCAGGAGGACGCCTACATCGCAATGGCTACCGAGCGCATATTCCTTGCGCCGATACGTCTTGTGATGCAGCCCGAGGTCGAAGATATGTTTATGCCGTCGGCAGGTACGCAGCACAATATCACAATTATCTCAATGCGCCAGCTCTACGAACGCCAAGCCTCGAAGGTGGCTCTCGGCTTGTGGGGCGCAGGACAGATGATGTTTAATAAATACCTACTTCTCACCCCCGCCTCGACCAACATTCGTTCGGAGGAGGAGATGGCGTGGTTGATGCGCAACTGCGACCTTAAAAAGTCGCTAATTCGCAGCGAGGGCATCTATGATGTTCTCGATCACGCAACCGCAACTTGTGGCTATGGCGGAAAGGTGGCTCTCGATTTGACAAACGTGGCAGAGCGCAAGGAGAAGATAACTTTCGACGTGGAGGCATTACCTGATGGCATTGTGGCCGACACTACCCTACTCGACAAGTGGGGAACACTATTGCTCTTTGCCGACAATGACCTCAAAATCGACATGAGCGAGGTGGCTAAGGTTACAAACTGCAACTTCGTAGCAATTTTTGATAGCCGTGCCGAGAAGATGACGGCAAATGAGTTGTTGTGGTTAGGTGCGGCGAACACCGAGCCTACACGCGACATCACGCTTCACGGCTCGACCCTCGTTATCGATGCTCGCGCAAAACGCCCAGGCGCAAATGACGAAAATCCTTCGCGCTGGCCAAATATCGTAACGGCCGACAAGGCAACTATCGACCTCGTAAACAGCCGTTGGGCGGAGTATGGTATTGGCAAGGAGATTCCATCGCCATCGGAGCGCTATAGTATGTTAAAGCTCTCAGACGGAGCAGAGTGGGTCAATTCATAAATGTTCAGCAAACAGAACATACGAGGCATAATCTACGTGGTGACGATTATTGTCGTCATCGCACTTATCGCATACTTCGCAACTCCACGCAAGGGTGTAACCCTCGCCGAGAAGAGCGAAAAGAGCGATACAATCCGAACTATCAGCAAGGTCGAAACTGAGGAGCAGACGAGCGTCGCAAAGCGCGATACACTCTTTACGTTCGACCCCAATACGGTAACCTACGACGAGTTGCTACTGCTCGGCTTCGACAAGCGCACGGCAGTAAGCATCGTAAAGTACCGCACCGCAGGCAAGATCTTTGGAATAGCTGAAGAGTTTGCACTCTGCTACGGCGTAAGCGACTCGATGTTCACGCGCGTACGCCCGTACATTAAAATTGGTGAGAAGTACGCCACAAAACCCAAGACAAAGACTCCGGACACCCTCCAAAAGGAGCGCAAACCGCGTTTTTCGCCACGTCCGTTCGAGAAGTTCGCGATTGACACTGTAGGTATTGAGTATCTGCGCCTTATAGGCTTCTCGACACGCCAAGCCGAGGCACTCATCGAGTACCGCAAACGTGGCGGTGGTATCTTCTCGATGAACGAGTTGCGCGACTGCTACGCCGTGAGCAAGGAGATGGCCGATTCGCTCGAGCACTTCGTAATTTTGAGCGTGCGCGACCCATTCGCAGGGCTCGTCGAGATAAACTCTGCCGACTCGGCAACACTCCGCAAGGTGCGAGGAATTGGCGAAAAGACGGTGGTCGCAGTGATGGAATATCGCAAATTATTGGGCGGATTTGTCCGAAAAGAGCAAATTTCGGAGCTAAAATGCGTCACTCCGGAGAATTTTGCACTAATTTCTGAACAAATTTATTGCGATAGTTGCAAAATTTCAAAAATAGATATTAACTTTGCACCCGCTTCTGATTTCGAGCATCATCCATATATGTCTCGAAAGGCAGCAAAACTAATTTTAGAAACAAGGGAATCGAAAGGAGGTTGGAATAGTATCGAGGAGATGCAGATGAATAACATATTCACCGAGGAGCAGGCGCGAGCCATTGCACCCTATCTTCTTTTTGGTACTACACCGCAGAGATTCGACTAACTAAAATTTCGGAAAACGCCAATGGCTGTAAGGCGTTAAAGGTCAGCCGCCAAACAAACAGAATACAAAACAATAAAAAACAGAAAATAGTTATGATTATCATGCCAGTTAAGGAGGGCGAGAACATCGAGCGCGCTCTCAAAAAGTTTAAGCGTAAGTACGAGCGTACAGGTGTTTTGAAGGAGCTTCGCGCTCGTCAGTACTTCACTAAGCCTTCGATTGCAAAGCGCGACAAGATGGCTCACGCTATCTATGTAGAGCAGTTGCACCGTCAGGAGCAGGAGTAGTCGCCTAAACGACACTGAACGAAAAGGAATCGACCAAAAAGTCGATTCCTTTTTTTATGTTCGAAAAACTAATTCTTGTTTTGCTCATTTTCCCACTCGAATGGGGCGAAGACAGCCTGCTTATTACGCCACTCGGGCTTGCGCAAAGCGTAGATGATAAACGGCAAAATTATCACTATAAACGCACCTCCAAACAGTACTGAATACCAGACGGTTGTGCTACCCGTAGCAATCTGTGCAGGTGGGATAAAGCTCAACACAAAAGCGAGCAATGAGCCCAAGAATCCAATGCCCGAGATGATCCACATCGTAGCATTTCCGCCGAGTCGGAACGGACGCTCCTTCGATGCGCGACGATAGCGCAAAACGATGGCCGAAAGAAACATCAGCATATACATAATGAGGTATAGAAGCGCTGTGAGCTGTGAGAGAATCTGGTAGAACGACTGCACCGACGGCATCACGACAAAGAGAAGTGCCAAGAGGGTCACGACAACGCCCTGAATAATGAGGATATTGCGCTGCACGCCATTCTTATTCTCCGCCTGCAGGAACGGTGGAAGATAGCCCGCCTTACCTACGGCAAAGATACCCTTCGACGGACCCGAAACCCAGGTCAACACACCTGCCAACACGCCAAACATCAGCGCAATAGCCACGATAGGCGAAGCCCACGAAACCTTGAAGTAAGAGAGGTAATTATCGAAGCCTACGAGCAACGATTGTGTCAAGTTCACCTCCTTGGCAGGAATAACAAATCCGAGCGAGAAAGTTCCAAAAATAAAGATCAAAACCGTAACCAAAGCACCAAGCAAAATAGCCTTCGGATAGTTCTTGCGAGGGTTGTCGACGTCCATAACGTGTACACCCATCATCTCCATACCGGCGTAGAAGAGGAAGATACCACTCGCCAAGACCAAGTTATCGAACTTCGAGAGGTCGGGGAAGAAGCCCTGCGACATATCCATATGGTTGGTGCCGCCCGTAGCGAGGTAGGCGATACCCATAACAATAAGCAGGCCGGCAGGGATAATCGTTCCGATGAGACCACCCCACTTACTGATTTTTCCTACCCAATTCAAGCCCTTCAAGGCGATAAATGTTGCTACCCAATAGATTGCAAGCACCACGATAAGAGTAAAGACCTTGTTCGAGGCGAGGGCCATATCGTGGGTCTGATCCATGCCGATAAAGGCAATCGACACAGCACCAAAAGTGAGCACCGTTGGGTACCAGATGGTCGATTGAATCCACTGAATCCAAATCGCCAAAAAGCCCATACGTGCGCCCATAGCCTCACCTACCCAGCGGAAGACTCCACCCTGTTTGTCGGAGTACATTGCCGCCAGCTCAGCCGCCACCAAGGCTGTAGGAATAAGGAAAACTATCGCCGCAAAGAGATAGTAAAAGGCGGAAGATAGGCCATAGACCGACTCCGCAGGCAGACCGCGCAGACTTACAACTGCCGTCACATTCATAATTGCAAGGGTAGCCACCGATAGGCGAAACCCCGTAGACATCTTTTTTGTTTCCATCTTATTTCGATTTTTGTGTTACCGCTTTGCAACAGCGCAAGAATTGAGCCACGCTTTAATTTGGTGGTTGCATCACATTATTACACACTATTTTGTTTCTTTTTAATAATAAAATTATTAACTTTGTAGCGAGAAGGTGGGCTTTATTCAAAAACCATCTCTAAAAAGGATAAACAAAACCAAAATAAAAAACTAACTATCGATATGAAAAACTTTACACTTGTACTTGCATCTTTTGCTCTGTTGCTGGTGGGCTGTACCAACAATCCTGCGGACGAGAACTGCGTAGTAGGAGGAGAAGAAACAACCATTTTGACACTCTCGACCCAGGCAACACGTACATCGCTTGGCGAGAAGGTGGGCGAAAACTACCCCGTATTTTGGAGCGAGGGTGACAAGATTGCGATAAATGGTATAGCTTCGAACGAGGCTGTAATCTCGGCGGAGAGTAAGGCCATTGCAACATTCAATATAAATGCTGTATTGGATACACCATACCACATCACATACCCATATTCGGAGGGTGTATCGCCAAAAGTTCTCTTCCCTACCGAGCAGAGCTACGCAGAAGGCACTTTTGCGCAGGGTTGTGCTCCAATGTGCGGATATGCAACAGTGAAAAATAGCGACATAGAGATGAAGCACCTCGCAGGCGTTTTGCGCTTTCCGATAAAGGCCGAGGTGGAGAATGTCACTCTCGACAGAGTTGTCATAACAGCACTCAACGGAGCAAAAATCGCAGGTGAGTTCGAGGTTGATTGCACTACAGCTACAGTTACAGCCGATGCAAATTCAACCAACACAACAACCTACTCGTTACCAGATAATTTCACCCTTTCGACCAGCAAGGAGAGCATTTTCCACATTACGCTTCCTGCTGTAGAGGTCGGCCAGTGCTCGATTGAGTTCGTTGAAACTTCGGGCAAGAAGATGACAGCTTTATGGAACGGTAACAGCGTAACAGCAGGTGTTGTCAAGGAGTTCAAGAGCATCACCTACAAGCAGGGTGTTACAGGCACGCTGCAGTCGATGGAATCGGAGGAGGACTACCTCCTTGTCTACTACCCTATCGTCGAGGGATACGTGAAGGATACAAACGGTAATCCCATATCGGGCGTAGCCGTATCGGACGGTTTCTCGGTTGTTGCAACCGACTCGAAGGGCTACTACAAAATAGACAACATAACCAAGGATTGTCGTTACATCTACATCTCGATTCCTTCCGAATACGAGGTGCCAACCAACGAGTTTGGTCAGCCACACTTCTACAAGCCATATCCTGACCATACAAACCGCTACGACTTCACCTTGACACCTCTCGCCGGAGGTAAGGAAAAAAAGTTTGCACTCTTCACTTTTGGCGATCCCCAGGTGTCGGCTGAGAGCAGATTTATTCGTTTCAAGAACGAGGCCATTCCGGGCATCAGAAAACACTGCGACGAGGTCAAGGCAAGCGGTCTTCCATGCTATGGTATAACCTTGGGCGATATCATCTCGAATGGTAACTCGACAAATTCAAGCGAGTACCGCGACGATATGCGTGACGGCTTCGCTGTTTCAAGCGTAGGACTGCCCGTATTCCAAGTTATGGGTAACCACGACAACACATACTTTGGTTCAAAGCAGCCAATCTCTGCTGACGAGCGTAGCTCGACCTTCGAGTTGGCAGCGCAACGCGCACACGAGGATATGTTTGGTCCGATCAACTACTCGTTCAATCGTGGCGATATTCATATTGTCGGTATGCGCGATATTGTATATACGATAAACACAAGTCCAGCCGGTTATGAGCCGGGCTTCCTCGATGAGCAAATCGAGTGGTTGAAGCAGGATTTGGCACTCGTACCAAAGGATCATACTGTCGTGCTTTGCGTTCACATTCCGCTTTATAATCGCGACACTCACCACATACAAGAGGTACTCGCTCTGCTCAACACCTTCAAGGAGGCTCACATTATGTCGGGACACACTCATGTTGTCAATCAGAAATATGAGCACAAGGTTCTCGGCACCGGATACGACAATGTCTTCGAGCACAATATGGGCGCACTTTGCGGTGCGTGGTGGACATCGAATATGTGTGGCGACGGCGCTCCGTGCGGTTTTGGAGTCTTTATTGGCGAGGGTAAAACCTTCTCGGATTGGTACTACACGGGCTACCACGAGGGTATGAACAAACGCTCGCACCAGATGCGTCTCTATCGAGGTAACGCCATTACAGGAGCTGCGATTTCGGGCGATAATGCAAACGGCACCAAGGGTTACTACGCTTTCAACTTCGACGAGGATATACTCTTGGCCAACATCTATTTCGCAGATAGCCAATGGACTATAAAGGTTTACGAGGATGGTGTTCACACAGGCAATATGAAGCTCTTGGAATATCATAATATTGCACGACCACTATTTAGCAGTTTAACAGGCGACGGTTCGTTAAGTAATCCGTTCAAATCGACAGTTAGCACAAGTGGAGATATGTATGTTACAGGTCTATATCTTGGTGTATTAGGCCGTACTGATGATAGTAGCGGTTCTCGTCAGGGTTGCTATCATATGTATGGATACAGACTCAAAAACAAGAGTGCAAAGATTAAGGTTGTAGCAATCGACCGCTTTGGCAACGAATATACCGAAACCAAGATTACCGAGGGAACAGACTACACCTATACAAAGATGATAGAATAAATTCTAAAACCTAAATAATATGAAACTTTTTACTCGTGTAACTTTATCTGTTATTTGCGCTATCGCGCTATTTGGATGTCAGACTGACCCAACAACGACTCCGATTGGAGATGGCAACGAAACAACAATCTCAATTTCGTTGGAGCCAACCCGTACATCGCTTGGCGATAAGGGTAATGACGGTATCTACCCTCTCTATTGGAGCGAGGGCGATCGCATCGTAATAAACGGAGTAGCTTCGTCGGAGGCTGCAATTGACGCCTCGAACAAGAGCGTTGCAACGTTCAACATCGCCTCGACTATTGGCGAGCCTTACCACATCACCTACCCTTACTCGGCGACACTGCTCAACTCGCCGTCGAAGGTTGTCTTTCCTGCCGAGCAGAGCTACGTGGAGGGTACATTTGCGCAGGATTGCGCTCCAATGTGTGCTTATGTCGAGAACAAGAGCAGCGATGTTAAGTTGAAGCACCTCGCAGGCGTTTTGCGCTTCCCTGTAAGAGCTTATGCCGAGGGTGTAGTATTGGATAAGGTGGTTATCACATCTCTCGACAACGCAAAGTTATCGGGCGAGTTCGATGTTAATTGCGCCGAGGCTACAATCGCAGCCACCGCAAACACCACCAACACCATTACATACTCATTGCCTGACAATTTCGTACTCTCGACAACTACCGACAAGGTACTCTACATCACAATTCCTGCTGTTGAGACAGGCGCTTGCTCGATCGATTTCGTAACCGCATCGGGCGACAAGATGACTCGCAGTTGGAGCAACCGCGTCATCAAGCCGGGTATCGTCAAGGAGTTTAAGACCATCAACTACTCTGCGGGCGTAGGTGGCGAGTTGGAGGTTTTGGATTCGTATCAGGACGAGTTCGTAATCTTCTACGAGGATGTTTATGGCTATGTGAAGGATACCAATGGCAACCCTATCGCAGGAGTTGCTGTCAGCGACGGTTTCCGCGTTGTAACAACCGACCAGAACGGTTACTACGAGATAAACGACATCACTAAGGATACTTGGTATATCTACATTTCGCTGCCAGCTGAGTACGAGGTGCCAATCAATGAGTTTGGGCAGCCTTGCTTCTATCAGCCATATCCGAAGAATTCACCACAGTACGACTTTACTCTCACCCCTCTTGCAGGCGGCAAGGAGAAGAAGTTTGCACTCTTCGCTATCGGCGACCCGCAGGTGCGTAACACTACACAGTTCAACCGCTTCAACACAGAGGCTGTACCTGCAATCAAAAAGCACAGTCAGGATGTAAAGGCTACCGGTATCAACTGCTACGGTATGACTCTTGGTGATATCATCGCAAACAGCGACGGTACAAACACAGAGAGCTTGCGTGATGATATGCGTGATGCTTTCGCTGTATCGAAGGCAGGTTTGCCTGTGTTCCAGACATACGGCAACCACGACAACACATACTATGGTGACGGCGTAACTATCAGTGCCGATGACCGTAGTTCGACCTTCGAGTTGAAGGCTCAGCGTAACCACGAGGCAATATTTGGCCCTGTTGATTACTCGTTCAACCGTGGCGATGTGCATATCGTAAGTATGCGTAACATCGTTTACCAGCACGCTGACAAGAGTGGCAAGTATGCTGAGGGCTTCCTCAAGCACCAATATGAGTGGTTGAAGCAGGATTTGGCAGTTGTACCAAAGGATAAGTTGGTTATTTTGTGCGTTCACGCTCCAATTTTCCGCAACACCGGAAACTATGTTGAGCAGATAGAGGATTTGCTCTGCGAGTTCAACGAGGCTCACATCGTATCGGGTCACACCCACTACTCTCGTAACTTCGAGTATAGCGTAGAGGAGGCAGATGGTCCTCACACAAAACTCTACGACCACAATGTTGGTGCATTGTGTGGCGTTTGGTGGAGAGGTAACATCGCTTGCGACGGTGCGCCTACAGGCTACAATGTATTCGTATGCGATGGCAACAAGTTTGTAGAGTCGTACTTTATGGGCGTAAACGAGGGTATGAACACCAAGAATAAGCAGATGCGTCTGCACCGAGGCGACGCCATCACAGGTCGTGCACGCAAGGATACCGACACATACGACAAGACCGGTTACTTCGCCTTCACATTTGGCGAGGACTACCTCGTAGCCAACATCTACAATGCCGATAGCAAGTGGGTTGTGAAGGTCTATGAGGATGGTGTTCACACAGGTAACATGGAGAAGGTGGCAATCAATTTGCCTTCGAATGCTTGTATTGGAAGCTACACTTACGAGGATCCACGCCGTGCTGCAGATGGCATAGAGATTAGCGTGGATTGGTACACCGCAGCCTTCTACTACAACTACTACGAGGGTCGCTCGGCTTGGTCGGAGTGCTACCACCTCTACAAGTATAAGTTGAAGAATAAGGACGCTCAGATTAGAGTCGAGGCAACAGACGGATACGGAAATGTCTTCACCGAGGAGACCATTACCGAGGGTACCGACTACAAATTGGTTGCAAGATAATCATACAATGAAAGGGCTTGCACTAGCAATAATTCTGACAGCATTTTGCCTGGGCTGCGCTCCAAAACAGGAGAAGAGCGCCCCGGCAAAGAGCTATCGTTTCAGCTACGTGCAACCACCTATACATGTAGCCGAGGAGCATATCCCAGCCTATATGCGCGACCACTTCTGGGATAAATTTGACTTTGCCGACACGCTCTGGACCACCAAGGCCGACACGATGGATATGCTAAGGGCATTTACTTCGTATGTGGTGGGCTATGTCGGGCCTCTCAACCAGGAGCCTATACGCGAGTTGATGCAGAAGGCATCTATCTCGAAGAAGATGTTCGACTACTTCGTAATGCTCTCCGAGCGAGTGCTCTACGACCCCAACTCGCCATATAGAAGCGACGAGTTGTATATTGCCGTTTTAGAGGCGCAGCTCGCCTATCCGCACTACGACAAGTACGAGAAGATGGCTCCCGAGTACAATCTGCGAATTGTCTCGCAAAATCGCCTTGGGCACAAGGCCAACGACTTCGACTACTACACAAAGTCGGGACGCTATAGCAACCTTTATACGTTGAAAAACGACTTTGTAATCATCTACATAAACAACCCTGGTTGCACTATGTGCCGCGAGGTTACCGAGGCGCTCAAGCAGTCGAAAATCATATCGGATTTGCAGAAGAGGGGTCTCTTAAAAATTTTAGCAATTTACCCTGACGAAAACCTCGACGAGTGGCACAAGCACTACGCAGATATACCGTCCGAGTGGATTAACGGCTACGACAGAGGTTGTCATATCGAGCGCGAAAACCTCTACAACGTGAGAGCCATACCGGCACTATATCTGCTTGACAAGGAGAAACTTGTGCTGATTAAAGACTCGGTCAATGTAGCCGAGATTGAGGCCGTACTTGCACAACTCACAAAACAGTAAAACGAGAGTTCAAAAAGAGTAATATCGAACCCAGACAATATGTTAATCGCTATAATTTCATACATACTCCTCAACCTCTTTCTTGCGCTAGCTAAAGCTAAGAGCGGGGGCAATGTTGATGAGGGTCGCAAGGCTGAAATGATAGCCAAAGTCTCGAGGATTGTCAATGCCATAAATCGCCTCGTAGCTATTTGGTTTAAGTTCCTGCTGTGGCTATTTATTATCGCCTTTGCAGCGGCTTTTATAGCACTATGCATATCAATCTTCGGCATAAGTTTAGATTCGGCATGGATCGCTACGATAGAGCTTTGGAAGTTTGGTACGATTGCGCAGCTTGTCGAGAAATTTGGTATGGCGAAGGCTATCTCGGCTATCTCGGTATCGCTTGTTTTACTTGCGGGACTCTCCTATTTGGCAGTATGGTTGCTCACCAACAAAAGGTTGTGGCAACATAAATCGTAGCATACAATTTGCTGCTCACTTGTTCCAAGTGGGCAGTTTTTTTTCTACCCCAAATAGCGTTTTTTATGGCAACACCTTGGCTGGTCCAACAATTTGTATTATATTTGAAAATTATTTCAAATATAGCATCTTTTTATGGCTACAATTAAGTGTATAGGAGTATTGACGTCGGGTGGTGATGCACCCGGCATGAACGCCGCAATTCGCGCTGTAACACGTACCGCAATCTACAACGGTTTGCGTGTAAAGGGCATTATGCGCGGCTATAAAGGTTTGATTACAGGCGAAATTGTCGATTTTACATCATCGAGTGTAAGTAACATTATACAGAAGGGAGGTACAATTCTCAAGACAGCTCGTTGTCCCGAGTTCCGCGAGGCGGAGGGTCGTAAGCAGGCGTACGAGAATATGCGCAAGGCCGAGATTGACGCCTTGGTTGTAATTGGTGGCGACGGTACAATCACAGGTGCACAGACCCTCGCACGAGAGTTCGATGTGCCTATCGTGGCACTGCCGGGAACTATCGACAACGACCTTTCGGGCACCGACTCGACCATTGGATACGACACTGCGCTCAACACTATTATGGAGGCGGTCGATAAGTTGCGCGACACGGCAACCTCGCACGAGCGTCTGTTCTTTATGGAAGTTATGGGTAATACCGCAGGTTACCTCGCCCTCAATGGCGCGCTCGCATCGGGAGCCGAGGCGGCAATTATCCCTGAGATGGAGACCGAAACCGACCAGTTGAAGAACCTCATCGACAACGGCTTCCGCAAGAGTAAGAACTCGGCTATCGTACTCGTTGCCGAGAACCCTGCAACGGGTGGAGCAATGGGCTTAGCCGAGCGTGTAAAGAGGGAGTTCCCGCAGTACGATGCGCGCGTAACAATCCTCGGACACTTGCAGCGCGGTGGCTCGCCTACCGCAGCCGATCGTATCCTCGCATCGCGACTCGGAGCGGCCGCTATCTCAGCGCTGAAAGATGGCCAGCGCAACGTTATGGTAGGTATCCGTGATATGGAGATGGTCTACGTGCCATTCTCGAAGGCCCTCGGACGAACCAAACAGGTAAATAAAGAGAACATAGAGTTGGTAAAGATCCTTTCGATTTAACCCAACCCTGCAACCCAAACATAAGAGTAAATGAAAAGAGTTATAGGTATCGGAAACGCCCTTACTGACGTTTTGGTAAATCTTCGCAACGAAGATGTACTTCACAAGCACAACATCGCTCGCGGCTCAATGTCGCTTGTCGGCACCGCACTGCAGTCGGAGATTTCGAAGGAGGTAGCAGGTCTACCCCACTCGCTTTCGCTCGGAGGCTCGGCCGACAACACCATTCGTGCAATGGCACGTCTTGGCTCGGAGGTTGGCTTCATCGGTAAGGTAGGCAACGACAATACGGGCGACAGATTCGAACAGGCGCTGAACAACCTCGGCATCGAAGGTAAAATCTTCCGTGGCAAGAACCCTTCGGGCAAGTGCATCTCGTTGGTTTCGCCCGATGGCGAGCGCACAATGCTCACCTATCTTGGTGCAGCGGCCGAAATGCACGCATCGGATATCTCACCTGCGATTTTTGAGGGCTACGACTGCCTCTACATCGAGGGATACCTCGTGCAGGAGCACTCACTCATCGAGACTGCCATTCGTACTGCGAAAGAGTGCGGCTTGCAGGTGGCAATCGACTTGGCAAGCTTCAATGTCGTAGAGGAGAACCTCGAGTTCTTGCGCTCGATTGTGGCAAAATATATCGACATCGTCTTTGCTAACGAGGACGAGGCGCGCGTATTCTCGGGCGAGGCTGAGCCAATCAACGCCTTGCAGTATATCTCGGAGATGTGCGACCTCGTAGTGGTGAAAATCGGCACCAAAGGTGCTCTTATCAAGCATAAAGGCGAGGTACTCCATATTGGCATTATGGCAGCAGCAAAGCGCGTAGATACTACGGGCGCAGGCGACTTCTACGCCGCAGGATTTATGTATGGTTTGTGCGAGGGATTGTCGTTGCGACAGTGCGGCACCATCGGTGCAATCACCGCAGGCAAGGTTATCGAGGTTGTAGGCCCAACTCTCGGCGAGGAGGCTTGGAACGACATCGAAGTATTGGTAAATAGAGTTAAAACCGAAAAATACCTCTTCTAAATGAAGAAATTTTTACTTTTCATAGCACTTTGTGCAACCGTTGTCGCTCAGGGACAGGAGCGCAAACTCCTCACTATGGAGGATGCTATTCTCAACCGCGACCTCGTACCACAGGACTACAATATTCGCTTCAATAAGGAGAACTCGGCAATATACGAGCACACCAACGGCGAGAATATCGAGCAGTACGACATTCGTACCGGAAAGTTGGTCGCTAGCAAGCCTATCCTTATCGGCATGCCAAACCCGTTCCGCAACAGGGCAGGCGTATGGAACAATAACGTTATCTGGTACGACAACGAAGGCAAGAAACACAAGGTAACCGACTTCGAGGACAAGAATATCGTATGCGGTCAGTCGGTTTCGCGCAACGAGTTCGGCATCAGCGGTGGCTTATTTCCTTCGCCCGACAACACATTGTTGGCATTCTATCAGAAAGACGAAACAAACGTCGCAACCTATTCGTTGGTAGACATTACCTCGATTAAGGGCAACTATCTGATCGATATTAAATACCCAATGAACGGTCAGCCATCGGAGCACGTAAAGCTCGGCGTATATGACGTTGCAGCCAAGTCGGTTGTATATCTCAACGTAACCGACTTCGACGAGGAGCGTTACCTCACAAACATCACTTGGTCGCCCGACTCGAAAGTAATCTATGTGCAGGTGTTGAACCGTGCACAAAAGGAGATGCACTTAAACGCCTATTGCGCAAAGACTGGAGCTTTTATCAAGACTATCTTGACCGAGAAGAACGATCGTTGGGTGGAGCCTCAGAAGCCGCTTTACTTCATCGACAACGATCGTTTCATCTACACCACCGACAATCGTGACGGCTACAAAAATATCTACCTGCACACCCTCTCGAAGGGTACAACCGAGCGTTTGACAAAGGTCAATGCCGATGTGGAGTATGTGGCACACAACGACAAGTCGGTTTTCTACTACTCGGCTGAGGTTTCGCCTATTGAGCAGCACCTCTTCAGTATCTCGCTTCGCAATGGCAAGGTTTGCCAGCTCACTCGTGGTGAGGGTTGGCACAACTGCACCGTCTCGCCCGACGGAAAGCACTTTGCGGACAACTACTCATCATTGAATGTTCCGCGCGTGGTGGCCGTAGGCTCGACCGACGGCAAGTTCTACCGCGAGGTGTTCCGTGCCGAGGATCCATCGAAGGATTTTAACTACTCTAAAATCGAGCTGGGCTCGGTCAAGTCGGCTGATGGAAAGTACAACAACCACTACCGCCTTATCAAGCCGCTCGACTTCGACGAGAGTAAGAAATATCCCGTAATACTCTACGTCTATGGCGGTCCGCACTCGCAGATGGTGCGCAACACCTTCCAGGCGGAGTTGCGCCGTTGGGAGATGTATATGGCACAGCGTGGCTACGTGGTTTTTGTTATGGATAACCGCGGTACGCTCAACCAAGGCACCGAGTACGAGAAGGCAATCCATAAGCAGTGCGGCAAAGCCGAAATGGAGGACCAGATGGCGGGCTTGCAGTGGTTGCTCTCGCACAAATGGGCCGACAAAGAGCGCGTAGGTGTTCACGGCTGGTCGTATGGCGGATTTATGACTATCTCGCTGATGACACACTACCCCGAGGTATTCAAGGTGGGCGTTGCAGGTGGTCCCGTAATCGACTGGAAGTGGTACGAGGTAATGTATGGCGAGCGCTATATGGAGACCGAAAAGACAAATCCAGAGGGCTTTGCTGCAACATCGCTCATTCCGCAGGCAAAGAACCTCAAAGGCAAGCTCTTGATTTGCCAGGGTGTGATAGATGACGTGGTAGTTTGGCAG
The DNA here is from genome assembly GCA_045648965.1 of Alistipes sp. Classification (GTDB taxonomy): domain Bacteria; phylum Bacteroidota; class Bacteroidia; order Bacteroidales; family Rikenellaceae; genus Alistipes. The sequence goes on along the minus strand of JAZRPA010000018.1, from coordinate 2,512 downwards.
CACTCGCTCTCGTTTGTCGATGCTTGCGTAGTGGCAAACGTGCCAGTTGACTACTTCCCATACCCTCGTTCGCGACACAACGTACGTGGCAAGTGGCGTGTGCACCTGATGCAGAAGGTGACCGACTATTTCGAGGATTATCTGCGATAAATGTGTCAAAATGGCAGACCAAGGTTGCTTGGCACGCAGATTGATAAAGAGAAAAGCAAACAGAAAATAATAAAACATATAGAATTATGACAGTAAAACCACTTTCAGACAGAGTACTCGTACTCCCAAACCCTGCTGAAACAACAACAGCAAGCGGTTTGATTATTCCCGACTCGGCAAAGGAGAAGCCGGCAGCGGGCAAAGTAGTAGCGGTAGGTCCTGGCACCGCCGAGGTTAAGATGGAGGTAAAGGTTGGCGACGAGGTGTTGTATGGCAAGTATGCAGGCACCGAGTTGAACATCGATGGCGTGAGCTACCTTATGATGGCGCAGCGCGATATCCTCGCAGTAGTTGAGAAATAACGGATAACGAAACTAAATTCCATACATTCAAAATCGGAGGCGATGAGGCTATTTTTGTGCGTTACGCAGCGGCGGAAAGCACAGCATAGTAGACCTATGTGAGCATTTACGACGCAAGTAAGGTGCAAAAAGAGTCCATCGGAACGATTTTCTAACAAAGAGTAATACGATTATGGCAAAGGAAATTAAATATAATGTTGAAGCTAGAAACCTCCTCAAGGAGGGTGTTGATGCTTTGGCAGACGCAGTAAAGGTAACACTCGGCCCTAAGGGTCGAAATGTGATTATCGGCAAACCTTTTGGTGCACCACACATCACAAAGGACGGTGTAACAGTAGCTAAGGAGGTTGAGTTGGAGGACTCATTCGCAAATATGGGTGCGCAGATGGTGCGCGAGGTTGCATCTAAGACTAATGACGATGCAGGTGACGGTACAACAACCGCAACCGTTCTCGCTCAGGCTATCATCGGCGTGGGTATCAAGAATGTTACCGCAGGTGCAAATCCAATGGACTTGAAGCGCGGTATCGACAAGGCTGTTTCGACCGTTGTAGCAAACCTTCGCGAGCAGTCGCAGGAGGTTGGCTCGGACAACTCGAAGATTGAGCAGGTGGCTACTATCTCGGCAAACAACGACAATACCATCGGTAAGCTTATCGCCGAGGCGATGGCGAAGGTGAACAACGAGGGCGTTATCACTGTCGAGGAGGCTAAGGGTACAGACACCTACGTTGACGTTGTGGAGAGTATGCAGTTTGACCGTGGTTATATCTCGGCTTACTTCATCACCAACACCGAGAAGATGCAGACCGAGCTCGAGAAGCCATATATCCTCATCACCGACAAGAAGATTTCGACAATGAAGGAGATTATGAACGTCTTGGAGCCGGTAGCTCAGAGCGGTCGTGCGTTGCTCATCATCGCCGAGGATGTTGACGGCGAGGCTTTGTCGGCACTCGTGGTTAATAAGTTGCGTGGCACACTCAAGATTGCCGCTTGCAAGGCTCCTGGCTTTGGCGACCGTCGCAAGGAGATGTTGGAGGACATCGCAGCTTTGACCGGTGCAACAGTTATCTCGACAGACAAGGGTATGCGCCTTGAGGACGCATCGCTCGAGTCGCTTGGTTGTGCCGAGAAGGTTACAATGAACAAGGAGAATACCACTATCGTTGATGGTTGTGGCGATAAGGAGGCTATCAAGGCTCGCGTTGAGCAGATTCGTGCTTCGATCGAGGTATCGAAGTCGGACTACGACCGAGAGAAGTTGCAGGAGCGCCTTGCCAAGTTGGCAGGTGGCGTGGCAGTTCTCTACGTAGGTGCAGCAACCGAGGTTGAAATGAAGGAGAAGAAGGATCGTGTGGACGATGCTTTGGCTGCAACACGTGCTGCAGTTGAGGAGGGTATCGTTCCAGGTGGTGGCGTAGCATACATTCGTGCGACCGAGGCTCTCGAGGGCTTGAAGGGTGCGAACGAGGACGAGACTACAGGTATCCAGATTGTAAAGCGTGCTATCGAGGAGCCGCTCCGCCAGATTGTTGCAAACGCAGGTGGCGAGGGTTCGGTAGTTGTAAATAAGGTACGCGAGAGCAAGGGCTCATTCGGCTACAACGCTCGCGAGGATCGCTACGAGGATATGCTCGAGGCTGGAATCATCGACCCTACAAAGGTATCGCGCGTAGCTTTGGAGAATGCTGCTTCTATCGCTTCGATGTTCCTCACCACAGAGTGCGTTTTGGCCGAGAAGAAGGCTGACGTTCCTGCAATGCCAGCAATGCCTGCCGGCGGTATGGGTGGAATGATGTAGGAACGGAAAACGGAAAACTAATTGAGCCGAGCTTTTTGCTCGGCTTTTTTATTGCGGTAATGATGCAAAAAGTGGCGCTTTTTAGTCATTAAATAGTGGGCGAGAAACGGAGTTTTTCTCGCCCTATTTTTTGCTTGCCTTTCCCTGATTACTTTGCAGGAAAAGATACCATTTCACAAAGTCTTTGAAATGCTCG
>JAZRPA010000017.1:0-25696 GCA_045648965.1 Alistipes sp. | reverse complement strand
TCTTCCCTTGAGGGGCGTAGGAGACTACTACGTTGATAGGCTGCAGATGTAAAGACAGTAATGTCAAAGTCGAGCAGTACTAATTACCCGAACGGCTTTTTTATACAAATCTTTATCTCATTTCCTGTTGAGTGTCAAAATTTAGCAGATGGTGACTGCTTTAACAAACACGAGGTTCTGTAAGAGATTACAAAGACCTAAATACGATTTAGGTGGTTATAGCGGTGAGGTTCCACCTCTTCCCATTCCGAACAGAGAAGTTAAGCTCACTCGCGCCGATGGTACTGCGGTTTTCCCGTGGGAGAGTAGGTAGCCGCCTCTTTAAGCCACTCCGACAACAAGTCGGGGTGGTTTTCTTTTTATAACCACCCCGATTTGTTGGAGAGGTTTGAAGAGGCAACTGCTATTTTCCATTGGACAATAGCAAGACCACTTGGTGCGGGAGAGCTTAACTGCTCTGTGAAACAGAGGACGGGCGCAGCAGGTGAGAGCAGAGGGCGCTCGCACACTCTGCCGAACCGCCACCGCCCGAAGCCGAGAACAGATTGCAGAGCAATCCTCGGCAAGTTAAGCTCTATATGCTTGCTGCATATAGAGTAGTGTGTTACCCACCCCCTAAATCCCCCTCCTGTGAGGGGGACTTATTTGTTTTATAGGGGATATAGGGAATATAGGGAACCCCTAAGCTCTCTAAACTCAAAAAAAAAGTGCACTTTTGTCATTTTTGCAAAAAAAATGCTATATTTGTAAAAGTAAATATATAAAATGTAGAGCCTATGAAGCATTGCGTATAATTTGATACGCACATTTTGGACATATTGGGAAAGCGTTTTAGCTTTATTCTGCAACCTAAAAGTTTGGCGACTGAATAGAAACAGCAGGAATATTGCAAGAATGCTCGCACTGGACGGTGCGGGCTTTTGGGTATTCAGCTGTTAGGTTGCGCCAAACACCTTAGGTTGGGAATATTCTAGAAGTACCGCGCTTTTTTTGTGCGTATAAATATATTTATCTTTAAGGTACAACGGAGTAGCCGAAAAGCCGTCAAATGAGTAGGAATAAAAATTACACAAAATAAACTATGAAGAAGATACTACTTTTTTTTATCTTGTGTTTGGGAATGTTTTCGATGACTCAAGCTCAGCCTCGTCAATGTAGATTACATAGTCATTTTCAGGGATGCATCTCTCATATAAATGTATATGTAGGAAACAGATTCGTGCAAAGTTTGCCTGTGGACTATAACGATTCTTTTGTATTTACATTACCTCGAGTTTATACTACTGATTTAACATCTATATCAAACATTTTTGAGGGCCTATTATCGTCCAATAGTAACGCTCAGTTTGCAATGCTGAATATAGGAGCAACGCTCACTACGGGTGAAACTACTAATGAGTATATGGGTCCTTCTTATAGCAGGAAACGTTCAACCGGTTTTATAATGTATATATACTCGACTGATAATTGCCATATTTCTGGCACAACGTCGGGTTTGACAGCATCTTTAAACCTTAAAAATGGTTGGAATACAATATTGGTTTCTCCAAATAATGGCACAATGGTATCTGTTAGTGGAGACCAGGGTTGGAACTGGGGAACAGATTGATTTAGTTATATATGATAGAACTAATACCAAAACCACGGGTATCGTTTTCGATACCCAATAGGAGTGACAATTTCGCAAAATAAAAACAACAGCACGAAGTTCTCTTCGTGCTGTTACTTATGAAAATACCGATTACCTCAAGATCTGCAATATCTCCGATGGGGTATCGATGATGGTGTCGGCGTGGTACTCCTCCAACTCGGTACGAGGGCGGAAGCCCCACGTGCAACCTATCGAGCGGACGCCGGCGTTCTTCGCAGTCTGAATATCGACGCCCGAGTCGCCAATCATCACAGTAGTCTCGGCCACAGCATCGCACACCTCCATAATGAGCTGAAGTAATGCAGCATCGGGCTTGAGCGGACAACCCTCCTTGTTGCCATAAATCGCCTTAAAATCAACCTCGGGAAAGATTGTACGTACCAATTTTTGCGTTCCCTCGTCAAATTTATTAGACGCTACGGCCAAGGCCCAACCCTCGCTCTGCAAGGTGTGTAGCACCTCGCGAATACCGTCGTACGGGCGAGTGTGGCGATCGATGTTGGCGGTGTAGAAGTCTAGAAAATCGGCTCGAGCAGCGGCTACATACTCTTCGTCCGCTCGTTTCTCCTCGGGTAGTGCGCGCTTCACAAGATTTAAGATGCCGTTGCCGACCATCTTGGCGTACTCCTCGCGAGTATGTGAGCCGAGTCCTCGCAAGCCCAACATATAGTTACACGCCTCGGCGAGGTCGCCAATCGTATTGAGCAGAGTGCCGTCGAGGTCGAAAATTGCTAACTTTTGAGCCATAATCTATCTCTTTGCTTTCTGTTTTCCGCGTTTGAGCTCCTTGCGAAGAGTCGAACCCTTGACTGTCCAACCGAAGGTGCCAATCTTCTCACCCAGAGTGAAATAGCCTCCGTGAGCGTAGGTAAGAAGTCGCATCTTCTCGACGTCGAGTTTGCCCGTTTCGGGGTCGAGATATTGCTCATCGACAGCCACATTTACCACCTCGCCGATAAATATATCGTGCGAGCCAAGCGGTATAATCTGCTTTACGCGACACTCTATCGAGATTGGCGATTCGGCAATCGATGGAGCTGCTACAACTGCCGACTTCTCAGCCGTGAGACCGCACTCCTTGAACTTGTCGAAGTTGCGTCCTGAGCGTACGCCGCACCAATCTGTAGCCTCGGCCAGCGCCTCGGTAGTAAGATTTATGACAAATTCGCCGGTGCGCTTAACTATCTCGTAGGAGTGGCGCTCGGGGCGAATCGAAACATACGCCATAGCCGGCTCAGAGCAGATTGTGCCTGTCCAAGCCACTGTCAACATATTATAATTTTCGGGCTCATCGCCACAGCTGACCAATACGGCTGGCACTGGGTTCACGATTGCGCAAGGTTTCCAATTCTGTTTCATAATTCGTTGATAAATTACTCGTTTGCACCCACCTTTTTGAGCGCGATATTGTCGCCCGACCACTGGTTTATTTTGAAGGCTTGGTTTACCAAAATCTCCTTTTTCTCGTTCTCGACCTTCACGATAAGCGGGAAAGGTTTAGTCTTGATGATGTCGTTGGTCGATGGCAGAGTGTGGGGTATGACATAGACCAATATATTGAGATGATCGCCCTCTTTTGTCGCGATGCGGAGTGTACGGTCGACCGAATAGTCGATTGGCGCAGCTTCGAGATTGCTGCCGACGGGAGCAACTGTACTCTCTTCGGCAAGGTAGTCGAGGCGTTCGCCGTTGGCGTTGCACACCTCGCAAACAAGGACGATATTATATCGCCACAACTCTTCGAATTTGCTCGAAACCGACACCTTAAATGCACTCATAATCTATATTTTATTTTCTACATAGGTTTTCCACAGCCATAGCAAAAGCTCGCCTCCATTGGATTTGGAACGCCGCAAGAGGTGCAGAACTTATTGTTTGCAGGCATAATAGGATTCACTGTATTGCAGCCATTGTAGTTGCCAAAATTGCTGGTTGATATGACTCTTTCGGCAATAGCTAACGCTTTGTCATCGAGCTTAGCTTGCTGAATTAAGCCCCAGATTTGAGTAATCAACACAGGCCAAAAGACCAACATTGAAATTACCGTAGGAATAGATTGCTGACCCCAAATGCCTACGCCTGCCTCGAAATAGATATTGCCATTTTGTGGCAATATCGAGATTTTCAATGCAGTCTTCATTCCCAATATAGCCTTGAATAGATTTCCCTTCGCAATGGAGATATCGTAACCACCGCTTATCAATGAGACTACCGAAATCTCGTACTCCTCGCCTCTAAATTCGTTCTCGATGCTCTTTGCAATTGCCGGAATCAATGAAGGTGATGCGTATAGCGTTTTCTTAGTATTAAAAGTTGCCATAGCCTAGACATTATTTAAGTTTTGTTCCGCAATACTTGCAAAATACCCACTCTTCGCTTACTGCTTGTTTGCAAATAGCACACATCAAGCCAGACTCCCTTGCGCTCAGTGTATCTTTCAAGTTTCTATACTGCGGAGTCTGCTCCCACTGAAGAATTTCGCGAACGCGAACGGCTGAGAATGGGTGATCTTGGCCTATGGTTACATACAACTGTAAAGCTTTGTTCCACAATCCGTCCTTACATATCTCGTCGTATTTATCGGCTTGCTTCGCCCATTCCTCCATATTCAAGTTCTTGGTAATCGACTTTGGGCCTCCTGCTAAACGCGCCATAGTACGTGTAACCACATCGGGACTAGTGATTATACTAGCACATCGATCACACGAGAGTTCGGCCTGTCTGCTCCAATAGAGTAGAGCATACTCGATAGGCTTTGTGATAAACGGGCCCAAAATACCGAGAAAGTCTACCCCCCTTGTCATATAGTCTGCAACCATATTATATAGCACGTGCCTACACAAGATGTGGCCACATTCGTGTGCTAATACGGCATCTAACTCCTCATCGTCCATCATCTCTACGAGTCCTGAGGTAATTCCAATATATACTCGAGTGTCGCCAAATGTGAAGGCATTTGGCTGAGGATCCATTACCAAATAGAGTTCGGGTTCTGCGATGCCTAGCTTTTTGCAGATTGGAGGAAGGTGATGATACAGTTCCGGGAGTTGTTTCTCGGAGAGGCGTATCGATGATGCCATATTTACGCCATATTGCAACTTCTCTAGACCTATCTCCATAATCTTCTTTACAAGAAGAGGGAATCCGGGAACACTCTCCAATTGTCGAAGTGCAGCCGCATCCCTAGGATGTATAAACTCAGAAGGTTTAATCATAATTTAAGGTTGTGTGTTAGTAAGTTTTGTCTATTGGATTATTGTTGATATACCTCCAAAAGACCTTACTGCAAATATAGCAAAAAAATCCATAAATCAGCACTGACCGAGCAAAATTTACGAAATGATTATGCCCTTTGTTTCTTGCAGAATTTAAACCTCCTTCTTGTGGGTTCTATTGGCGATACGTGGTTGGATATTTGAATGAGTTTTCGTGGTGGCGAAGCTATTTCAATGAGCCTCTTGAAGATAGAAAGGGACCTTTTTACTTAATATTTATTGAAAAAATACTCTTTATTGCTCAAATATAGCAACTTTCGCGAGAAAACTTTGCACAATTTGCTTTTTTGTAGTACATTTGCACGCTAATTACGCTAATATGGGAGTGAGTAGTAAGTATTTGATCGACTATATGTCGTTGCCAAGCGGTCTTCACACCTTCGATTTCGAGGTGGACGATGCTCTGTTTAGCGATATGGAGTCGAACGAAATCAAGGGCGGAAACTGCAAGGTGCACGCTTGTATTAACTCTTCCGATGCGAAGCTCGACGTAAATGTTGTGATTTCGGGTAGCGTAGTTGTAGAGTGCGATCGATGCTTGGAGGATTGCAGTATCCCCGTAGAGTTTTCGGGTCTGCTTACAGTCCGTTTCTCGGAGCTGCAGCACGACTACGATGGTGATGTAATGTGGATTGCAAAGGGAGACCAGCTCTCGTTGAAGCAGTACATCTATGAGAGTATCGTAATTTCGTTGCCATACCGCCGTGTACACGAGGAGGGCGGTTGCAACCCTGAGATGATGGCACACTTTACAGTAGCCGAGGAGGCTGCCGAGGAGTAGACTCAATGAGAGAATAATATAAAGTAAAACTTAAAAATAGAGTACAGTTATGGCACATCCAAAACACAAAGTCTCGTCAACCCGTCGAGACAAGCGTAGAACTCACTACAAGGCTGTTGTTCCAACAGTCGTAACCTGCTCGAACTGTGGTTCGGCAGTTCTCTATCACCGTGTATGCCCTGAGTGCGGTTTCTACCGTGGCAAGTTGGCTATCGAGAAGAAGGTAGAGGCATAGTTTAGGTCTATGCATTTGAACAATGAAGCCTGCTTGCCACAACGGTAGCAGGCTTTTTGCATTATAACAAACACAACCTTGCAATAGAATGATTAGAATCGGATTGGACGCTATGGGAGGCGATTTTGCCCCCGAAGTTGCAGTGAAGGGTGCTGTGATGGCGCTCGACGCACTCGGCAACGATAGCCGCATTGTTCTCTATGGCGATGCGGAGGCTATTCGTGCGCTCCTCGCAAAGGAAGGGGTGGCGGAGGATAGATTTGATATTGTGGCAACATCGGAGGTTATCGAGATGGGCGACCACCCGGTTCGTGCGTTTCAGCAGAAGCGCGATTCGAGCATCGTTGTGGGTTTTCAGCACCTCGCCGATGGGGAGATTAACGGCTTTGCAAGTGCAGGTTCGACGGGCGCGATTATGGTTGGCTCGACGCAGACTGTAAAGGTGCTCGAAGGGGTTATTCGTCCGGCGATTTCGACCGTGGTGCCAACTATTACGGGTGCACCTGTGATGTTGCTAGATATTGGCTTGAATGTCGATTGTAGACCCGATATATTGGAGCAATATGCGCTTATCGGCTCGATATATGCCGAGTCGGTGTTGGGTGTCGAAAAGCCGCGCGTAGCACTTCTAAATATCGGCACAGAAGCGAGCAAGGGCAATCTACAGACCAAGGCGGCATACGAGCTTATGCAGGTCGGCGGAGAGACCGGTAGCTATAACTTTGTGGGCAATGTCGAGGCATCGCAAATCTTTACGTCGAAGGTTGCAGATGTGGTTGTTTGCGACGGATTCGTCGGCAATACAATCCTTAAATTGACCGAAGGCTTCTACTCGATAAATACATCTATCGGCACAACAAACACCTTCTGGGAGGGAATGAACTACGAGAATATCGGAGGTACGCCGGTGTTGGGCATTAACGCTCCGGTGGTTATCGGTCACGGCAAATCTACGGCCGAGGCTATTAAGAGTATGATCCTTTCGACCGAGCAGGCTATTCGCGTAAATATCGTAGCTCGATTGAGCGAGGCGTTCAAGAAGTAGAGTGGCGCGAGGAGCGGGGGCGCAACACTGCTCCTAAGCATAAAACAAGAGGCTGTCCTTTTCGGACAGCCTCTCTTAGTTTAGGTATGTGTCGGATTATTTCTTCTCCAACTGAGCCTTCAACTCTGCAAGACCAGCGATGTCACCCAAAGTGGTCTTCTCTACCGACTGCTGAATCTTCTTTACAGAAGACTTAGTAGCCTCAGCAGCAGCCTTACGCTCTGCCTTCTCAGCAGCAGCCTCAGCGCGCTTTACCTCCTCGAAAATACGAGTGTGCGACAAAGTTACACGCTTAGTTGCCTTCGAGAACTCGATTACCTTGAACTCTGCGGTCTCGCCCTTCTTGATAGTCGAGCCGTCCTCCTTAACCAACTGACGAGCTGGTGCGAAGCCCTCGATGTTCTCGCCGAGCGATACGATAGCGCCCTTCTCGGTCAACTCAACAACGGTACCTGTGTGAACTGAATCAACAGTGTACTGCTGCTCGAACTCGTTCCATGGGTTCTCCTCCAACTGCTTGTGGCCAAGGCTCAAGCGGCGGTTCTCCTTGTCGATCTCGAGAACTACAACCTCGATGTCAGCACCTACCTGAGTGAACTCACCTGGGTGCTTAACCTTCTTAGTCCAAGAGAGGTCCGAAATGTGGATCAAGCCATCGATACCCTCCTCGATCTCAACGAATACACCAAAGTTGGTGAAGTTGCGAACCTTAGCAGTGCACTTTGTGCCTACAGGATACTTAGACTCGATGTTCTCCCATGGATCAGTCGAAAGCTGCTTGATGCCGAGCGACATCTTGCGCTCCTCGCGGTCGAGTGTCAAAACTACAGCCTCGATCTCGTCGCCAACCTTCATGAAGTCCTGAGCCGAACGCAAGTGCTGGCTCCAAGACATCTCCGATACGTGGATCAAGCCCTCGATACCTGGAGCGATCTCAACGAATGCACCGTAGTCAGCCATAACAACAACCTTACCCTTAACGGTGTCACCAACCTTCAACTCAGCGTCGAGTGACTCCCAAGGGTGAGCTGTGAGCTGCTTCAAACCGAGAGCGATACGCTTCTTAGTCTCATCGAAGTCGATGATAACAACCTGCAACTTCTGATCGAGTGAAACGATCTCCTCTGGGTGGTTTACGCGACCCCACGAGAGGTCTGTGATGTGGATAAGACCGTCAACGCCACCGAGGTCGAGGAATGCGCCGTACGAAGTGATGTTCTTAACAACACCCTCCAAGATCTGGCCCTTCTCCAACTTCGACATGATAACCTGCTTCTGTGCCTCCAACTCAGCCTCGATGAGAGCCTTGTGCGAAACAACAACGTTGCGGTACTCCTGATTGATCTTAACAACCTTGAACTCCATTGTCTTGTCAACGTAAACATCGTAGTCACGGATAGGCTTAACGTCGATCTGCGAACCTGGCAAGAATGCCTCGATGCCGAATACGTCAACAATCATACCGCCCTTAGTGCGGCACTTAACGTAACCCTTAATGATCTCGTCGTTCTCCAACGCCTCGTTAACACGATCCCACGATTTGAGCTGACGAGCCTTCTTGTGCGAGAGAAGGAGCTGACCGCCCTTGTCCTCTACAGACTCAACATAAACCTCAACCTTGTCACCAACCTTAAGGTCTGCGTCATAGCGGAACTCAGTTGCTGCGATAACACCCTCGCTCTTGTAGCCGATGTTTACGATTACCTCGCGCTTGTTGATCTCAGTTACGGTACCCTCAACGGTCTCGCCAACTGCGATGTTAGACATTGACTGGCTGTAAAGAGCCTCAATCTGCTCCTTAGACTGATCGTAAAGACCTGCCTCGCTCTCAAACGCTACCCAATCGAAATTCTCGACTGCTACTTTTGTATTCTCCATACAATTAAATTTTGCGATACAATCGCTCGTTAAAAAGTTAATAATTAGTGAATTGTGCGTACGTGTTCGCGTATGCGCGCACGATACGGACTGCAAAGGTAGAGAAAAAAACGGAAAACGGAAAACGGAAAGCGAAAAACTTTCAAAATTATTTTGATTTTCAGAACAAAAAAGGTTGTTAGAGCCTTTTGCCCTAACAACCCTAATACTCTCTAACGCCTCTAACGACGCTACTTTATAAACACCTCGCCTGAGGCTGGCTTCATCAAGGTTGAAACAGGGATTAACTTCTCTGTCGAAATAGTCACTTTTTGCTTCAATGGCAAGGTCTGCGAATCGAAGCCGAGCAAGAGGTCGTAGTCGCCCTTGGTGAGTTTCCAAGCATTTGCCTTTTCGTTGTAGGTCATCAAGTCGTCCTTCTTGATAACTATCTCAACAACAGTCGTTTCACCAGCCTGCAAAAGTGGGGTTTTCTTGTAGCCGCGAAGCTCGATTACTGGGCGGTCAACCTCTGGCGCGAGCTCCGAAGAGTAGAGCTGAACAACCTGCTTTGCAGGGAACGAGCCAATGTTCTTAACTTCGCAAGTTACTTTGTATCCATCTTTGCTCTCCTTAACCTGCATATTGCTCATCTCGAACTCAGAATATGTCAAACCATATCCAAATGGATATGCAACCTCGATTTTGTGAGTTGCATAGTCGCGATAGCCGACATAAATATCCTCCTCGTAGTTGGTGTAGTCGATGTTCTTTACGTCGTAAATTTTGCCAACGTTCGACATGTTGAAACGAGACTGATTCAAGCCAGATTCAGGCACGTTGCGAGGGAAGTTCGAAGCCGAGCGAACATCCTCATAGTTGATGGTGAAGCTGATAGGGAGGTGACCACTTGGCGATACCTTGCCGAGCAATACATCGGCAACCGAATTGCCACCCTCCTGGCCAGGCATCCAGCATACAAGAATCGCATCGGCCTTATCGCGCCACGAAGCGATCTCGATAGGTGAGCAGATGTTCAAAATCACGATAACCTTCTTGCCAACCTTGTGGAACTCACGGCTTACTGCGGTGAGCAAAGCCTCCTCGTCCGGACGGAGCAAGAAGTCTCGCTCGATGTGACGGTCGAATGCCTCAGACGAGTTGCGACCGATGGTGATAATTGCAACTTCCGAATCAGATTGTGCTGCCTCGATAATGTGGGCGTGAGGGCGCTGTAACTCATTAGGTTGCAAGTCGTAAACATACCACTTACGCAACTTCTTCTGCGGAGCAAGACGCTTCTTCTCAGCCTCCATATGCTTGGTGTACATTGTGTCGAGTTTCTCGTTTAACACGAATCCGTTATTGATTAAACCGTCGCGCAAATCGACTACGTAAGGGCGGTTTACATCACCCGAACCCTTACCGCCTGCGATAAAGTTGTAAGAGGTCGAGCCGAAGAGAGCAACCTTCTTTTCCTTGAGCGGAAGCGATACGTTATTGTTCTTCAACAATACGAAACCCTCCGAAGCGACCTCGCGAGTGAGCTTGGCGTGAGCCTCCATGTCGGGTTTGTTCGAGAATTCGTATCCCTGGAAACGAGGCGAGCGAACAATCAGTTCGAGTACTCGCTTAACGCAGATGTCGAGGTCCGCCTCCGAAAGTCTTCCCGACTTTACACCCTCGACGATATTCTCATATTGGAAGTATTTTCCAGGCATCAAAAGGTCGTTGCCGGCAGCAATCTGAGCCGACGCGTCGTAACCTCCATTCCAGTCGGTCATAACCAAGCCTTCGAAGCCCCACTCCTCACGCAAAATGGTCTCCAGAAGACCCGGATCCTCCGATGCGTGGCGGCCGTTGATGTAGTTGTATGATGTCATGATTGTCCATGGCTGCGACTCCTTAACAGCAATCTCGAAATTGCGCAAATAGATCTCGCGCAAAGCGCGCATCGAGAGACGCGAGTCGTTAGCCAAGCGGTTGATTTCCTGGTTGTTAACTGCAAAGTGCTTGAGCGATGTTCCAACGCCGTGGCTCTCCACTCCGTTGATCATTGCAACAGCAGTTTTACCTGCCAAGAGAGGGTCCTCAGAGTAGTACTCGAAATTGCGTCCGCAGAGTGGATTTCGCATAATGTTTACACCTGGTGCGAGGAGTACATCAACGCCATACTCTTTGACCTCCTGACCAATCGCCTCACCTACGTTGTAGATAATCTCGTCGTTCCAGGTCGAAGCGAGGTGAATACCTACAGGGAAACCTGTGCAGTAGTAGGTCTGTGAGTCGCCCTCACGCTTAGGAGCAATGCGCAATCCAGCAGGGCCGTCGGCCACTACAATAGCGGGAATACCGAGGCGAGGAATAGGGTAGGTTGTACCAGCTGCGCCAGGGATAATTTTTCGAGTGTAACCCACATCGCCGGCCGCGCTCTTGTTGTCGTTAAGCTGTGCGCCAACGACGAGGTGAGCCTTCTCCTCGAGGGTCAACTCTTTAATGATTTTATCGATGTTCTTCGGCGTGAGTTTTAGTGTCTGTGCACTCGCCGAAATCGCAAAGATTGTTGCAAAGCAACAAAGCAAAATAGCTCTCATACGAAAAGTTTTTTTTGTTGTTAAATTTTTACAAAGATACAAAAAAATCGGATAATATCCGTTTTTACTCTTTTTATTAGTTGAGGACTCTCGAAATTCAACTTTTTTCCTTATATTTGCGCTTTGATACGTGTGCATACGTGCGCGATAGTGCATACGTACACGGAGAGAGAAGTTGTTATGCTCGAAAAACTTGCAAAACAGACAGCAATTTATGGTGCCAGCACCATCATCGGCAGAATGTTGAGTTATCTGCTGACGCCATTCTATACATACTACTGCTTTACGCGAGAGGCGTATGGTGTCATTACCGACATCTATGCTCTTATCCCGTTTGCGCTCGTTGTGCTCACCATGGGTATGGAGTCGAGCTACTTCCGCTTTGCTGCAAAGGCCGAGGCCGAGGGCGGCGATGTGGCGCAGAGTAAACGCAAACTCTTTGCTACGACGTGGGGTATAACTTCGTTGGCTGCGGTCATCTTCTTTGTGGTTGTGGCGTTCTTCCGCGACGGAGCATCGGCGCTTATGGGCGAGGTTTATGCGGAGCACCCATTGTATGTGGTGGTTGTGGCGGCTATCGTTATGATGGACGTTATGGCGTGTATCCCGTTTGCGCGTTTGCGCGAGCAGGGTAAGGCTTTGTCGTTTGTGGCGCTCAAACTTCTGAACATCATCTTGCAGGTGGGCTTTGCAGTCGGATTTTGGGCTTTAGGTCTTTTCGAGTCGGAGATTGGAGTAGGCACTCTCTTTGTCTCTAAGTTTGGTGTAGGCTGGGCGTTTGTGGCGAACCTTGCGGCGAGCGTGGTAACCTTAATCCTTGTTATGATTGCTTCGGGAGGCATCAGCTTCCGCATAGATAAAAAGTTGCTGGGTCTGATTTTTATCTACTCGTTGCCGCTTCTGGTGTCGGGTGTTGCAGGTACGGCAAATGAGTTTATTGACCGCCAGCTCATCAAATACCTCGTTCCCGAGGGGTCGATGGCAGAGCTGGGAATCTATGGCGCGATTACGAAGATTGCCGTTGTGATGACGCTCTTCACGCAGATGTATCGCTTGGCAGCCGAACCATTCTTCTTGGCGAACTATCGCAAAGATGAGTTCAAGTCGATGAATGCTGCGGCGTTGAAGTACTTTGTGATGGTGTCGATGTTTATCTTCCTTGGCATTGCGCTCTATCGCGACATCTTCGCCTATATCGTAGGTCCCGACTTCCGCGAGGGAATATATATCCTGCCAGTGGTGCTCGGAGCGAATATCTTGAGCGGTGTATGGCTCAACCTCTCGTTCTGGTATAAGCGTGAGGAGAAGACTGCATTTGCCGTGTGGATTACATTTGCGGGATTGTTCGCCTCGGTGGGCTTTGGCTGGTTGTTGATTCCGAAGTTGGGCTACTATGGTGCTGCGTGGAGCCGCTTTGCTGCCGAGGTTGTGATGGTGGCAGTTAGCATCATATTGAACAGAATTTTCTATCCTACACCATATCAGTTTGGTCGTATGACCGAGTATATCGTGCTTGCGTTGGCGATATTTTTTGCGTCGGAGTGGTTGAAGATGCCTAGCCAGGCTCTGCAATATACGGTTTCGACCGCATTGATCGTTCTCTATTTGGGCTACGCCGTTTGGCGCGAGAAGATAGATGTGGTAGCGATGGCAAAACACTTTTTAAGGAGGGGTAAGCGATGAGATTTTGCGATATAAAGGGACACACCGAGCTGAAACGACGACTCGCCGCAGGTATTGACGGTGGTCGTATCAGCCATGCGCAGTTGTTTGTGGGTGCTTCAGGCTCGGGAACACTCCCGTTGGCTTTGGCTTATACACAATACCTCCACTGCACTAATCGTCACAATGGTGATTCGTGTGGCGAGTGCCCGTCGTGCCGTCAAATCGAGAAGTTGGCTCACCCCGACCTTCACCTGGTATTTCCGGTGAACAAGCAGGGCAAGAAGCCGACCAACGGCCTTGTGGCGAACGACTTTATTGCCGAGTTCCGCGATTTGTTCGAGCGCACGGGAGGTTACTTCTCGGCGCAGCAGTGGTACGATTCGCTCGACTTGGGTAAGACCTTGAAGGGTGCTATTGCAGTGCGCGAGGCGGAGGAGATGATTCGCAAACTTTCGTTCAAATCGTTTGCTTCGAAGTATAAGACAATGCTTATTTGGTTGCCCGAGACGATGAACGAGAGGGCGGCGAATATGATACTTAAAATCTTGGAGGAGCCGTGGGAGGATACGATTTTTATCCTCGTGGCGGAGCAACCCGACAAGATTCTCGGCACGATTCTTTCGCGTACACAAGAGGTTACTGTACCACGCCTCTCGACTGAGGATTTGGTGGCGGAGATACGTGCAAATGGCATTACCGACGAGGCGGAGGTGCGCAATATGGCACGTTTGGCGTGTGGCGATTTGTTGCAGCTTAGACAAATCCTCTCGGGCGAGGAGGACGAAATCAGAAATGAAAATTTCAATCTCTTCCGTACAATGATGCGCCACTGTTACTTGAATAAGCACCTCGAGTTGTTGAATTGGGCAGACGAGGTCGCTTCGCTCTCGCGCGAGCGACAGATGGACTTGATGGCAGACTTCGCACGCTTGTTGCGCGAGGCGTACATTACGCACGCGGGCGTGAGAGAGGCTTCGTACTTGTGGGGCGAGGAGGCGGACTTCTGCTCGAAGTTCTCTCCATATATCGGCTCCGAGAATATCGAGCCTATCGTGGAGTTGTTGGAGGAGGCATTGCGTCGTCTCAGACAGAATGGCGATCCTCGCATAGTATTCTCATACTTTGCGCTGGCTACGAGTCGTTATATAAACTTTGGAAAGTGATGCACCGAGCGATAGTATTGGCGGGTGGTAATATCGGCGATGTGGCCGAGCGCTTTGTCGAGGCGGAACGAGCGTTGGCAGAGCGAGGTGTTGAGGTTGTTGCAAGGTCGCAGAACTACGAGAGTAGGGCTTGGGGTTTTGAGAGCGAGATGCTCTTTGTGAATGTAGCTTGGGAGGTTGAAACCGAGCTGGAGGCCGAAAAGCTGCTCGACGCGTTGCAGGAGGTCGAAAATTTGTTGGGCCGAAACCGCACCGAGGAGCAAAAGATAAAGGCGGAGAGTGGAGAGCGATATTGCTCGCGCACGCTGGATTTGGATATTCTCTTCTACGACGAGGAGAAAATCGCGACCGAGCGATTGAAGGTGCCCCATCCGCTGATTATGGAACGTGAATTTGTTATTACGCCGCTGTGTGAGCTGTTGCAGTGCAACAAGATGCAGTTGGCCGAAAAGATAGAGAAGATTTATGGGTAAGATTTTACGAAATATAGCTGTCGTGGCATTGGCGTTGCTCTCCTTTACGGGGTGCTTCAAGAAGGTTACTATTGCGACCACTCTGCGTATAAAACCGCTTGTTGAGGAGATGTCGGGAGGTGAGCGAGTAGTGGCCGAGGGGTGCTATGCCTACCTCTACTACAATACGACAGAGACCGATACCATAATGTCGTATGCCGATGCTGCCGCGAAGATACTTACGAACAAACTTACGGGCGAGAAGCGCAGTGAGCCTAATGTCCTAGGAGAGCCTTGGAGCGCTGAAGGCTCGACAGTGGAGTATCTGTCGCTTTATCAGGAGAATCCTTCAGCATTGGTCGTGGTGGTATATCCTGCGGCAAAGATGTATGCCTATATGTATCGCGAGTCCGAGGCGGAGAATTTGGAGTTTACCTATCTGACACTCATCTTCCATAAGTGGAAGACGGGAAAACCATACAATGAGGGGTCGAAAGAGGGCTATAAGTGGATGGTGTTCCCATCTGAAGAGCCTATTGCTCCAGACCCGGAGCAACCAACTGACCCTGAGACACCAGAGGGTGGTGAGCCAGAGCAGTCAACCAACAATTAGTGAAAGAGATGACAAAGAGTATTAAAATAGTTTTACGCCTTGCGGTGGTGCTGCTCTTCGGAGGGGCATTCTTCTCGCGTTGCGCCAACATTATGACACCCGACGGTGGCCCCAAGGATACATTGCCACCAGTTATTGTGAAGCTTGTCCCCGACAATTTTGCAACAAACTTCAAGGATAAGAAGATCTATATCGAGTTCAACGAGTATGTGCAGATTAAGGATCAGAACAAGGAGATGTTCGTATCGCCTGCGATGAAGAAGTTGCCGTTGCTTACCACACGAGGCAAGGGTATCGTTATCACCATTCGCGACACCTTGAAGGAGAATACAACCTACGCTATCGACCTCGGTTCTGCAATTCGCGACAATAACGAGGGTAACCCGCTCAACGCCATGCGCTACGTCTTTTCGACGGGCGACAAGGTCGATTCGATGATGTGTTCGGGCTATACCGCCGACTCGTACAAGGCCGACAGCGTGAGCCGTACATTTATTTGGTTCTATATTGCCGATTCGTTGCCACAGACTCCTGGTTATGACTCTACGATTCTCAATCGTAAGCCCGATGTGATTGCTCGAGCACAGAATAACGGTATCTTCATTGCGCAGAACCTCAAGCCTGTAAACTATCGCATCTATGCCGTTGGCGACAAGAACGATAACCAGCTCTACGAGCCAGGAATAGATCTGGTGGGTATTCTCGATACGGTATATAACCCTGCCAAGATGCCTGAGTTTGCTATATGGTTCGACTCGTTGCGTATGTATCCGAGTGCCGAGCCGCAGCTCTACTTTAGAATGTTTACCGACAAGGCCTTCGTAAATCAGCGTCTGGTCGATGCTCAGCGCCCCGATCAGAAGAAGATAATGCTCTACTTCAATTCGGACTACCCGCGTATCGACTCGTTGGAGTTTGACAATATCCCGAGCGATAAGATATTGATAGACCCGCAGACCAATGGTCGCGATACAGTGGCGTTGTGGTTGAATGTTCCGGCCGAGCAGCTGCCCGACACGATAAAGGGTAGGATTGTCTACTATCGTCACGACTCGTTGCGTCAGCTCTCTAAGACTCGCGAGCCGCTGAAGCTTGCGTGGAAGTTGGTTGAGACCAAGGAGCAGGAGAAAGAGCGTCTGCGTATCGAAAAGGAGAAGGCGCAGGCATTGGCCGAGGGCAAGGAGTACAAAGACCCTAATGCCAAAAATCTCTTCTCGATGAAATTCTCGGCGGGCAAGGAGGTCAATCCCGAGAAGGGCTTCGATATAACTTTCGGAACACCTGCGGTGAAGTTCGATACGACGGCTATGGAGATAGCTATTGTCGATGAGAAGAAGAATAAGACACCAATAAAGTGGCACCTTGTGCGCGATTCGTTGAATATGTGCCGTTGGCGTGTGGTGGCCGACTGGAAGGAGAAGACTAACTATCAGCTCTACATTCCGAAGCAGACGATTACTGACGTAATGGGCTACGAGAATGACTCTACGGTGATGGAGTTTGCGACCTACGACCCCGAGAAGTTTGCAACCGTATCGTTGAACGTAAAGGGTGATGGCAACAATCGCTATATCTTGCTTCTTACCGACTCCTCGGGCAAGACTTTGCAGGAGTTGAAGGACGTTAAGACGGGTAAGTATCGTTTCAACTACGTGAGCCCGGGCGAGATACGTCTGCGTATCATCGAGGATAAAAACGGAAATGGCAAGTGGGACGCAGGAGATGTTATCGCAGGCTTGCAGCCAGAGCGCGCCGAGGCCTACTTCAACGACCGTGATGAGGACCTCTTCGTAACGAAGATGAACTGGGACTTCGAGATAAATATCGATATGAGCAAGGTGTTTATGCCGATGACTATGGAGAATTTGGTCAAGATGCTCGACGATAAGGAGGAGTCTCGATTGCGAAAACTATACGAGGAGTGGCAAAAGAAACATAATGAGCACAAGGATCACCAGCACGAGACACAGAGTAGTGGTGGTGGCGGTATGGGCTTCGGCGGTATGGCCGGAGGTTTGAAAAATGCTACAAGTACCTTTAAATAGAGCGAATGAAGATGAAAAAATTAGTTAAGATATTAACCCTTGTGATAGCCTTCTCGGTAGCGATAGTTGCCGAGAGTTCGGCGCAGCACACTGTGGCTGTAACCGGAGGTTCGGGCTTTGCTACGATGCGCCCATATCCGTCGCAGGAGATGAAGGCGATTTGGGGTACCTACCAGGCTGGATTTTCGTGGCGTTACTACTCGATGCCGCGCTTTATCGCTTGTGTCGGTATCGATGTCGAGCTGATGCAACGAGGCTATTCGATGGCGCCGTATTACTACTGGTACGACAGCAAGAAGAAGTACAAGTACTACACACGTAAGCTCAATTCGATAGTGATTCCGATTGTGTGGCAACCTCATGCCTACCTCTTCAAGAAGCATCTGAGAGTCTATTTGGAGGCGGCGCCGACCTTCTCTTTTAATTTTGCTTCGAAATATACCAACGAGGAGAATAGGATATATATTTACGAACTTGCCGAAAAAGGTGATAAAGATAAAGTCTCCTACGAGTGGACAACGGTGGGATATGAATCTATAAAGAAGGGTAAATACGAGTTCCGTCCCGAGCGTGATAATCGCTTTTCGTATGGTTTGCGAGGTGGTGCCGGTTTCGATTTGTTGTTTGGTAGATTCGAGATTGGAGCACGAGCAATGTATGATTTTGGCTTCTCGGACATTCTGCGTAATCGAAACAAGTACTACTCGAATAATCTAGACTATAAAGAGGTCGTGAATGAGGATGGCGAGGTGGTGAAGATGACCGGTGAAAATCCGTTCTTGCTTACGCCACTGCGTTCACCGCTCGACAACCTCACCATCTCGGTGAAGGTGGGCTACCGCCTTGGCAAGGCTGGATTTAAAGAGTGGGATTGGAAGCGTCCGGCAGGCCCACGACACAAAGAGGTGTTTAAGTATACGTTCTAAGGCTCTTAGCTGTTGGCTATTAGCTGAAAAAAAAAGTAGTATAAAAGACAAAAAATAACAAATAATTCAAAGAGCCAATGGCTAATGGTTAATGGTTAATAGCAAAGAATTTTATGGAAAATACACGTCAAGAGAAGATTGCAAAACAGATTCAGCGCGACATTGCGGAGATTTTTCAGCGCGATATAGCAGAGTCGTTGCGAGGCGTACTCACAACTGTTACTGCGGTGCGCGTATCGCCCGACTTGGGCTATGCCAAAATTTATGTCAGCGTCTTTCCTTTCGACAAGGCGCAGGCTACACTCGACGTTATCGAGCAGCAGAACCGCCTCATTCGTGGTGCGCTCGGTCGTCGCATGCGCTTCCAGGTGAAGGTTATTCCTGAGTTGCAGTTCTTTATCGATGACTCGTTGGAGTATATCGAGAATATCGACTCATTGTTGAAGAAATAGAGACGAGAAATAGCCCCGAACGATGCAGTGGAGGTTCGCTCTTAAATATCTTACTTCGCGTAAGTCACACTCGGTGATAAATATCATCGCTACGGTCAGCCTATTGGCCGTGGTGGTACCGGTCGCGGCTATGGTGATACTGCTTTCGGTATTTAATGGCTTCGAATCGCTGGTGCGCGACCTTTACAAGGCGGTCGATGCCGATATTGAGGTTGTGGCACAACGAGGTGTAGGCGGTGTGACGGAGGAGCTTCGCTCGAAAGTTGCAACGATTGAGGGTGTCGAGGCTGTGTCGATGGTCGTAGAGCGACAAGCGCTGCTGTCGTACTATGATAATAGGGTGGCGGTGCGTCTGCGAGGTGTAGATGAGCACTACAACAAGGTTGTACCTATAGAGTCTCATACCAAGAACGGAAGTGCCGTGGTGCAACTTGGCAATGCGGATCGTCTGATGCTTGGCGAGGATGTATTCTATCGTTTGGGTATCATCTCGATTACGGGCAGCAAAATTAAGGTCTTGTCACTCGGAGGTGGGCAGATAGGTGCCATTTTGCCGACGGTAGCAATGCATAGCGAGGAGCTTGCCTTCTGTGGTACCTTCTTTATCGATCGCCAGCACGCTGCTACATTTGCGCTGACATCGTTGCGCGGCGCAAATCGCATATTTGGATTGGAGGGCGAGGCCGACAAGCTACTTGTGAAGGTTTCTGACGGTGCGTCGCATGCACGCGTGGCCGAAGCTATAGGTAAGAGTCTTGGCGAGGAGTATAAAGCGACCCTTCGCGAGGAGAAGAATGAGAGTTTCTATGCCATTATGCGCTATGAGAAGTGGGCCATATTCTTCGTCTCGTTGTTGGTGTTGGTGGTGGCCTCTCTTTCGATTATCGGTACGGTGATAATGCTCGTTCTCGAGAAGCGCGATGAGCAGAAAACACTCCTTTCGATAGGTGCAGATAGACGCTTTATCCGTGGTATCTTCGTGCGCGAGGGTCTACTTATTTCGGGCGTGGGCGGAGCTATAGGCTTGGCTCTTGGTGTGGTGATAACCTTAGCTCAGCAACACCTCGGATTTGTTAAGATGCCGGAGGGCTTCCTTATAGAGAACTACCCTGTAGAGTTGCAGGCGATGGATTTATTAGTGATTTTTGTGGTGTTTGTGGCGGTGGCGCTTACGGTCTCCGTCGTTGCGACATCAGCAATGATAAAGAGAGATAAAAGATGATGAAGAGAGCTTTGTATTTACTGCTTTTGGTGGCGATGACTGCTTTGACAGGCTGTCGCGAGAAGAAGATTATTCCCGATGATACACTTGCCGACATTTTTCACGATGCATTTGTTGTGAACTCGTACATCGGCGAGAAGCGTATCAATATCGATTCGCTGCAACTCTACGAGTCGATTTTCCAGCGATATGGCTACACCGTTGACGATGTTACTCATACGATCGGAAACTTCTCGCGTCGTAAGAGTGTGCGTCTTGGCTCGATTGTCGAGAAGGCCATTTCGAAGTTGGAGAAGGAGGGCAAAGTCTACGAGAAGCAGGTGGTAATTCTCGATACTATTCGTAACGTGGCGATACGCACCTCCAAGCGCACGATCTATTCCGATTCGTTGATCGTGGCAAAGAACCGTGCCGATTCGACAAAGTTGCATATTGAGGTCTCTCCTGCACCGCGTGGTGAGTATATTCTGCTCTACAGCTACACCTGTGGCGATGATTTAGAGAAGTATTCTCGAAGCACCGAATTCTACTTTGCTGACGAGAATGGTGTTCCGAGAAATCGCATCTCATTTGCCTTGCGAGATAAGGGTTCGGTTAATAGAACTATTGTTGCGAAGGATAACAACCATAAGATGGTCCTTAATATCGGCAAATATGCCAAGGTAAACCCCAAAGATGGTAAGCCGCAGAAGCCTCCAAAGTCGCAAAATATCGAGGTGCGCAACCTTAAAATCATTCATAAGCTCAATGAGGACGACGCTGTCGATTCGCTCTTTGCACGCTATGTCGATATAAAGATTTTTGCCGATGGATTTCTCATTAAGAAGGATAGCGTCGCACTATCTACTGACGCCGCAGGGGCTTCAACCCCGACCCCTTCTAACAATTAAATGCTTTGCAGACGGCAGCCACGAGATTGCCGAAGTGGCGCAGTATGGTAGCTCTTTGGACTCGACACCTGGTGTAGAGTTCCATTCGGGCGTGCTATGTGCCGGCTTCGTAAATGCCCATTCGCATATCGAACTCTCGTATCTTCGCGGTGCAATCGCCGAAGGTGGGGGCTTTGCAGCCTTTGCCGAGAGTATCGGCCGAGTGCGCGACAACTACTCCGAGGAGGAACGATTAACAGCTATTGCCGAGGCCGATGTGGCTATGTGGGCAGAGGGCGTAGATGCCGTGGGCGACATCGTAAATGGTGAAACATCGTTCGCAACAAAGGCGACAAGTAAAATCTACTATCACAATTTTGCCGAGGTTTTCGGTTTGCGTGCGTGCAACTTGGAGCGTCAACGTGAACTTTTGAAATATCCACATACATCGCTCTCACCTCACTCGACCTACTCGGTGCAAGATGCACCATTTAGGGAGGTGTGCGGCTTATCGTACGAGCAACCGCTTTCGATTCACTTCCTCGAGACGGAGGACGAGGCAAAACTATATCGTGGCGAGGGGGCGTTGCACGAGTGGTACAAGGCAGTGGGCTTCGAGTGCGATTTTCTGCACTACGCTTCGCCTACGGAGCGCATCGTAGCGTCGGTAGCGAAGGATAGGCGTGTGCTGTTGGTGCATAACTGTGCCGTTACGTTGCACGATATAGAGACGATTACAAACCACTTCTCAAAATCTGTATCTTGGGCGTTGTGCCCTCGTTCGAACGCCTATATTTCGGGCATTGAGCCACGCAGTGTGGAGTTGTTGCGTGCGGCTGGCTACAATATAAATATATGTATAGGTACCGATTCACTCTCGTCGAACTGGTCGCTGTCGATGATTGAGGAACTGAAGATGTTTCGAGATATTCCTCTCGCTGAGTTGTTGCAGTGGGCGACAATCAACGGAGCAAAGGCTCTCGGCATAGAGGATAAGTATGGCTCAATCGAGGTGGGCAAACGAAGTGGTATCGTCAATCTGACGGGTGTCGATTTGACCGAGTTTAAGTTGACAGAGCAGACTAAGGCGGTGCGAGTATTGTAAAATAAAAATAGAGTTGGATTTCCAACTCTATTTTGTTTTGTAATTGCAGCTGTACTGTCCTTTGGCAAGTTTCAGTATCTTGCTCTTCAGCAGATTGCGACGCAATGGCGAGAGATGGTCGGTGAAGACCTTACCCTCGAGGTGGTCGTACTCGTGCTGAATTACGCGAGCAGGGTAGCACGAAAACTCCTCGTCGTGCTCCACGAAGTTCTCGTCGAGGTAGCGCATACGAATCGATACCGGACGAACAACGTCCTCGTGAATGCCAGGAATCGAGAGACAGCCCTCCTCGAAGTGAGAAGTCTCCTCCGAGCGCTCGTAAATCTCCGCATTGATAAAGACCTTGCGGAAATCTGCCAACTCAGGCACGTCCTCTGCCCAAGGGGTGCAATCGACGATGAAGAGACGGATATTCTTGCCAATCTGCGGTGCAGCCAAGCCTACACCACTCGCCTCGCCGAGTGTGAGCCACATATCCTCGAGCAACTTCTGGAAGTTAGGATACGAAGCGTCGATATTCACGCTTGGCTTTCTCAAAGTAGGATTGCCGTAAATGACGATTGGGTATATCATTTTTAATTCTCAATTTTTAATTTTTAATTAAAACTTTGTCGAGTCCATATAGGACTGCAAAATTATCGTTGCTGCGACCTTGTCGACCAGCGCCTTGTCGCGACGTGCCATCTTGCCGATACCACTCTCGCGAATTGTGCGCTGCGCCATCACCGATGTGAATCGCTCATCATATAGAACGATCTCCTTATCGGGAAAATTGTGGCGGAGGCGACCAACCAGCGGCTCGATATAGCGCATTGTCTCGCTCTTCTCGCCATTCATCTGCGAAGGCTTGCCCACAACAATCGTCGAGACACTCTCCTTGGCGCAGTAGTCGGCAACGTATCGCTCGAGCTGCTTGGTATCGACCGTCTCGAGCGCTCCGGCAATAATCTGCAACGGGTCGCTAACAGCCAATCCCGTGCGCTTAACGCCATAGTCTATTGCCAAGATACGCCCCATAAGGTCTGCTTCTGAGCTATTACTTCAACTTCTTGTACAACTCGCGGAACGAAGTCTCCTTCTCGACCATTGCGTAGAGGTCGCTGATAGCGATACGCTCCTGCTGCATCGAGTCGCGGTGACGAACAGTTACGGTGTTGTCCTCCAAAGTCTGGTGGTCAACAGTTACGCAGAATGGAGTACCAACTGCGTCCTGACGACGATAACGCTTACCGATAGAATCCTTCTCGTCGTATGCTACGTTGAAGTCGAACTTCAAGCTGTCGATAATCTCGCGAGCCTTCTCTGGGAGACCGTCCTTCTTAACGAGTGGCATAACGGCAACCTTGGTTGGAGCCAAGCATGCAGGAATACGCAATACTACGCGCTCCTCGCCATTCTCCAACTTCTCCTCGCAGTATGCAGCCGACATAATCTGCAAGAACATACGGTCAACGCCAATCGAAGTCTCAACTACGTAAGGAACATAGTTCTCGCCACGCTCAGGATCGAAGTACTGAATCTTCTTGCCCGAGTACTCCTGGTGACGACCGAGGTCGAAGTCAGTACGTGAGTGGATACCCTCCACCTCCTTGAAGCCGAATGGGAAGTTAAACTCGATATCGGTAGCTGCATTTGCGTAGTGTGCCAACTTGTCGTGGTCGTGGAAGCGGTAGTTCTCATCGCCAAAGCCCAAAGCGCGGTGCCAAGCCATACGAGTATTCTTCCACTCGTTCCACCACTGCATCTCGGTGCCTGGCTGTACGAAGAACTGCATCTCCATCTGCTCGAACTCGCGCATACGGAAGATGAACTGACGTGCCACGATCTCATTACGGAATGCCTTACCAATCTGAGCAATACCGAAGGGGAGCTTCATACGACCTGTCTTCTGTACGTTGAGGTAGTTTACGAAGATACCCTGTGCAGTCTCGGGACGAAGGTAGATTGTGTTTGCGCCCTCAGCCGTAGAACCCATCTGTGTAGAGAACATAAGGTTGAACTGACGAACATCGGTCCAGTTGCGAGTACCCGAAATGGGGCAAACAATCTCGCAATCGAGGATGATCTGCTTCAACTCCTCAAGGTTGTTATCGTTCAGGGCATTTGCAAAACGCTCGTGAACGGCATCACGCTTAGCAGCGATATCCAAAACGCGGGGTGATGTAGCACGATACTGTGCCTCGTCGAAAGCCTCGCCGAAACGCTTCTTCGCCTTATCGACCTCCTTCTGAATCTTCTCGTCCTGCTTTGCCATCCAATCCTCGATAAGAACATCGGCACGGTAACGTTTCTTTGAATCCTTGTTGTCAATCAACGGATCGTTGAAGGCTGCCACATGGCCCGAAGCCTCCCAGGTTTTGGGGTGCATAAAGATAGCGGCATCGATACCCACGATATTCTCGTTGAGCTTAACCATTGAATCCCACCAGTAACGCTTGATGTTATTCTTCAACTCAACGCCATTCTGGCCATAATCATAAACGGCACCCAGACCGTCGTAAATCTCACTTGAAGGGAAGATAAAACCATACTCCTTGCAGTGTGCAATCAACTTTTTGAACAACTCCTCTTGTGTCATAATCTTGTATATTTTTTGTTTTGTTATTTGCCAAATTCAGGGCCATTTCTGCCCAATCGACAAAGATACGAATTTTTGCCCGTTTTATAACACAATTTTGCACCTATTTTTCAGTAGATTTTATCATAGATAAAAAAATCGCCGAGGTTTGCACCCCGACGATAGTAATTGACCAAATAAAATTATTCATTACACCTTAATGATTACTCCTCCGCTTTAATCATATCAAAGAATGAACTAATCTCTTGCTGGTCTATTGCCTGTCGTACATTAAAACGCTTGGTCTGGTCTAAATAGCCTGCACGACGCACCTTGATTTCAATCTGCACATCACGAGAATTTTCGTAAGTCAAACCTTGAATATTAAATGAGCGTGTCTCCTCAAACGGTGTATTACCCAACCATAATTCATTGGTATTCTTCACCTGATCCGGCACACTTGAAATAACCCTCCAAAATATTCTTGCGCCCTGCGGCTGAGACTCAAAATACCAACGAATAATTGTTCTTTCCAATGTTGTTCCACCGGGATTATCTCTTGTCACAACCTCTTCGGCCGCACCCTGAGGAATAGTAGGATCTTCGGTGTAAGCATTAGGAGTAAGGGTCAAATCTACTTGATCCTGATACACCTTTTTGCCATCATAGCCTTTTCTCTTAATAATCATTTGCTTGGCATCTTCATACCCTTTCTTCTTACAAACAACAACAAAAGATTTTCCACCCGGGTTCTTGATAACGGCAGGAGTCTGCAAATTCGTAGGAGCATTATTAATCCACACTTCTGCTCCCGCAGGATTTGAATTGATTACAATTCGTTTTTGTGACCAAGTTTGCTCTGGCATCAACATCAGGCCACAAACAGCCACTAACAATACAAAAACTTTCTTCATTTGATTTAATATTTTCAATTGTTGCGTCCCTACAACCGTTAATAATATTAAAATATAAAAGCGTGGGACAAAACTTTGATTCTGCTGTTGAGGTCTTCGACTACCTGTGGCACAAAAACAAAGTGAAGCCCACGCGTACGCGTGAGCATCGACTTCACCTCTTTTGCCACAGTTTGAAATTGTCGAAGTTTCAACAGCAAGAATGTAAAGTTAATGCTTCTATATATTATTCACCCCACATCGTTCGATATGAGATGCTTAAACTTACTTATCAG
>JAZRPA010000016.1:0-41004 GCA_045648965.1 Alistipes sp. | reverse complement strand
AATTTTGCGCTTTTTTACCATAAAAAATAGAGATTAGTAGAAACCGTTTTCTACTAATCTCTAAAATATCGCTGTAATTTACAAATTTACAAGCACTTATCTTTTTGTCCAAGCGCCGCTTTTTGCATCATTACCCTTTTTTTTGTGCCATTCGATTGTTGGGTATTGTTTTCGATGCCCGTGAGGGCGGTGAGAGGTTGGCTGAAACAGTAAAGGTTGTTAACGGCAGTTAAAGGTTATTAGAGGCTATTAAGGTAGAGCCGACACACTAACACCCTTAACAACCCTTAATCCCCCTTATAACTCGTCGCCCCCAAAAAACGACCTCGCAAAACTGCGAGGTCGCCTAAAAGTTACAAAGTCAAAAGCCTAATTCTTAAAAAGCGGACACGGCACGCACATAGAAGTTGAAGCTCTTACTGCCGTAGTAGGTGTAGCCGTCGTCACGCATAAGGACAACCGCCGCCATTTTGCTATCATCTTCGCTACTAGACCAATAACTTCTATCAGCAATCTCTTCTCCTACCGAAACCAGAGTCTGATTGAGTCTATCTTTAACACGGCAAATAGCGATTAGTTCCTCTTTTGTTGGCAATCGCCAACCGCTACCGGGACTGCTACACCACGATTTGGCATTACTCCAAGTGTCTTTGATTTCATTTAAGCTGACCATCTTGCCGTGCTTGCCATCTGGTGTTACAGTAAACACAACACCCTGTTTGCCATTGACATCGTAGTAATCGCCAACTTTCCAGGTTTTAGACTGTGGGGTAGCAGTCTGAGCCTGCGCAGTTGTTTTTATACCCAACATCCTAGCCATTAAAGCCGAAGACATAGACAACAATTTTGTCTCATCCGCTTCTGATTGGTCTTGATCTGCCAAAACCTCGGACGCAGTCTTTATTCTGTACAACGAGGTAGATAAAAAGATGGTTACACTTTGAGCTTGTGCGCCATAAGCAGACGAACTCATCTTTATGGTTGTAAAAATGATAAAGTCTGCCTTCTCGCCAATTTTCTTACAGATATTCTCCGGGCTGGAAGGTGTATTAGTAGCCTTGAGATTTGCCTTGATGTCGTCGATATTTACCTCAAAAACCTCGTAGTCAGACGAGTTCGTGATTACATCTCTAAAGCCCTGGTAAATAAGATTCTTTATGTCAGGGTTTATCTCGCGGTCGTTTCTGTCGATGATAGGAGCAATAACGACCTTCTGCTTGGCAAACAGAGATAAGCCTTGCGCTGCAATAATGCTCGGAGATAGCAATGCCACACCTAAAATCAATAAAATAGAAAGTTTCTTAATCATAGTAGATGTCTCTTAAAATCAATATCCCCATTTATTAAGTTTCTCCTTTGCGCCGGTATGGCCTCTCTCTGCGGCTTTGCGATACCATTCAACAGCCTCCGATTTGTTTTTCTGCACGCCCCAGCCATTCTCATAGCAACGACCAAGATTCCAATAACCATACTTATTCTTTTTAGTTGCAGCTAATTGGAAGCATCTTACCGCCTCGTAATAATTCCTCTCTACACCATTGCCGTCGAGGTAGCAAAGTCCCAAATTATTTTGGGCATTTGAATGGCCTTTTTCCGCTGCCTTACGATACCACTTTACAGCCTCGTTATAATCTTGCTCTACGCCTCGACCATATTTATAGCAGCCCGCCAAATTATTTTGAGCATTTGCATTGCCTTGTTCCGCAGCCTTACGATACCACTTCACAGCCTCGTAATAGTCTTGCTCTACACCTTTACCTCTAGCATAAGCAAGTCCCAAATTATTTTGAGCATTTGCATTGCCTTGTTCAGCCGCTTTACGATACCACTTTACAGCTTCGTAATCATCTTGCTCTACGCCTTTACCCGAACTATAACGGTGTGCTAAATTTGATTGAGCAATCGCAAGACCTTGTTCAGCCGCTTTACGATACCACTTTACAGCTTCGTAATCATCTTGCTCCACGCCTCGACCTTTAGCATAAGCAAGTCCCAAACTATTTTGAGCTTTAGCATCTCCTTTTTCTGCTGCTTTACGATACCATTTTACAGCCTCGTAATAATTTCGCTCTACACCTCGACCGAATTCATAACTACGGCCAAGATAGTACTGAGCTCCAATGTGACCTTGCTCGGCTGCGCTTTTGAAGCAAGAATATGACTCTTCGTAGCACTTCTGGTCGTACAACTCCTTTCCTTTACTATAAGCATTCTCTGCTGTAGCATTCGACGGTGTAGTGGCCACAGGAGTCGGCTTCACAGACTTTTGTCCTCCAACTTTTAAATCTAACAATCTTGCCATTACAGCCGAAGATTCGACTAACAATGCTTTTTCATCGGCACTAGCCTGACCTTGAGCAGAAGAGTGATATGTTGCAGTCTTTATTCTGAACGATGAGGCTGATAAAAAGATTGTTACATTCTGAGCTTGTGAGCCATAAGCAGATGCACTGGTCCTTATCTCTGTAAAGAGAATAAAGTCCGCAATATCTCCAAGACTCTTACAGATATTCTCCGGGGTGGGAGGTGTATTAGTAGCCTCAAGTTTCTTCTTGATTTCTTCGATGTTCACCTCAAAAACCTCGTAGTCAGACGAGTTTGCGATTACATCTCTAAAGCCCTGGTAAATAAGATCCTTTACGGCAGGGTTTATCTCGCGGTCGTTTCTGTCGATAATGTCTGCGATAATAACCTTCTGCTTGGCAAACAGAGATAAGCCTTGCGCTGCAACAATGCTCGGAAAGAGCAATGCCACACCTAAAATCAATAAAATAGAAAGTTTCTTAATCATTGTTATAGAATCTCTATTAACTAGTAGTTATCTTGATTAGAAAGTGGCTACGGCGCGCACATAGTACCTCTCACCCTTGCGCTCCTCGTCGATGTCGCCATCGCCCAGATGAACGCACATCGCACGGCCATCACCACACTCCGTATTAGACCAATGCCAACGCAATGGCTCCTTGTTTTCTACGATTTCTTGGGTAGTGGTGGCTGTATCTTTAATATGCAGACCAACCAATAATTTATCTTTTATTGGAATTTGCAAACGAGTTGTTTGCTGACCTCCTACACTAGCAATAGCTTGGCTGATTACATAACTAACACTAGCAATAGCCAAAAGTTCCTCCTTTGTTGGGAATTGCCAATAGCTACCAAGATCACTACACCACGATTTAACACTATCCCAACTGCCGTGGGCTTGATCGACGCTGACTATTTTGCCATGTTTGCCATCATCTGTTATGGCATATACAATTCCTTTTTTGCCATTTACCTCGCACAAATCGCCTATTTTGTATCGCTTATTCCCATTCGTAATAGGAGCCGGTTGAACTTGCTGCGCAGGTGCCACCTCGTTCTTTACCTGTGGGGCTGGTGTAGACTGTTGCTGTCGTACTGGTCGTGACACAGGAGTCTGAGCTACAGGTCGTTTGGTAGTTGCAACAGGAATCTGCGTTGTCTCTATACCCAACAATCTCGCCATTAAAGCCGAAGCTTCTGTCAACAATTCTTTTTCATCGGCTCTGGCTTGGCCTTGAGCAGAAGAGTGGAATGTTGCAGTCTTTATTCTGAATGATGATGCCGATAAAAAGATTGTTACATTCTGAGCTTGTGCACCATAAGCAGATGAACTTGTCCTTATCTCTGTGAAGAGAACAAAGTCTGCGATGTTTCCAATCTTTTTACAGATATTCTCCGGAGTGATAGGTATTCTACTTGCCTCAAGTTTCTTCTTGATTTCTTCGATGTTCACCTCATAGACCTCATACTCAGACGACCTTGTAATTACATCTTTAAATCCCTGGTAAATGAGAGTTTTTACTGCAGGATTTATCTCGCGATCATTTTTATCGATAATATCTGCAATAACTACCTTCTGCTTAACAAACAGAGACAAACTCTGTGACGCAGCGATACTCGGAAAGAGCATCGCCACGCACAAAATAGATAAAATAGTTAATCTCTTACTCATTACCTTTTAACTCATTAGATTGCTCCTACCAACTTGTAAGCAAGCTCGTTACAAGCCGAACGCAAGTAGTCAATGTTAGCATAAGTACGAACCGACGAAGATGCTACGATCTTGCCGTTAGAAGCATTTACGATTCGTGCGCTCAACAATACTGTAGTCTTATCCAATGGGGTAATCTCAGCAACAAGGATATACTCCATCAACTGCTTCTTAACGTAAGTGAGAGTTGCCGAAGAGATGTTGCCGGTCTTGTCGAAGTTTGCCTCGAGTTTAAGGAAGCTAATCTGAGCATAGCCCTCATAACCCTCAGAGTTGGTGATAGCATCGGTCAATGCTGTACGGATAAAAGTCTTTGTGCCTTCAGCAACATCGCCACTCTTATCAACAATCTCGGTAATGGCAACCTTTTTGCGGTTGTAGAACTGTGCCGATACAGTTGTGGTTGAAACCAATGCAAAAAACGCAACTAAAAGAAAAAATTTTGCCTTCATAATAAAAAAGTTTTTAATTGTTAGTTAATAATATATTAAATAGTGTATATCAACAACAACATCGGCTCAATGGTTTGAACCGTATGCCATACAACTCCAATATGGTGAAATCTTGTAAAAAAAAAGAAAGTGTGGAGTCTATTTCGAATGTTTGATTGAAGGTTGTGGAAAGACCTAAGTAAAAACAAACGATTACAATGCCCCACACCTGCAATATGCCAACAAGTAGGTGTGAAAACACCAACTGCATATATGCAAGGAATGAGTGCTGTTCGTTGTCCCTTTACTTAAGAAAACTTCCACATTTTCAATCAAGGAGAGCGAAAAACACTTTCGTAATATGTCTGCACATCTTGCGATTGCAATGCAAATATAAAAACTTATTTTGAAAAGCACAAAAAAAAGAGCGAGAAAACTCTCGCTCTTTTAATATGCACTATAATAAATTAGTATGTTCTCAACTGGAATACAATCTTGTTGCAGTACAACTCGCCCTCGTGCAAGAGAATTGACGGGAAGTCGGGTTGATTTACTGCATCGGGGTGTACCTGACACTCGATTGCCACACCTGCATAGTCCTCGTAGCGAGAGCCCGACTTGGTGATAGGGCAGCCTCCCGAGAGCCAGTTGCCGGTATAGACCATACAGCCCGGCTGTGACGATAAAACCTTAACCAAGCGGCCGGTCTTCTCGCAACGCAACTCGCCAACCTCGCCCAAGATGTTCTTCTGCCAGCCATCAACCACGAAGAAGTGGTCGTGACCACGGAACAAATCAATGTGGTTGAAAATCGAGCCGATGTCCTTGCCAAGGCGATTCCAATCGGTAAAATCCTGCGCCGAGCCCTTCATCGGAAGGAGCTTGCCGGTAGGAATCTGCACTTCGTTAGCCTCCAATACGTAAGATGCGTTGAGCTTCAACTCGTGGTCGAAGATAGTTTCGCCACTAGCCTCGCCTGCCAAGTTCCAATAAACATGGTTTGTGAGGTTTACAGGGGTTGTACCGTCGCTCTTTGCGAGGTAGGTAATCTCGAGATTGTTCTCGTCATCAAAGTCGTAGATAGCCTCGATTGTGAGCTCGTGTGGATAGCCCTGATCGCCGTCCTCCGACACCAACGAGAATACTACGCGGTTGGTCTCCACGCGCGACTCCCACAACTTATTCGCGTAGCCCTTAGTGCCTCCGTGGAGGTGGTTAGGACCATTATTTATCTCGAGACGATACTCGACACCCTCGATGGTCATCTTGCCACCAGCAATGCGGTTAGCCACACGACCTACCGACTTACCGCTTGCTGCACCATCGCCAAAGTAGCTCATCGGATCCTTATATCCGAGCACTACATCGTCGATATTGCCATTACGGTCGGCATATTTTACCGATACGATAGCTGCACCTACGTTTGTGAGCTGCACCTCGCTGCCGAGAGCATTCTTCAAGGTGTAGATGATTATCGCTTCGCCTTCGGGGGTTGCACCCCAAACATTCTGTTCAATAGTCATAGTAGTTTAGTTTTGAAGTTTTATTCGAGCGGTTGAACGTTTGCCAAAAGGTAGTCGATGCGCTTCAAGCACTCCTCCTTACCGATGAACGAGGTTACATCGTACATACCAGGACCTTTACCAGCGCCAACCAAAGCCAAACGCAAAGTGTTCATAATCTGCCCCATACCGTACTCCTTCTCGGTAATCCAAGCGTGAACAATCTTCTCGGTGTTCTCCAACGAGAAGTCGTCAATCGAAGCCAAAACCTCGCGCAACTCCGCCAAACGAGCTGGGTTCTCGCCCTTCCAATACTTCTTCAACTGCTTCTCCTCGTACTCGGTTGGAGCGATGAAGAAATATGAGGTCAAATCCCACAAATCGCTTACGAATGTTGCGCGCTCCTTCATAATGAAGGCTGCCTTGCCTGCGATCTCGTCCGAAACCTCGATGCTGTGCTCACGCAAAATTGGCTGGTAGATTGCGCTCAACTCCTCAGCCGACTTACGGTGCATATACTGAGCATTGAACCACTTAGCCTTGTCCGGCTGGAAGCGTGCACCTGCCTTCGATACGCGATCGAGCGAGAATGCGTCGATAAGCTCCTGCATAGAGAAAATCTCCTGCTCTGTACCAGGGTTCCAGCCCAAGAGAGCCAACATATTGATAAATGCGTCTGCAAAGTAACCGTCCTCGCGGTAACCACGTGCAGTTTCGCCGGTAGTTGGTGATACCCAATGGAGTGGGAATACAGGGAATCCCATCTTGTCGCCGTCACGCTTCGACAACTTGCCACCGCCCGTAGGCTTCAACAAGAGTGGAAGGTGTGCGAACTCAGGCTGAGTGTCGGTCCAACCGAATGCCTTGTACAAAAGGTAGTGCAAAGGCAACGATGGTAACCACTCCTCGCCACGAATAACATGCGAAATCTCCATCAAATGGTCATCGACGATATTTGCCAAGTGGTATGTTGGCAACGCATCAACCGACTTGTAGAGCACCTTGTCGTCGAGTGTCGAGGTGTTAACCTCTACATCGCCACGAATCAAGTCGTGCATCTTTACAACCTCGTTCTCAGGCATCTTGAAGCGGATAACCCAAATGTCGCCACGTGCGATGCGCTCCTCAACCTCCTCCTCCGACAACGAAAGCGATGTCGGAAGGGTAGTGCGCACCTTGAAGTTGTAGGCGAAAGTTTCGCCGCGCTCCTCATACTCCTTACGAAGAGCGTCCAACTCCTCAGCAGTGTCGAATGCGTAGTATGCCCAGCCTGCATCAACAAGCTGAGTGGCGTACTTCAAGTACAACTCGCGACGCTCGCTCTGACGATATGGTGCGTGAGGACCACCTACGCCTACACCCTCGTCAATCTCGATGCCGCACCACTTGAGCGACTCGATGATATAGTCCTCGGCGCCGGGAACAAAACGCTGCGAATCGGTATCCTCGATACGCAAAATCATCTTGCCTCCGTGGCGACGAGCAAAAAGGTAGTTATACAACGCTGTGCGCACACCTCCGATGTGGAGAGGACCAGTTGGGCTTGGCGCAAAGCGAACTCTTACTTCTCTTGTCATCTAAAAAAATGGTTAAAAATTACTCCCACAAATTGCGTGGATATACACCCTCCTCGATCAACTTCTCAATCTTAGCAACCAACATTGGCTTATCCTCCTTGTAGGTTACGCCAAACCACTGTGCTGTGGTCTCGAGAACCTTCAACTTAGCTGTGCCGTTGCCTACGAGCTTGTTTACCATCAACGGAATGAAGAACTCAGCCTTGAGGTTGGTCTTGACATCGTCCGATGCGAGGAAGTTCTTGAACTCCTCCTCCGAGTGAGCGAAGTAGTCAGGAGTGAAGCCGAAGAAGTTCATCGAAACTGGAGTGTTCTCCTCGAGTGGCTCGTCAGTGCCGAGGTCGTGGAATACGATAGTACCCTCAGCGTTGCGCTCGATCTTTGTGCGCTCAACCATCGAAGTGAGGAAGCGATTCTCGTCGATAGTACATACACCACGCGAAACAGTACCGTTGTCCGACAAAGTCTTGTTAACCTCGTAGCCAACCATTGCGTACTGACCCTTTACACCGTCCAACTGTGCGAGGTACTCGCCCATTACACGGTATGCGTCGGTTCCGTAGAAGTCGTCAGCGTTGATAACTGCAAATGGCTCGTGAACAGCCGAAGCGCCCTGCATTACTGCGTGGTTTGTTCCCCATGGCTTCTCGCGGCCCTCTGGAACAGTGAAGCCCTCTGGCAAGTAGTCCAACTCCTGGAATACGTAGTCAACAGCGATCTTGCCGCCAAAACGCTCTGGCGAGAACATCTCCTTAAACTCCTTCTCAAAAGAGTGACGGATAACAAATACTACCTTACCGAATCCTGCGCGGATTGCATCGTAAATAGAGTAGTCGATAATAGCCTCTCCGTTAGGACCAACTCCGTCCATCTGCTTCAACGAACCGTAGCGCGAGCCCATACCTGCGGCAAGCACCAAAAGTGTAGGTTTTACCATAATCTTAAAAGTTTTTTATTGTTATAAATTGAAATTGTTTTTTTGCCTATTGAGTATAAAATACTCACAAAGATAGATATCTTTCTTCGATTTTCCAAAAATAAAAGAGAGGAAACCGAAATTTCCTCTCCGATGTTGTGGTATTTAGGTTGTCTTGTCTATTCTACGATAACCTCCAAAATGCCGAGTGCATAGCCATCTTGTGGAGTAATTGTCAAACGAAGTGCTTTTGCTTCGATTGGCTCGGCAGGGTGGACCATATTGAATTGGTCGAGCGCGATGCCGAAATGGTCTGTTATGTATGGTTTATACTCGTGCCACTTGCCATCGAGCAGATACTCTGCACTCCAACACTTTGGTCGGCGTATAGAGCCCTTATCTTCGTACCAATATGTCGATATGCTCTCGATAGGCTGGCGCTTCTTGAGCTCTATTTCGATGGTCTGAACTTTGCCTGGCTGGCCGTGCGAAGTCCAACGTAAAATAGATTTGTCGCGCGATGATTTAGGGTAGATATTGTCGATTATAGCATACGCATCATCACGAACATTGGTGTATGAGGCTTTTACCGAAGCGATGTGTTGAGGAGTGCGCTCCAAACCGTTACGAGCAGTGGTTGCATCGCACGCAAACCATACATTCAAAGCCTTTTGGTCGCCACGATTATTCCACGCATAGTATGGTATAAGCTTTAGTGTAGCATCGACCTCCTTATCATCTTCTGTAAGTGCCGAAGCTGCGACTGTAAAGTATGGTATGCCTTTCAACTCGCCCGATTCAAATCTTGCCATATCGCTCTTTGCGGCGTAGTCATTTGAGAGGAAATAACCGACAACGTAGTGTGTGTTATCGACCTCTTCTGCACAAAGAACTAATGGACCTCGTGTGATGCACAAGCGATTGCGGTCAGCCTCGACCTTATCTATCGCCTTTGTGTATCGCAACTCCATAGGCAAATCTAATTCGACTTTGTCGCCTTTGCGCCATTTGCGTTCGATAGGTACAAAGCCATTGATTGCCTCAGCGGTGATTCTCTCTCCATTGATGGTAAGAGTGTAATTAGGCCTCTTGTCGTCGGCGTAGTAGTAGAGCTCTCCTGGAACGAACTTATCGTTAAGCCAAGACGGAATACGTACCCACAACGTGAATTTCTCGCTTTTATCTACTGGCTCAACCGCTATTGTAACTTTGCCGTCAAAAGGGTATTCGGTGGTTTGATGTAGCTTTACTTTGCCGCCCTTCAATGCAACCTCCGTCGATGATCCGATGTATAATGAGCAGTAGATATCACTATCCGTGTGCGAGTAGGCCATACCCGATAACTGCGGAATTAGTCGCGCCAAGTTCGATGGACAGCAAGCTGTTGAAAACCAGTGCGAACGACCTGCGTGTCCGTAGTTGAATATCTTGTGGCGATTACTCTGCAATGGATTGACATAGAAGAATTTGTCGCCCTTGAGATTAACGCCTGCGAGGATGTTGTTGTAGAGGGCAACTTCGGCCACATCTACATACTTAGCCTCGCCTGACATTAAGAACATACGGTAGTTGAAGAGGAGATTTCCGATGGCCGAGCAGGTTTCGTTATAGGTGTCGCGGTTTGGCAATACGTAGGCAGGTCCAAAGCCTTCGATTCCTGGTACTGCGCCAAGACCTCCGGTGATGTGCATCTTGCGATCTACGATGTCGTGCCATATCGCATCGAGAGCCGGTAAGAGAGTCTCGTCGCCTGCAACTGATACGATATCCGCCATGGCTGAGTATAGATAGGTGGCACGAACTGCGTGACCAACTGCCTCTCTCTGTTCGCGAACAGGCAAATGTTGTTGAAAGTAAGAAGTCTTTGGATCGCGCTGTAAGCCTCGAATGTCGATAAAGCGTTCAGCCATATCGAGATATAGCTTTTTGCCTGTCGTTTGATACATCTTTACCAAAGCTAATTCAATCTCCTGGTGTCCAGGGGCCTCCATAACGGGTTTGCCCCCGTTGTATGCTGCATCACCCTCGAAAAACACCTTGTTTATGTGCTGCGCATTCTTCTCTGCTACGTCGAGCCATTTGCGCTTGCCCGTAGCTTGATAGTAGGCGATAGCTCCCTCGTACATATGGCCCATATTGTAGAGCTCGTGCGAGACTGCAACATTGGAATATGGCGTTTTTCCTGCTCTTTGGTTATTGCTTGGATTACGAAGATGCTCGGGCAAAATGTGGTGCTCGTAGAGGTATCCATCTGAAGCTTGTGCCGAGGCGATGACATCTATTATCTCGTCCATCTTGCGCTCTAATTCGGCATCTTTTTCAAGCATCAACAGATAGGATACTCCCTCCATAACCTTGAAAAGGTCCGAAGCTACAAAGATCTTTCCATCGAAAGGTTTATCCACCTTTTTGCCTTGAAGATAATCTCCGACACGACGTAGGTTTTCGACCGAGAACTCAGTCTTCTGCAATGCAAAAGGAACCAAAACCTCCTTCTGAATTTTTAGGCGATTTAACCAAAAGTTGTCCTTTATTTCAACCTGGTTAAATGGCACTTGTTTCAGAGATTTATTGCTATTGGGCTTTGCGGATACGTGCCCTAAAAAGCCTAATAGAAGTGCTAGGAATATAAAATATGATTTTCTATTCATACTATTCATTGTTTATACGAAATTTGAGACTGTTACTGAGTCTACTTCGCGTGAGCCTCAAACTCAGCTACTACATTGCCTAACGCATCTTTTGCAATAACTTTGATTGTTGCGTCTGGGTCAACCGGAATGTAGCGCCAAATGTGATAGCCGCGCTTTGGACGTTGCCAATTTGCATTGTGGAGACGCTGTCCAATAGGAAGCTCGCCAGCCTCACTCTTGGCGTATGTTGCCCAGTACCAATCACGGTAGTTAAGGTCGAAGCAGCGCTTCTCGCTCTTACCCTTGCCGCCGGTGCTTTCTACGAACTTACAAGTGTATGCGCCCCAGATATTTACGAGAATTGCGGGCTTATCCTCTGGTGTGATTTCTGCTACCTCGGTTTCGCGCTTCTGCTTGGTGCCTGTGCGCTCGGTGATAGGGTAGTCCCACTTGTGGTTGCGGTTGTCATAAACGCGGTATTTTAAGCCCTTGTTTGGTCCATAAGGAACGTAGGTTCGAGTGAACTTGCCATTTGCAAATGTGTAATCCACAATAGCGGCAGGAGTTCCTTCGCAGTTGTCGAACGAATACCATGCTGTACCTGCTGCCGAAGGGTGGATAAACTGGTAGAGAGGCTTGTCGTTCCATACCTTCTTGAGAGAGTGGTCGGCGTGGTGGTGGCCGATAAGAGCTACAACCTCATAGCCGTTGAAGTGCTCGAGTGTTTGCTCCAAATCCATCTGCTGCTTCTTGCCCGCATAACCAAAGAGTCCGCAGTGTGCAAGGAATACGATGCGGTCAACCTTGCTCTTATCGAGCGCTGCAATGTCTTGAGCCAACCAGTTGTGCTGGTAGTCGTCGATGCGATACCAATAACCTTTTGTAGCGTTAGGGTCGTTTGTCGGACCCGAATCCTTGGTGATTACAAAAGTGTTATCCACAACAACATAGTGTTCACGGCCGATGTTGAATGAGTAGTACTCGGGGCCGAGCTCGCGGTTGAAGTCCTCGCGCGAAAGATATACGGTCTCGTTGTCGAAAACTTCGCCCTTTGGTGCGTGGTTGTGGTCGTGGTTACCAATCGCATTGAAGATTGGGAAATCTACGTCTGTGTCTCTCATATAATCGCTGAACGAGTAGCCTGTCTCGCGACCCTTCCAACCCGGACGAGTAGCAGTCTGAGTCATATCGCCCAGCGCAATCATATATACCGGGTGACCGCACTGTGCAGCGTACTCTTTCATCATCGGAACAGCCTGCTCCTTATAGCGCTCGATGCTGCGGTGGTCGGCGTGCTTCTTAGGGATGTTACTTGTTAGGTGGTGATCCGCCAAAGTCAAAATGGTGTAGACACTCTGATCAACCTTTGTGAGCTTGAAATCGAAGGTCTGCTTCTTCGCTTTTGGATCAACACGCTTGTAGAATTGCGGAGCATTGCCGATGCGCTCAACCTCGTAGCCTGAAGGAATCGAAATGTGTACGAATTGGCAGTGCGGATCCTTTACCTTTGTAGGCAAAGCGTAGGCGCCTTTGGCGTCGGTTTTTGTTACATTTACACCATCGGTAACTACCACACCTGCAACGCCTTGGCCGTCGCAAGTTACAGTTCCGGTTATGCTCTTTTTTGCAGCCGAAACAGTCAGTATGCTCGCGCATACCATAAAGATTGAAATGATTAAACTTTTAGTCTTCATATCTATTAGTTTTTTTTGTTAGATTTTACAAGTTTTCGTCGCCGTATATATAGGACTTATAACGCTTCCAATTTGTAGCGTTTTTGTAGAGGTCAACGGCAGTGGTTGGTACATATATTTTACAGCCGATAGGTTTGTCTGTGCCATCGTTGCTGTTGTCGAATACGCTGACGCCGAGTGTCGGTGGAGTAGAACGCTTGCAATAGATGGTTTTTAGGCTCTCGCAATAGTAGAATGCGTACTCCTCAATCGAGGTGACGCTCTGCGGAATAGTTACCGATTGCAAGCGGAGACTCTCATAGAAGGCGTCGTGAGCGATAGCTGTTATTCCGTCGGCTATTTCGTACTTGGTTAAACCCTTTGGCGCGAAGTGTCGCAAAGTGTTGCCAATCACAAGACAACGGTTGTCTGCTGATGCAAATTTGCCGTAATATCCCGACATTCCGCTACAACCATAGAATGCTGAGTCACCCACGTGTTCGAGGCTTTGTGGCAGCGTGATGCTCGAAAGTGTGCTACACGACGAAAAAACGGCGTCTCCGATGCTTTTTAGACGGTTTGAAAGGGTGGCCTCTTCAAGATAGATGCAACCGAAAAATGCCCAACCTCCAAGCTCGGTTACGCTGTTTGGTAACGATATGCTTTTTAATGTCGCGCAGTCGCAAAATGCCTCGTCGCCGACCTTTGTAACAGGCTTGTCGAAGAGGATTGTGCCGATGCCATTTTCGTAGGTGTTTGATACTATCTCGGCATCAAATGCTGTGGCGAGATAGAGCTCAATAATCTTGCTGTTGGTCGAGGTGTAGTTGATTTTGAAGTAATCTTCGCTCAGAATTGATTGCGAGATTGTTAGCGTCTCGAAAATATCGGTGTAACCAACCGCCTCTACGGTGATTTGCGCAGTGCGCGGCTCGGTTGTGTCGTTCTTTGCGACATGGAACTTTATCACTGAGTCGCCTGTCGCATTTGCGCCCTTCTGGATAACGACCCAATCGCTGTCGCTGGTTGCTTCCCACTCGCAGTTGGCATAGACATCGATGATGTATATTTCGGTGTCGTACCACGCGTCGATGGTCTCGTGCGAGAGCTTAA
This sequence comes from Alistipes sp., assembly GCA_045648965.1. GTDB lineage: Bacteria > Bacteroidota > Bacteroidia > Bacteroidales > Rikenellaceae > Alistipes. Next base: position 27,144 of record JAZRPA010000016.1, on the reverse strand, counting down.
TATAAGGAGTTGATGGCTGTTCTTCGTTGTTGCAACTTACGGCAAGAAAGCCAATTGCACACAAAAGTAGATATATAAATTTCTTCATCATTCGTTTTTTTTATGACATTTATTTCACAAATGTAACAACTTATTTCCAATAATGCGCAATAAATCTCAACTTTTAACTTTAAATTTTTAAATTTAACTTTTAATTCGTATCTTTACCGAGTTAAACAGACTTTTGCTGAAATGTGATCCCTAAACTTTAGCAAAAGTTTAAGAAGAAAACCTAAAAATAGCAGCCGATGAAGAATGGCTGAAAAAGAAGAATGAAACAGCGTCTTTCAATACTTGGCTCAACGGGCTCTATCGGAGAGCAGACTCTCGATATTGTGCGCGAAAACCCGGACCGCTTTGAGGTCGTATCGCTTACGGCGCATCGTAATTGGCAACGCTTGGCCGAACAAGCTGTGGCGTTCGACGTCGATACTGTGGTTATTGGTGATGAGCATTACTACAAGCCTCTTTGTGAGGCGTTGGCAGCCCACTCGATAAAGGTCTTTGCGGGCGACGATTCGATTGCTGCAGTGGCGGGAGCCACTAATTATGACCTTTTGGTAAATGCTTTGGTCGGATATGCGGGTCTTGTTCCTACGGCTCGAGCGATCGAGGCTCACAAGCGTATTGCACTTGCTAACAAGGAGACTTTGGTGGTTGGTGGTGCTACTATTATGCCTATGGCGATTGCCAATAAGGCTCCGATTTTGCCAATCGATTCTGAGCACTCGGCAATTTTCCAGTGTTTGATGGGCGAGCACTTACCATGGCGCCGATTGATTATCACTTGCAGTGGAGGTGCTTTGCGTGATGTTGCAAAGGCGGATTTGAAGAATATTACTGCCGAGCAAGCGTTGCGTCACCCTCGCTGGGATATGGGCGCGAAGATTACTATCGACTCGGCTACGCTGGTAAATAAGGGTTTCGAGGTTATCGAGGCGCATTGGTTGTTCGGTACTCCAGCCGAGAAGATAGACGTGGTTATTCACCCCGAGTCGATAATTCACTCGATGGTGGAGTTCGAAGATGGTTCGATAAAGGCGCAGATGGGCGAGCCCGATATGCGCACGCCAATCAGCCTTGCGATGATGTATCCGGAGAGAGCTGTGCGCGATACCGCACCTTTCGACTTTGTGAAGAATTCGTCGTTGACATTCCACGAGGTGGATCACGACCGCTTCCCTGCGCTTGGTATTGCCTATGACTGCTTGCGACGAGGAGGTTCGGCTGCAGCTACGATGAATGGCGCAAATGAGGTTGCGGTGGCTGCGTTCCTTGCAGGCAAATGTGGCTATACCGATATTGTCGGTGCAATAGAGTATGCTCTTGCGAAGGCTCAATTTATGACAACTCCTTCGTTGGTGGATTATGCTGAGATTGACACCGAGTCGAGACTATTGGCGCAGGAATTCTTAAAGCTATAAAGCTATGGAAATTAGATTGCCTGAGAGGTATAAGCGGCTGTTGAAGGTTGTCTATTATTTGATAACACTTGCCTGTTTGGGAGCTTCTGCATTTGCGCTATATCAGGCATACCTAAATCTGCACTATAGGCTTGCATATTGGGCAATCCTGGGGGGAGTGTTATTACTCTATGTCGGAGGTGTGACCCTACTTGTGCATAGGTTGCACGGCAATGTAAAAATTATCGTTCATTCTATCGCCCTGCAACTTCTGCCGTTGTGTGCAACGCTATCTGTGTTTTGCTATTTGTCGAAAATGAATTCGGAGGTCGTTGTCGGAGCGATGAATAAGTACGAGAAGAGGTTCAACGATTTGCAGAGAGTACAGAAGGTTGCTGCTGTGAAGAATGGACTCGCTCCATTCGAATCGCGTGCCGAGCTGGAGGAGAATTACAAAACCTTGTGCAAGGAGGGTAAATTGGTAAAAATATCCTCAAATTCGGGATATGTCGTTCGTAAATTAACCTATTCGGTGCCTTATGTTGTGCCAAAGGTTGAAGCATTGCTCGACGACATCGCCAAATCGTTCCAAGAAAGAACCGACTCGAAGGTGAAATTCGAGGTGACGAGCGTGCTGCGTACCGAGGAGGATGTTGCGAATTTGCAGAAGGTGAATGGAAACGCCTCGTCAGCATCATGCCACTGCCACGCTACGACAATCGACATCTCGTATGTGCGATTTAGCAAGGATATGCTGAGCGCGTCAAAGGATAGGGATTATCGTTTAGCCTTGGCTCAATCTATATACGAACTTCGTAATGCCGGACGATGCTACGTTAAAATTGAACAGAAACAGCACTGCTACCATATAACCGTAAGGTAGTCAGACTATTTTAGGAGAACAAAAAAACTATAATAATATGGATGTTTTAATTAAAGTTTTACAATTTTTTATGAGCCTCACCTTGTTGGTGGCGGTTCACGAGTTTGGTCACTTTATTGTGGCGCGACTCTTTAAAATTCGTGTCGAGAAGTTCTATATCTTCTTCGATTGGGGCTTTTCGTTCTGGAAAAAGAAGATGGGCGATACCGAGTATGGTATTGGCTGGTTGCCTCTCGGTGGCTATTGCAAAATTGCAGGTATGGTCGATGAGAGCATGGACAAGGAGCAGATTGCATCGGAGCCACAGCCTTGGGAGTTCCGTGCGAAACCAGCTTGGCAGCGCTTCCTGGTGCTTATCGCAGGTGTTACAATGAACGTAATTTTGGCGTTCTTCATCTATTGTGGTGTTAGATATGTCTACGGCCGACAGTATGTTACTAATGAGAGTATGGCTTATGGCTACGAGTTTAGTGAGAGCACCGAGAGACTCGGCTTCCAAGATGGCGACAAGATCGTATCTATTGGAGGAGAGAAGATATTGGACCGAGCAGCTATCGTTCCTAAAATTATACTTGCGAAGAAGAATTGCGAGGTTGTTGTAACACGCGATGGAGCGGAGCATCGATTTATCATCAACAATGATACGTTGAATACAATACGTAAGGAGAAGGGCTACAAGAATGAGTTCTTATGTGCACCGCTTGTTCCATTTGAGATTGACAGCGTAGAGTATCAGAGTGCTATTGCTGCAGGATTGAAGAAGGGTGACCGACTGATTGGTGTTAATGGCTTCAGCACTCCGTTCTACAACTATATGTGTGATAGTATCAAGAATGCAAAGGGTGGTGCTGTTAATTTGCAGGTTTTGCGTGGAACCGATACCTTGACAATGACTGTCCCTGTAGATGAAAAGGGAAGAGTGGGTGTTACTCGCAAGTTCTTTGGTGATATGGAGGTTGAGACCTACTCTTTCTTAGAGTCTATCCCTGCGGGAGCTCGTTTGACCGGCGAATCAATCAAGGGCTACTGGGATCAGTTGGTGCTTATCTTCCAGCCAAAGACCGGCCTTTATCAGGAGGTGGGTGGCTTCGTGGCTATCGGAAACCTATTCCCAGCAGAGTGGGATTGGCTCCGTTTCTGGTCGATGACAGCATTCCTCTCGATTATCCTTGCTGTGATGAATATCATTCCTATTCCTGGCCTCGACGGTGGACATATGATATTCACCCTCTGGGAGATGATTACACGTCGTAAGGTTAGCGAGAAGGTGCTCGAAATTGCTCAATATATCGGTATGGGCTTAATCCTTTTGTTGGTGCTCTATGCCAACGGAAACGATATTTATAAGTTGTTCGTAAAGTAGTTTAGCAATTATGGCTGAGGCAAAAAAGGCTTATGTTTGTCGTGAGTGTGGTTACGATGCACCGAAGTGGCTCGGAAAGTGTCCTTCGTGCGGTGCGTGGAACACATTCGACGAGTTGGTCGTAGCAAAGAAGGGTAGTTCGGTGGCTGCGGCGGTCACTTCATCGGCTGTGCCGAAGGCTAAACCGCAACGAGTGCAGGATATTCAGACGGGAACTACGAAGCGCATAGATGTAGGACAAAGCGAGGTCAATCGAGTGCTTGGTGGTGGCTTGGTGCCAGGCTCGATTATCCTTGTTGGTGGCGAGCCAGGTATCGGTAAATCGACGCTTGCCCTGCAACTCGCCTTGGCGGATAATGGTTTGCGTACACTCTATGTCTCGGGCGAGGAGTCTGCCGAGCAGATTAAGATGCGCGCCGAGCGATTGGGTATTCACAACGAGGAGTGCGTGGTCTACACCGAGACTCTGCTCGAGAATATCATTGCACAGTGCGAGGCCATCAAGCCCGATATGGTGGTTGTCGATTCTATTCAGACCATCTACACCGACCTTGTTGATGCCTCGGCTGGTAGTGTGTCGCAGATTCGAGAGTGCGCCTCTACGCTGTTGAAATATGCAAAGGGTAGCGGTACACCCGTATTTATAATTGGTCACATCACAAAGGAGGGTACCATCGCAGGCCCGAAGGTGCTGGAGCATATCGTCGATGTTGTGTTGCAGTTCGAGGGCGATGGAAACAACACCTATCGCATCTTGCGAGGTATCAAAAACCGCTTTGGAGCAACTTTCGAGATTGGCGTATTCGAGATGCTCGAGAAGGGCTTACGCTCGGTAGAGAATCCGTCTGAGGTGCTCTTGTCGCACTACGACGAGCCTTTGTCAGGCATCGCAGTTGCGGCTACAGTTGATGGCATTCGTCCATATTTGTTGGAGGTTCAGGCGTTGGTCGGAACGGCCGCATACGGCACTCCGCAGCGCAATGCTACGGGCTACGACTCACGCCGTATGAATATGCTGCTTGCGATTTTGGAGAAGCGCGTTGGCTTAAAGATGTTCCAGAAGGACGTATTCCTCAATTTTGCAGGTGGCTTTAAGGTTTCGGATACAGGTCTTGACTTGGCTGTTGTAGCGGCTGTTTTGTCGTCCTATTTTGACCGCCCAATCAACGATGGTGTCGCACTTGCCGGCGAGATAGGCCTTTCGGGTGAGGTGCGCCCTGCACCACGCACCGAGCAGCGCATCAGCGAGGCGGCACGCCTTGGCTTTAAGAAGATTGTCGTTTCGGGCTATGCTGCACTGCCAAGCAAGAAGATTAAGGGTATTGAGGTTGCTCGAATAAATACTGTAGGCGAACTCGCTCGTCATCTCTTTGCGGGAGGGGTAGAGTAGCCCTATACCTATATAAATGATAAAAGCCACTGCTTTTGCGGTGGCTTTATCGTTTGTGAAGGTAATGATGACGAATTAGTACTGCTCCTTCTCGTTAGGGAATTCGCACGATTTAACGTCCTCTACGTAATGAGAAATCGCCTCGGTCATAATGGTGTAAAGGTCGGCATAACGACGCAAGAAACGTGGCGAAAAGCCCTTGTTAATGCCGAGCATATCGTGTACAACCAATACCTGACCGTCGCAAGCTGCGCCTGCGCCGATACCGATTGTTGGAATTGACAACTCCTTCGATACGCGCTCAGCCAACGCTGCAGGAATCTTCTCCAAAACGATAGCGAAGCAACCTGCCTCCTCCAACAACTTGGCGTCGCGAATTAGCTTCTCGGCCTCGGCCTCCTCCTTGGCGCGAACGCTATATGTGCCAAACTTGTGGATAGACTGCGGTGTGAGTCCGAGGTGTCCCATAACAGGAATACCTGCTGCCAAAATACGCTTTACCGAGTCGAGAATCTCCTCGCCACCCTCCATCTTCACAGAGTCGGCGCCGGTCTCCTTCATAATGCGGATAGCCGAGTCGAGCGCTGCCTGCGAGTCACTCTGGTATGTACCAAACGGCATGTCGCAAACTACCAATGCGCGCTCAACGGCACGAACAACCGACGATGCGTGGTAAATCATCTGGTCGAGCGTGATAGGTAGGGTAGTCTCCCAACCTGCCATTACATTTGCTGCCGAGTCGCCAACAAGGATAACGTCCACGCCTGCCTTATCGACGATTTTTGCCATCGAATAGTCGTACGAGGTGAGCATCGAAATCTTCTCGCCTCTATCCTTCATCTCCTTGAGTCGCAACGTAGTTACGGCTCTTACTTTGCTCTCTACTGACATTGTTCAGCGCTTTTAGATGATTATACGTGGCGCAAAATCTCGTCCAAGCCGTTGAAGTGGTTCTTGTAGTCCTCCAACGAGCGGGTGATAACCTCGTATGCCTCCTCGCGACCAAATACGTGGGTAATCTCAACCTTCTTCTGCGACTCCGAATCCGGCATATCCTTATAGGTGAGGAAGTAGTGCTTCAAACGGTTGATGACACCCTTTGGCAACTCCGAAATATCGTTGTAGCCGCTGTAGGTTACATCGTGGCGCAATACAGCGATAATCTTATCGTCAGCCTCGTTACCATCCAACATGCGGAAGCCACCGATAGGACGAACATTTACGATGATGTCGCCGTGAGCGATGTCGCGCTCAGTCAAAACGCAAATATCGAGCGGGTCGCCGTCGCCTACGATGTCGGTGCGGCTTGTCTGCTGCATGCAGTACTCCGCTACGCTTTCACCACAAAAACTCTGTGGAACGAAACCGTAGAGTGCAGGGATAACATTCGAGTATTTCTGCGGACGGTCGATTTTGAGGTAACCGCTAACCTTGTCCAACTCGTACTTTACGGTGTCGGTCGGAACCATTTCGATAAATGCGGTAATCACTTCAGGAGCCTTCTCGCCCACCTCGATACCGTGCCAAGGGTGCGACTTGTAGCGCAAACCCATCAATCTTGCAATAGGGTCATTGATTTTGTTTCCCATAATATAATCTAATTTGTGTTTATATTTCTCTTAGTTGGCGTTGTGCAATGCGTAGGTCATATCTGTGCCGTCGGTTATCTTCGAGCACTTGTAGACATTACCCTTGCGGTCTGTTGCACGAACCTCAATTTTAGCATTCTTATTCTTGAGCTGATATTTCCACAACTGATAGCAGTGCTTATAGTACAAGCCTCCGTTGTTCATTCCGAGGTAGCCGCAAAGAATACCGGTTGCCCAGAACTCTTGTCCGCACTCAACGCCTACAGGTGGACGCTTCGGATCGTCGTATGTGAAGCTACCGATAAGCTCATCGAATGGCACCGAGAAGTGATATTTCGACAAACTTGTCATCTGGCCCGAATATACACCGTCCTCATAAACCTCAACCTTCCATGCTGAGTCCGAATTAAAGACGTTCGCCAAAAGAATATCCTCGTCATAGCCAAACTGATAGAAGCCCTTAGTGCCGTTGCTATTTAAACCGTTAGTAGGAATAGCTGCTCCCGTAACGGCATTACCACGATAGAGTCGTATCTGGTAGTCGCGCGAGTCCATGCCCTCGGCGTAGCCCTTCCAATACCAATCCTTGATGGTGTTGCCGTCAAAGTGGTAGACGCCGTAGCCATTTGGCACTCCGTCGCCGTTGATGTTACTTGTCCAACTAGCTCCGTCAACCGCAGCCTGAGCATGCTCGTAAATTTTGTGAGGCGAGCTGCTTACGAGTGTATGGTCGTAGTTGCGCTGATAGTGGAGGTGGCCCGACAAGACGTGCGCCTCGGCAAACTCATCGAGCAGGTTGAGAACCTCCTGACGATACGAACCATCGCCAATTTTACCATTGTTGTAGAGCGGAATATGAACGCACAAAACAACGACTTTATCCTTTGGCACAACAGCCAAATCGGCCTTCAACCAGTTGTACTGCTCCTCGGTAAAGGCTGTGCTATATACCGAAGCGTCGTTGTTGATTGACCATTGAATATCACGCATACCTACTATATGGGCATCTCCACGGTTGAACGAGTAGTTGATAGGACCAAATGTCTCCTCGAACAATCGCTGAATGTTGAGATTTAACTCTCTTGGTGTGTTTCCTGCAACAGGGTGCTTTGCTGTCATGTAACAGTTGTCGTGGTTACCCATAACCTGGAATATCGGCATACCCATCTTGTCGGCGTGCATTGCATCGCGCATAGCAGGCAAAATCGTGTGTGTCAAGTCGGTCGAACCCATCGAAATAACATCGCCCAAAGTGATGCCGTAGCAAGGCTTGCCGAGTGTCGATGTGTAGTAATTAAGTTCAGGAGCCACCTCTGTCGAGAATCGCTCGATATGGGTGGTTTTACTTGTCTGAGGGTCGGCTAGTCCGAAGAGCATAAATTCAGTCTCCTTGCCGCCTGGGATTGGCTCCAACGTGAAGTCGAACCACTCCGAGAAACCTGGATAGCTCTTGAAGAAGCAAGGCAAACCATACTTGTTGGTCGGAATCTGGTACTCGGCAGGTATCGAAATAAATACATACCACGCATCCTGCGAGATATTCATAGAGTAGAATCCCTGATCGTCGGTCTGTACAACCGAGAAACCATCACTAACCGCTACGCCTGCAATCGGGGTGCCGTTAGTCTCACGAACGTAACCCTTGATAGTAGAGTAGTAGTGGCGGAACGAATCCTCTTCGATAGGCAATGGCTGCAATGAGCCGGAAACTCCCTGCTCAAATGTGATCGGCTGCTGCTCGTGAATAGAGTTTGGCTTAATTTTATTTGCGTGCCATCTCATCTTCATTGTCGCGCCATTAGCCGTGGTAAATACAACATTACAAGTGCCAAGGTCTGCCGCTGGTACAGCTATCGAAAAGAGGTTTTCATGCTCGGTCGATAGGGTATATCCCTCCGGGAGATGGTATGTGATAGATGTGGTTGTGTTCGACGTTGGGGTTATGGTTGCGGTTGGCACATAGAGCGAAAACTCGCCTGAAAGGCGCTTTCCACTCTCCGATGTTACGGTTATGCTGGTAAGGCGAACGCCCTCAGCCTTTGCATTCATCTTCAAACGAAGTACTCCTGCAAGGAGCGACATAGATGCGCTCGAGTTGTTATCCTTGACATATCCGCACATTGGAATCTCCTCCATGGCGAGCCTGCCGTTGTTGTGATGCTGCTCTGCCTGGTAGTGTATTGTTGCATTATCGCCCTCAATAGCGGTATCGTGAGGATAGAGAACGCAGCAAGGGTATTTTAGCTCATTTTCACCAAACGAGAAAGTTGCTTTTTGTGCGGAGGTTTTATCTATTTCGATTGCTTCCGAAACTATACCGTTTGCCGAAATACGGTCGTCCTCATTCCATACCACAGGGTATTTGTCGCCATATATATTACCCAACGAAACTCGGGATACAGACGGCAAAAGTGCTGTTAACTTACTCTCTGTAGGCTCATTGGGCTGCTGTTCCACTTCAGGGTCGACAACCTTACAAGAGAGGCAAAGTGTAACGGCCGATAGGGCTATGATAAAATATCTTTTCATTGTTTAGTTTTGAGGTTTCTTACCCATTGCGTTATTGCGGTAGTCGATAAACTTGTTAGACGAATATCTGTTGCCGAATGGGTCTATTGCAACAACCTCAATATTCTTTGCATTAGGATTTTCCAAGGTGTATTGGTAGAGGTGGTGGCAATATACCCAACTGCCATTTGATCCTACACGATTCAACTCGCCCACGTGGATACCTACAACCCACATATCGTATGGAGAAATAGTGCCGTCTTTAATCTGGCGAGGGTCCTCCATTGTGTAGGAGCCGACCAACTTGTCAAAGCTGGTTGAATTGTTGGTAATCTGCTTCATATTGCCGGTATTTACACCATCTTCGTAGACCTCGATAGTCCAATTCTTATCGGCGTTGAATACATTCGCTAGGATTACATTGTCGTTGAAGTTGAATGAGTAGAAACCTGTTCCATTCGGATTCTTTGCAGACGGCTGTCGCTCCGCTCCCGTGATTGCGCTTCCACGATAGAGTCGCATCTGGTCATTACGGGTGTTCATACCCTCGTGGTAGCCCATATAGTACCAATCGGTGAAGGTGTTACCCTCGCCTACGAATACACCCCAGCCGTTTGGTGTACCGTCACCACAAACATTCGACGCCCACCAAGTACCGCACACGGTACCCATATTGTGCTCGTAGATGTTGTATGTGGTGTGGATATAGTTGCGCTGATAGTGGGTGTGGCCCGAGATAATATGAGCCTCCTTGTATTGGTCGAGAAGCTCGTGAACCTCCTTTACATAGTGTCCGCTCTCACCACTCTTTGATGCACTACCGAATAGCGGAATATGTACGCACAATACAACCATCTTATCCTTTGGTACGAGAGCCAAATCCTGCTTTAACCACTCATACTGCACTTGGGTAAAACCTGTTGCATAATCGCGGGTAGAGTAGTCATTCTTGTACCAAATGTCGCGCATACCTATAATGTGGATATCGCCACGGTTGAACGAGTAGTTGATTGGGCCAAATGTGCTCTCAAACTCGCGCTGAGCCTTGAGCTGAGTGGTGCTGCTGGTCTCATCTGGAATTAGTGGGTTAGGTCGTCCGAAATAGTTGCAGTCGTGGTTGCCCATCACCTGGAAGATTGGGAAACCTACTGTACTTGGACGCATAGCCTCACGCATCTTCTCCATATATTGTGTTGCATCGCCACGAGTTGTTTCGAGGTCGGCGTCGCTTGTCGATGTAGAGATTACATCGCCCAAAGTGATACCATAGCATGGAATGTCCGAATTCTTGACGAAATCTTTAATTGCAGGGATAGCCTCGCCCTTGAAACGATTGAGACCTGTAGTGTTGGATACCTGAGGGTCTGCAAAAGTCAAGAGTGCGAACTTTGCCTCTGGTTTACCATCTGGCAAAAGTTCCAACTCGAAGCTGTACTCTTTGATATCCTTCTTATAACGCTCGTAGAACTTAGGACCGTGCTGGAATGTCTTAACCTTGCAGTTTGCAGGTACAGAGTAGTAGATGTGCCAAGTATCAGTGCTAGGCTTCATTGAGTAAAATCCGCTTGCATCTGTAGCGACAACTGTGTAGCCATCGCTGATAGCAACACCTGCAATAGGTTTTCCGCTTGCCTTGTCGTATGTATAGCCGTAGATGTATCCCTCAGGGACGTTTACAACACGGGTGATTTTAAGGTTGTCTACGCAAACCTGGCGAGTTTGATCGTTGGTTTTAATCTCGCAGTAGCAGTCGCTTGTTACGTTTTCTACATCTTTGAAAGAACAATGACTCCACTCAGGCTTACCGCTTACGCCCTTCAAGGTGAAGTTCTTGCTGGCGAGAGTTTCTCCTTTGCCATTCAATATCGCAAGTTCGACTTTGCCACTGTTTGCCTGCAATGTAGTCGAGTAGATTGCCGCGTCAAAACTGATGTCAACAGCAGCCTTGTCGCTACCGAGAGTAGAAAATGCAGGTGTACGAAGCAATCCGACTGCTCTTGCTGAGCCGAGTTTTACGTATCCAGGAAGAATATGAATCTCCTCGCCCTTTGGCCAACCATCAAAGCCCATCAACTTGCGCATTGACTCGTTGTAGGTGAACAATGGACCTCCGTAATCGTCAATGCTTGTTGTTGGCTGCGAGTCGTCAATAGCCTCTGCAAAGCTCTCGATGCTATAAGTTCTTGGGTTTACCTCGTCGGTAAGAATTACGCTGTTTGCCGAATTGATATAGTCGTAACCCCAGAAAAGATTGTCGAAGTTCTGAGCAATAATCCCGCCTCGCACGTGGTTTGTTGAGAGTGAAACCTCAAAAGGCTTCGACTTGTAGCCCAGAATGTTCTCCACGCAAATGTAGTACTTGCGACTTGAGTCGAGGTATGGCACAGAAAAGCGCTTGTCATCGAGCTCCTTGAAAACGAGCTCGTATTGCTGATAGAGCTCGGTGCAATCCGCGTTGGTGTAGACCTTTAGGGTGTAGTTTTTGTTGTCTCCCTTGTCGTCTATCCACGAGATTGTAACGCCAGCGCTGGATGCGGCAACCTGCGATACTCTAACGTCGAACTTATCGGTCTCGATAACCTCCGGATTTTTGACTGTACACGAAGTTGTTGCAACGAAAAATGTTGCGAGCAATAGGGCTAAATAGCCAAACTTAGGCTTCATAGGTGATTTTTAAGTTTTATAATTTTATTATAACTGCGCAAATTTATCTCTTTTTTACTATATTTGCAAAGTTTTTAGCGATAAATCGAATTTGATATATGAAAAAAGCGTACGTTTTTCCTGGTCAGGGCGCGCAGTTTAGCGGCATGGGAAAGGAACTTTACGAAAATAACGAAGAGGCTCGCGCAATGTTTGAGCAGGCGAACGAGATACTCGGTTTTCGTATAACTGATATTATGTTTGAGGGCTCAAACGAAGATTTGCGTCAAACGAAGGTTACCCAACCTGCCGTTTTTCTCCATTCGGTTATTTTGGCAAAGGTTCTCGGTATTGAGCCGTCGGCAGTTGCTGGACACTCGCTCGGAGAGTTCTCTGCGCTGGTTGCTGCAGGTGCATTATCTTTCGAGGAGGGCTTGCGACTTGTCTCTAAGCGAGCTATGGCTATGCAGAAGGCTTGCGAAGTGGAACAGGGTACTATGGCGGCAGTTCTTCGCTTGCCAGATTCTACTATAGAAGAAGTGTGCAAAAGTATTGAGGGCGTGGTAGTTGCCGCGAACTATAATTGCCCTGGACAGCTCGTTATTTCGGGTGCTGTTGATGCCGTAAATGAGGCTTGCGTGAAGTTGAAGGAGGCGGGTGCTCGTCGTGCTTTGGTATTGCCGGTTGGTGGTGCTTTCCATTCACCGCTTATGGAGCCCGCGCGTAAGGAGTTGGCTGAGGCTATCGAGATGGCCGACTTCAAGACTCCAATCTGTCCTATATATCAAAATGTAGATGCGAAGCCTCACACTTCGCCCGAGGAGATTAAGGCTAACTTGATTGCGCAGCTTACAGCTCCGGTGCGTTGGACTCAGATTGTCGAGAATATGACCGCAGACGGCATTTCTGACTTTACGGAACTCGGCCCTGGAGAGGTACTGAAGGGCTTAATTAGTAAAATTTCGGCTGAGGCAACGGTCGAGAGTAAAATGAATTTTTGAAAATTATAAATATTTTTTGAAAAAATTTTAACAAAGGCGACGGTTGTTCGCCTTTTTTTATTATCTTTGCAATAGGTTAGTTAAAAAATGACAGAAGATAATGAGCTCTTTAATCGACTTTTTCAATAATCAGGCGACCGATAAAGGATTGTCTCATAAGAACAATCTTATCAAGCGCAATATCATCGCCTACATGGTTACAAATGGCGAAGTAACCCTTGCAGAACTTACCAAGGAGTTGAAAATCAGTATCCCTACAATGACTAAGCTCGTTCAGGAGTTGGTTGATGAGGATATCGTTTCGGACTTGGGTAAGGTTGAGACTGCTGGTGGTCGTCGTCCGAACGTCTATGGTTTGACCTGCTCGACCCTCTACTTTGCGGGTGTGCACGTTGGTCGTGACCAGATGATTTGCGTAATTACCGATATGCAGAATAATCTTGTCTGCGAGAAGGTCTATGAGGATTTCGAGTTGACTGATAGAGAGTCGTGCATCGAAACAATCTGTACCAATATAAATAAGTTTCTCGATGAGTGTAATTGCGATCGCTCGAAGATTCTCGGCTTGGGACTCTGTATTGTGGGTCGTGTAAACACTTCGGAGGGACGTTCGTTCCACTACTTTACATCGCTAGACGAGTCGTTGCGTGAGATTGTCGAGAGTAGAGTAGGCTTGCGCGTGTTGGTTGAGAACGATACCCGCGCCCGCTGCTATGCCGAGTATAATTTCTCGCGCTCAAAGACTGAGAGCAATGTGATTTACCTCCACCTCGGTTTGGGCGTTGCGATTGGTATCGTGAGCGACGGTAAATTATATTATGGTAAAAACGGCTTTGCGGGTGAGTTCGGTCATATTCCGTTCTTCGATAACGAGAAGATTTGCTTCTGCGGTAAGAAGGGTTGCCTTGAGACTGAGGTTTCGGGTATCGCTATCGAGGAGAAAATGAATGCGCTTGTGCGCAATGGTGCAAATACCATTCTCCGTAAGCGTTACGAGGCAAAGGAACAGATTCATATCAACGATATCGTAAATGCAGCTTGCAACGATGATAACCTCTCCATCGAGCTTATCGAGGAGGCGGGCGAGAAGGTCGGCAAGGCTGTGGCGTTCCTGATTAACATCTTCAATCCTGAGAGCGTTATTGTCGGAGGTAACCTCGCGGCTGCGGGCGACTATATTATGTTGCCGCTCAAGTCGGCTACCAATAAGTACTCGTTGAGCTTGGTTTATAAGGATACAAAGTTCCGCGTTTCGAAGTTAGGTGCGAATGCCAATGCGTGGGGTGTTGCGATGTTGATGCGCAATCTCGTTATCGGTTTGTAAATTTGTTCGCTATGAATGTTCGCATCGAGGGCGAAAAGATAATTTTGCGTAGTGTCGATTCTTCGGATATCGACACTATCCTTTTATGGGAGAACTCCTCGGCGGAGCCTCTTTATGGCATCTATGATGAAGTATTTACCCGTGAAGATGTTGCTCAATTTGTCGAAAATCAACAACGGTTTTCGCTTGCCGAAACCGGGCAGTTGCGACTGATGATTTGCTCGCACGAAGGCGAGCGCTTGGGAGCTCTCGACCTCACCGAATACGATGGCAAAAAGGTTGATATATCAATCTTAATCTTTGATTTAAGTAATCGTCGTAAAGGCTTTGCTGAAAATGCTTTGCAGCTTGCGATTTCTTATGCAGGGTCGCTTGGATTGCACACCCTTTATGCCAATATATATCCCGAGAATCTACCGAGCATTTCCCTCTTCAAAAAGCTCGGCTTCGAGGCGGTCGATGGGCTGCTCTACTGCAAGGAATTGTAGTGAAAAATGACATTGAATGGCATCGAATGTCAGGCGTTCGCCTAAGCTCACTGAATGGCAGCTTGTGCGGTTGTAATAAAAGTTTTCCGTTTTCCGTTTTCCGCTTTCAGTTTTTTTTCCTATTTTTGCAAAAAATAGAAAAAGAGTATGAAAATAGTTGCTCCTTCGATTCTTTCAGCCGATTTTGGCAATCTCGAAAGAGATATTAAAATGATTGATCGCTCGCAAGCCGAGTGGGTACATATCGACGTTATGGACGGCGTATTTGTGCCGAATATCTCGTTTGGCTTTCCTGTGATGAAGCCTGTGCGTAAGGCGACTGCGAAGGTGCTCGATGTTCACTTGATGATTGTCGAGCCCGAGAAGTATGTTAAGCGTTTTGTGGAGGCAGGCGCCGACTACGTAACCTTCCACCACGAGGCGTGTGCCGACCCTCGCGCTGCGATTGCGGAGATTAAGGCTGCAGGTGCAAAGGCAGGTGTGAGCATTAAGCCTGCAACCCCCGCTGAGGCGATTTTTGACTACCTATCGGAGTTGGACTTGGTGCTTGTGATGAGCGTTGAGCCGGGCTTTGGCGGTCAGTCGTTTATGCCTGCTTCGCTCGATAAGGTGCGAGCATTGCGCAAGGAGATTGACGAGAAGGGCTACAACTGCTTGATTGAGATTGACGGCGGTATCTCGGCAAAGAATGCAAAGGAGGTTTTCGAGTCGGGTGTTGACGCTGTAGTGGCTGGCTCGTCGGTGTTCGGTGCCGAGGATCAAGAGCAGGCGATAATTGACATTTTGAACGCATAATGATTTCGATAGATAATCTCACCGTAAGTTTTGGTGGCTGGACTCTGTTCGATGGAATTTCGTTCCTCGTAAACCCGAAGGAGCGCATCGGTCTGGTCGGCAAAAACGGAGCGGGAAAAACCACAATTCTGAAACTTATTGCAGGTCTGCAACAGCCCACCTCGGGTGCGGTGACCAAGACTGCGGACTGCACCATAGGCTACCTTCCGCAGCAGATGCAGGTGGCCGATACTACGACGCTCCTTGCCGAGACAGCAAAGGCTTTCGAGGAGGTGTTGGCAATCGAGGCTGAGATTGAGCGATTGACTGCCGAGATAGCGGTACGCACCGATTATGAGAGCGAGGAGTACGAAAAGTTGTTGCATCGCTTGAATGATGCGAACGACCGCTACCATATCCTCGGTGGCGATACTCGTGATGCCGACATCGAAAAGACTCTGCTCGGATTGGGCTTCCGTCGCGATGAATTCGAGAAGCCTACTTGCGAATTCTCGGGCGGTTGGCGTATGCGTATCGAGTTGGCGAAGTTGCTTTTGCGCCGACCTTCGATATTTTTGCTCGACGAGCCGACTAACCACCTTGATATTGAGTCTATTCAGTGGTTGGAGGAGTATTTGAAAAACTATAACGGTGCGGTTCTCTTGATTTCGCACGATCGCGCATTCTTGGATAATGTAACCACTCGCACAATCGAGCTCTCGCTGGGTAAGATTTATGATTACAAGGTGCCATATTCGCACTTTGTTACACTTCGTGCTGAGCGTCGCGCGCAACAGCTGGCTGCATATCAAAATCAGCAACGCCTGATCGAAAAGAGCGAGGAGTTTATCGAGAAGTTTCGCTATAAGCCTACCAAGTCGAACCAGGTGCAGTCGCGTATCAAGCAACTCGATAAGTTGGAACGCATCGAGGTCGAGGAGGAGGATTTGGCAACACTCAATATAAAATTCCCGCCTGCACCACGTTCGGGACAGATCGTTGCCGATATCAAGGGCGTAGGTAAGGCGTTCGGTGATCATCGTGTATTCTCGGGAGCAGAGTTTACAATTCATAAGGGCGATAAAATTGCGCTTGTAGGTCGTAACGGTGAGGGTAAGACCACCTTTGCCCGTATGTTGATTGGTGAGTTGGAACAGTCGGAGGGCGAAATCAAAATTGGTGCAAATGTGAGCATCGGCTACTATGCGCAGAATCAGGACGATTTGATGAATGGCGACTTTACCGTCTATGATACCCTCGACAGAGTGGCTGTAGGTGATATTCGTACTCGTCTGCGCGATATTTTGGGTGCATTCTTGTTCCGTGGCGAGGATATCGAGAAGAAGGTGAAGGTGCTTTCTGGTGGTGAGCGCTCGCGCTTGGCTATGGCAAGAATGATGCTCGAGCCGCACAACTTGCTTATCCTCGATGAGCCTACCAACCACATGGATATGCGCTCGAAGGATATTCTCAAAACTGCTTTGCAGAAGTTTGACGGAACGGTGGTTGTGGTGTCGCACGACCGTGAGTTCCTCGATGGTATTGTCGATAAGGTCTATGAGTTCCGCGATGGGGGAGTGCGCGAGTATTTGGGTGGTATCTACTACTTCCTTGAAAAGCGAAAGCTCGAAAATCTACACGAAATTGAGCGCAAGGCGCCGGTTGCAGCTGCGGCAAAGAGCGAACCTGCATCATCTGGCAAACTCTCCTACGAGCAGAAGAAGGAGCAGGAGAAACTGCTCCGTAAGCTCCGCAAGAATGTTGAGATGATAGAGGCCGAGCTTGCCGATGTAGAGACGAAAATTGCCGAGTATGATGCTCGCTTTGCTACGGCAACCGAGTATAACGCCGACGATTACAAGGCGTATGATGAGTTAAAAAGCCGCTACGACCACTTGATGCACGAGTGGGAGAAGGCGTCGTATGAAGTGGAAATAACTGAACAACAATAATATGGGAAACATCGTTTTTGGTATTCGACCCGTAGCTGAGGCTATCGAGTCGGGCAAACAGATTGAGAAAATTTACATTCGCAAGGGTGCTGAGGGTCAGCTGATGATCGATTTGAAGGATCTTTGCTACCGCCATCGCCGTCACTATCAGGAGGTGCCGGTCGAGAAACTAAATCGAATGACTCGTGGCAACCATCAGGGCGTAGTGGCTGTTATTGCCGCTATCGAGTATGTCGAGGTGCAGGATATTTTGGATCGTGTTCCTGAGGACGAGACTCCGCTTATCGTCGTATTCGACAACGTGACCGACGTTCGAAACTTTGGCGGTATTGCACGTTCGGCAGAGTGCGCAGGTGCCCACGGTATTATCTCGTCGTTGAAGAATTCGGCGCCTGTAAATGCTGAGTCTATCCGTTCGTCGGCTGGTGCTTTGACCCGTATTCCGGTGGCTCGCGTGGGCTCGATTCGTAACACTTTGAAGTCGTTGCAGGCTCAAGGTTTTCAGGTTGTGGCAGCTACAGAACACAGTCGCAAGTTGATGTATGATGCCGACTTGACCAAGCCTACAGTTATCGTTATGGGCTCGGAGGAGAATGGTATTTCGAAGGAGGTTTTGAAGTTGTGCGATGAGCAGTTGGCTATTCCGATGATTGGTGCAATCGAGTCGTTGAACGTCTCTGCCGCTGCGGCGATTATGATTTTTGAAGTTGTTCGCCAAAGAATTGGAAACTAAAACTGTACGGCATCTTATCTAAACCTATGGATAAGGTTTATAAACACTCTCGCCTTGGCGATATTTTACTTTGCCAGAGGTGGACTACAAGTCGCATTTCGCTCTCGGTAAAACCGTCGGGCGAGGTGCGATTGTCTTATCCTCGCCTTGTTTCGACAGCGAAAGCATTGCGATTTTTGGAGGATAAGGTCGAATGGGTGTTGCAGATGCGTGAAAAGGTGGCCGAAAAAGCCATGCAAGGGGCTGATTATGCGCCTGAGCAGATCGAAGAATTGCGTCGTGAAGCCAAGCGTGTTTTACCGGCTATGGTCGAACGGTTGGCAGCTAGAAATAACTTTAGGTACGGCAAAATAACCATTCGTGCAACTCGCTCAAAATGGGGTTGTTGTACATCGCAAAATAATCTATCGCTTTCGCTCTTTTTGATGACCTTGCCGACCCATTTACAGGAGTTTGTCGTGCTCCATGAATTGTGTCATACGGTGCATCATAATCACTCGGCGGAGTTTCATGCTTTGCTCGATAGGGTTACTGGCGGTCGTGAGAAGGAGCTGAATCGTCAATTAAAGGGTATTCGCAAGAATTTGCGCTTCCGTAAGGGC
Source organism: Alistipes sp. (assembly GCA_045648965.1). Classification (GTDB taxonomy): domain Bacteria; phylum Bacteroidota; class Bacteroidia; order Bacteroidales; family Rikenellaceae; genus Alistipes. The sequence continues at coordinate 8,452 of JAZRPA010000016.1, read as the reverse complement.
GTGGCGTCCGATTTGGAACGCATTATGGAGCTTGTTGCCGATGCCCAAAATTGGTTTCGTGGGCAAAATATAGACCAGTGGCAAGATGGTTATCCTACGCGAGAGATAATATCAAGCGATATTGTAGGTGGTGTAAACTATATTATTGAACTTAACGGTGTTGCTTCGGCTACTGCTGTAATATCGTTTGCGGGCGAGCCGACATATTCGGAGATAAAAGGTAGAGGGTGGCTGAACGAAAATCGCTACGCTGTCGTGCATCGAATTGCGGTGGCAGACGAGTGCCGCCGAAAGGGTATCGCCAAGGAGATCTTGCTCTTCACCGAGGAGTTGTGTGCCGAGCGAGGTGTTAGCGATATCCGAATAGACACTCATCGCGATAATAGAGCTATGCGCTCACTATTGAAAAAGATGGGCTACACCCATTGCGGTCGTATAACGCTCACCTCGGGGGCTTTTCGCGAGGCGTATCATAAAGAGTTGAAATAGTTAAAACAAAAATAAATGTGATTATGAAGAAGAATTCTATTTTAATAATGTTGCTGCTAGGCTTGTGCCTTGTGTTTAGCTCATGTCTTAGCCTTAACCGTAAAAGTGCTATTGAGGGTTATGAATGGTTGGAGGGAGTGTGGGAGAATCCGGAACCCGTGAACTCCTACTATAAGGTTAAGATTTCAAAGAATAAATATTCTGTCAGCTGTTCCGACGAATGTTGGGCCTGTAAAAATAAGCCGATAAAAATTGGTTATCGTTTTGCCATGAGCGAAATGCGTGAAATTTTGCAGCTGGATGTAGATGGGGGATCAACAATTAAAATTGTTGATCATGGTAAATACATAACCTTTCACGATAGTGAGTGGGGTGGCCCAATGTTAACAAAAACCTCTGAGCCAATGGATTTTAAAGGACGTGTGAAAAAATACTTTAAAGCTTTGATTGAAGTGTTTGACTAGTTGGCTTATATCGAAAAATTAGTTATTTCGACCTTTTTATTATCGTTTTCGCGTGCGGGTGGCGATAATTGCGAAAAATAGATTACCTTTGCACGCAGAAATTACGAATTAACGATATAGATATGAAAAATTTTAACAGCGACTCATCGTCGGCACTTTCGCGCTTTGCTAAGGATAAGCGTCTGCGCACCGAGCGTACATCACGCCCTGAGCGTTCTTCTTCGACTCGCACAACATCGGCTCGTCCTGAGCGTACAAAGCGTGCTTCGTTCAATCCTAACTTTACCGAGGACAATCGTCCAAAGCGTGGAGTAGAGGGTGGCGAGCGCAAGCAGTTTGGCGCTAAGCCAAGCGGTCGCAACACTTTCGGTAGCAGACCAGGTGGCCGTACAGAGCGTACCGAGCGTACAGAGCGCACTTTCAAAGGTAAGAGCGAGGGCTTCAAGTCGAGAAACGATAACTTCAAGCCAAAGAGCGAAGGCTTCAAGGGCGGCCGTAAGCCTATGGGCAAGAGCGAGGGCTACAAGGGCAAGGGTAAGCCAACAGCTGAGCGCAGCTATCCAAAATACAATCCTAACAAAGTTACAGGCGAGATCCGCTTGAACCGCTTTGTTGCGCAGTCGGGACTCTGCTCGCGTCGCGAGGCTGATGACTTTATTACAGCAGGTTTGGTAAGCGTAAACGGTGTTATCGTAACCGAGCTCGGTACCAAGGTTTGGCCTACCGACGTTGTGAAGTTTAACGACGAGCGTTTGCAGGGCGAGAAGAATGTGTATCTCGTGTTGAATAAGCCAAAGGGTTATGTTACAACTCTCGAGGACGATCACGCTGAGAAGACAGTAATGGAGCTTGTGCAGGGTGCTTGCAAGGAGCGCATCTATCCTGTTGGACGCCTCGACAAGAACTCGTTGGGATTGTTGCTCTTCACTAACGATGGCGATATTACCCGTCAGCTTACTCACCCATCGTTGCGTAAGAAGAAGATTTATGAGGTTGCTTTGGATAAGCCGCTTACACGCGCTGATTTTGAGCAGCTTGCCGAGGGTATTACTCTCGAGGACGGCGATATTTTCTTCGATGAGATTTCCTACATCAAGGACGATAAGAAAGCTGTGGGCGTAGAGATTCACTCGGGTCGCAACCGTATCGTTCGTCGTATGTTCGAGCACCTCGGTTATAAGGTTACAAAGCTCGATCGCGTGTATTACGCAGGTCTTACAAAGAAGAACTTGAAGCGTGGCGCATGGCGTTTCCTCACTTCGGACGAGGTGGCTCGTCTCAAGGCTGGTCGCTACGAGTAAACCGACCGAACGTAGAGTCTTAGAATGAGAGTGGAGAGTTTCTTCACTCTCTTTTTTCTGTTTATTTGGCAGTTTTTCCGTTTGTTTTTCTATCTTTGCATTGTAAACAATACGATTTTGATATGGCTTACAATCTTTTGAAAGGCAAGCGAGGTATTATCTTTGGCGCGTTGAACGAGCAGTCGATTGCGTGGAAGGTGGCTGAGCGTGCAGTAGAGGAGGGTGCGCAGATTCTCCTCACAAATTCGCCCGTGGCGTTGCGCCTCGGTGCAATAAATAAGTTGGCAGAGCAGTGCGGTGCAATCGTTGTGCCGGCAGATGCAACCTCGGTGGAGGATTTGCAGAACTTGGTGGATAAGGCGATTGAGTACCTCGGAGGCAAGATAGACTTCGTGCTTCACTCGGTGGGAATGTCTCCAAATGTGCGCAAAAATATCCCTTACGAGGCACTCGATTATAACAACTTTTTCAAGACGATTGATATCTCGGCATTGTCGTTTCATAAGCTGATGCAGGTGCTCTACGAGAAGGATGCTATGGCTGAATACGGCTCGGTAGTTGCGCTCTCGTACATAGCTGCGCAGCGTACGGTTGAAGGCTACTCGGATATGGCCGAAGCGAAGGCAATGCTTGAGAGTATAGCGCGCTCATTTGGTGCGATTTATGGTCGCCGACGTAAAGTAAGAGTTAATACGGTTTCGCAGTCGCCGACTCTGACTACTGCAGGCCAGGGAATAGCGGGTATGCAGGATATGCTCGGCTACGCAAATGCGCTCTCGCCACTGGGTAATGCAACGGCGGAAGATTGTGCCGATTATGTGGTTACGCTCTTCTCAGATTTGACCCGAAAAGTGACGATGCAAAACCTCTATCACGACGGTGGATTCTCGAAGTCGGGAATATCGGCCGAGGTGGTCGAGATGTTAAAACGATAGAGCAGAGCGGTCGGCAAGAGTCGGCCGTTTTGCTTTTTCTCCACTCGGCGGCCGAAAGAGCGAAAAAAAAAGTGTGGCTCGAAGTGCGAAAATCAGAGATTTTTTTATTATCTTTGTTGCAATTATGTAAATCAAACTCAAAACAGATAAAATTATGGTAATTTTAGTATTGAATTGCGGTAGCTCGTCTATTAAGTACCAGGTGCTTGACGTAGAGGCTGCTTCGCACAAGTTGCTCGCAAAGGGTATTGTAGATCGTATCGGTTTGGCAGAGGGTGACCTCGTACACAAGCCTGTTGGTAAGGAGAATTTCCACCTCCACCAGCCAATCGCTGACCACACCACAGGTATCAGCCTCGTGTTGGAGGCTTTGACCAACAAGGAGCACGGCGTAATCGAGTCGCTCGACGAGGTTAAGGCTGTAGGTCATCGTGTAGCTCATGGCGGCGAGTTCTTCGCTGATAGCGCAGTTGTTAACGAGGAGGTTAAGGAGAAGATTCGCTCGTTGTTCGCTATCGCTCCATTGCATAACCCTGCAAACTTGGAGGGTATCCTCTCGATCGAGAAGGTTTTGCCTTCGGTTCCTCAGGTGGCTGTATTCGATACATCGTTCCACCAGTCGATTCCTGCACGCAACTACTTGTACGCACTCCCAATGGAGTACTACGAGAAGTATCGTGTTCGTCGCTATGGCTTCCACGGTACAAGCCACAAGTTCGTAGCTAAGCGTGGTGCTGAGTTGTGCGGTTTGGATCTCGAGAACTCGAAGATCGTAACTTGCCACGTAGGTAATGGTGGTTCGGTAACTGCAGTTTTGAACGGTAAGTCGTATTGCACTTCGATGGGCTTCTCGCCGGTTGACGGCTTGATGATGGGTACTCGTTGTGGCGATGTTGACCCAAGCGCAGTTCTCTATATCGCAGAGAAGGAGGGCATGAACTTCGCTGAGATTAACACTATGATTAACAAGAAGTCGGGCGTAGAGGCAGTTTCGGGCGTATCGAGCGATATGCGTGATATCGACGACGCTTATGAGGCAGGCAACGAGCGCGCAATCCTTGCTCGCGACATGTACTACGACCGCGTGAAACAGTATGTTGGTAAGTACGCAGCTTTGATGGGCGGTATCGATATGCTTATCTTTACAGGTGGTGTAGGTGAGAATTCGAACGACTTGCGCCGTTGGGTATCGCACAATATGGAGTTCTTGGGTATCGAGATTAACGATGCTCTCAATGATGTAACTCGTGGTACCGACACTATCCTTTCGACCGAGAATTCGAAGGTTAAGGTTGCCGTAATCGCAACTAACGAGGAGTTGGTTATCGCTCAGGATACATTCAGATTGATTAACAAATAAAAAGCGAAGAGCAAAAAAATATGAAACACTTATCAGAAATAGTAGAGGCAGCTTTGGCGAAGGGTAGAAAGCGCTTGGCTGTAGCATACGGTCAGGATTCGCACACTATCGAGGCTGTTTACGATGCATATAAAGATGGTTTGGTTGATGCGACTCTCTTTGGTGACAAGGAGATGATCGTTGCAACTTGCCAGGAGTTGGGTATTGATCCTGCAATCTTCACAATCGTTGATGAGAAAAACGATATCAAGTGCGTTGAGTTGGCTGTTAAGGCGGTAGTTTCGGGCGAGTGTCAGGTCTTGATGAAGGGTATGGTCTCGACCGACAAGTATATGCGTGGTATCTTGAACAAGGAGGCTGGTTTGTTCCCTCCAAAGGGTACTTTGAGTCACGTTTCGGTGTTCGAGTGGGCCGGCTATCCAAAGTTGTTGCTTGCATCGGATATCGCAGTGTTGCCACAGCCTGATTTTAAGCAGAAGCTTACTCTCGTTAAGTATTTGGCTCAGACTGCAAAGTTGCTCGGCGTAGATTGTCCAAAGATCGCTTGCGTAGCAGCTATGGAGTTGGTAAATGCAAATATGCCGGCAATGGCTGAGGGCGCTATCATCTCGAAGATGGCAGACCGTGGTCAGTTGGGCAATGTGATCGTTGATGGTCCATTGTCGCTTGACGTAGCTCTCTATCCAGAGGTTGCAGAGCACAAGAAGGTTAAGGGTTCGGCTGTTGCGGGCGATGCTGATGCATTGTTGTTCCCTAACTTGGAGTCTGGTAACGTATTCTTCAAGAGCGTGTCGCACATCGGTCATGGCGAGTTGGCTGCAATGGTTGTTGGTACTAACAAGCCTTGCGTTTTGACTTCGCGTGGCGATTCGGCATTGTCGAAGAAGTACTCGATTGCATTGGCTTGTTTGGCTGCAAAATAGTCTAGTTAAAAGTGAAACTTTTAATCTTAAACGGTCCTAACCTCAATTTGCAGGGTAGGCGTGAGAAGTCGGTCTATGGTGCGGAGTCGTTCGAGGAGTTTATTCCTCGACTCCGCGCCCTATACTCGGCACATACTATCGACTACGCCCAGTCGAATATCGAGGGCGAACTTATCGACATTCTCCACAAGGCGGAAGGGGAGTATGACGGCGTGTTGTTTAATGCCGGAGGTTACACTCATACTTCAGTCGCATTGCGCGATGCTATTGGTGCAGTTGCAGTGCCTGTTATCGAGATTCACATCTCGAATGTGGCTGCTCGTGAGGATTTTCGCCACACCTCGCTTATCGGCGCAACTTGTGTGGGCACTATTGCTGGTTTTGGCTTGGATTCCTACCGTTTGGGTATCGAGGCATTTTTGAACCGCTAAAATCATTCTAAAAATATGAAACTTGTCGATCAGGTGGCAAAAGGTGTTGCGTGGAGTACAGCCGAGAAGGTTTGCTCCATGCTTTTGCAGATGGTCGTAAGTATAGTTGTAGCTCGCGAACTTGCACCGGAGGACTTCGGTGTGATGGCTATTCTGACCTTCTTTACGGCGGTTGCGCTGGTGGTCGTAGATAGTGGATTCTCGCAAACGCTGCTCCGCAGGGAGTCGCCGACCGACGACGATTATAAATCGGTTTTTCTCTTTAATCTGCTAGTTTCGGTCGTGTTGTATGGCCTATTTGTAGCTCTATCTCCACTTTTGGCTGGCTACTATAACTTGCAGATTATCACTAAGATTACTCCTGTGCTATTTTTGTTGCTCCCTCTGAATGCGTTGGGTATAATTCAGAATACGAAGCTCTCGCGCGAGTTCCGCTTTGGTGTGCTGTCGCGCATAAATTTTGTGGCGTCGCTAGTCGCCGGTGCTGCGGCTGTTGCGATCGCAGTTTGCGGTGGCGGAGTGTGGGCTTTGGTGGCACAGCGCCTTTTGGTAGCGGCTGTCAAGTCGTTGCTGCTGTGGTGGCGAGGCGATTGGCGTGGAGCAGGAAGATTTAACAGTTCGGCATGGTGCGATATGGCTCCATTCTCGTTCCGATTGATGAGTACAGATATTGTCTCGGCCATCTATAATAATGTAGCTCAGCTCTTTATCGGAAAGATCTATTCGCCATATACGCTCGGTTTTTTCAATCAGGCGCAGAAGATTAAGGATTTGCCCGTTCAGTCGGCCGTATTGTCGGTGCAGTCGGTTACATATCCTGCGCTGGCTAAAATTAAAGATGATACCGCGAAGTTTGCCGACAGCTTCCGCAAGGTGCTTATGATTAACATCTTTGTTATGGCACCCGTGTCGGTTGGAATGTCGGTGGTAGCAAAGCCTTTGTTTGAGGTGTTGTTAGGTGAAAAATGGTTGCCTACAGTCCCATATTTCGAGGTTATCGCTCTTGCGGGTATCTTCTATCCGTTGGCGATGGTGGCCTATAATGTTTTGAAAGTTCATAGTAACGGTGCGATAATCTTCCGCCTGGAGTTGCTTAAAAAGACAATAATGACAGCCGTTTTGGCCTTGACTATTCCACACTCTACAATGGCTATTGCGTGGGGTTTGGTGGCAATGACTGTTGTGGAGTTTGTGGTTAATTTTGCAGCGACAAGACGTTATACGACGCTTACATGGTGGCAGATGGTGAAGACCCTACTTCCGATATTATTGCTTGCGACAATGATGTTTGGAGTGGTTCGTGAGGTTGGTTATTATGCAGGATATATTGCGCCTATTTGGCTGTTGCTCTTGCAGATAACGGCTGGTATATTATTCTACGCTTTATCTGCGTGGGTGTGCCGATTAGAGGCATTTTCTGAGTTTGTGAAAACGATTAAAGGGGTGCTGAAACGATGAGAATGTACGGCGAATTTGACTTTATAGGCGACATTCGCAAGATGTTTGCCGATATGCCTAAAAAGGGATTTGAGGGCATTGGTGATGATTGCGCAGTAATGCCCATTGGCGACGAGGCGCTAGTCTTTACCTCGGATATGCTTAACGAGGGTGTTCATTTTCTCACCGACAAGAGCTCAGCCTATCAAATTGGATATAAATCGTTGATGGTGAACATTAGCGATGTTGCTGCTATGGGTGCGAAACCCGTGGCTACGTTGCTTTCGTTGGCTCTGCCCGAAGGGTGCTTTGGCGAGTGGTCCGACTCCTTTATGAAAGGTTACTACGACGCCTCGAAAAAGTATGGCGTAAAGCTCGTTGGCGGAGATACAACAAAGTCTACGTCGGGCATTTGTATTAGCGTTACAGCTATCGGTCGTGCTGCAAAAGTCAATATAAAACGTCGCTCGGCTGCAAAAGTGGGCGATGTGGTGATGGCTACGGGCGAGTTGGGAGCTTCGGCGGCCGGCTTGCGTGATGTGTTGGCCGGAAAAATAAAGAACCGAAATGCTCAGATTCATCTAATGCCCGAGGCTCAAGTGAGTGAGGGCGAATGGCTAGGTGCTCAGGCGGCGGTTCATGCGATGTGCGATATTTCGGACGGTGTAGCGTCGGATTTACAGCACATCGTCGAAGAGTCGAAGAAATCGGCCATAGTGTCGCATCTTCCTATCGCCAAGGGCGCCGAGTGGAATGATGCCTTTTGTGGCGGAGAGGATTATAAACTCTTGATTACGGTTGATAAGAAAGCTGCTGACGACTTAGCAAAGCGCTTTCAGCGGAAATTTGGTACGCCTCTATATACAATAGGTAGAGTTGTGAAGCCGAATGGTGACGTCTATCACATAGGTGTGGAGAGCGAGAATGGCGAGGTGATATTTAGCTCGGCAGGCTGGGGTGGCTACCACCATTTTTGGTAATGATGCAAAAAGCGGCGCTTGGACAAAAAGATAAGTGCTTGTAAATTTGTAAATTACAGCGATATTTTAGAGATTAGTAGAAAACGGTTTCTACTAATCTCTATTTTTTATGGTAAAAAAGCGCAAAATTAG
>JAZRPA010000015.1:0-8011 GCA_045648965.1 Alistipes sp. | reverse complement strand
CTGGGTTAAGTATATGGCAACACCTACCGTGGGTGCTTCGGGAGCGGTGTTTGGCCTACTCTTAGCGTTTGGTCTCTTGCATCCCAATGCTATGATCTCGCTTATCTTCCCTCCCATCACACTCAAGGCGAAGTGGTTTGTGGTGATATATGGTGTATTGGAGCTCTTCCTTGGTCTATCGGGAGCAATGGATAGTGTTGCACACTTTGCTCACCTCGGAGGTATGTTCTGGGGCTGGTTGTTGCTTCTATGGTGGCGCCACCAGGCTCGCAAGCGCAACAACTACTATCAATAGAAATTACGGACACAAACAAATATTAAACTTAACCCCCTAAGGTTACAAAGATTTAAGGCTATGTCAAAAAACAGCGAAACCTACAGCAGCTCACCTCTTGGTGGCAGCTCGAAGCCTAAGAGAAACGGTTCTTATATCGGCACAATACTCTTTATTGTGTACTTGGCGCTGACCATATCTCTATCGGTGGCACTCATTATCGCATATCTTACACGTTACATCTCACCCGAGTACTATGGTGCACTAACTATCGTTGGTCACTTCCGCCATATCCTCTATGTCATGGTGTTGGCATGCTTGATGGTGTGGCTTATTGCTCGTAGGTGGAAGATCTCGGTTGCAGTATTTCTTGTGCTTGTACCCGGCTTATTCCATGTAAATGAGTTCTTTAATATCAACTGGGTGCGTGACACCGAGGTGGAGAGCCAGCCTAAGGATGTCTTTACGGTGATTACCTACAACGTGCGTGGCTTCCGTAACGATGATGGCCATCGTGTAGTCAAGGAGTATGCCGACTACCTCGCTGCGTCAAACCCCTTTGTTAAGCAGTCGCGCACTGCCGATGTTATCTGCTTGCAGGAGTATGCTCTCGATGCTGATAACTTGGACTACATCGACTTGCTCATTAACGAGGACTACAAAAACGTATATACAAGTGACGTGAACGAGTCGGAGAACGTTATTTTGCGTACATATAGCCGCTATCCCATTGTAGCAAGCGGTAGCATCGCAAATACGGGTCGTGGTACCTCGCAGTGGGTAGATATTGTCATGGCAGATAAGGATACCATTCGTGTGTTCAACAACCACTTCTACACAATGGGTATTACCGAGGAGGATAGCGAAGATATTTCGCGCGGTAAGATATTGAGCGATGGCGACAATATGATGAGCATCGTAGATCGTGTTGCGGAGAATACGTCTGTGCGTATGGACCATGTGGACTCATTGCGCAAGGTTATAGATGCTACGCCATATCGTCATATCGTATGTGGCGACTTCAACGATACTCCTGGCTCGTATGTCTATAAGCAGATGACACACAATCTTCACGACCTCTTCACAGCTAAAGGTAGTGGCTTTGGCTACACTTATCGTCCTATGTGGGGCTGGTTGCGTATAGACTATGTGCTCTATTCTGAGGGCTTGGAGCCTGTCAACTATAATGCTAACAGCGAGGTGGAACTCTCGGATCACCTCCCCGTTGCAGCGCAATTTAAGGTCGCTGAAAAGTAGTTTTTGCGACCTTTTAGCCGTTAAAGTGGTATAAAATTGCGTTTTTTGAATTCGATAATTTTGCAGTATCGAATTTTATGTTTACCTTTGCGCGCTATTATTAACTAATTTAACTTTTGTAACAATGCCAAAAATGAAAACAAATGCCGCTGCGAAGAAGCGTTTTTCTTTCACCGGCACAGGTAAGATCAAGCGTAAGCACGCTTATCACAGTCACATCCTGACCAAAAAGACTACAAAACAGAAGCGTAACCTCTGCCACTCGGGCATCGTATCGAGCGTAGATGAGCCTAAGCTTTTGAAGTTGTTGGTTAAATAATTTTTAATCACAATTTACTTAATTAACATTTTTTATTAACCGAGGTGAAACAGCCCTAAAGAGTGCGAGAGAATCGTACCGCTGTTAATCTCATCAAAAACTTTTAAACTATGCCACGTTCAGTAAATGCTGTCGCATCACGCGCAAGAAGAAAAAAGGTTTTGAAGCTTGCCAAGGGTAACTTTGGTTCAAGGGGAAACGTTTGGACAGTAGCGAAAAACACTGTCGAGAAGGGTTTGCAGTATGCATACGCACACCGCCGACTCAAGAAGCGTACATTCCGTTCGTTGTGGATTACTCGTATCAACGCTGCAGTTCGCGCTTACGGTTTGACCTATTCAGAATTTATCGGTAAAGTTAATGCTAAGGGTATCGCCCTCAACCGTAAGGTTATGGCTGACTTGGCAATGAACGAGCCAAAAGCATTCGAAGCAATCGTAAAAGCAGTTAAATAGCCTTCTGATAAGTTTCAGGAGTGTATGAGCGTTGCCGATTATGGTGACGCTCTTTTTTTTGTATCCTTACCGCAGGCTATTTAACTGCTTACATATTTACATTCCCTCCAAACCTCCCTTTGGGAAAGGGAGGCTTGTCGCTACGCTCCATTAAAAGCCTTCTGCAAAGTTTCAGAAGTGTGTGAGCGTTACCGATTATGGTGACGCTCTTTTTTTGTAAAGTTTCCACAGGCTATTTCATTGCTTACATATTTACATTCCCCCTAAATCCCCCTTTGGAAAAGGGGGACTTGTCGCTTTGCTCCATTAAAAGCTTTCGTCATTGCGAGGAGCGAAGCGACGTGGCAATCTCAAAAAAAAACAATGACGAATATATAATGCCGATCCTCTCACCCTCGCGGGTATGAAAAATCCTGCCATTTTATTTTGTAATTTGACTGTTTGGTTGAAAATTATGCATAATTATTTGGATTTCCCGAGAAAATGACTAAATTTGCAATAGGAAAGATGAGTAAGAGAATATACTTTATATTTATTAATATCTAAATTAAATGCGTATGAAAAAGGTTTTTCTCGTATTGGTTGCTGCTCTATTTTGTGTAACTACAGTTTCGGCACAAAATAAGTTGCAGAGTGCAGTTCAGACAGTAGCTTCTCAGAAGTGGTCGGTGGGTGCGCGTATTGGTTCGGGCTTCCAGGCTCAAGCTGAGTGCTTCTACGCCGGCGATAAGTATCTTGAGGGTCGCTTCGGTATGTCGTGGGCAGGTGGTAAAGGCTACCTCGGTGCAGACTTTACCGTTCTACATAATTGGAATCTCTTTAGAATGGATTGGACTCCAGATGTAGGTGAGTGGTTCTTCGATGCTGGTGTTGGTCTCAATGTTGGTGGCGCTGCTCATGTTGCAACATTGGGTATCGCTGGCCAGGCAAAGATTGGTATCAAGTTTAGTGAGGTGCCTATCCGCCTTGCGTTTGATGTTACTCCTTCGTTTGGCCCAAAGATGAGTTATGGTAATGGCAAGGGTAACAATCCTGTCTATTTCCACACATGGGGTCTCTGTAACCTTGGTTTCTCGGCAACTTACTGCTTCTAATCGCGTAACAATACCAAAATAAAAGGCTCGGAATTTCCGAGCCTTTATTGTTTGTGGTAGGGTAGTTTACAACTTCTCTGCCTCGAGCTTCTTAGCTACGGCTGCCAACATATCGTCTGTCATTGTCGAGATGTTCCACTCTGGCTTCCAGCCCCACTCCTCGCGTGCGCACGAGTCATCAAGCTGATTTGGCCAGCTGTTGGCGATAGCCTCCTTCACAGGGTCGATGTTGTAGTCGATTTCGAACGACGGAATGCGCTTGCGAATCTCGGCTGCGAGGATCTCAGGTGTGAAGCTCATCGATGCTACGTTGAACGAGTTGCGGTGCTTCAACTTCGCAGGGTCAGCCTCCATCAACTCCACAATCGAGCGCAATGCGTCAGGCATATAGAGCATATCCATATAGACGTCGTGTGGTACATTGCAGGTGTAGCGACCCTTGCGGATAGCCTCGTAGTAGATCTCTACTGCGTAGTCGGTTGTACCACCGCCTGGCAATGTCTTATTCGAGATGATGCCCGGGAAGCGGATTGAGCGGGTGTCGATACCATACTTTTGGTGGTAGTAGTTCGACAACAACTCGCCCGTAACCTTGCAGATACCGTAGATTGTGGTTGGCTGCATGATTGTATCCTGCGGAGTCATATCCTTCGGCGAGGTAGGGCCAAACGCACCGATTGACGAAGGGGTGAATACAGCGCAGTTGTGCTGACGTGCCACCTCCAACGAGTTGAACAGCGCGCCCATATTGATGTTCCATGCCATTTGTGGGTTGCGCTCACCAACGGCCGAGAGCAGAGCCACAAGGTTGAAGATGGTGTCGATGCGGTGACGCGCTACGGCCGAGGCCATATTTGTAGGGTTGAGAGCGTCGAGAACCTCGAAAGGACCCTCGTCAGCCAAACCCTTGCACTCGCGTACGTCGGTTGCGACAACATTATCTGCCCCATAGATATTGCGCAGGTACGGCACGAGCTCTGAACCGATTTGACCACCTGCACCAACGATAAGAATCTTTTTCATTTCGTTATTTTTGATTTGATACTACGAAGATACAAAAATAAACTGAAAACTGATAACGTAAAGCGGAAAACTTTATCTTGTACTTAAAATTTGTGTGTTTGCAATCTTGTGGAGAGCCTAAAGCGGCCTATTTTTTGCAAAAGTTGATGAAAAATGTATTTTTTTTTGCAAAAATGTTTGGAGATTAAAATTTTTTGCCTACCTTTGCACTCGCAATAGAGAACTGGTGGATTCATCTAAGGGCTAGGATACCTGCCTCTCACGCAGGACATAGGGGTTCGAATCCCCTATCCACTACTCAAAACAAGACCGCTTTTAGTGGTCTTGTTTTTTTTGTAGTGTACAGGGCATTCGTTCAGTCTGTGGCGGTATGGCAGAGTTGTCTGCGCTGTGTAAGATATTGCTGTGGGCGCCAATCGCTACGCGATGTCGATATCATAGTCAAATCGTAATAAGTAAATAAATTTCCTTATTCCATTTTGCCTATGCTATCCAACCCTCGGTTGTTGTTGCACATCATCAATATCTTTCTCTCTGCTTGCTCTGCTCAAACCTACTACGACCGCTCGAATCCTGTTGTGGAGAAAAGTCTGTTGTGAAAAGGGTTGTTAGAAATTATAGGATTGGATAGGATAAAATAGGGCTTCCTATCAAATCCCATCAAGCACCGCAGGTTTGACAAACGGAAAGCGGAAAGCGGAAAACGGAAAACTTTTTCCTTAACACTCTTAATGACCTTAACAACAAACCTTCGTTCCGTCCACAACCGACTCGAGCGGTCGCAGCAACAATGACTATCTGGCAACTTGCAGACAACTCTGCCACACCGCCACCGACTGAACGAGTCTCGTACCGGGCAAAAAGAAAACCGCCGAGATAATTCTCAGCGGTTTTGTGCCCAGGACGAGACTCGAACTCACACGGGCTAACGCCCACTACCCCCTCAAAGTAGCGTGTCTACCAATTCCACCACCTGGGCTTTGAGGAACTGATTTTCTCAATCAGCGTGGCAAAGGTACGCAAAATTTTGATACCTGCAAATTTTTAGGGGCAAAAATGTGATATTTTTTACATTTTCACCCCTAAAATCTCTAATTATGCTCGTTTAATAGCAATTTTAAGCGGAATTTCGTTCACGTCGCTGTCAACTACGAACTCACCCTGCGGTGCTGCTGTGGTCTTAACGCTTACGGCTAAAGTCTGCTGACCGATGTATGATGCGAACTCTGCAACTGCTGCGTGAACAGCCTCGATATCCTCAATCTCAACCTCGATCTTGTCGGTTACCTCCAAGCCCGAGTCCTTACGGATATTCTGGATACGATTTACCAACTCACGAGCTACACCCTCCTTCTGCAACTCATCGGTGAGAGTGATGTCGAGTGCTACGGTGAGCTTACCCTCGCTGGTTACCAACCAACCTGGCATATCCTCCGACATAATTTCGAAGTCTGCAGGTGTTACGGTAATCTGCTCGGCGCCCATATTGAGTACAATCTCGGTCGAAGCCTCAATCTCGGCAATCTTCTCCTGTGAGAACTCGGCAGTCATCGCTGCAATCTGCTTCATATACTTACCGTAGCGAGGTCCCAAGGTCTTGAAGTTTGGCTTGATACGCTTTGTGATAAGACCTGTGGTCTCGCGAATGAGCTCCATATCCTTGATGTTAACCTCGTTGAGGATAAGCGACTTAACAGCCGACAAGTGTTCCTCGGTAGCGTCGTCAAGCACAGGAATCAAAACCTTTGCGAGTGGCTGACGCACCTTTATATTTACCTTACGGCGCAATGCGAGTACCATAGACGATACCTGCTGTGCCATAGCCATCATATCCTCTAAGCGAGCATCGATAAGTGTCTCGTCGCACTTAGGGAACGCTGCAAGGTGTACCGAATCCTCCGAGTGGCGCTCGCTCAATGCGTTCAAGTCGCAGAAGATGCGATCCGAGATGAACGGTGCGAATGGTGCAGCCAACTTAGCAACGGTCTCGAGACAGGTGTAGAGAGTCTGGTAAGCCGAAAGCTTATCCTCGTTCATCTCGCCACCCCAGAAACGCTTACGGTTGAGACGTACATACCAGTTTGAGAGGTTCTCACCCACGAACTCCTGAATAGCACGTGCTGCAGGGGTTGGGTCGTAGTCCTCCAATGATGTGGTAACCTCCTTAACCAAGGTATTCAACAACGAGATAATCCAGCGGTCAATCTCAGGACGCTTCTCCATTGGTACCTCGGCCTCCTTGCCTGTGAAGCCGTCGATGTTGGCGTAGAGTGCGAAGAACGAGTAGGTGTTGTAGAGTGTGCCGAAGAACTTACGACGTACCTCATCAACGCCCTCGACGTCGAACTTGAGGTTCTCCCAAGGGTCCGAGTTGGCAATCATGTACCAACGTGTAGCATCGGCGCCATACTTGTTCAACACCTCGAATGGATCAACGGCGTTGCCCAAACGCTTCGACATCTTGTTGCCGTTCTTGTCGAGCACAAGACCGTTCGAAATGATATTCTTGAACGCTACGTTGTCGAACAACATTGTAGCGATTGCGTGCAATGTAAAGAACCAACCACGGGTCTGGTCTACACCCTCAGCGATAAAGTCAGCAGGGAAGAGCTTGTCGAAGTTCTCTGCATTCTCGAATGGGTAGTGACGCTGAGCGTAAGGCATAGCACCCGAGTCGAACCAAACGTCGATCAAGTCGCTCTCGCGGCGCATAGGCTCGCCCTTCGACGATACGAGTACGATGCTGTCAACATATGGCTTGTGAAGGTCGATGTGGTCGGTCGAGTAGTTCTCTGCCGACATATCGCCCACCTTGAATGATGCGTATGGGTTCTCGGTCATAAAGCCTGCAGCGATAGACTTCTCAATCTCGCCCATCAACTCCTCAACCGAGCCGATACACTTCATCTCCGAGTAGTCCTCGGTAGCCCACACGGGCAGAGGAGTACCCCAGAAGCGGCTCCTCGAAAGGTTCCAATCCACAAGACCTTCGAGCCACTTACCAAACCTACCCGAGCCTGTCGATTCGGGTTTCCAATAGATGGTCTTATTGAGCTCAATGAGCCTATCTTTCACCGCGGTGGTGCGGATGAACCACGAATCCAAGGGGTAGTACAAGACGGGCTTATCGGTACGCCAGCAGTGGGGATAGTTGTGGGTGTGTTTCTCAATCTTGAAGGCTTTATTTTCGAGTTTCAAGCCCACCGCGATATCAACGTCAATAGTTGCATCCTCCTCGGTGAGTTTCTCATCGTAGGCGTTCTTCACAAACCTACCCTGCCACTCGGCATATTTCTCAACATTCACAAAGTTTTTCACAAACTCGGGGTCGAGGTCCTCCAGAAGGAACATCTTACCCTGCTTATCGACCATGGGCTGCTGTTTGCCGGCCTTGTCGATGAGCAACATGGGGGCGATGCCTGCCTGCTTGGCCACCCTGTCGTCGTCGGCACCAAAGGTGGGGGCGATGTGGACAATACCCGTACCATCGGCCACACTCACATAGTCGCCGGGGATTACACGGAAGGCGTCGCCGTCGGGCCTCATCCACTCCATCAGCTGTTCATACCTCACACCTGCCAGCTCCGAG
>JAZRPA010000014.1:0-27609 GCA_045648965.1 Alistipes sp. | reverse complement strand
AATTTTGCGCTTTTTTACCATAAAAAATAGAGATTAGTAGAAACCGTTTTCTACTAATCTCTAAAATATCGCTGTAATTTACAAATTTACAAGCACTTATCTTTTTGTCCAAGCGCCGCTTTTTGCATCATTACCCTTTTTAGGGAGTTTAGGGAATTTAGAGAATTTAAGGAAAAAATTGCAGAATGCATTTTGCATTCTGCAATTTTGCATTTTGCATCTCTTATCTTTCCGCTCTCATCTCCACTCCTATGAGCGACCTGTCGCAGATGACTATCGGCGAGTCGTAGTAAGGGGTGTTCTTGAATTTGAAACTCTTGCCGAGTTGGCGGTGCGGTAATTCGTAGACTACGCCAGTAAGGATGTCAACGCATACAGGCTCGTTGCAGTTGAAATTCTCGATAACAATCTCGGCACAATTCTCGCATTCGCAGTAGATCGGCACTTCACCTCCTCGCCATACAACAAGCGACTGTAAGGCGGTTTCGTTGTCCTCGAATAGATAGTATAACGGTTTGGAGTTGGCGTTGTAGATTGGAGCCGACACCTCGATGCCCGACTTGTCGCACACCTTATCGAGATTATCAAATACCGAGACAAAATTACGAATTGCGTGGTATGCAATCTTTGGTCGCGATACTTTGTTGCTCGCTCGGGTTGCGAGAATACCTTTCAGGTTTTTAATCTTTATCTCATCCTTCGTTCCGTAATTCATATCGGCAATCGAAAAGATGCTGGTACGCACGCCATTTCCGTGGTCGTTCATCATTTTGCGGATGTCCCACTTTGCCTGCGTCTGCTCGGTCCAAGAGTACTCTGCCAATGCACCACCCATATAACCGGCGGAAGGAGCGCCACTCTCACCCTGCCATATCGCAATGTCGAGGTCGCAACGCTCGATTACGTTACGCAGTGCAACGCCATCAATAAAGTAGGTGTCCTCTGGCACATAGTGGTATCCGTGATATGTTATCCAATCAATCAGATGCTCCTCGTTGTTCGCCTTCAACTTCGCTGCCAAGTCGGAGATAATAGCCTCCGCATAGACTTCGTAGCGAGGTACTGCCAAACCAAATGCAGCAATCTTTGCATCGGGGTCTACCGATTTTATCACTCGTGCCGTAGCGATTGTCAAATCGACAATGCTCTTTGGATCGGCGTTGTTGTAACGCACGGTGTTGTCCGGCTCGTTCCAAATCTCCCACTGATGCACCTTGCCTTTGTATCGCTCTACGGAAGCCTTTGTCCAGCGCAACCAGGCATCTATGGCGACTTTCGATGTCGGCCAACCGCCATTTAAGAATATAGTTCCACCACCTGGGTAGATGGGGTTGCCATACGAGAGTTCAACCCAAGGCTCCAATCCTCGCGATACGGCGTCGTCGATAATCGTGTCGAGCCAAGCAAAGTCGTAGACACCCTTCGCCTTTTCAGTCTTTGCCCATCCTGCCTGCAAGCGGATATAGCGCATTCCAAGAGGCTCGAGATACTCCTTATATTTTTGATAATCGGCGTAATCTCTATCGAGCGTTTCGCAACCAATGGCGAGGTCGTTTTGTACCTCCGAGAGGGTTTTCTGGCGCAGAGTTCCAATCTGTTGAGGGGATCTCTCTGCGCAACTCGCAAATATTGCCAATGCCAATAGGCATAAAGAGATTCTTTTCATACTATTTGTGACAGTTTTGTTGCAACGACTCCTCTGTTACCACTACCTTTATGGCTTGTGGCACTACCGATATTGTTACTGGTGTTACGCCCTGCAACTCGCCATCCGTTTCGATAGGGATATGCGGTGCCGAGGTTATCTTTACCACCTTGCCCTGAGCGTGTTGCACATGTCCGATGGAGTATATCTTGCCGTTGAAGAGTCGTGCTGCACGGAATATTACATGCCACCAATGGACAGGGCGGATAATTGTCAGGTCGAGCAAGCCGTCGTTTGCCACGGCACGAGGCAACTGCTGAATACCTCCGCCATTGTAGCGACAGATACCCACCGCCAGCGAGAAGAGCAGACTGTTGTAGATTGTCTTGCCATCAACCTCGATTGTGACGCCCGCAGGCTTTGCCGAGAAATAACCCTTTAGAAGACTGTAGATGTAGAGCCACTTGCCCTTGTAACCCTTCAGCTTCAGGTGATTAAATATCTGAATAACGTAGGCGTCGAAGCCCAATCCAGCCACATTTGCCATATAGCGAGTCTGCTCGAACTTCGACTCGGTGTATGAAACCTTGCCAACGTCTTGTAAGAAGGTATTGCCCTCCTTTATGGCGCGAATGGCTGTTGTGTAGTTGCGCGGAATGCCGAATGTACGCACCCAATCGTTGCCCGTACCTACGGCAAGAACAGCCAACAAGACATCTTTCGGCTCGCACTGCTTCTGTATGAAGAGTCCGTTTACGACCTCGTTGAGCGTGCCGTCGCCACCCACCACAATAATCTTGCGATAGCCGCGGTTTACCGCCTCTACGGCAAGCTCTGTAGCGTGGTAGCGGTGCTCAGTAAATGCAGGGTCGTGTTCGATGCCATTCTCGCGCAAGAGGTGCGAGATTTTCGGAAAATCCTCCAATCCCTTACCTCCGCCCGATATGGGATTGACTACTACAAACCAGCGGTTAGTCATAATTCATAATTCAAAATGCAAAATGCAAAATTCAAAATGCAAAATTCAAATTCTCAAAATTCAAGATGCAAAATTCAAGATGCAAGATTCAAGATGCAAGATTCAAAATTCAAAATTTCGAACTATCTATTTGTGTTATATTCAATTCTGCATTCTGCATTCTGCATTTTGCATTCTATATTCTGCATTCTACTTCGCTGGAGCGTTTTTGAGGGTGTGGAGCAAGAACTCATAGAACTTCGCTACCGAAGCAATCTCTACCTTCTCATCTGGTGAGTGTGGGTAGCAGATTGTAGGGCCAAACGAAATCATATCGAGGTTTGGATACACACCGCCGATGATACCGCACTCCAAACCTGCGTGGATAGCAGTTACGGCTGGCTTCTTGCCATACAGTGCCTCGTAAGAAGCTAACATAGCCTTCAAGATTGGCGACTCCATATTTGGTTTCCAACCATCGTACGAACCCGACAACTCAACCTCTGCGCCGGCCATCTCGAATACACCCTTGATAGCCTCAGCCAAAGCGAGCTTCTCGCTCGATACGGACGAGCGCAACAAGCACTGAATCTTCACGCACTCGCCGTTTGATACTACGCGTGCGAGGTTTGTCGAGGTCTGCACCAGACCCTCCATCTCAACCGACATCTTCACTACGCCATTAGGTGCGCCAACAACAGCCTTAACAAGCTTTGTAGCCACCTCTGCAGGGATAATCTCAGCAGGTACGGCAACCTCCTCTACGAGTACCGCGATCGAATCCTCGATGTTCTCGAACTCTGCCTGCAAGGTCTTTTCGTATGCAGCAGCCTCAGCCTTGAATGCCTCTACGTTCTTAACGAGAACTACCGCCTGAGCCTCGCGTGGGATTGCATTGCGCAAGCCACCACCGTCAATCGATGCGAGCAACCACTCCTGCTCGGTGTGGAGCAACAAACGGCACAAAAGACGGTTGGCGTTTCCGCGCTGGAAGCCAATCTGAATGCCCGAGTGACCACCCTTGAGACCCTTAACATCGAGCTTTACTGCGTGCCAACCCTCTGGTGCAGCTGCAGCGGTGTAAGGGAGTGTGATGTTTGCGTCGGTTCCACCTGCGCAGCCAACATACAACTCGCCCTCAGTCTCCGAGTCGAGGTTTAACAAAATGTCGCCTTTGAGAAGGCCACCCTTCAAGCCGAATGCGCCGTCCATGCCGGTCTCCTCGGTAGCAGTGAAGAGACCCTCGATAGCACCATGCTCCAAGGTGTTGTCCTCCAAAACTGCGAGGATACAAGCTGCGCCGATGCCGTTGTCTGCGCCGAGGGTAGTACCGTTAGCGGTTACCCACTCGCCGTCGATATATGCCTCGATAGGGTCGTTCTCGAAGTCGAATACCTTGTCGTTATTCTTCTGAGGTACCATGTCGAGATGCGCCTGGATAACGATGCCCTTGCGATCCTCATAGCCAGGGGTTGCAGGCTTTGCGATATATACGTTGCACGCCTCATCAACCGAATACTCGAGGTTGTGAGCCTTGGCAAACTCCACAACATACTCACGAATCTTCTCCTCGTGGTGTGATGGGTGCGGGATCTGGCAAATTGCCTTAAAATGCTTCCAAACCAATTCAGGCTTGAGTTGTTCCAAATTGTAATTCATAGTCGTAATATTTTATAATTATTTGTTGTTTTTCTCCTCTTTGACCTCTCGCTTCTCGTCTTGCTTGTCGAACGCCTCGACGATGTGTTTAACCAATTCGTGGCGGACGATGTCGCCCTTGTTGAACTCTACAAAACCGATGCCCTTGATGCCCTTGACGGTGTTCATTGCGCGCACCAAGCCGCTGTCACTCTTATGCGGCAAATCGACCTGTGTGACGTCGCCCGTAACGATAAACTTGGCGTTACGTCCCATACGCGTGAGAAACATCTTAATCTGCGATAGGGTAGTGTTCTGCGCCTCGTCGAGAATTACGAAGGCGTTGTCGAGTGTGCGACCGCGCATATAGGCGAGCGGTGCAATCTGCACCGTGCCGTCCTCCATAAACTTCTGCAACTTGGCAGGTGGAATCATATCGTTGAGCGCATCGTACAAAGGCTGCAAGTATGGGTCGAGCTTATCCTTCAAGTCGCCAGGCAGAAAGCCCAACTTCTCACCAGCCTCTACAGCCGGACGAGTCAGAATTACACGTCGAACCTGCTTGTCTCGTAGTGCACGCACCGCCAACGCGATAGCTGTATATGTTTTACCCGAGCCTGCAGGACCCGTAGCAAATATCAAGTCGTTGTGGTCGTACAAATCGACCAATTTGCGCTGATTGTCGGTGCGAGCCTTGACGATTACGCCATTATTGCCATAGACGATAACCTCTTTGTCGCTTTTGTGCGCCGCCTCGGCCGCCTCGGCAAAACCCGTTGCGAACGACTGTTCGACAACCTCCTTCGAGATGTGACCGTAGCGGTCGTAGTAGGCTATTAAGTCCGTCATCTGGCGCTCAAATCGCTCAACGTCGCCCTTTGCACCGAGCACCTTCAAGGCAGAGCCTCGTGCCACTATCTTGAGTTTTGGGTGCATTGCCACGATCTGTTGCAGGTAGCACTCCTTTGCTCCGTACAACTCTCGTGTGTCGACCCCTTCGATAAATATCTCCTTACCTATTGTTTCTGTCATCGAAAAAAACTACTAACTACTCTCTACTAACTACTCTCTTTCCTTAAAATACCACGCCCAATCGCATCTGTACGCTTTGGGTGCGAGTGCGGAACTTCCAAGCCTCAGCCTGCTTGTTGCCGTCGAGAGTCCAGAGGAACTCGTTCTCGCTCTTGATGTCCTTGAACTGGCTGGCGTAACGAACGTCCAACATCATAACCTTCGCAAACTTAACGCTGATACCTGCGGCATAAGTTATGGTAGGGTAGATCTTACCGATAGTTACGTTTTGAAGTGCGTTGTCATCATTTACGACCGGCAACTGATATGTGGCGTTGTCCATTAATGTGAACACCGGACCAAAGTTAAAGCGGAACATAGCCGCACGGAACGAAAGCAACATCGGAATCTGTACGATGTTCGACTTAATCTTTATGTCGTAAAGGTTGTTACCCGATACGTCAGCAATGCGGAGGTCAGAGCGAGCGTACGAAATCTCAGGCTGGAAACCGAACGAACGTCCGATGTTGAGACGGAACTGTAAGGCTGCACCACCAGACCACTTCATCGTCATATTAGGGGTGAAACCTGCGGTGAGTGGCTGTGCCTCGAAGAAGTTGTAGCGGGCACCTACACCCAAACCAAACTCAGAAGAGACCTTCGGCTGATGTTTTGCCTGCTCTTGTCTAATCTCCTTCTTTGTTTGTGCCGGAGTTTCAGCTGTCGTTGTCTGGGCAAAAAGAGGGGTAGCTGCTGCTACGAAAATTGCCAAAAGAGCTGACTTTAAAATGTTATGTTTCATATTTCGGAATGTGTTAATTAGTTTATCAATTCCCAAAAATAGTAAATATTTTTGAAACGGACGAATTTTATCGAAAAAATATAACTTTTTTTTGAAATTATCCGCAGAAAAAGCTATATTTGTAGTGCTGAAATTTGTTGATTATGAGAAGATATGTTTTTATGACTTTTTTAGCTGGTTTATGCGCGATTTTTGGCTGCAGCGCACAGGGTTTTAGGTCGGTTAATGCCGAGGAGTTTGCACGCGAAATCGCCAACGAGAATGTGCGGATTTTGGACGTTAGAACTGCGTCAGAGTATGCTGAGGGACATATTTCGGGAGCGGTGAACATTGATGTTCTCGCATCGGGCTTTGCCGAGAAAATCGCAGCGCTCGACAAAGAGAAAACCCTCGCCATTTATTGTCGTAGTGGACGTCGTAGCAAAGCGGCTGCCGAGCAGGCCGTGAAGCAGGGTTTTACGGTTGTGGAACTCGACGGCGGAGTGCTGAGTTGGAGGGGCAAACTTGTACGATAGCGAAAAATCTTACAACACCTTTGGTGTCGTAACGAATTTTTTGTACCTTTGTCGCGATAAATGTGTTTGAATAAAAACTAATGGCTAGCGGCTGATAGCTGATAGCCCCTGAAGAATATGAGTTTAGTAGCAATAGTAGGACGCCCAAATGTGGGCAAAAGTACACTCTTCAACCGCTTGGTCGGAAACCGCCAGGCGATTGTAGATTCGACTGCTGGTACAACACGTGACCGCCACTACGGCAAGACCGATTGGTGTGGACGTGAGTTTTCAATCATCGATACGGGTGGTTACTCGGTAAATAGCGACGATATCTTCGAGGACGAGATTCGCAAGCAGGTGCTTCTCGCTATCGAGGAGGCTGATGTAATCCTATTTATGGTGGAGGTAGGTACCGGCGTTACAGATTTGGATATGATGATGGCCGAGGTGCTACGCCGCGCAAAGAAGCGCACAATCCTCGTCTGCAACAAGGTCGATAACTACGACTTGATCTATTCGTCGAACGACTTCTATTCGCTCGGTCTTGGCGACCCATTCTGCATCTCGTCGATGTCGGGTAGCGGTACGGGTGACTTGATGGACGAGATCTTGAAGCACCTTCCGGAGGATTGCCAGGCTGAGGAGTTGGACGACCTTCCACGCATCACCATCGTGGGACGTCCTAACGTAGGTAAGTCGTCGCTTACAAACGCATTGCTCGGCACCGACCGCAATATCGTAACCAACATAGCAGGTACAACTCGCGACTCTATCCATACTCGCTACAACAAGTTCGGTATGGACTTCTACTTGGTGGATACTGCCGGTATGCGTAAGAAGGGCAAGACCATGGAGGACTTGGAGTTCTACTCGGTGATGCGCTCTATCCGTGCTATCGAGGCTTCGGACGTATGTATCTTGATGCTCGATGCTCAGCAGGGTCTCGAGTCGCAGGATTTGAATATCCACAACCTCATCGTTCGTAACCGCAAGGGGTGCGTTATCGTGGTGAACAAGTGGGACTTGATCGAGAAGGGAAACAACACAATGAAGGAGTGGAAAGAGGCTCTCGAGAAGCGCTTGGCTCCATTCAACGATATTCCGATTATCTTCACTTCGGCGTTGAACAAGCAGCGTATCCTCGACGTGTTGCAGACTGCAATTCGTGTCTATGAGTCGCGTTCGCGTCGTATTCCTACATCGGAGTTCAACGACTATATGTTGCCGATTATCGAGGAGACACCGCCACCATCAACCAAGGGTAAGTATATCCGCATCAAGTATGCGATGCAGTTGCCTACGCCTACGCCACAGTTTGTATTCTTCTGCAACCTGCCGCAGTATATCCGTGAGAACTATCGCCGCTTCTTGGAGAACCACTTGCGTGAGCATTGGGACTTCTCGGGTGTGCCTATCCAGATATACTTCCGCCAGAAATAGAGTAAACCAAAATAAAACTTAAAATGATGAAAAAGATTTTTGTTCTCGCATTGATGCTTGCCGTTTCGACCTCGGCATTTGCAATCAAGATCACTTATGGCCCGTATGTTCAGGCTGTAACCAAAGAGACTGTAACTATCGTGTGGGCTACAGACAAGACCGCTATTTCGTGGGTTGAGACTGCTCCGAACGACAAGATGCACTTCTATGCAGAGGAGCGTCCAAAGTTCTTCCAGACAGTTCTCGGTCGTAAGTTGCCTACTAAGTTGCACACTATCACCATTCCAAATCCGAACACCGATGGCAGTGCGTCGTTCCGCTATCGTGCCTTCTCGCAGGAGATTACCAGCAACAAGGGCGGTCGCACAATGTATGGCCGCGTGGCTTCGACTCGTATCTTCGCGTATCGTCACATCTGGATTAAGACGCTCGACTACAACAAGAAGTCGGTTGATTTCGTCATTATGAACGACCAGCACGGTAACGAGGAGGGTGCTTACGCATTGCTCAACAAGCGCATAACCAAGGCTAAGCGTTCCGACAAACATTGGTCTACCGATGCTGTATTCTTCGTGGGTGATATGGTTGCTTCGGTTGACGAGAAGCAGGTGTCGGTGTTCAACAAGGTTTCGGGTGGCGTGAACAACTATCCTAAGTATACGGAGACTCCGCTTCACGAGGTGCCTATGTTTATGACTCGTGGTGTGAATGAGTCGGTAGGTAAAATTGGTATGGACTATATGTCGCACTTCCCAACTTCGACCGGCAAGCCTTACTACACCGTTCGTTACGGTTCGGTATGCTTCATCGTTCTCGACTCGGGTTGCGACCAGAAGGATAAGGCTACAAACAACGACTTCGACTCGTATCGTAAGGAGCAGGCTGAGTGGCTTGCAAAGGCTCTCGAGAGCGAGGAGGTTAAGAGCGCTAAGTTCAAGGTTGCGTTGATGCACATTCCGCCGGTTGCGGGCGTAGCACCTGTAAGCAAGGATTTGCACGAGCTCTTCGTTCCTGCGCTCGAGCAGGCTGGTATCACCCTTATGATTTGCGGTTACACTCACCAGAATTATATGACCAAGGCTGGCAAGAAGTGCAACTTCCCAATCTTGGAGAATGGCAGCGCAAGCATCATCAACCTCCGCGCAACACAGGAGCGTATGGACGTTGTTGTTGAGGATTTCAACGGCACTGAGCTCAACACCTACTCATTCGAGTAAAAAATCGTTCTGATTGGTTAATTCCGCACCAATCTGCAATAACCGAGATGCTCACATAGGCTTACTATGCTGCGCTCTCGGTTTTTTGTTTGGCACAAAATTTCCTCAATCATTTACGATTTTTTGTAGGGAATTTAGGGATAATCCTTAAACTCCCTATCCTCCTTATCCTCCCTGCTCTCACTATCCTCTCTGTTTTTTTTGAGGCCCCATCGATGAAATGTTAGATTTTTTTTGTACCTTTGTCTCGACATAAGGGGTGCTGAAAAAACTGAAAGCTGAAAACTGAAAGCTGAAAACTAAAATTGATATCCCATTTTTTGAGAAAATCATAGTTTTCCGTTCTCCGTTTTCCGTTCTCCGTTTTTAAGGCTGAGATTATACCCATTGAACCGAAACGGATAATGCCGGAACGGGACATAAGTGTTAATCACATACGACCCCTTTTCAAACTATTACTAATTTTAAATTAAATGGTTATGAAAAGGATTTTTCTTTTAACTGCGGTGGCATTGTGTGCTACCATCGGAGCGAAAGCTCAAAGCGAGAAGGCGAAAGCCGACTCGATTACCTTCTATCAAAACATTCAACAAGTCGAGGTTACCGCCACGCGTGCCAATGCCGACACGCCGATTGCCTACTCGAACCTCTCGCGTAGCGAAATCGAGGAGCGCAACTATGGCGAGGATATCCCCTCGCTCTTGAAGAATCTGCCTTCGGTAGTTATCTCGTCGGAGAGCGGTACGGGCATAGGCTCAACCTCGTTCCGAGTGCGCGGAACTGACCCAACGCGCATCAACGTAACACTCAACGGTGTGCCGATGAATGATGCCGAGACCCACTCGGTCTATTGGTACGATACGCCCGATTTGGTCTCGTCGCTCGGCTCAGTGCAGCTGCAACGCGGCGTCGGAACATCAACCGCAGGTACGGGCGCATTCGGAGCTTCGCTCAATATGACTTCGGCACCTATGGCTTCGACCTTCTCGGGTCGCGCATCGCTCTCGTATGGCTCGTTCAATACTGCCAAGCAGGAGATTGCCCTCTCCTCGGGACTGCTCGGAGGCCATTGGGCTATCGAGGGTCGCTTCTCGCACCTCTCATCGGACGGCTATATCGAGCGCGCATCGAGTAACCTCTGCTCCTATATGTTCCAGGCGGGCTACTACAAGGGCAACACCTCGGTGAAGCTCCTCTCGTTTGGTGGCGTGGCGAAGGTCTATCTCACCTATACGGGTGTTACGGCTGAGCAGATGGCCGAAAATCGCCGCTATAACCCTGAGGGCGAGATTATTATCGACGGCGAGGTTGTGGGGTACTACGATGACCATACCGACAACTATACCCAGCTCAACAATCAGCTCGTTGTAAGCCATATTTTCAACGATAAATGGCGCATTAACGCAACTGCTCACTACACCTACGGCAATGGCTACTACCTTAACTATAAGAACGACCAGAAGCTCGCAAAGTATGGCATTTCGCCTATCGATGTGGCTGGTGCCTCGGTAAGTCGCACAAACCTCCTTCGCAAGAAGATGATGGGCAACAATTATGGTGGTGTGGTAGGCTCGGCAATATACTCTACGGAGCGATTGTCGCTTACGATGGGTGTTTCGGCTTCGCTCTACGATGGTGTGCACTATGGCGAGATTTCGGGCTTGGTTGAGGCTCCCGAATTCCCTGTTACGGAGTACTATCGCAACTACACGACCAAGTGGGATGCTTCGTGCTTTGCCAAGGTCGATTGGCTGATTGCCAAGGGCTTAAACCTGTATGCCGACGTGCAGTATCGCCACATTACGCACCTTATCTCGGGCGTGAATGACAACTTCGACGATACTACGGGCGCAATGCAACGCCTCGATATATCGCGTCGCTACAACTTCTTCAACCCGAAACTCGGTTTGCACTATTCGTTCTGCAAGGCGCACTCTGTATATGCTTCGGCAGCGGTGGGGCAGAAGGAGCCTACGCGCAACAACTTTACCGATATCCGCGAAGGCGAGTATCCAACAGCCGAGAAGATGCTCGACGTTGAGGTTGGCTACGGCTATCGCACCAAAATTGTAGATTTTTCGCTCAACCTATATTATATGTTCTATCGCGACCAGCTTGTGCAGACGGGCGAGCTTTCGGATACGGGCGAGTTGCTCTCGCGCAACGTCCCTAAGTCGTATCGCCGCGGTATCGAGCTCTCGCTTGCGGTTGAGGCTACGAAGTGGCTCTCGCTGGGTGGAAATGTGACGCTGAGCCAAAATCATATCCTCGACTATGTCGATTATATCGACGGTGTGGCCTTCGAGCGCGGACGCACGACGATTGCCTACTCGCCTGCGGTTACGGCGGGAGTGTTTGTCGATGCGCACGTCAAGGGCTTCTCGGCACGCCTCTCTACGCGTTATGTGAGCAAGCAGTATCTCACTAACGGCGAGTATGAGGATCTATCATTGCCGCGCTACTGCGTTAGCGATTTGGATTTGGGCTATACGCTCCGCACCTCGAAGATTGAGCGCGTGCGATTTGGAGTGAAGATTGGCAACTTGTTTAATGCTAAATACTGCGCGAGTGGCTACGGTGGTTCGTGGTTGGAGGGTGCAACCCTTGCTGACCGCAAGTCGTGGGCATACTACTTCCCACAGGCAACCATCTCGGCGCTCGGCAATGTAACGGTTAATTTCTAAGCTAATAGCCAAGAACTAAAAAAAACTATGGAATTGAAACTCATTCTGCAGATTGTAGGTGTAGCACTCGGACTCCTCTATCTATGGTTTGAGTATCGTGCTAACACTTGGTTATGGGTAGTAGGAGCTATTATGCCCTGCGTACACGGCTTGCTCTACTACCGTTCGGGCTTATACGCCGACTGCGCTATGCAGCTATACTACGTGCTTGCAGGCTTGTATGGCTTAATTGCTTGGCTCATAGGCCATAAGAGCAAAGATAAGCCACTAAAGATTAGATCTACACCCCTCTCTATAGCCTTCTCGTTAGTGGCTATATATGGTGTACTACATATATTATTATATTATCTCTTGGTACGCTTCACCGATAGTACAGTGCCGTTTTGGGACTCTATGACTACGGCAATGTCTATGGTGGCGATGTGGATGCTCTCGCGTAAGTATGTGGAGCAGTGGTTGGTGTGGTGCGTAGTCGATGCCATAACTGTAGGTCTCTACCTCTACAAAGGTATTCCCCTTACGGCAGGCCTCTATACGCTCTATACAGCACTCGCTATAGTGGGCTACCTCCGCTGGCGTAGAGAAGCAATGAGTAATAAGTAGTAAAAGTAATCGCCAAGCAATTTCGCTTGGCGATTACTTTTGTTTTTCGTTTTCCGCTAGAAAACAACTCTCACTCCCACCTGCATACGCCAGCGCGAGAGCAAATCGTTGCGCGAAACCGAACCACCTACGAAGCGATATTTAGGCGTGCGGTTGCCCGAAGCGTCGGTCGAGTAGTCGTAGATCTCGACAGGCGAAATTTTATACTTCGATGTGTAGTAGCTTGCGCCCCAACCCTTCGAGATGAGCGAGCCGAGGTTGATTACGTCGAGCGAAATCTGCACCTTGCGCGAGCTCTCGGCCGAGAAGTAGAAGTCTTGCGCAATGTGGAGGTCGAGGTGGTGCTCGAACGGAGTCTGCATCGCATTGCGAGCGAGGAACTTACCGCGTGAGCGACGCAAAGCCGGTGTAGCCTCGATATAGTCGCCAAAGGCGGTGCGCTGAGACTCGTTTTCGAACTCCATGGCCGATAATTCACTCTCGGTCGGGATATAAATTGTTGTATTGCCGTAGCTGCTGTCGTTGTTGGCGTCGATACCCGCGTATGTAAGCGAATAACGCATACCTGAGTAGCCCTGATAGAGCAACGAAACGGTTGTGCCGAAGAGCTTGCCGTAACGCTTCGAGTAGGAGAGCGAAGCGGTGACTTTGTGCGGAACGTCAAACAGCGAGTAGCTCAATTCGGGAGCATTGCTGTCAGCAGAGTAGTTGCGACCCCAGGTGTTGAGCGCCTGCGCCGAGATGCCGTCCATCACCGAGTATGAGTGAGCGAAGGTGTAGGCAGCGTAGATATCCAAGCCAAAACGGAACGATTTAGCCACCGATGCACTCACCGAGTAGCCGTAACCCTTCGAGGTGTTCGACAAGAGGTAAATCGACGAGTAGGACTTTGCCAACGAGGTGTCGTAGAGGGTGGTAGTGTTCTCGGAGGTTGCGAGTGCCGAGTTTACGGCATAGAGCTTCGAGCCCTTGTTCTGCGCGGTCAAATTGGTGATTAGAAGGTCGTTAATCGACTTCGAGAAGATACCCTCCAAGGTGAAGTGCCAACCCTTATACTCCTGCTCCAGAGCGAGTGTCGCACGCATAATCTGCGGATAGCGAAAATCCTTTGCCACGATATTCAACATCGGATTCGACGATACTCCGGTGGTGCCCGAAGGCTCCTCGCCGAACTTAGGCACGCTCTGTCCCTTGGTGCTGTCGAGGGTGTAGCCGCGCTGGGTCATACCGCTATTCGAGAAGCAGTTCGATATCCACACAAACGGAATACGTCCCGAGAAGATACCCGCACCTCCGCGCAACAATGTTCTCGCATCTTTGCCCTCGGCAATGCGCCAGCGCAAGCCAATACGTGGTGAGAGGAGCACCGATGGCTGTGGCACCTGGTTGGTCTGAATACCATATTTCTGTGCGATTTCCGAGCCGTTGAAGGCCTCATTTGTCGGTGGGTTGCCGAATACTACGGGTATATCGGCACGCAAGCCGTATGTCATCGAAAAGCGAGGCGAGGCGTTCCACTCGTCCTGAATGTAGAGTCCAAACTGCGCCGAAGTGATGTTTGTCGCAGGGTCGCCGATAGGGTAGTTGCGGACATACTTGCGAGCGTTGTCGTTCAAGAAGTCATCGAGTGTGGCGTAGGTGTAGGCACCCAAGGCGTTGGCCATATAGAGACACGATGAGTTGAAAATCTCGTTGTGGGTGCCGAGTGTAATCGTGTGTGCACCAGCGTAGTACGAGAAGTTGTCGGTCAGTGTTATGGTGTTCTGCACCAGGTCGTTCATAATGGCAAACGGGTCGGTACCTATATATACCGAGGTGTTGTCGCCGTCGCGCAACTTCTGAATTTCGACATAAGGGTACAAGTCGCCACTCATCGCATCGCGACCGTCGTGTACGCGGGTGTAGCCCACGCGAAACTCATTAAACATCTTATCCGAGAGGCGCGAGTTCAACTCTCCCACGAGCGAGTGGGTGTCGGCCGTCGAGGTGTAGCCCTCGCCATTGAAGCGCAGGAGCGTAGCACTCGATACGAACTCGTCCTTGCGTGCATCGAGGAAGTTGTATCGTAACGAGAGGTTGTGGCGCGAGGAGATATTCCAGTCGAGACGCGCAATAAGCGAGCCTGTGCGCTTGTTCAAAATCTGCTTGCCATAGCCTCCACCGTCGTAACCCGTGAGGGCATAGAAACGCTCTGCGATAATTTTTGCATCTGCTTCGGTGATGTTACAACCGCTATCACCCACGAAGTATGATGACGGCGACGAGTCGAGGTTGAACTCTCCGTTGAGGAAGAAGAAGAGCTTGTTTTTGACGATTGCACCGCCGAGCGAGAGACCATAAATCTGCGTCCTCTGCTCAGCCAATTTCTCGCCGCTGAGGGGACTGCGACCGTAGAAGTTGTGGTCGTTGTAGTAGGCGTAGGCAGTACCCGAGAAGGTGTTTGTTCCCGATTTGGTGATGGCGTTGATGCCACCGCCCGAGAAACCACCCAATCGCACGTCGAAAGGTGCGGTAACTACCTGAATATCAGATATGGCGTCGAGTGGTACGGGGTTGGCACCTGCCAAACCGCAGTTTGTGCCCGTCGAGGTCAGACCATACATATCGTTCGATGCGGTACCGTCTATTTGGAAAGAGTTGTATCGCGAGTTCGTGCCAGCAATCGAGATGCCGCCGTCTTTGGAAATCATCGCCTGCGGAGCAAGACGTGTAATGTCGTCTATCGAGCGCGAAACGGTAGGCGTACGCTTGATGACCTCGCGATGGAATGTCTCGCCCGCACCCATCTTTGCTCCGGCAAAACCGTGCGCATTTACCACTACCGCATCTATGGCGTTGTCATTCGCGAGTGTGGCGTCAATCTGCTTCGACTCGCCCAACGAGAGCGCTACATCGCCATGCTTTTGCCCCTTGTAGCCCACGAACGAGAACTCCACCACATAGGGCGCTCCTACGCGCATACCCTGCAAGTGATAGGCTCCGTTTAGGTCGGTTGTTGTGCCATAGATTGTCTCGGTCGGCGTGTGTGTCGCTACCACCGTAGCACCCGCCAAAGGGTTGCCCTCCGAGTCGGTTACAAAGCCCTTCAACGAGGCTGTTGTCGATTGTGCGGTGGCTGTCATCGTTGCCACCAAAGCCATAAAAGCTACTATTAAACGCTTCATAAAATAAAAATATCCCTAATGTTACACATGCGAACATCGGGACAGCAATAGCGCAATGCGCTACCAATCAAAAATGCATAATTAAAAATTAAAAGTAAAATACCTTTAATAGTCAATTATCAAATTTCAATTTTCACTCTCTCATCCGGACTCTAACCGTCGGTATCGGAATTTCACCGATTCAGTCCTTTCGGGTGTAAATATCTCTATTTTAGCACCTTCCAGGAGTCGCGGACTATCACCGCCGGTAGGGAATTTCACCCTGCCCCGAGTATTCTACTGCAAATATAATCAAAAAAGTTGGATAATGCAACTCTTTCTGCGTTGGACTTGCGGACGATGAGTTGCTCACATACGTCAAAGTATGCTCCGCACTCCTCAGACATTTTTTAATTCTACATTTTTCATTTTTTCATTAAAAAACTAAAGTTTTTTTTGTATATTTGTAGATTGAAATAAATTTGTCGCTATGGATTTGAAATCGAGATTGCAACGAATGTTGCATATTGTAGAGCAGGCAGAGCTCAATGGCGGGCTCGCTGATATCGAACGAGATATTCTTTTGAACGAGTTGCGCGCGGCCTATACCGAGCTGAAATTTGGCGAGATAGAGCTTGCTGAGCCAAAGTCGGAGGTGGCTGAAGCTTCTGCTGAGACTGTTGCTCCAGTTACTCCCGTTGAGGAGTCTGACGAGGAGAACGAGGTTGAGGTAGAGCTTATCTTCGACGAGGAAGATGATGAGGAAGAGGAGTCGGTAGAGGAGCCTGAGTCTGCAGAGGAGGAGGTTGAAACAGAGCCTGAGGTTGTTGTCTACGAGGCACCCGCAGATGAGGAGGAGGAAATCGAGGAGACCGAGGAACCAGTCGCTGAGGAACCAGTCGTAGAGGAGCCGGTTGCCGAGGAGGAAGTTGCCGAGGAGAAAAAACTCTCAACAGCAAACGCTCCAAAGCGCAGTCCAATCCTCTCGCTTTACGAGGATAATCCTACGCCCGTTGTTGGAGAGCTGTTCCACGAGGCGCCTGCGGTAGCAGATGTTATCTCTTGCCCGAAGGGTGTTGCCGAGAGCACTCCAGTCACCTCGTTGCGAGGAGCGATTGGCTTGGCTGACAAGTTTATGCTCATTCATAAACTCTTTGACGGCAATAGCGAGGCTTTCGACGAGGCTATAAATGCACTCGAGGAGCAGCCATCGTTCGACGATTGTATAATCTACATCTCGGAGCACTACACTTGGCCGCCACACTCGGAGGCTACGAAGTTGGTGATGGAGTTGTTGCAACGCAAGCATAACGCATAGTATGGCAAAGTTATATATTGTACCTACGCCGATAGGCAACCTGGAGGATATCACCCTTCGTGCAATCCGCATCTTGAAGGAGGTCGATTTTATCCTTGCCGAGGATACTCGTACCAGCTCGGTGTTGTTGAAGCACCTCGGTATCGAGAAACCCTTGCGCTCGCACCACAAGTTCAACGAGCACGCAACAGTGCAGATGGTGGCCGACTCGATCGAGGCGGGCAAAGATGTGGCTTTGGTCTCGGACGCAGGCACACCAGGCATCTCCGATCCCGGATTTTTGCTTGTTCGCACCTGTGTTGAGCGAGGCATAGATGTTGTTACACTGCCTGGAGCTACAGCCTTCGTACCAGCCTTGGTGCAGAGTGGCTTCCCGTGCGATAGATTCTGCTTCGAGGGCTTCCTTCCGCAGAAGAAGGGACGTAAAAAGCGTATCGAGGCGTTGGCAGACGAGGAGCGCACGATGATATTTTACGAGTCACCATTCCGCGTAGTCAAGTGCTTGGAGCAGTTGGCCGAGGTGCTTGGCCAGGAGCGTGAGGTGGCCGTTTCGCGCGAGATTACAAAGATGTTCGAGGAGACCGTTCGCGGTACGCTTGCCGAGGTTGCGGAGCACTTCCGTCAGCATGCACCTAAGGGTGAGTTCGTAATTGTGGTGGCTGGTCGCTCGACAAAAAAGTCAAATCACGACGATAATGAAGAGGAGTAGAGAGATATACGAGAATGTAATGGTTGCGCTATTGTATGGCCTTTGCTATCTGATAGCGATAAACCCTCGTTGCATACGCTACGGGGTGTTCGTACCATTCGTATCTCTGATATTGCGACTTCTGCGCTATCGCAAGCGCGTGATAATGCAGCAGTTGCGCGAATCATTCCCACAAAAGAGCGAGGCTGAGCTGAAGAAGATATGTAGTCGCAACTATCGCCACCTTGCCGAGATGATTGTCGACACACTCTCGTTGGCGGGAATGAGCGAGAAGCGACGTGCTCGAAACACCGAGTTCAACCTCACGGACAACTTCCACGAGGTTATCAACGGCAAGAATATGATTGCTTTGACCTCCCATTATGGTTTTTGGGAGATTGCACTAAATCTCTACCTCGTAACGCCTAATCATCACCTTGTTGTGGCATATCGACCTCTCTCAAGCTCGATTGCGGATAAGCTCTACAAGCGATTGCGCAACAATCCGTATGTCGATGTAGTGCCGAGCAAGCAGCTCGTGCGTCACTATGTTGCCAATCGCAACGGCATCGATGGCAAGAACTTGGTGGTTGGACTTATTGCCGACCAGAACTGCCCACCGACAAAGGGTTGTTGCTGGCACAGATTTTTAAATCACGACTCGCTCTTCTTCGACGGAGGCGAGCAGTTGGCCGTGAAGTTCGGATTGCCGGTCTTCTATATGGAGTTGGAGCGTATCGCGGCCGGACGCTATCGTCACAACTATACGCTGTTGTATGACGGCCAGGAGGAGGTAAAACCTCACGAGATAACCGAGCGATATGTGCGCTGTTTGGAGCGCACTATCGAGGCAAAACCCGAGTATTGGATGTGGTCGCACCGCCGCTGGAAGTTCTATCCGGAGGGCGAGGTGCAGTACTACGACAACTATAAAACGAAGAATTAAATTTGAAAACGGCGGTCGTAATACTCAATTGGAACGGTTTGCAACACCTGCAACACTATCTGCCGAGCGTGGTTAAGACTACGCCCGACGCCGATATTGTTGTGGCTGATAATGGCTCGACAGATGGCTCGGTGGAGTGGTTGAAGAGCGCGATGCCGAGTGTCGGACTTGTTCTTCTTGATAAGAACTATGGCTTTGCCGATGGATATAACCGCGCATTGGCAAAGCTCGATGGGTACGACAATTTCGTCTTGTTGAACTCCGATATCGAGCCTACCGAGGGGTGGTTGCAGCCGCTTGTTGAGCAGCTCGAGCGCAACGATGACGTAGCGGTTGTAGTGCCGAAGATTCTCGACGATAAGTGCCGCGAGAAGTTTGAGTATGCAGGTGCTGCGGGTGGTTTTATCGACATTTTGGGCTATCCATTCTGCCGAGGACGAGTACTCGGTACGGTGGAAGAGGATAACGGACAGTACGACACCCCTTGCGAAGTGATGTGGGGTAGTGGTGCAGCCTTTTGTTGTCGTGCTGAGGTCTTTGCCGAGCTGGGCGGCTTCTCAGCGGAGTATTTCGCTCACCAGGAGGAGATTGATCTCTGCTGGCGCGTATGGCTCTCGGGTCGCAGGGTGATGGTTGAGCCTCGCTCGAAGGTCTATCACTTGGGTGGAGCTACACTCTCGACCGACTCGCCATTTAAGACGATGTTGAACCATCGCAACAACCTCGCAATGCTCTATCGTTGCGCTTCGACGGGACAGCGATTGCTGGTGGCTGTGGTACGCCCGCTGTTGGACTTGTCTGCCGCGTTGAGCTACCTTGCGCAGGGCAAAACACAGAGCGCAAAGGCGGTGTGGAGTGCATGGTGCGACTTCTTGAAGTGGCACAAACGACTTGCCAAGGAGCGAAAGACAATCCGCGCGAATGTTAAACGCGAGGCACCAATATACTCCGGCTCGATAGTGTTGCGTTACATGTTGGGCGAGAAAAAGTTCCCAAAACAATAGAAAAACTAACGGCTAAAAGCCTATAAGATATGAAAAGAGTAGTAATTATTCCGACCTACAACGAGTGTGAGAATGTAGCTCGTATGACAGACAAGGTTATGTCGCTTGCAGGCGACTTCGACCTCCTTTATGTTGATGATGGTTCGCCTGATGGCACAGCACATATTATCCGCTCTAAAATTGAGCAGTATGGTTCGCGCGTGAACTTGGTGGAGCGTAGAGGTAAACTCGGTTTGGGAACAGCCTATATCGCAGGCTTCAAGTGGGCTTTGGAGCGTGGCTACGACCAGATTTTCGAGATGGATTGCGACTTCTCGCACAACCCCGATGATTTGTTGCGCTTGGCTGCTCGCCTCGATACCGATGCCGATGTGGTTATCGGCTCGCGCTATGTCAAGGGCATGAACGTGGTGAACTGGCCACTTTCGCGTATCCTCATCTCCTATGGTGCGTCGCTCTACGTTCGCTTCGTTACAGGAATGAAGGTCTACGACTCGACAGCCGGCTTTGTGGGCTACCGCAAAGAGGTGCTGCAGACTATAAACCTCGACAAAATCGAGATGATTGGCTACGGCTTCCAGGTGGAGATGAAGTATATGGCTTGGCGACACGGCTTCCGTGTGCGCGAGGAGTCGATTATCTTTACCGACCGCGAACTTGGAACATCGAAGATGTCGGGCGGAATTTTTGGCGAGGCCTTCTTTGGCGTTATGCAGTTACCATTCCGCAAGATACGATAAAATCGTTCTGCGTGGCTCTTTTCGCACCAATCTTCGGTAGCCGAAATGCTCACATAGGCCCACTATGCTGCGCTTTCGTCTCCTTGCTTGGCACAAAAATAGCTCACTCATAAGCGATTTTAAGAGCAATGCGTTCTGAGTGGAAAACGGAAAGCTAATTTTGCATTTTGCATTATAAACCACATGAAGAAACTTCTACCTATCATAATGCTACTCCTCTCGGGCGTGGCTATGGCGCAGACCAATATCGTAGATCCCGACCTCGGGATTGCGAGCAAGATTGCTCCTGCCTACTTCGGTCCAAACGCCTTTCCTGTGCCCGATATGCTCGATGGCCGCACCTCTTCGGAGTTGAAGCTGGAACTCTATGGCGACTGCTTTTTGGGTACCACTACGGGACGAGTGTCGGATGATGTTACGGGCGATTTGTTTGCAAAATTGACCATTCCGCTCTTTACGCACAAGGCAAATCTGACGGTGTGGATGCCTATATTCGAGTATTTCTACACCTCACCCGAGGTGAATAGAATGCGTCGTCTGCCAGCACCCTACGATAAAGAGCCGTTGCGAGGTATGGACTCGGGCGATGTCTATGTGTCGGCCGATGTACGCATCTTAAGTCAGGAGCGACATCACCTCGATATGGCGTTTCGTGCCGCCCTCAAGACAGCCTCGTCAAATGAGTACGCTAAGGGTCGCGCCTACGACTCCCCGGGCTACTTCTTCGATCTCTCGCTCGGTCGTGGCTTTCAGCTCGGCAAGGAGAGTAACTTGCGCTTGGCGCTCTCTACTGGCTTCCTCTGCTGGCAGACCGACAATGGCCGCCAGAACGACGCTGTGATGTATGGCGCACTCTTGGCTTATACCTATAAGAAGTTCTCTATAGATACCTGCTTCGGAGGCTATTCTGGCTGGGAGCGCGATGGCGATAGACCGATGACGCTAAAGACCAATCTCTCATATCATATTGGCGATTTCTCGGTGCGTGTGGGTCATCAAGTCGGCTTTATGGATTGGCCGTATCACCAAATACGCGTAGGCGCATCGTATAAGTTCAATGTGCTGAGCAAGATGCGAGCAAAGTAACTGAAATGTAAAATGGAGTCCGAAAAGGACTCCATTTCTTTTATACAAACTCTATCGTGCCGTTGTCTAACGATTTGATGCGGGCGAGAGATTCAACCCTGATACCTTGACTGCGAAGATAGTCGCCACCTTCCTGGAACGCCTTTTCAATCAAAAAGCCCATTCCTACAATCTCGGCCTCGGCCTGCTTAAGCAGATCGATAATGCCTTTGGCAGCATGCCCGTTAGCGAGGAAGTCGTCAATAAAGAGGATCTTATCGCCCTTGCCGATATATTCGCCACTGATGCAGATGTCGAATACCTGGTTCTTCGTGAAGGAGAAAACCTTGGTGTGCAGGCAGTTATTCATTGTGCTTGGCACCCTCTTCTTGGCAAAAACTACGGGCAGATGCAGCAGATAGCCCACCATAATGGCCGGAGCGATACCGCTTGCCTCGATGGTTACGATCTTGTCGATTTTATCACCCGCAAAGCGCTTGACAAATTCATCGGCCATAGCCTTCATCAAGATAGGGTCCATCTGGTGGTTTATAAAGTTATCCACCTTGAGTATTCCCCCTTCGAGGCACTTGCCGTCACGAACGATTCTCTCTTTGAGTAGCTTCATAGTTACGATTATTTATATCAAAGGTAACGTTTTTTTCAAAATCGGCAAAACAATTTTTCAAATTAGCGAATCGTTTACTATATTTGTAGAAAATTATGTTGTTATGATGGATTTCAGAGTAGGACACGGCTACGATGTTCACGCCTTGGGCGAGGGTTTGCGATTGGTACTCGGTGGGGTAGAGATACCTCACGAGAAGGGTTGTATTGCCCATTCGGACGGCGATGTGTTGGTGCACGCCATTTGTGATGCACTGCTCGGAGCTTTGGCGTTGGGTGATATCGGCAAGCACTTTCCCGATACCTCGGCAGAGTTCAAGGGTATCGACTCACTCGTGCTGTTGCGCCGAGTTGTGGCACTCGTTGGCGAGAAGGGCTACAAGGTTGGAAATGTGGACTCTACAATCGCTATGCAACGTCCGAAGTTGCGACCACATATCGATTTGATGCGCGAGCGTATCGCCGAGGCTATGGGCGTCGAGGTGGAGCAGGTGTCGGTTAAGGCTACAACCACCGAGCATCTCGGCTTCGAGGGCGAGGAGAAGGGCGTATCGGCCACAGCGGTATGCTTGTTAAAATCGTTCTGATGGATTCTTTTTGCACGATAGTGTCGGACGCCAAAATCCTCACATAGGTTTACTATGCTGCGGTTTTATCGCCTAACATTGCACAAAAATAATCTCGTCATTGACGATTTTAATAGGAAAAATCGTTCTGATTTTTGAGATTGAGAAGATAAAAAACTTTTAATAAAAAAAAAGCCAATGGCTAATGGCCAATGGCTAAAAGCAAGAAAAAGAAATATGTCTGAGATTAAAAATTTAGAGCCAAAATTGGTTTGGGGACTTTTCGATGAGATTACAAAGGTACCTCGACCATCGAAAAAAGAGGAGAAAATAGGTGCATATCTCGTAGAGTTTGCCAAGAAGCATAACCTTGAGTATCAGTGCGACGCTATTGGTAATGTGGTTATCCGTAAGGGCGCGACAGCAGGCTACGAGGATCGTCCAACTGTAGTGTTGCAGGCGCATACCGATATGGTGTGCGAGAAGAATTCGGACAAGGTGTTTGACTTCGATAACGACGCTATCGAGACCTATATCGACGGCGGTTGGGTTAAGGCTGACGGCACTACACTCGGTGCGGACGACGGTATAGGTATCGCAGCAGCATTGGCGTTGCTCGTTGATGAGACTGTTGCACACCCGGCACTCGAGGCTCTCTTTACCGTAGATGAGGAGACCGGTTTGACCGGTGCATTCAACCTCGGCGAGGGTATGGTTAAGGGT
This sequence comes from Alistipes sp., assembly GCA_045648965.1. Lineage (GTDB taxonomy): Bacteria > Bacteroidota > Bacteroidia > Bacteroidales > Rikenellaceae > Alistipes. Next base: position 4,294 of record JAZRPA010000014.1, on the reverse strand, counting down.
AAGTACCTCATCAACCTCGATTCGGAGGACGAGGGCGAGGTCTTTATCGGCTGTGCTGGAGGTGTCGACACATTGGCATACTTGCCACTTGTAACCGAGGCGGCTCCGCAGGATTATGCATACTACAAGGTTGTTGTAAGCGGTCTCTTGGGGGGTCACTCGGGTGATGATATCGATAAGGGTCACGCAAACTCGAATAAGTGGGCTGCTCGTATTGCTGAGCGCGCTTCGCGTTTGTTTGGTGCTAAATTGTCGCACTTCGACGGCGGAAACTTGCGCAATGCAATTCCTCGCGAGGCTTATATCATTTTGGGCGTACCTAGCAACCATGCAGCAGCATTTGAGAGCGACGCGAAGGCCTATGGCGCGGCTTTGTGCGCAGAGTTTGCTTTGGTCGAGAAAAACTCTAAGGTTGAGGTAAAGAAGGTTGATGCTCCTGCCACTATTCTTGCGGCAGAGACTCAGCATAATCTCCTTTTGGCGTTGATTAGCGTTCCATCGGGCGTGTTGGCTATGTCGGCAGCAATGCCTGGCTTGGTGGAGACTTCGACAAACCTCGCTTCGGTGAAATTTGCCGAGGATAAAATTGTGATTACCACTTCGCAGCGTTCGTCGGTTGAGAGTGCCAAGGAGTATGCTAAGTTGCACGTCGAGAGCGCATTCGTAGCGGCTGGTTGCGAGGTTGTTCACTCGGACGGCTATCCGGGTTGGGCTCCAAATCCACAATCGACACTCCTTGAGTGTACAAAGGAGGCTTACAAGAAGCTCTTCGGCTCGGAGCCAAAGGTGCGTGCTATCCACGCAGGCTTGGAGTGCGGCTTGTTCCTCGAGAAGTATCCACACTTGGAGATGGTATCGTTTGGCCCGACACTTCGCGGTGTTCACTCGCCTGACGAGCGTCTCGAGATTGCAACCGTAGATAAGTTCTGGAAGTTGCTTGTTGAGGTGGTTGCCACCATCAAATAAAGGCCTTATTTACAATTCGTATGAAGTATCGGTTGTCGGAGTAGTCAATAGCTCCGATGACCGATATCTCGTCTATAGGCATAACCTCTTTGGCGTAGTGGCACGTGGAGAGAATGCGAACCTCGAAGCGCTCACCCTCGCTGTTGACCAATGAGCGTGTTGTCGTTAATGGTTCTCCATCTTCGAAGTCGCACCACGTCAAGCCTTGCTCCTCGTCGCAAAGTCTCACATTGTCGAAGCGTACGACGTTGCCTATATCCTCGGCGCCGATATCAGAGAAGTGCTTTGTCGGAGCGCTGAAGTCGGTGATGGTTCCGATAATGCGAATATAGCGGTCGAACATCTCGTCATTTATGTTGTCTAGCGGGAAGTTGCCACTAGGAGCCATTCCAAGCTCTATTTTACTGCCTATGCGAGCCAACATCAAACCGTTGCAGTTGATTGTAACCTCGGAGAAGATGGGCAGTCGTTCATCTATGTTGTATGACTCTATGGCGAACTCCAAACCACCCGTTTCGTCCACGATTATTGCACTCTTGCTCAACTCGCCGAGCCAATCCGTCGCAACGATAACGCCGCGTATGGTATAGTTACTCGATATGCGGAAATGATCACCATCACAGAGTGCTTTAAGGTAGGCGATGCTTACCTCATTACTCTGCGGTGGCGTGTTCGTTGGCGAACATGCGCAGAGGAACAAAACGCTAATAATTGCTATCAGTTGTCGTAATATCATCTGCAAAACGCGGTTTAATGACAAATTGCTTGCCGATGCCCATTCCTACAGCCTCGTGGTAGAGAACACCTTGAATAGAGACCTTAGAGCTCGGAACTTCGTTTGCTGCGAAATCGGCATATGGCGAGACATAAAGGAATATGGCGTTGTCGTCGCTGTCCACAAAGCGACTGTAACCCTCCAACAAATCCTTCTCCTCGCCCTCCAATGGCGCGTGATAAAGTTGCTCGATAGCGATAAACCTGCCGCACAAAGAGCTTTCGAGCGAGGTGATGCCAAGTTTTAGTGGCTCTATATTCTCGATAGTCTCGCTGCGTACGATGTGCTTGTCAATCACAGCTTGTGCCTCCAGCTCACGTGGAAGCGAATCGAACTCCTGTGGTGGTAGACCCACCTGCAAAACGCCATTGTCGAACATTACGGCGCAACCCTTTAGGTGAAGCTCAATCACTAGTCCGACGGGGTATTGCGTGAAGGAGTTGTAGATTCCGAGTTTGATTTCGGCTCCTCCGCTCATATCCTCGACAACAATCGAACGGTAGAAGTTGCCCTCGTGGTCGGAACTCGTTACGCGACAGAGGCAAACCAACTCCGTGATAACTTCGTAGCACCCATTTTGAGCGAGAGCCTGCAACTCGGCAATATCGCAGTTATCCGTCTCGACGAACGCGCTTGACGACGACTCGTTGTGGTTGTCGTAACAGCCGCCGAGAACCATCGCCAGGAGTGCGAAAATGTATGGAAGAAGCCTCTTCAATGCGAAAAATGAGTTAAATCACCACAAAAATACTAAATATCACGAATTTTTTGCTACTTTTGTCTCTTGAATAATAAAAATTATAGCGAATATGCTTCATCTTTTACAGAGCTCACCTGATAAAGCAGAGGGCCTAAACAACCTATTCCTTCCGGATAGTTTACAGAAGGCAAAACTTGCAGAGGCCGTTTATACAATCGAGGAGATGGACTATCGCCAGCTCCTTACCGATATGGCTCAGGAGGTGGGTTGGATACTCTTGAAGGTGGTTATCGCCTTGGTGATCTACTTTATCGGCCGACAGGTTATAAAGTGGATTGTTCGCGTTATGGATAAAGCGTTTACTCGCCACAAGGTCGAGGTTTCGTTGCGCAACTTCTTGCGTAGCCTTGTCAAGGTGCTGCTTATGGTGGTGTTGCTGCTCGCTATTGTTCAGACCTTGGGCGTCAACACATCGTCATTCCTTGCGCTCTTCGCGTCGGCGGGCTTGGCTATCGGTATGGCGTTGAGCGGCACATTGCAGAACTTCGCCGGTGGAGTAGTGTTGCTTCTGCTTCGTCCTTACAAGGTCGGCGACTATATCGAGGCGCAGGGTCAGTCGGGTACAGTCGAGTCTATCGGCTTGTTCTCTACCTGCCTCAAGACACCCGATAATCAGACTATTTACGTTCCGAATAATACCATCGCAACCTCTATTATCGACAACTACTCGCAGTCGGAGACGCGACGTGTGGATTGGACGCTCTCGATTTCGTATGGCGATGACGTAGATGTTGCTCGTCGCGAGATTTTGGCGATATTGGAGGCTGATAGCCGTGTATTGAAGGATCCGGCGGCAGTTGTTTATGTCAAGAATTTGGGCGAGAGCTCGGTGGATTTGGCGATTCGTGCTTGGGTGGCAAATGCCGACTATTGGGGCGTACTTTTCGATATGAACGAGAAGATGTATAAGGAGTTGCCGTCGAAGGGCATCAACTTCCCATTCCCGCAGATGGACGTGCATCTTAAGAAGGAGTAATTACACATAATAATATATATAAGTATGGAATTTAAGGATATTTTGGCAATCTCGGGACAGCCAGGTTTGTTCCGTTATGTAGCACAGTCGCGCAACGGATTTATCGTAGAGTCGTTGCTCGATGGCAAGCGTATGAACGCTTCAGCTTCGTCGCGCATTAGCGCATTGAGCGAGATTTCGATGTACACCGAGGGTGAGGATATGCCATTGGCAGAGATCTACACCAAGATGTATGCTTATACTGAGGGTAAGCAGGGACCATCGGTTAAGGAGGGTAATGCACGCTTGAAGGAGTTCTTTGGCGTTGTAGTTCCTGAGTATGATCGTGAGCGCGTTCACGACTCGGACATCAAGAAGGCTGTTTCGTGGTTCAATATGCTCGTTGAGGCAGGTATCGAGAAGTTTGAACTTCCTGAGGAGTAAGAGCCTAAGGCCAACAAAAAAAGCACCCTTTTGGGGTGCTTTTTTTGTTGTAGAGAGTAGAGAGTAGTTAGTAGATAGTAGTTGGCTACTCGCTGTAAAAAAACTACTCACTACTAATTACTCTCTACTAACTTTACTAAAAGAAAAGCGGAGCCCGAGAGCTCCGCAAAATCGCTTTACTATCGCGAAGCGACCAAGTCCCCCTCACAGGAGGGGGATTTAGGGGGAGGGTAACACCCGATTTACTAAAAGCAAAAGGGGCTCAACTCGTGAGCCCCTTTTGCTTTTAGTAAATCAGATCGTCCTCTTCCGAGCCGAAGCCTGGGAGAATCGTTCCTGTACTTGCGCTGTAGCCGCGCTCGGCTACAACCTCGTAGATATTAACCTCAGGAGC
>JAZRPA010000013.1:0-6540 GCA_045648965.1 Alistipes sp. | reverse complement strand
CTCCATCTACTCGGGTTCGGCCCCCTCGACTCCCTACTGCACCAACTCGAAAGGCCACGGTCCTGCGTGGGCAAACTCCCTCTTTGAGGATAACGCAGAGTTTGGCCTTGGTATGAAGGTGGCAGTTGAGAAACGCCGCGATATGCTCGCATCGAAGATGGCTGCGGCTATCGAGAACTGCAACGAGTGCTCGGCAGAGCTCAAAGGCGTTATGCAGGAGTGGATTGATGGTCGCCACATCAGCGCAACAAGCGCCGAGGTTGCTGCACGTCTTCTCCCCTTGGCAGAGGCTTGCGGTTGCGACACCTGCAAGGCTATTGTTGAGCAGAAAGACCTCTTGGTTAAGAAGTCACAGTGGATTATCGGTGGTGACGGCTGGGGCTACGATATCGGCTTCGGTGGTGTTGATCATGTCTTGGCTACAGGTGAGGATGTAAATATCCTCGTTGTCGATACCGAGGTTTACTCGAATACGGGCGGTCAGTCGTCGAAGTCAACCCCTGTGGGTGCTGTTGCAAAGTTTGCTTCGATGGGTAAGCGTATCCGCAAGAAGGACTTGGGCGCAATTGCAATGACATACGGCTATGTATATGTTGCACAGGTGTCGATTGGTGCATCGCAGGCACAGCTCTTCAACGTATTGAAGGAGGCTGAGGCTTACCCTGGACCATCGCTCATCATCGCATACGCACCATGTATCAACCACGGTATCAAGGGCGGTATGACTCGCACTCAGACTATCGGCAAGCAGGCTGTAGAGTGCGGTTACTGGCACCTCTGGCACTACAATCCACTCCTCGAGGAGGAGGGCAAGAATCCATTTGTTCTCGACTCGAAGGAGCCAGATTGGAGCAAGTTCCGTGACTTCCTTTTGAAGGAGGTTCGTTACACCTCGTTGCAGAAGACCTTCCCTCAGGAGGCTGAGGAGCTCTACCAGGCAGCAGAGGAGAATGCTAAGTGGCGATATGAGGGTTATGTTCGCCGCTCAAAAATGGAGTTCTAAGCGAAAATCGTTCGATTGGTAAATTTCGCACGAATCGTCGGGTAGCGAGTTCCTCACATAGGTTCACTATGCTGCGGACTCGCTACCTTGTTTCGCACAAAATTTCCTCAATCATTTATGATTTTTGGAGTTGAGCGTTTTTCCTTAACGCCCTTAACACCTTTAATGCCCTTAAATAGAGTACAAATGACTAATCCAATTATTGTTGCGCCGGCAACTGCGCTAGGAGGTGCTATCGCCGTAATTCGCCTTAGTGGCGAGGGCTCGGTAGCGCTGTGCGACCGCATCTTCAAGGGGCGCAAACCCCTCTCGGAGGCGAAGTCGCACACGATTCACTACGGCACTATCTGCGATGGCGAACGCGTGGTAGATGATGTTGTGGTGGCGGTTTTTCGTGCGCCACACTCCTATACGGGCGAGGAGTCGGTCGAGATTTCGATTCATGGCTCTCGATATATCGCGCAGGAGGTTATTCGCCTCTTGTGTGAGGAGGGCGCGCAAATGGCTTCGGCGGGCGAGTTCTCGCAACGAGCCTTGGCGGCGGGTCGCATCGACCTTTCGCAGGCTGAGGCAGTGGCCGATTTGATTGCTGCCGAGTCGCGCGCAGCACACGCCGTTGCGGCTACGCAGATGCGAGGTGGCTACTCGGCCTTGCTCGACGAGTTGCGCGAGGAGTTGCTCAATATCACCTCTCTGCTCGAACTTGAACTCGACTTCTCGGAGGAGGACGTGGAGTTTGCCGACCGTGCAAAACTGCGCTCGATGCTCGAAAAGACGGACACAGCCGTGGTGCGCCTTATGGAGTCATTCAAGGTGGGAAATGCTATTCGCGAGGGCGTTGCAGTGGCTATTGTTGGTCGTCCGAATGTGGGTAAGAGCACTTTGCTCAACCGCCTTGTGGGCGACGATAGAGCTATGGTTTCGGATATTGCGGGTACTACGCGCGATACGATTGAGGAGAGCGTCGTGATTGATGATATCCGCTTCCGTTTTGTCGATACTGCGGGCTTGCACGACACCGATGATAAGCTCGAGAAGATGGGTATCGAACGCACCGAAAGGGCTATCCGTCAGGCGCAAATTGTGCTCTATATGACCGAACCTTCGCAGAAGGTGTTGGAGTTGCCTGAACTCGACGCTGAGCAGAGTTTGTTGTTGGTTGTCAATAAGATAGATACTTCGTCTGTGCGCGATGTTGAGGGTGCAATCTATATCTCGGCACGCGAGGGCGAGGGTATCGATGAACTTCGCAAGGCTCTCCGCGCAACGGTCGATACCGAGGGCTTGTATAGGGGCGAGGTTGTGGTTTCGAACTTGCGCCACTTCGAGGCTTTGAGCCGTGCTCATCGCGATATGACGCAGGCGATTGCAGCACTCGATTTTGGTATCTCGGAGGAGTTGTTGGCTGAGGATATCCGCTCGGCAATCAACGCTCTCGCCGAAATCACCGGCCGCATCACCAACGACGATATTTTAAAAAATATCTTCTCGCACTTCTGCATCGGCAAGTAAATGACATATAAGAGTATAACGAAAGAGTAAAAAAATAGCTGACAGTATGCCACCTATTGACAATCAATATAAAATCAGAAACCAAGAGTTCTTGCAGGAATATGCACAGAAGCCCGGAGTGAAAACGATGTTCAATGGTGTGATGTATCGGGTGATAAATAAGGGAAATGGCACTAAGCCTTCGCCCAGAAGCCTTATCTCCGTATATTACACGGGAAAACTCATCAATGGAAAGGTGTTTGACAAAACGCAGCAAGGGCGCCCAGCGACATTCCGTCTCAATGAACTTATCACAGGGTGGTCAACCGCACTGCGAGAGATGCCCGCGGGCTCACGCTGGGAAATAGTTATCCCATACAACCTTGGCTATGGCACACGCTCGGCCGGAGTGATAAAAGCTTACTCTACACTTATCTTTGACATCACGTTGCTGGATGTGAAGTAAGCACAAATAACATAGGTGGCGAGATAGAAAAAAAAATTCAACTAAAAAACAGAAGGATATGGAAGAGATTACAAAGTGCCCGAAGTGTGGCGGAGAGTATGTATATTTTGATGGATCGTTGTATGTGTGCCCCGATTGCGCGTACGAGTTCGATGGCGAGAACGCATCGGCTGCGGCAACCGACAACGTACCGAAGGATAGCAACGGTGCCGAGCTGTTGGACGGCGATTCGGTAACCGTAATCAAGGATTTGAAGGTGCGCGGCTCGTCGATGGTTATCAAGCGCGGAACCAAGGTTAAGAGTATCCGCCTGACCGACAACCCCGAGGAGGTTGATTGCAAAATTGAGGGCAGCAGCATCGTCTTGAAGACCTGCTTCCTGAAGAAGTAGCAACCCCGCGTGACCAACCTAAAAAACCTAAAAGCTTCAATTATACCATTATGAAAACCTTCAAGTTCTATCTCTGGATATTGGGCTTGGTGCTGATGGTTGTTGGCTGTACGCCAGATCAGCCTATCGATGAGCCTATCGATGAACCGACAGAAGAACCTACGCCTGCGCCGGTCGAGGAGTATTTGCGCTTGAACCTTATGAGCGGTTGCGGCCACAATGCGGCAACCGAGGATGTCGAGGCGACACGTGCAGCCGTATTCGACGATAGCAAGGGTAGTGGCGATATGGCTCTTAAGTGGGAGAGCATAACTGATGATTCGGCAACCAACCCTCTTGTGTTTGTTTTGTCGGACGGCGAGAAGCCAATCTTGGGCTACGCAACAGAGAAACCGACCGCAGAGGAGGTAGGCGTGGCGCTGAGTGGCCTTGCGGTTACTCCGTACGAAAACGATGCTTATCACGCCGATTTCCAGACGCTGAACTACTACGCCGCGGGCGACTTGGCAAATGCGACACATTGCTACGCTGTGGCGGGTGCAGAGCGCATCACCGAGGATGCGGAAAATAGCCTTCATCGCTGCCACTTCGAGATGCCTGCGATATTCTCGCAGAGCGTAAGCCAAGACCCTAGCTTCTTGCGCGAGAATATGTGCATGTATGCGACTGCGGCATACATGGGTGAGAAAACAATGCTCGACTTCAAGCATATCCCTGCCACTTTCCGCTTCGTAGTTACTAGCTCGAAGGAGGAGGCGGTAACGTTGCAGGAGGCCTCGGTGAGCGTGGCTGGTGGAGGCGTTGTGGCTGCCAAAACGGCCGGTTTGACTATAGATTGGGCGAATGGCAAGGCCGAAGTGCTTTTGAGCAAGAGCGGCTACGAGAAGGTTTCGGTCGCTACGGGCGGTGGTGCATCGTTTGCTAAGGGCGAACAATACACCGCCTATGCTATGGCGTTGCCACTGGCGGATAACGACGCATTCAAGGGCAAGACGATCAATTTTGTCGTTAAAATTAACGATACCGAGCACCTTGCCTTCGAGTTGGACGGTGCGAAGTTGGCGGAGCTCAACGGCTCGGCCACATATAATTGGGTTAGCGGAAAATCCTACACCATAAAGGTAAATATCGCCAATGACGACAAGGTTACGGGCGAGATTCTGGCCGAAAACCGCATCGAAGTCACCACATCGCTGCCCGGCACCTATACGCTGATGTATGAGGGTGAGGAGGGCAGAGTACTGGTTAACTATGCGGCAATTTGCACACTCTCGGTTGATGAGGTGGCTCACTATGAGGATTTTATCGATGTAAATGTTGCTCCGCGCGAGGCTTATGGCATTGGCATTTATGATTCGGAGGGTTTCCGCCAAGGTTCAATATCTATTTCGGAGTGGAAAACCAATTCGACCGATGTGCCACTCTATAGCTTCGGTATCTTGTCCGATGTGCACTTGGGACGTTCGGCGATCAATCCTGATGTCGATTTCGAGAGGGCGTTGTCGCATTTTGGCTCGAAGGGCGCGGAGATGGTCTGCATCTGTGGCGATATTACCCAGAATGGCAAAGAGACGGAGCTTGCTCTCTACAAGGATATTGTTTCGCAGTCGCCAATACCGGTCTATACCGTAACGGGCAATCACGATGCTACAACCAGCGGTCTGAATATCGATCTTTGGAATCAGTATATTGGTCTGCCGCTTGTCTTTGAGCAGTCGGTGGAGCGCAACGGTAGGACGGACCACTTCCTCTTCCTCGGAATGTCGGTGTGGAACTTCTCGTCGGCATATCTTGATAGCAGCCTTATCTGGTTGGAGGAGAAGCTCGAGAAGTATCGCAACGAGCGTTGCTTTGTGATTACTCACCTCTTCTTCCCTGAGCGTGCGGGTAATTTGAACGACATCTATCCGTCGGGTAACTGGTTGAAGGGTACACAGCTCTCTCTGCTCGAGTATATGTGCGACAGGTATGTCAATTCGGTGTGGTTTAGTGGTCATTCGCATTGGGAGTGGCAACTGCAGAAATATCAGGATAGAGCCAATATCTACCGAACATACGAGGGTATGAAGCCTACATCGGGCTGGTGCGTTCACGTTCCGTCGTGCGGTGTGCCAATCACCTCGGACGGTACTACACGTGTGGATAATACGGCGGGCTCGGAGGGCGCAATAATTCAGGTCTTTGACGATTATATCGAGATTCTCGGTATCGACTTGGCGAGTGGCAAGTATCTTCCGATTGCGACCTATCGCCTCGATACTTCGATTGTGGAGGTTGCTGCAAAGGAGGTAGTGTCGCAGGGCGACTATATCAACGCATCGAACTTTGTGCTTAACCAAGATAAGAAGGGTGCAACCGTAAAAGATATTGCCGATAACTATGTTGAGGTTACCTTTACGGGCGCAGGTCAGGGCTTCTATGTGCTGAATGATACCTATACTGCGAACTCTACACGAGCAGATATCATGGTTGAGGATGTGCAGGCCTTCTCGAATGGTGTGGCGGTCGATATCCCTGCAAATGTCGGCTTCTACGGAAGTAGCAGCTACTTCTTGCAGAGCACCTTATCGGCAGATGTTATCCACAAGACCGCTTATCAGGGCGTGCAGTTCCAGACCTCGAAGTCTAAGTATGACGGCGTACTCCCACTCACTATTAGGATAAAGTTTAAGATGGCATTCTACGAATAGAGAGTAATTAGTAGAGAGTAGTGAGTAGTTTGCCAATGGCTGGTGCCATTGGCTTTTTTTTGTTAGAGGCATTAAGGGCGTTAGGGTTTTATCCTATCCAATCCTATTAAGAGCTCCCTGGATTCGAACGGTCGCAGCAGACTGAACGAATTTGTCAACGGATACAAAAATAAAAGACCGCTCAAAAAGCGGTCTTTGTTTTTGTGGGAGTTGACGGATTGGCTACTTCGCAGACCGTTGGTCTGCTTCGCTTAACGCCTTTCCGTTCCGCTCGCCGCGGGGGCCCTTACAAAACTTCACTGCGCAATGAGTTGTTGCACAACCTCTTTTGTTTTATACGCTTATGTCTGCAAATAAATTTGCGCCAAAGCATATAAAAACAAAAAGATGTCGATTATTCGACATCTCATTGCTTCGTTTGTTTTGTGGGAGTTGACGGATTCGAACCGCCGACCCTCTGCTTGTAAGGCAGATGCTCTAAACCAGCTGAGCTAAACTC
>JAZRPA010000012.1:0-177555 GCA_045648965.1 Alistipes sp. | reverse complement strand
TCGGTGCTTACTCAGCATTGATGTGCCAGGTAAACGCAGGCACAGTAGAGCTCTACACTCGCTACGAAATGCTCGACGTAGTAATCATCGACGGTCGTGCTCGCGGTATCATTGCTCGCAACCTCGTAACCGGCGCCATCGCACGCTTCGCTGCTCACGCAGTAGTAATTGGTAAAGGTGGTTATGGTAACGCATACTTCCTTTCTACCAATGCCATGGGCTGTAACTGCTCTGCTGCTATGGCTTGCTACCGTAAGGGTGCTTACTTCGCTAACCCCTCATACGTACAGATTCACCCCACATGTATCCCCGTGCATGGCGACAAGCAATCAAAGCTCACTTTGATGTCTGAGTCTCTGCGTAATGACGGCCGCATCTGGGTGCCCAAGAAGCTGGAAGACGCCAAGAAACTTCAAGCCGGCGAAATCCAGGGTAAGGACATTCCCGAAGAAGACCGCGACTACTATCTCGAGCGTCGCTACCCCGCATTCGGTAACCTCGTACCGCGTGACGTTGCATCGCGTGCTGCTAAGGAGCGTTGCGACGCAGGTTATGGTGTAAACGAGACAGGTTTGGCTGTATTCCTCGACTTCAAGACCGCTATCGAGCGTTTGGGCAAGGAGGTAATTAAGAAGCGTTACGGTAACTTGTTCGATATGTACAAGGAGATTACCGACGTTAATCCATACGACGAGCCAATGCAGATCTTCCCTGCAGTTCACTACACAATGGGTGGTATCTGGGTTGACTACAACTTGATGACTACAATCCCAGGTTTGTACGCTATCGGTGAGGCTAACTTCTCTGACCACGGTGCTAACCGCCTCGGTGCTTCGGCGTTGATGCAGGGCTTGGCTGATGGTTACTTCGTATTGCCTTACACTATCGGTGACTACCTCTCGAAGAAGATTCAGGCTCCGAAGGTATCAACCGCAACTCCTGCATTCGAGGAGGCTGAGAAGGCAGTTAAGGAGAAGATCGAGAAGTTGCTTTCGATCAACGGTAATCAGTCGGTTGACGATATTCACAAGCGTCTCGGCTTGATCATGTGGGATAACGTAGGTATGGCTCGTACTAAGGAGTCGTTGGAGACGGCTATCTCTGAGATTCAGGCACTTCGCAAGGAGTTCTGGCAGGACGTTCGCGTTGTAGGTACTGCCGATTCGTTCAATGTTGAGTTGGAGAAGGCTTTGCGTTTGGTTGACTACCTCGAGCTCGGTGAGTTGATGGCTCGCGACGCTTTGAATCGTGCTGAGTCGTGTGGTGGACACTTCCGTTCGGAGCACCAGACTGAGGAGGGTGAGGCTCTCCGTCACGATGACGAGTTTGCTTACGCAGCAGTATGGGAGTACAAGGGCGAGAATGAGGCTCCAGAGTTGACTAAGGAGGATCTCACTTACGAGTTTACTCACCGTGCACAGCGTAACTACAAGGATTAATTTTTTGACGTTGAATTCTTAGAAAGGAAAAGATTATGAATTTCACATTGAAAATATGGCGTCAGAAAGACGCTCAGTCGAAGGGCGCATTCGTGGAGTACAAGGTTGAGAATGTATCTTCGGATACTTCGTTCCTCGAAATGCTCGATATTTTGAACAATGACCTCGTACACAAAGGCGAGGAGCCTGTAGCATTCGATCACGACTGCCGCGAGGGTATCTGCGGTATGTGTTCGTTGCACATCGATGGCCACGCACACGGTCCATCGCAGGCTGTAACAACTTGCCAGATCTATATGCGTCAGTTCGAGGATGGAGCAACCATCACTATCGAGCCTTGGCGTTCGGCAGCATTCCCTGTAATTAAGGACCTCGTAGTAAACCGTTCGGCTTACGACCAGATTTTGCAGGCGGGTGGTTTCATTTCGGTTCGTACCAACTCGGTACCTGACGGAAATGCTATTCCAATTCCGCAGGCAGATGCTGAGGAGTCTATGGACGCTGCAGCTTGCGTAGGTTGTGGTGCTTGCGCTGCAACTTGTAAGAATGGTTCGGCAATGCTCTTCGTTGCTGCTCGTGTATCTTCGCTCGCGAAGTTGCCACAGGGTAAGGTTGAGGGCGCACGTCGTGCTAAGGCTATGGTTGCTAAGATGGACGAGCTCGGCTTCGGTAACTGTACTAACACAGGTGCTTGCCAGGCAGAGTGTCCAAAGCAGATCAGCATTGCACACATCGCTCGTTTGAACCGTGAGTTCTTGTCTGCTAAGTTGAAGGACTAAACAAAAATCGTCTAACGAGGTAATTTTTGCGTTACGCTTCGGTCGTTGAGCTCCTCACATACGTTGAGTATGCTGCGGGCTCAACGCCTAGCAAGCCTTAAAATTCCTCTCGTTATACAAATTTTAATACCTTAGATAAATGATGGGGGTGTTCCAATAAAAAGAATACCCCCTTCTTTCAAAGAAAAACTAATTCTGCATTTTGCACTTTTAATTTTGCATTTTGCGTATGCGTCGCTTACTAACCCTCTTTGTCGCACTTTTCTCCTGCCTTGTGGCGTGGGGACAGGGGGCCACTGTCAGTGGACGCTTTTTTGATGCCGTAACCCGAGAGGGCGTCGTGGGTGCCGTCATCGAGATTACATCTCCTCGCGACACGCTCTTCAAAAGGCATTACACCTCCGGCTATGGAGGTTATTTCAAAACTCCGACACTTCCACGCGGAGAGTACAAACTCACCGCTACATTCATAGGCTACGTCGATTACGTACGAAACTTCAAGGTCGAATCATTCCCGGTAACCCTTAGCGATATGGCTATGGAGCAGTCGGCGGTTGATGTCGGTCTAATTGTCAAAGAGGTTGTTGTGCCTCGCGCTCAGATTGTGGGCGATACACTGCGATATACAGCCTCGAACTTCAAGGTTACGGTCGATGCCGAGCTTGAGACACTTCTCCGCAAACTACCCGGTATCTCCATAAATAATGGCCGTATCGAGGCTCAAGGTGAGGTCGTAAAGCAGATTTATGTCGATAACAAGGAGTTCTTTGGCGGAAACCTCCAGCAGGTGCTGCAAAGTATTCCGGCGCAGGCCGTCGAGAGTATCGAGGTCTATAACCGTATGAGCGAGGCGTCGCAGATTACGGGTGTAGATGATGGCGATGGTGGCAAGGTGATAAATATCATCACGAAGGGCTCACTCTCGCATAGCGAGTTCGGAAAGATGCACGCATCGGGCGGCTTGGGCTATGATAGAAAGCCTGGGCTGATGTCGCTCGATGATGCCGGTAAGCCGTTGCCATATTCGCTGGGCAACTACCAAGATGCAATGAAGGGTCGCTATTCGATTGGAGGTTCGATGAATATCTTCCGTGAGGATATGCGCCTTACAATTATGGCGTTGGCAAACAATCTGAACCGACAAAACCTCTCGGACGAGGGTATCTCGATGTCGGGTTCAACAAACCGCACGAACGCTTCGTCATCATTCTCAGTAAACCGTCAAACGGGTATTGCTACCTCTGAGATTTTTGCAGTAAGCTACTCGGATAGGTGGGGTAAGCGCAATAGAGCGAAGTTCGATGGAAATGTGTTCTTCAATCACAGCAATACCGAAAATCAATATGTTATTGATCGCTGGTATAATGCACCGCACAAGTTGGATACGATTCACTACGACCAATACTCCAATCCAAATAACCTCAATTTCCGTTTCCGAGGTCGTCTGGAGTGGAAGGTGGCAAAGCGACAGCGATTGTATCTGACACCGACCTATCGCTACACAAACAACTTCTCGATAAACGAGCAGTTCGGTTCTTCGATGCGCCTACCAAACTCGCAGTCGGGCTTGCGCTACTACCCAACTTATAACGAAGGTCGTTCCGTTGGACACAATGCAGGCTTATATGCGCAGTATTCGTATAAATTCTTGAAGCACGGACGAGTGTTGCTCGTGGTGGCAAATTTATCGCACAGCGAGAATGATAACTGGCGTAACTATCAATCCTATTCGGGTAATAAATGGCTTGAGTCGGATCGTAAATATACATTCTCGCATAACGAAAATTACAATAATACAACCACTTTCCGCCTGAATCCTACCTTCCGCGAGAGGATTGGTCGCTATTTGACGTTGAACGTGTCGTACAACTTCCAGTATCAGTTGCGTGACCGCGATGTGTTGAACTATACGACAGACGATACCTATGCCGTTTTTATGGAGAATATAAAGCCTAAGAGCTCGTCTTCGTACGAGGGTACCTATCTGTTCCACGAGGCAAGTGCGGGTATGCGTTATGGTAAGGGTAAAAATTGGTTCTCGCTCAATTTGCGCTATCGCAATACCGAGCTTGAAACCACGAATAGGTGGGCTACAGAGGGCGCTACCATACCACGTAGGTTCGATAACTTCCTTTATAACGCTACGTTGAATGTAGCCTCTAATAGCAAACATAGCTTGCGTGTGGCATTGAACTCGAATATGCGTGTACCGGGAATTTGGACGTTGAATGATCAGTATAACGTGAATAATTCGGACTACCTATCGGTAGGAAATCCCGATTTGAAGCCTGCGCAGGAGCACAACGGTTTTGTTCGCTATACGAACGTGTCTTCGCGCTTTGGTACAACCTTTATGATTATGGCCAAGGCGGAGTATGTACAAAATTATATAGGTACAAAGGTTGTCTATAATCCTGGAAAGATTGAGCTTCTCGACTATATCTTGCCTGACGGAACTCCACACTATGCTAAATATACGCCAATGCAGCTTACTCAGCAGGTTAATCTCGACGGTTATTGGTCGTGCGAGGCGCGTACCTCGTTGGGCTTACCGTTGAAGCATTTGCGCTCGAACTTAAACTTTGTTTTGGGCGGAACATATTCGGATATTCCGATGGAGGTGGTTGATACCGACTATCTGGAGCGAAATAATATTCCGGTAATCGACGAGAATGGTCGATTCTCGGTGCGTGGCGAGAATGTTATGATGCACAACGCCAACGCCTACGCGCAGGTTACTTTGGGTAGTAATATCTCGGAGAATGTCGATTTTACGGTTACTTGGCGAGGTACGTATAGCTACAACAACTCTACGCTTTCCGATTTTAACAATCAGTACTTTATGCACTACCTTCGAGGAAATATCAAGGCGGTGCTTCCGTTGGGCTTTACTATAACTTCATCTGTTAACTTCACCCACTTTATAGTCTATACCCACAACTTCAACGATATGTTCACCTTGTGGAATATATCGGTGGGTAAGAAGGTGCTGAATGGACTTGGCGAGGTGGAGTTGTGCGTGAATGACGTGCTCAATCAGAATACCTCGTTTGGTCGTTACGTGATAGCGAACTACTCGCAGTTGCGTTACAATACGGTGCTGGGACGTACCTATCTGGTGAAATTTACCTACAATCTTCGCAGCCTTGGCGGACAAGCACGCCGCAATAAGACGCTCCGTACTCCTCAAGATCCACTCGAAGATATACAGTCGCGCCTAGATGCGTTGATTAAGTTGTAGGGTATTTAGAGAATCTTCTCCAACTCTCCGAACGATACGAATTTATCCTCGACAGCACCTACTGCGGTCGGCAAAATAAGGTGTATGTAGTCGCCGTTACGCTTCTTATCCCCCTTTATCGCCTTTATTATCTGTCGGCGATCTACGGGCAGCGCAGTGTTGAAGTTGTAGAGTCCTAAGATTGCTTGTATGCGTTGAGCTTCCTCTTCCGCAATCCAATTTTGAGCAAGTGCAGAGTTTGTGATGTAGCTGAGACCTACAGCTACAGCCTCACCGTGCGTAAGGCGCGATGTGCTCTTCTCGATGGCGTGAGCCACCGTGTGACCAAGGTTTAGGATACGACGAAGTCCGCCCTCGTGCTCGTCCTTGGCTACAATCGAAGCCTTGACCTTAGCCGAGCGAGTGATAACCTCCTTGAGTAGGGTTTCGTCCTGACGTAGCTGCTTGAATGAGCTCTGCTCCAACAACTCGAAGAGCTCTTTGTCGCCCAAGATGGCGGTCTTTATAACTTCGGCCAATCCTGCACGGAACTCTCTATCGTTGAGCGAGTGGAGTAGCGAAACGTCGCATATTACGAACTTTGGCTGCGAGAATGTACCCACCATATTCTTGAAACCGCCGATGTTTACGCCATTCTTACCGCCAATCGATGCGTCAACCGCGCCGAGTAGGGTAGTAGTGATAAATCCGAACTCCACACCTCGCATATAGGTTGTTGCGACGAAACCTGTGATGTCGGTTACGACACCTCCTCCGATGCCGAGAATAAATGTCGAGCGGTCGGCGCCCATATCTATCAGCTTGCGATATACCTCCTCCAAAGTTGCAAAGCCCTTGGCGTGCTCTCCCAATCCAACGAAGATACGCTCGTAGGACGCAATAACCTCGCGGTGAGTGCGGTCTATGTTGCTATCCGAGATGACGATTACACGCTTATTGGGAAGGAGTTTTCCCAACAACTCCTTCGCATTGCCAATGTGCATAGCGCATTCGCCCACGATTTCAATCTGCTCAACCATAAAATTTCCTAACGATTAGTTCGACAAATATAGTAATTTTCGGATTAAAATTAGTAATTTTGCGCGTTATTTAGGTAAAAACAAGCAATCATATGCAAAAATTACGCAATATTGCAATCATCGCCCACGTCGATCACGGAAAGACAACATTGGTCGATAAGATGATCATGGCGGGCAATCTTCTTCGCGAGCCGTCGAAGACAGGCGACCTCGTACTCGACAACAACGACTTGGAGCGCGAGCGCGGTATCACCATTCTCTCGAAGAATGTATCGGTAGTCTACAAGGATTACAAAATCAATATCATCGACACCCCGGGTCACGCCGACTTCGGTGGCGAGGTGGAGCGCGTGTTGAATATGTGCGACGGAGTTCTCTTGTTGGTTGACGCCTTCGAGGGTACTATGCCGCAGACTCGTTTCGTGTTGCAGAAGGCTCTCTCGCTCGGCAAGAAGCCAATCGTAGTAATCAACAAGGTCGATAAGCCAAACTGCCGTCCCGAGGTTGTGAACGAGCAGGTATTCGATCTTATGTTTACGCTCGATGCTACTGAGGAGCAGCTCGACTACAAGACAATCTATGGCTCGGCAAAGCAGGGTTGGATGTCGCACAAGTGGAATGAGAAGACCGACAGCATCGTGCCATTGCTCGACGCTATCATCGACGAGATTCCTGAGCCTGCAACTACTGAGGGCACTCCTCAGTTGTTGGTAACTTCGCTCGAGTACTCGTCATATATCGGCCGTATCGCAGTTGGTAAGCTCACTCGCGGAACGCTCGTAAATGGTCAAAACGTAACGCTTGCAAAGCGTGACGGTACAACCATGATAAAGACCAAGATTAAGGACTTGATGGTCTTTGATGGTCTTGGCAAGAAGAAGGTCGAGAAGGTTGAGTGCGGTGAGATTTGCGCTTTGGTAGGTATCGAGGGCTTCGAGATTGGCGATACAATCTGCGACTTCGAGAATCCTGAGCCGCTTCCGCCAATCAAGATCGACGAGCCTACGATGTCGATGCTCTTCACAATCAACAACTCGCCATTCTTTGGCCGTGAGGGTAAGTTTGTCACCTCGCGCCACCTCAAGGATCGTCTCGATAGCGAGTTGGAGCGCAACTTGGCGTTGAGAGTGGAGCAGGGCTTGAATGCCGACTCGTTTATGGTCTTTGGACGTGGTGTGTTGCACCTCTCGGTGTTGGTCGAGACTATGCGTCGCGAGGGCTACGAGTTGCAGGTGGGTCAGCCAAAGGTTATTATTAAGGAGATTGACGGCGTGAAGTGCGAGCCGGTTGAGGAGATGACCGTAGATTGCCCTGAGGAGTATGCAGGTACAGTTATCGAGCTTACAACCCGTCGCAAGGGTACGCTTACCAATATGGAGTCGTCGAATGGCCGTACTCGCTTGGAGTTCGATATCCCTTCGCGTGGTATTATCGGCTTGCGTTCGAATATGCTTACAGCAACTGCTGGTGAGGCTATTATGTCGCACCGTTTGCGTGCCTTCGAGCCATACATGGGCGATATAGATATGCGTACCAACGGTTCAATTATCGCTTCGGAGACAGGTACTGCATACGCCTACTCAATTGATAAATTGCAAGATCGTGGTCGCTTCTTCATCTCTCCGATGGAGGAGGTCTATATGGGACAGGTTATCGGCGAGCACACTCGTAGCAACGATATTACAGTAAATGTCTGCAAGTCGAAGCAGCTGACCAATATGCGTGCTTCGGGCTCGGACGATAAGGCGGTTATCGTTCCGCCAAAGATCTTCTCGTTGGAGGAGGCCTTGGAGTATATCAAGGAGGACGAGTATGTTGAGGTAACACCGAAGTCTATGCGTCTCCGTAAAATACTTCTTAATGAAGTAGATAGAAAGAGAGCCTCTAAATAAGAATCATCTGAGAGAGTAAATACCTTATATAAAAAAAAGACCTGCATCTCGCAGGTCTTTTTTTTTGTATATCCTCTTACTATTTAGCAATCTTCTCCACGCGACGAACGTGACGGCCACCCTCAAATTCGGTGTTGAGCCACTCGTCAAGGATTGCAAGAGCCTCCTCGTTCGAGATAAAGCGAGCAGGGAGTACAAGCACGTTGCTATCGTTGTGAAGGCGTGTCATATGTGCGATTTCAGGTATCCAGCATAGCGAAGCACGTATTTCTGCATATTTATTCAAGGTCATAGCCATACCTTCGCCCGATCCGCAGATACCTATAGCGCGAGGGAACTCGCCATCAACCATGGCCTTAGCCAATGGGTGAGCGTGGTCAGGATAGTCGCAGCTCTCTTCCGAGTGGCAACCAAAATCGAAGACCTCGAACCCCTTTGCCGAGAGGTAACCTGTCAAAAACTCCTTCAAATCGTAGCCTGCATGGTCGCAAGCGATACCTATTTTCTTCATGATGATATTTGATTTTGTCAATTTGTACCACAAATATAATAATAATTTGTAATTTTGCCGCCGTAATGAGGATATTTTTAATCATAGTAGGTTGCATTTCGCTTGCGCTTGGCATTTTAGGTCTGTTTTTGCCTATGCTGCCCACTACGCCATTCCTTCTTCTTTCGGCTGCGGCGTGGGTTAAGGCCTCGCCACGCCTCTACGAGTGGTTGCTCAATCATCGTGTTTTTGGCGAGTATATCCGCAACTACCGCGAACATCGTGCCATACCTCTTCACGTCAAGATTATTTCGGTGTCGCTCGTGTGGCTCACTATCGGCTACTGCATCTTCGCGGTGGTCAACGAGTGGTGGTGGGCGCAGCTGCTAATGGCTCTACTTGCGGCGGGCATTTCGTGGCATATTCTATCATTCAATACATTAAAAAAGAGTTGAGAAATGTCCCAACTCTTTTTTTATATAGTCATTAGCCGTTAGCTAACTACTAACTACTCTCTACTCACTATTCAAAAATCTTAGTCTCAACAGGGCCTGCGTAGATTCCGAGATATACCTTTCGTGCAGTCTTGAGGTCGAGACCATACTCCAAGAAGCGCGCATCGGCGTATGCCATACGGCCCTTGAACATCTTCACGGCAGCAGGAGTGTAGTGTTCGGCGTGCTGCTTGCTGCGATGTAGGAGATCGTGCGCGATATAGTTGGTATCGTGCAACTTATAGTTCTTGTAGATGCGGTTGTCGATAATCTTCTTGAGCAGCTTGTAGGCCTCAGCCTTTGGCAATGCGCCGCACTCCTCCAACTCCTCGCGAGTGATTGGCTCGCAGAAGGAGATGTTTACGTCACCCTTTGGCATACGAATACCGTAGAGAATGCTGTTCTCGTCCTCGTGAGGTCCCTTCTGGTAGGTTCCACCCATCAGATTTACGGTTGTTTCGATAGCCTTCTTAATGTCGCAAGGCTCGTACTGGTACGATATTGCGATAGGTGCGATGCTCAGCTGACTGAAGTTCTCAACGAAGTCGTTCGGGCCACACAAACTCACCATCTTCAATACGCCCTGGTCGGTGGCGTCGATACCGTCCTTTGTACGTCCGTTACGCTGCGAAATCCACATCGACTTACCCTGCGAGATGTACCAACGTATATACTCGGCGAGGTGTTGCGAATTTTGGAGGAACTCGCGTGGCGAAATCTCGTCTGTCTTACGAATTACGCGTACGGCGCGGTTGATGCGACAAATGTCGATGATGAATTGCGAACGCAACAAGTTGTCGCCCAGCGTTGTCGCTGTTGTCGGTAAGCCATTCTTGAAGAGTGTGTATTGCAATAAGAACGAGTCGAGCGTAATGTCGCGGTGGTTCGAAATATAGAGATAACCCTTGCCTTTTTCGATATTCTCGACGCCTGTGGCAGTGAAGTTATTGATTGTTGCTTCGATGATTCGCTGAATGATGCTTATCATTACTCGCTCCTGCATCTGCTCTACGGTCTTACAAGTACGAACAACCTCCCTAATGCGCTCCATATCAGCGTCTGGGAAGGCAAAGTTTACTGCCGGCACAAAGAATGGGTCATTTACGATTCGCTCCAATGCGGCGGGAATTTCGTCGTCATTATAGGGGCGAATATCTCCGTATAAATCCTCTTTCATAGTCTTCGAGAGTCAAAATATTTTTACAAAGATAAGTAAAATTCTCCGAATTTGCAAATTTATTTTAGGGCAAGGCGTTGGTTGAATAAATATGCAAAACGTGGATATTGTAAATTTTTTATAAATGTTTTTTGTATTTTACATAGTAAAGCATTACCTTTGCGCCGCTATGTTAAAAAGACAATTTAATAATCTATTATTAACCTGCTTGCTCCTCGCGTGTGCGATGGTGCCTACGTTTGCGTTTGCGCAAGGCGGCATCGTTACCGTGAGCGGTGTTGTAACCTCGGCCGAGGATAAACAGCCGCTTATGGGAGTAACTGTTGTCACCGATAAGATGCAAGGTGTTACAACAATGCTTGATGGAACCTATACCATCAAGGCAGAGGCGGGTTCAAAACTTTCATTTTCGTATTTGGGCTGCCGCACAGTAGAGTGGGTGGTGCCGTCGGGTAGCAAAGATGTTACCTACAACCTCGCTATGCAGAGCGAGAGCGAATCCATCGACGATGTGGTGGTTATCGCTTACGGTGTGCGTAAGAAGGGTACTATTGCAGGATCTGTCTCGGCTGTCGAGATGGAGAATGTGACCGATACTCCGACTGCCGCATTCGATCAGGCTTTGCAGGGACAGGTTGCAGGTCTCTCGGTTATGTCCTCGACAGGTGAGCCTAGCGCATCGGCAAAGATGACAATCCGAGGCGTTAACTCAATTAACTCGGGTACAGCTCCGCTCTATATCTTGGACGGAGTGCCTATCGAGAGTAGCGACTTCAACGCTATCAATCCGGCTGATATCGAGTCGTTGTCGGTATTGAAGGATGCAGCTTCTACCTCAATCTATGGTGCACGTGCGGCTAACGGTGTAATCGTTATCACGACCAAGCGCGGTGCTAAGGCTGATCGCCCTCGCATCGACTACCGCATGCAGCTCGGTTTCTCGCAGATTGCGGGTAATAACTGGGACTTGATGAACACCGCGGAGCGTATCCAGTACGAGAAGGAGGTTGGTTTGACCGAGGGTAAGGACTACAATTTGTTGAGCAAGACCGATGTCTGCTGGCTCGATGAAGTGTATAATAAGGCTGCGTTGTTGCAGAACTACGAGCTCTCGATTTCGGGAGCAGATGAGAAGACCTCGTACTACGTCTCGGGTGGTTATTACAACCAGGAGGGTACGGCACTCGGCTCGGGATTTGCGCGTTTTTCGTTCCGTGCCAACTTGGAGCGTAAGGCTGCAAAGTGGCTCAAGCTCGGTACTAACACTATGCTCAACTACCAGCAGATTCAGCAGGCTGATGAGGGCTCTTACACACTCGTAACCCCAATCTCGGCTGCCCGCTTTATGTTGCCATACTACTCGCCATACAAGGCAGATGGTACGTTGGCATCGATTAACGACGGCTCGTGGAAGGGTATCGGTCAGAACCCTATCGAGTGGCAGCAGAACAACCCTGTAACCTTCAAGAAGTACAAGTTGCTCTCGACAGTATATCTCGACGCAACTCCTATCGAGGGCTTGTCGTTGCGTTCGCAGCTTGCGGTGGACTACTCGCATACTACGGGCTTCGGTATCTCGTATCCAAGCTACTTGCCAAATCAGGGTCAGGGCTCGGCTTCGCGCTCATCGACCGATGGCGGCTCGCTCACTATCACCAATACAGCGAACTATCGCTTCTCGAAGGGCTATAAGCACAACTTCAACTTCCTCGTTGGTCAGGAGGGCATCACCTACCACTACGAGGCGTTCAGTGTTTTGGCTGAGGGTCAGAATAACGACTTCTTGACAAACGTATCGTCTGGTACACGTGTAACATCGTGGAGCGATACCACCGACTCGGATTACGGCTTCTTGTCGTTCTTCGGTCGTGGTGAGTATAACTACGATAGCCGCTACTTCGCAGAGTTCTCGGTGCGTGCCGATGGTTCGTCACGCTTCGGTAAGAAGAACCGCTGGGCAGGCTTCTGGTCGTTGGGCTTTATGTGGAGCTTGCGCGATGAGGCGTTTATGCAATCTTCGCGTCGTTGGCTTACTCACGCGCAGATCGCACTCTCGACAGGTACTTCGGGTAACTCGTCAATTCCAAACTACGAGCACTTGGCTCTCGTTGGCGGCGGTGTTGACTACGGCGGCGATGCAGGTATGCTACTTGTTCAGCCGGGTAATGAGAAGTTGCGCTGGGAGCGTCCTTGGACCTCGAACCTCGCATTGCACTTTGGCTTCTGGCACCGCTTGACCGTCGATGCTGAGGTCTACTACAAGCGCACTTCGGATATGTTGATGCAGGTACCACTCCCATACTCGACTTCGGGCTATGGCTATAAGTGGGACAACGTCGGCACTATGACAAATGTCGGTGTCGAGGTTAACTTGCAGGGTACAATCCTCCAGGCTAAGGACTTCTTGTGGACTGCGAATGCGAACTTCTCATACAACCGCAACCGTATCACCTCGCTCTATAATGGCGTAACCGAGTACGAGATGGCTAATACCAACACTAAGCTCGTTGTTGGCCACCCACTCGGCGAGTTCTACATCAACCGCTATGCAGGTGTAAATCCTGCGAATGGTGATGCTTTGTGGTACACCAAAGATGGCGAGATTACCAACGAGTTGCGCGATGAGGATAAGGTCCTCGTAGGCAAGAGCTACATCGCTCCTTGGCAGGGTGGTTTCGGAACTGCATTGTCGTGGAAGGGTATCTCGTTTAGCGCACAGTTTGCTTGGGTTGCTGATCGTTGGATGCTCAACAATGACCGCTACTTCGACGAGTCGAATGGTCGTTTTATGAACTACAACCAGTCGGCACGTTTGCTCGATCGTTGGAAGAAGCCGGGTGATATTACCGACATTCCACGTCACGGCGTATATACTGAGTTCGACAGCCGATTGTTGGAGGACGCATCGTTCCTTCGTCTGAAGAATGTGATGCTCTCGTACTCATTCCCACAGTCGTTGCTCAAGCAGAGCAAGGTGTTCCAGGGCGTACGTATCTATGCACAGATTCAGAATCCGTTGACCTTCACTAAGTTCTCGGGCTTGGATCCTGAGGGTACCTCGAACGTCTATCAGGCGCAGTATCCTATGGCTCGTCAATACACATTTGGTCTTGATATAACATTCTAGTGGTTATGATGAAGAGTTTTATGTATAATATAAAAGTGGGAGTTGTTGCAGTGGTAGCACTCCTTTCGGCAACTTCGTGCTTGGAGAAGTATCCTGGCTCGGCAATCTCGGAGGATAAGGCTATGCACACCTACGAGGACGCAGAGCAGCTCGTTACCGGTATCTACTCGATGTTCAAGAGTGGTGCGTTGCACAATGGCTATTTGACCATTCTCCCCGACATTCAGACCGATATGGTCTATGCGATTGATGGCTATAGCAATCAGTACGGTTCGTTCTGGTTGTGGCAGATTCGTTCGACATCTTCGGAGGTCGAGAGCGTATATGCAGGCCTGTATAGCGTGATTTCAAACTGTAACTTCTATCTCGAGAATGTCGATAAAATCAAGGCGGGCATTGTCGATGATGCGAAGCTTACCAGCCTCGACTACTATACCGGCGAGGTTTACACCTTGCGTGCGTTGGCTTATTCGGAGCTCTTGAAGCTCTTCTGCGAGGCTTACGACCCAGCTACAGCTAAGGATAAGATGGGTGTGGTGTTGCGTAAGAGCTATTCGCAGGCTGAGGAGGCCGAGCGAGCATCGTTGTACGACTCGTACCAATTCGTTTTGGAGGATTTGGATAAGGCTGAAAACTTGCTCAACAGCGACTACGACACATATTCGTCGGACTACGCTACCAAGGCTATGGCCGAGGCGTTGCACGCTCGTGTCGCACTCTATATGCAGGATTGGGACGCGGCAATCGAGTACTCAACTCGCTTGATTGAGAATAGAGCATTCTCGCTCTCGTCGGCAAATACCGTGTATACCGATGGTATGAGCTTCTTCCAGTATATGTGGAACTACGACCTCGCAACCGAGATTATCTGGCGAGTTCGTCTCACTCCGCAGTCGCCAGGTTCATCGATTGGCGCGGCATTCGTGAACTTCACGAACGATTACGCTAACTTCTATCCTGATTACGTGCCTGCACAGTGGGTGTTGAACCTCTATGCAAGCAACGACTATCGCTACGACGCATACTTCTACCAGGCGCAGACAGGCTACGCTCACGGCTTGGTTTGGCCGTTGTTGGTGAAGTACTACGGTAACGGCGACTTTATCAATTCGTACCAGCTCTACCACGTTTCGATGCCTAAGCCATTCCGTTTGGCCGAGCAGTATCTTATTCGTGCCGAGGCGTACTGCCGTAAGGATACTCCGAACTTCTCGGCTGCATCGAAGGACTTAACAAAGTTGCGCGAGAGCCGCTTCCAGTCGGGTGCAGGTGCAATGAGCGTATCGGCGGCAAACTTTATGCAGAGCATCGCCGAGGAGCGTGTTCGTGAGCTCTATATGGAGGGTCATCGCTTGCACGATATTAAGCGTTGGGGTAAGCTCTACAACGACGGTAAGGGCTTTGAGCGTACTCCGCAGTCGAACTCGTTGGTTGAGGGTAGCTCTATCAAGAAGGCTGCCGATGACTACATGTATGTATGGCCAATTCCTCGTCACGAGATTGAGGCTCCGGGTTCAAAGGTAAAACAGAATGCCGGCTACTAAACAGATGATGACTATGAAGAAAGTACTAAATATAATGTTTGCTATTGCTGTGGCTGCGGGCTTTGTAGCTTGTAGCGAGCAATATACGACCTACGAGGGTAAGGAGTATCTGATGTTTGCAGACTCCATCTCTACGAATATGGTCTTGGACGACGGTACTCCGTTTAAGGTGGGAGTATCTTCGACTGTAGCACGCGACTTCGACCGTACCTATGCGGTGGAGATTATCGACAAGGGAAGTAACGCTATCGAGGGTTATCACTATCGCCTCGGTTCAAACACTATCACTATCCCTGCGGGTAAGCTCTCGACCGAGGTTGAGGTCTATGGTATCTACGACAATATCTTGCCTGCCGACTCGCTTGGTTTTACCTTGCAGTTGGTTATGCACGACGACTTGAAGTGGGATATGTATCCAAACTCGAACCGCACAAAGGTTGTGATGTACAAGTCGTGCCCATTCGACATCAACGAGTGGGGTGGTACCGAGCAGGAGCCAAAGTACTGCTTGCTCACATCGCTTTATTTGTATAGCTATCCTGGTCCAAACACCGACTATCAGCGATTGGTAAGATGTTACAAACACAAGTCTATTGAGAACACTATCGTTATGGACGATTTGTTCTACAATGGCTACGATGTGTTGCTCACGTTCGACACCACCGACCCTGCTCAGCCTATGCTGAAGATTCCTGAGGGTCAGGTTATCGGTAGCGAGTTTACGGTTTTCGGTACACAGTATGGCGACGGTAAAATTTTGGCAACCCACAGCCCTCGTGCCGACCAACCTTCGACCTATAATTCGTGTCAGAAGTTTGCGCAGCTGTGGACTTTGGTCTATGTCAACGATTTCGCAACGTCGGTTGGTTATATCGGCTACTTCTACAATATCCTCGAGTGGTTATCGCAGGAGGAGGCCGAGGAGCTTATGAGAGAGGGTTTGTAATAGAGAAAATAAGATAAGATTATGAAGAAGATATTTGCAATTTTTAGCATCGTAGCGATTATGTTCGCTTCGTGTACTCCAGATAACGGAGAGGAGACTCCGACAATGCCTACATTCCCTGCGTTGCAGGAGTTGACAGTTGAGTCGGGAGAGTCGTATGAGGTAACTTTCACAACCGATAAGGCTTGGAGTGTTTCGTTGTCGGCTGAGGCTGCGGTTTATGCAACCCTCACCTACACTTACGAGGACGGCTTTACCAGCACCGATACTCAGTTCTATGGCGCAGCAGGCCAGCACACTGTCGTAGTAAATGTTCGCGAGGGTATCGTAAGCTATGCGAAGGATATTACTTTCACCTTGGATATGACCTTGGATACTTACACTCAGAGCATCGCTAAGTTCACTATTCCGATTACTCCATACGAGATTGATGTATATGGCTCGGCTCCGGAGGGTTTCGATAACATCTTGTCGAAGTTCATCACTGGCGGACACCCTGAGAATGGTCCGTTTGTGAATGTGCCTAACAAGTATTCGGTGTTGTATTTGAACTCGTCGGACGCAATCTATGGCGACTTTGTTGTTGCTCACGACTTCGACAAGCTCTTTAACTATGTTGTATACGAGAAGCGCGAGGGCAAGTTCGTTCCTATCACCGACAATACAAAGTGGCTCGAGTTGCGTGCCTTCACCCGTAAGGTAACTGATGATAAGGGCGTGGAGAAGCTCTACAAGATGTTCAGCTTGAGTATGGACTACAAGAAGTCGGACGCAGTCTTCACCGAGGGTGTAGGCTACGAGGCTTATGTAAATATCGAGGACGAGAATGGCGATGCAGTGGTGTCGGTATATTTCATCTACGATCCAAATGCTGAGATTGTTATCGAGACCAAGATGGAGCTTGCAAATCCTGAGTTGGCAGCCGAGAAGGGTATTGTATTCGAGGATAATGGCTACTCTTGCACTTTGACCTACCCAACTGCCGAGAGCTTCACTTCGAGCTATTTGGCTGGTGCGTTGAAGTTCACAGGCTATACCGAGATTTACGGCGGCTTTGGTAGCGGTACTCAGAATCTCGTATTCGAGCACAACGAGGAGTCGGACATTTGGTACGTACGCCTTGCTGAGGGTGCTTCGGTATCGAGCTTGGTTCGTGACGAGGTGTTGAACATCAGCGCCGTAAGCTACGATATGCACAGCTACACAATCAACCTTGTGTTCGATTGGATTGCAGCTGCAGAGGACGGTTCGGAGATTGATTACTTGGTGAACTTTGTTAGCGCGGAGGTTGCCAACGCAGCGGGTGCAACCCTCTCGAAGTTGGAGAACACAAGTGCCGACTACGATACAGAGTGGGGTATTGAGGCTCAGTATTGCCTCACCTATACCTCGGCAGAGTTGCTCAAGACTCCTGCTAAGGCGGCTTTGAACATTAACGGCTTCGAGATCGGTACCGTGTCGAATATCCACAAGGAGCAGAACAGCGACGAGTACTCTTATTCGGACGTTTTGGAGTTCGGCAAGGACGCTTCGACCGGCGAGATT
Organism: Alistipes sp.; assembly: GCA_045648965.1. Classification (GTDB taxonomy): domain Bacteria; phylum Bacteroidota; class Bacteroidia; order Bacteroidales; family Rikenellaceae; genus Alistipes. The sequence continues at coordinate 159,862 of JAZRPA010000012.1, read as the reverse complement.
CTTCTCACTCTTAAGGAGGGCGTTGAGGTTGCCGATATCCCTAACGGAAAGTGCGACTTGCTCTGTGCCGATAAGTCGGGCAAGAAGTTTATCCGAATTCTCTTTGTTCTCAACGACACAAAGACAAAGTAGTAGTGTAGCGAAAACAGTAAAGCAAAATAAACATTTTTTCTGATGAAGAAGATTTTTAAAATAGACCTATTCGTAGCGTTGTTCGCGCTGCTCTTCACCGTGGGCTGTACCCAGGTTGAGGATGTGGATTTGTGCGAGCACGACTACGGATATGTTCAGTTCAAACTCTACAAGGAGGCCTCATACACTCCTTCGATCTCGCGTGAGGGCTACGATCCGTTCGACATCTACTTGGCCGAGGCGTGCAAGATTGAGGTAAACCTTACCGATGTGAATAACCGCGCGATACGCCAGACTTTGGTGCTTTCGGCTGCAAATGCTACCACTGCGGAGTTCGGTCTTCGTAGCGACAAGCTAAAACTCCTCACAGGAGCATACACGTTGGGTACTGTACTCCTCTTCGATGCCGAGGATCAGGTTTTGGCTCGTTTTGTGCCTAGCTCGGCACGTGAGTTTACGGTTGTTGCCGGAGGTCTGACAGTTCACGATGTTACGGTTGATGTAACTCAGCGCGGACACGTGCAGTTTACATTGGTTAAGGATTTTTCGGAGTTCGAGAATATCCCAACCCGCGGTGAGCGTGGTGTTGAGTACACCTTTGACGAGATTAAGTATGTGGATATCGCCGTTAAGAAGGTGCGTAACGGCGCAACTATTGGTGACCCTATCGTCTTGGAGAATTTGAAGGCTAAGTTCTCGCAGCACTTCGACGAGGAGGATTACCAGAGCGATAAGCACGGCTATAAGACTTCGTCAATACTCTGCGATACGCTTATCTTGCTCGAGGCTGACACCTATCGTGTTGTTTCGTATACCACCAAGAGCGATAGATCGACCGGTATCTTGGAGGTGAACGACAAACCGGCATTGACCGAGTTCTCGATTGAGGATAACAAGGTTGCCGAGACTAAGGTAAAGGTTACCCTCTACGAGTCGGACGAGTATATCAAGGATAACTACGCTTTGTACGAGATTTGGAAGAGCCTCGATGGTCCAAACTGGAGCTACGATGGCGAAAGCTATGCGCGTGGTACAAATTGGGACTTCAATAAAGATGTCGATTTGTGGTGCGATCAGCCGGGTGTGCAGGTACACGCCAACGGCCGTATCGCAAGCCTCGATTTGAGCAACTTCGGTTTCCGTGGCGAGCTCTCGCCTGCAATCGGACAGCTCTCGGAGTTGGTGGTGCTCAATCTCGGTACTCACAATGATACTAATATAATGTATGACCCGTCGCTCGATATGAAGCGCTCGCATGCAGAGCGTATGCGCAATTTGTTCGACGACCAGCGTGCATATTTGCGTTCGATTCACCCTGCAATCCAGATGTCGGAGCCTTGCGCTCGCGCATTGATGGAGAAGGGGCTGACTTCGCCTGCAATTTCGCACTACGAGAAGGGTGGCAAGGAGTACGACGTTATCGACAAGAAGAGTGGCTCGCAGACTATCCAGAAGTTCGATATGAATCATGGTACTTTGTGCAACGGCTTGACCGCTTTGCCAAAGGAGATTGGTCGCTTGAAGAAGCTCGAGACACTCAACATTGCAAATGGTGAGCTTGTATCGTTGCCTGATTCGATTGTTCACTTGGAGTCGCTCTCGTCGATTGAGATTTACAACTGTCCGAAGATGAAGAGCTTCCCAACTCAGATTGGCGAGCTTCCTGCCTTGCGTTCGGTAAATATCTCTAACAACAAGCAGTGGAGTGCAGCCGAGATTGAGGCCGGTATCGAGGCTATTGCGAAGGGTGCTTCGCGCAAGAGCATTGAGATTCTCTACGCTCGCGAGAATAATCTCTCGAAGTTGGATAAGGCGTGGTTTGGTGCAAGCCGTGGCGGTTTCGAGGCTATGGGCTTGCTCGACTTGGCATTCAATAAGATTCAGCGCGTAGATGCTCTCGGTAAGGAGGTGCAGCTAATTCAGCTCTACCTCGACAACAACCAGATTGAGTATATCCCTCACGATAGCGAGGGTTACTTCTGCGGATATGACGATGTGGAGACCTTCTCGGTGAACTACAACAAGCTCAAGTTGGTGCCAAATATCTTCAACTCGAACAACCTCTATACGATGAATGCCGTAAGCTTTGCGGGCAATCAGATTACAGGTTTCGAGGGTGAGGAGGACGGCTCGTACAAGGGTATTAAGGTTAAGACCTTGACCTTGTCGATGAACCCGTTGAAGAAGTATCCGACAGCATTTGCCAAGTCAAACTCGTTGTTCGAGTATATTTTGGTGAGCGCTTGCCAGATTGAGGAGATTCCGGAGGGCTGTTTCTCGCACGCTAATGCGGTGAATCATATGTCGTTCGACTTCTCATACAACCGCTTGAAGGATATGCCTAAGGATTTCCACGCAGGAAATATGCCGTACTTGTATGGTATTGACCTCTCGTTCAACCGTTTCGAGAACTTCCCTTACTATCCGCTCGACGCTGAGTCGTTGACCGTACTTTCGGTACGTAGCCAGCGTAACGAGAAGGGTGAGCGTTGTTTGCGCGAGTGGCCGCAGGGTATCTACCAGCACAAGGGCTTGCGTGGTTTGTATCTCGGCTCGAACGATTTGCGAGTTATTGACGATACAATCTCGACATTGTGCTACTACCTTGATATTAGCGACAACCCGAACATTGTATTCGATGCATCGGATATTTGCTACGCTTGGCAGGTAGGAGCCTACATTCTCTATTATGATAAGACGCAGAAGATTCTCAACTGCGATGCAATGTTGGAGTAAAAGCGGAGGAGAGAGTATGAAGTTAAGATATAGTATATTGGTATTTGCGCTTGCAGCATTGATGACTGTGGCGTGTACAAAGGATAAGGTCTTGGATTTCCAGATCGATGTCAACACTATTGAGGTTGGTGCGTCGGGAGGCGTTAAGAAGGTGAAGATCCAGTCGAGTGACGAGTGGGTTGCTTCGGTGGGTATGCAGCAGAATGGCGACCCAAATCCGTGGATCACCGTATCACCTGCCAATGGACGCGGCTCGGTTGAGTGCGATTTTATCATCGACTCGGCCTTGACTGCTAATCCTCGTCAGGCGTGGGTTACAATTCGTAATATCACCACCAACGAGGAGAGTCGTATCAAGGTAAATCAGGAGGGTTACAAATATAGCATCGAGCTAGATAGAACAAACGTTGAGGTTAAGAAGTTTGCCGAGTATGGCAAGCGCTATTTCGATGTTGTGGTAAAGACCAACTTTGAGTTCGACGTTAAGATTCCGCAAAATTCGCAGTATTGGATTTCGCGCGAGTCTGTATCGAACCTGGGCGACGGCTACAAGCTCAATCTCGACCGAGGAATTCGTCCGCGAGAGGTTAAGGTGCGCTTTAATTGGAAGATTAACAACTCGGCCGATGTGCGCATGACCGATGTAGAGTTTGTGCCTACCGACAATACTATCAACGTGTCGAAGAGCGACATTTTGAGAGTTTCGCAGGAGGCTGCCGAGCCTATTATTCCGGACACTCGTGCCGGCGACTCGTTGGCACTGCTCAACATTGTCAATACTATGCAGTGCTGGACTATTTGGGACTCTTCGACCACGATGGATACCTGGAAGGGTGTAACCTTGTGGGAGGATCGTATGGAGGGTTGTACTCCGGAGAAGGTTGGACGTGTCAAGAAGGTGGAGATTTTCCTCTGTAACTCTTACGAAGGCTTGCCATACGAGGTGCAGTACCTCACTGCAGCCGACGAGATTTACATCTTCTCGAACGAGAACTCGATGCTCAAGAGCATCAACCTCGGCGAGCATATATGCAAGCTGACTCAGTTGAAGCGATTGACCGTTGGTGCATTCGGTTTGACCGAGTTGCCTGAGGAGTTCGTAAACCTCAAGAATTTGGAGTTCTTGGATTTGGGCTCTAACAACTTCCAGAGAGTACCTTCGGTTATCACGAAGGCTAACTTCCCTAATCTTCGTGCTTTAGTGTTGAACGCAATGCAGCGTCACGCCGTATCGGACTTGTCGAATACTCGCTACTCAACCGAGGAACTCGGAGGCCTTGTCGAGGAGGAGAAGTTCCCTGAGCACCTCTTGAAGTGGGGCTTGGATACATTGGTGTTGAGTGTGAACTACTTGCATGGCCCGCTGCCATCGTTCGAGGACGACCCTGAGGTACCGAAGTGGACCGAGGCGGAGGTTGTCGCAGCCGACACCTTGCCTATGGCGTTGGTTGGCACACCAAAGGTTATGCCTACAACCAAGACCTTCCGTATCAACCATAACCGTCTTTCTGGCGAGGCTCCAAGGTGGTTGTTGATGCACCCAGCACTCGACTGGTGGGTACCATTCAGCCTTGTATTCCCGCAGGAGGGACGTTGGAGCGACGGCACAAAGGCCGGATTCTCGAATGAGCCGGCAAGCCTTGTGGACTACTATAAGGATTGGTATCCGAACAAGAAGTTGGCTAACACTATCGAGGAGGATACCTCGACCGGTGAAGAGAGTGGAACTATAACAAAGTAAAGGAGATGAAAAATATGAGATATAGTAAGATATTTGTAGTGGCATTGAGCGCGATGTTCTTGCTCGCTTCGTGTGTAACGGAGGAGAGCGTGAATGTCGGCAACACCACAACCGGCGAGGAGTCTTACATCGCAGGCGAGATTTTCGTAAAATTCTCGCCCGAGGTGGCAGCTTTGCTCGAGGAGTCGGGTGCTGTGCGCTCAACCCTTACCCGCAGTGGTGTGAGCAGCGTAGATGAGTTGCTCGACATCGTTGGCGGTTTCGAGATTTCGCGCGTCTTTCCGGTTGATGTGCGCCACGAGGAGCGTACCGTACGTGATGGCTTGAATTGCTGGTATATTGTGCGTTACAACAACGATTATACAGCCGAGGAGGTGTCGCGTCGCTTTGCGCAGCTCGGTGAGGTGCAGAAGGTCGATGTCAATCGTGCTATCAAGCGTGCCAACACCAAGAAGGCTATGCCTTTGTCGAAGGAGGCTTATGCTAAGATGTCGGCTTCGACTCGTGCTTTGCAGGGTTCGTTTAACGATGCTTTGTATGGCAAGCAGTGGAATGTCGAGAACGACGGCACAATGGCTGAGCTCGGTGGTAAGGCGGTAGCCGGCGCCGATGTTCAGGTTGTTGAGGCGTGGAAGAAGACTACGGGCGATAGCTCGGTTGTGGTTGCGGTACTCGACGAGGGTATCGACGTCGAGCACGACGACTTGAAGGCTAACATTTGGGTTAATCCTGCCGAGAATGGCACTTGGGCTGAGGATCAGGACGGCAACGGCTATAAGGGCGATAAGAATGGCTATAACTTCGTAAAGGAGACCGGTAAGATCACCTGGGACGGTTACTACGACTCGGGTCACGGAACTCACGTAGCAGGTACTATCGCAGCTGTGAATAACAACAATATCGGTGTTGCGTCAATCGCAGGTGGCGATGGCACGCCGAATAGTGGTGTGAAGGTTATGGTTTGTCAGATCTTCTCTGGAAATGTTTCGACAGGCCTCTTGAACGTAGTTCGAGCAATGAAGTATGCAGCCGACAATGGCGCTGTTGTTATGCAGTGTAGCTGGGGCTATGTTTCGGGTGCGGTTCACGAGTACGAATGGGGCCCTGCGGGCTACGCTTCGGAGGAGGAGTGGATTGCAGGTTCGCCTATCGAGAAGGAGGCGCTTGACTACTTCATCAACAACGCAGGTTCGCCAAATGACGTAATTGAGGGTGGTATTGCAATCTTTGCAGCGGGTAACGAGATGGCTCCTATGGCAGGTTTCCCTGGTGCAGCCGACTACTGCGTATCGGTAGCTGCAACTTCGGCAGACTTCACCCCTGCGACATACACCAACTACGGTCCTGGTACATCGATTTCGGCTCCGGGTGGCGATCAGGACTATCACTACGACTATCTCAATCCATTGACCGGTAAGTATGGCGATGTGGGTTGTATCCTTTCGACCTTGCCTGACCATATCAGCGAGTCGGGCTACGGCTATATGGAGGGTACTTCGATGGCGTGTCCTCATGTTTCGGGCGTTGTGGCGCTCGGCTTGTCGTACGCTACAAAGTTGCGCAAGCACTTCAAGGCCGAGGAGATTCGCCAGATGTTGTGCGATGCGCAGAATGTAACCCCGATTGACGACTATATGAAGGGTTACAAGAACTACTGCCGCTACGTTGCAGATATTGGCGCATTGCAGCCAATGCAGCTCCCGCTTGCTCCATATCGAGGCGAGATGGGCTCGGGACAGGTGAATGCCGCTAAGTTCCTTGCAGCTATCGGTGGCGAGGAGGCAGGTGTGCAGATGCACTTCCCGAACCTCGTTATCAAGTTGGGTGATACCATAGCGGTAAATCCGGCACTCTACTTTGTAGGTGGCGAGAATTTGACCTATGAGGTTACAATCGAAGATACAACTATCGCAACCAGCAAAAAGGAGGGTGATAACATCGTATTCTCGGGTGTGAAGGTTGGTGCAACAAAGGCGTCAATCAAGGCTAGCAATGGCGAGGTACACTCGTTTAATATAACAGTTCGCAAGTCGGACGGCTGGTTGTAAAATCGTTCTGATTGGCTCTTTTTGCACGAGAGCGTCGGACGCCAAATGTCCTCACATAGCTCTACTATGCTGCGGATTTGTCGCCTAGCTTCGCGCAAAAATAGCCTAATCATAAGCGATTTTAATGACTGGGAATAAAATTTAGTGATTATGAGAGGATTTATTGTGGTTATGATGTTGTGTGCTGTGCAGCTGTTGAGTGCGCAGATACGCATCATTCCGCAAGATAAACTCCTCGATGCAGCCGAGATAAAGGCGGTAGATAAATCTCCGCTACGATTTGCAAGCGAGGAGGTTTGCTTTGGCACAATCGACGAGATGCTTGGCACGTGGCAGGGTAGTGCTGTGTTGGTGAATACGGGCAACGAGACCGTCGCCATTACGCAGATAAAGACTACCTGCGGCTGCTTGAAGGCTGAACTTCCGAAGAGGGTGCTTGCACCGAAGGAGCAGATGACAGTCGCCTTGAAATACTATCCTCGCGGTCACGCAGGACGAGTGCGACAGCGCGTTCTTCTATATACGAACCTCTCTGCCGAGAAACCGTCGGCTGTACTGGCACTCTCGGGCTTGGTTACAGCGTCGGCCGATAGAAGCGATGACTACCCCTACACTCGCGGAGTGTTGCGCTTGCGTCAGGAGCAGGTGGTATTTGAGGGCTCGGGTCGACAGGTGCAGCGCATAGCCTTTATGAATGGCGGCTCTACGGAGTTGAAGTTGGAGGTCGATACGAACCTCTTGCCTAAGGGCGTGAACGTGCGTTTCGAGCCTGCAAAGGTTGCTCCAAAGGGCGAGGGCGATATGGTTGTGGAGTATAATCCGACAGCTGCGACATCGCCAATACCCCTTGGCAAAATATATATTAAGGGGTTGAATTTGCCGCCGCGACAGAGTGCGATTGATGTGATTTTGAAGAATTAAATGAGAAAAATATATAAAAATATGAAGAAAATAGTTAAATTTGCAATGATGATTGTCGCTATGGTTGCGGCTTTTGGTTGCTCTAAGCCAGACAACAATGGAACGCTTTTCCTTGATGTTACGCCAAATAACATCAATGGTGTATGGCGTTTGGAGAGCTACGACAACGGCGTAAAGTTGGCCGAGGGAAGCTACTACTACATCGTCTTCGACCGCGCCGAGCGTACTTTTGTGACATACGACAACCTCAGCAGCATGGAGGCGCGCAAGCTCTCGGGCCGTTACGATATTACGACCAATGAGGCTGCCGTAATTCGTGGTATGTACGACTTCGGTCGTGGCGATTGGGAGCACAGCTACTACGTGCGCAACCTCACAACTGACAGCATGTGCTGGGTGGCTACCGACGACGAGACAATCACGCAGGTCTATGTTCGTGCTGAGTTGCCGGAGGAGTTGACCGAGTAGAAGAGAGTAAAGATTAACAACTAAAAATAAAACAACTATGAAAAGACTAACCGTTATCTGTTTGTTGCTTTGTGCGGTATTCACCACACGAGCAGCTGAGTTCCTTTATGGACCTTACGTTCAGGCCATCACCGAGGATGCAGCCTATATCGTATGGGTAACCGACAAACCTACTTTTGGCTGGGTAGAGGTTAAGGCTGAGGGCGAGAAGAAGGCTGCAACCTTCACTGAGAACCACCTCGGCTTGAAGTATAATCGTCGCGTTCACCGTGTTCCTGTTAAGGGCTTGAAGGCTGGCACTCTCTACGAGTATGAGGTATTCTCGCAGCAGCAGGAGAAGAATGGCGACTTGGCAAAGGCTATCTCGTTGGATAAGAATGTTCATGGTCACAAACTCACTTTCTGCACCAATGACCGTAACAAGGAGGAGGTGTCGTTCTTGATCAATGCCGACACTCACTACAATCCGACCCTTTTCAACGAACTCTACACTTTGGAGCGCATCAAGGATAAGGACTTTGTGATTTTCGATGGCGATATGGTAACAACCTTCTCAAACGAGAAGACCCACTTCGAGAAACTCTTCAATGTTGTTAACGACACATTCTCTCACTACAATACACAGTTCTACTTTGTTCGTGGTAACCACGACGCTCGTGGAAACTATGCTACAAAGTTCTTGGATTACTATCCAACTTGGACCAATATGCCATACTTCGCATTCCGTCACGGACCGGTCTTCTTCCTTGCAATTGATGGCGGCGAGGATAAGCCGGATAGCGATATCGAGTACTATGGTACCGCAGCATTCGACCTCTATCGTGAGGCGCAGGGCAAGTGGTTAGAGTCGATATTTGAGAGCGAGGAGTTTAAGACTTCGACCTATCGCATTATCATTTCGCACATTCCGCTTACCGAAAACTCTTGGCACGGTGGTCGCCACGCTTGGAAACACCTTGCACAGCGTTGTGAGGATAAGGGCTTCAATATAATGATTTCGGGACACCTTCACAAGCATAGATTTGTTGAGAAGGGAACACATAACCGCACATTCCCAACCCTCGTAATCGGAGCGGATAAGATTCTTGACGTTGTAGCTAATAAGGAGGCTATGACTCTCAATTTGACTAATAAGGACGGTTCGGTGCATAAGACATACACCTTCCCAAATCCAAACAAATAAGCGGTCAATTTCGCACCGCACTTTGGTAAATGAATTAAGCCTGCATTTTTTGCAGGCTTAATTTTTTATTTGCTCCTATCCCTAACCACCATTCCCACACCAATAAATATCACGGCGGCGAAGAATAGCGTGTCGAGGTGTGGTTTGTCCAAGCCCATGGCTATGGAGAGAATAATGGCCACAACGGGCTGAATGTATGCGTAGATACTCGTTACGCTGGGAGCAACCGAGCGCAGAGAGTAGTTCAACAGCAGGTTGGGGAGGTAGGTCGGCACTATAAGCACAAACAACGACGCAAGAATAATCTTCGTGTCCATGGCCGAGAAGTCGGTGGCGATGATGTCGTGCGCGCCTATGGGCAACATCACAATCGCCGACGCGCAATATATCCAACGCAGCATGGTGGTGATGCGGTACTTGCCCACCAATCGCTTGAACCACACCATATATGCCGCCGAAACGCATGCCGAGGTGAGAATCAGGAGATTTCCTACCGTTGTGGAGTTGCCGTGCGAGCTGTGGTTGCTCGATACGATTATAGCTATCGCGCCCGCCATTCCGAGCAGTAGTCCCACGACTTTACTCTTCGACAACGGCTCCACGCCGACTATTGCCGAGAGAAAGAGTACGATGAGCGGCATCGAGGTGCTTATTATCGAACCGTCTATGGGCGAGGTTTGTGCGAGTCCGAACATCATGCACAGCTTGCGCGCCACACCTATAAGCATCGCAGCACCGACGATTTTTAGGCGGTCGGCGGAGGCGACCTTTTCGGGCTTCTCCCAAAACATCGGCACGAGCGATAGCAATGCCGCGATAACCAGCGAAGCCGAGACCATCGCCATTGGCGAGATGTATCGACCGAGAACGAGGTTGTAGAAGGGGTAGTCGCACGCCCAAACTATATTGCAGAATAGGAGCGACAGATGTGCAGTTGCCGATTTTGAAATAGCCATAGTCAAAGAGGTTTAATATCGGTGTTGTAGGCAAAATACATACCGATATTTTCCGCTTTGTACATATAAATTCCGATGAAGCCTGTTGGATGTACTTTTGCTAGCTAATCAGTAACTGCAATCCAGAATAATACGGCAATAAATACGCACCAGAGAAATGTCAGAATGGCGTGAAGAATAAATAGCCATCTCTTAGTTTTAGCAAATCTTAGGCAGATTATACCTATGCCACAAGTAATAGCAAAACAGACAAGGGTGCTAATTACTCTTAAGTTAGAAATGAGATATTTCCACCCAGGAGGATTGAATAAGTCTCGGAATACTACATTTATAGGGTGTTGTATGAAAATTGGGAGAAGAATTGAGATGAATACACACAATACTATCAACCACACGTTGCGATTCTTCCCAGAATTGCTATTTGCTTTCATTCGATGCAATTTTTATTTGTCCGACACCTATTTGATATTTGTTGTCTGCGCTAAAAGCGCTAGCGCCTAGTGTTGTCTGCAAAGATAAGAAAAAAATAGTTGTGAGAGTAGATATTTGCGATAAATAGTCAATTTGTTGCGAAAAAGTTTGCAGAGTCAAAAAAAATCACTACTTTTGCCCTGCTTTTAGCGCAAAATGCTGTTGTAGCTCAGTGGTAGAGCACTTCCTTGGTAAGGAAGAGGTCACGAGTTCAAGCCTCGTCAACAGCTCAAAGAGTTAAAGAGGCTACGATGATGCCACCATTTCTGGTGGCATCTGTTATTTATGGCAACAACCTTTGTGCTTGCACAAGAAGGTAGTTGCCATAAATAATGGATAACACTTGTGTTATTATCGTAGGCTATTTTATTCTTTTAGCGCCCCGAGGCAAGGCAGAGCGAAGCGGCAGCCAAGCCTCGTCAACCATAGTGCTTGCACTAAATGGTATCTCCCCTCAAATAATATGCATCGCTTGCGATGCGTGGCTGCGTCTATTAAAACTCTTTGAAAGCGCCCCCGCGGAGCGGAGAGGCAAGGCGAAGCGTAGCGAGCCAAGCCTCGTCCTAAAAATCGCGGCAGTCAAGCCTCGTCCTAAATACATACCTATCCCAACCTCTTCCTTACCAAAGAAGATGTCTGCTCGGGGTATTATTTTCGAACTGCTTCCTGAAAGATTTAAGAAGGATTTGGGCATTGAGGGAGATTACAACCCTACTAAATCGAACGGCGGCAGAAGCAGAGAGGTGACCGAAGAGGGGAGGGCGGAGGTAAACAACGAAGTTGTAAGGGTTGGGCAGATAGACTAAAAGAAAATATATTTATCTTTTGACTATCTGCACAAGACTTATATTTGCTTAGCAATTTGCCTACGCACTAACCTTGCAGATAAGTCGCCCGAGGCGCAACAAGCTGAACGATTCTGCTCGGGGAAGAACGAAAAAAGAGAGGCAAAAACCTCTCCTTTTCGTACCCCCGAGCAGAATCGAACTGCTATCTAAAGTTTAGGAAACTTTCGTTCTATCCGTTGAACTACAGGGGCAAATGATAGAAATCTTAAAAGATTTCATCTTTTGGCAGGGCAAATATACGAAAAAATATCTATCTTTGCACCATAAACAATAAAAGCACAGATTTTTTAGATGAAGAAGACAATTTTTACCCTTTTGGTGGCGGCAGTAATGTCGGTTTCTTGTAACACTATCGAAGATAGCTTCGAGAAACGTTATCTCGCATCGGATACCAACGATGTTCAGCTCTATGCCATTGACGGTGACCAGGTGAGCGAGAGCAAGAAAGTTGCTCGTGGTGGCCAGGTCGATGCTAATGTCGCGAAGGTCGTAGAGATTAACATGGTGAGATACTATCCTGTCGAGAAGGTCGATGAGGATCAGTATATCTACGCTAAGGAGCAGTCGCTCGTAACTACTTTGGAGGAGGTTGTCCAGGAGAAGAGCCTTTGGGTTCGTACCCCGGCCTCGATTATTGGCGATATTGAGACTTCATTGATTGCCGGCTTGGCTGACAAGGGCACAGAGTTGCACATTGTAGGCTTTGAGTCGTTGGCTGCTGATGGTTCGGTAACTCGCTACAAGGTTCAGAATGGCACAGAGGTGGGCTATATATACTCTAAGTATCTTGTGCGCACCAAGGAGGAGGCTGAGCAGCGCTATGAGGCCGCAAAGTTCGATAAGGTTCACAGCGCCATCAAGAACTCATTCGGTGGTGGTGAGGCTATCGGTTGCGACTTCTATCCTGTTGAGCGCGTGAAGTTCGAGAATAACAAGATGCCTGAGGCTTGCTATTCGCTCTATTTGAACTGCAGCCCATCGGTAGTTGGCAATATCGAGAAGTATATCTCGTTGGCTAAGGAGAGTGCAATCAACACCTTCGTAATTGACATTAAGGATAACGAGTGCCCAGGCTTCAAGGCAGAGGCAATGGAGAAGTATTCGCCAACCAACTACAAGTATGCTGATGCAGCTGGCGAGGAGCTCTATAAGAAGGCAGTAAGACGACTCCACGAGGAGGGCTTCTATGTGGTAGGTCGTATCACCTGCTTCAAGGATTCACACTTGGTAAAGGATCACCCAGAGGTGGCAATTACCGAGATTGCAACCAACTTGCCATTCAAGCACAACAAGGCGTATTGGCCAAGTCCATACGACCGCAAGGTATGGCAGTTCAACGTAGAGTTGGCTAAGGAGGCAGTTCGTAAGTTCGGCTTCAATGAGATTAATTTCGACTATGTACGTTTCCCAGACCGTATGACTAAGGTTGAGAAGTTGATTGACTACCACAATCAGTACAACGAGTCGAAGGTGCAGGCTATTCAGCGCTTTGTGCAGTACGCTTGTGACGAGATTCACGCTGCAGGCGCATATGTGTCGGTAGACGTATTTGGCGAGGCTGCAAACCCTGGCTACACTACCGCTTATGGTCAGTATTGGCCAGCTATCTCGAATGTGTGTGACGCAATCTGCGGAATGCCATATCCGGATCACTTCACTGATGGCTACTATGGTATCAGAAAGCCTTGGAACAACCCATATGCAATTATGAAGGCGTGGGGTGCACGCGTTCAGGACCGTCAGTCTGTAACTCCTACACCGGCAGCGGTTCGTACTTGGATTCAGGCTTATCCTGTAATGCGTCACGTTGATGCAAACGGTATACCTTACAATGCAGAGGACGTCGAGGCTGAGATTCGTGGTTTGTACGATGCAGGCTTGACCGGAGGTTACACCACTTGGCACTCGGGCTCTCGTCTCGATAAGTACAAGGCTCAGTTGGAGGCATTCTGTGTCGACTACTTGAAGGAGTGGAAAGAGGTAAACGGAGTTCAATAATTATGAATTAAACAGATTAGACCCTAACGGCTATATAAGACAGTAGCCAAACAGATAGTATGAAGAGATTTTACGTGTTCGTTTGTATGCTCCTTTGCGCTGTGGTGTCGCTCTCGGCGCAGGAGTCAACAACAGCAGCAACAACAACTACAGCAACCACAACAACCGAGTCTATCGAGGCTCGTGTAGCAAAAGTAGAGAAGCGCGCAGCAACTTTGGAGAAGGTGCGCCAATATGTCAAATTGTCGGCCTTTATGCAGGGTGAGTACGATTGGATTGATACCGATGAGCCGGGCGAGACAACCGGAACATCGTCGTTCTACCTCCGTCGCGTTCGTTTTACCCTCGCGGGCGATTTGTATCGCGGTGCTAAGGGTGCGAAGCTCGATTATCGTGTCTATTTCGACCTCTGTCGCATACCGAAGAATCCAATCCTCGATATGTGGATTCGCTACCAGCCTATCAAGGAGTTCGGTGTGCAGTTCGGTCAGTATAAGAACCCTGTAACTTTCGAGGCAAGTATCTCGCCTTCGAAGTACGACTTCATCGACTTCTCGTATGCGGTGTCGAACCTCGCAAAGATGGGCGCTGATGATGTTACCGGATTGAATGAGACCGCTCGTGATATTGGTTTCCAGTTCTTCGGAGGATTTATCCATCGCGATGGATATAGCGTTATCAACTACAATGTAGGTCTCTTGAATGGTAGCGGTATCAATACCAAGGATAATAACAAGTCGAAGGATATCTACGCTAAATTGACTATCAAGCCATCGAAGGATTTGGCTATGGCTGCATACTACCAGTGGGGCGAGGCAAATCTCTCGAGTTTTGATGCTACGAAGTACGCTGAGTATAATTGGACCGGCAGTGCGGAGTATGTACCTATGCACCGCTGGGGTGTAGGCTTCAACTACGATGCTAAGAAGGCCTTTGCGCGTGGTGAGTACATCGGAGGTTTGACCGGACAGCTCGCTTCGGAGGGTATGTATATCGAGGGTGGCTATCGTCATCACTTGCCAAAGAATGCAGGTATGCTATGGGCTGGCGGTATGGTAGATTATTTCTGCCGCAATACATTCGACTATATCCACCGCGACACCAAGAATGCAGCAATCAATATGCGCTACTCGCTTTGCGTGGGCTACGAGCCGATTAAGTACTTCCGTTTGCAGTTGGCCTACTCGTTGAAGCAGAATATCAACACAGGCGCAAAGATTCGTCCATTCGAGAATAGCGTGAAGTTGATGGCGACAGCATCGTTCTAGTGAAATAGAGAAAAGCGTCTTAGCTATAGCTCTGAAAGGCTTTTCGCGTGTAGAAGCAGTACATGGCAAGGGTAAAAAACATACCTTTGCCGTGTACTTTTTTATACTATTTACTATGAAACGATCTATTTTTACGCTTCTGTTTTTGGCGTCGGCATCGCTTTCGGCGCAGGCTATTACGTGGGACGATGTGAAACTGCACTTCTCGATTTCGGGCTATCTGCAAGCCTCCTACAATTTGGAGGTTTCGGATTCTCAAACGGCCAACTCCTCGTTCCGTATTCGTCGTGCGAGGGTCTCTTTCGCAGGCAATATCTTCGAGAAGGAGAAGTGGGGTATGGCCGACTATCGTTTGCAGGTCGATTTTGCCTCGTCGCCCCAGATTGTCGATGCGTGGGTTCGCTATCGACCTTTCGATGAGCTTGGTGTGCAGGTGGGACAATTCAAGGTACCCCTTACAATCGAAAACTCGGAGTACGCCCCGTTGCAGCTCGAGTTTATTGACTACTCGTTGGTGGTGCAGCGCTTGGTACGTATGAGTGCTAACGATGTTACGGGTATCAGCTCTACGGGTCGCGACTGCGGTGCACAGCTCTATGGCGGACTCTTTAAGAGGGAGGGTTTCAATATCTTGAACTACAACATTGCGGTGTTTAATGGTAATGGAATAAATAGGGCGGACAACAATCGTAGCAAAGATTTTGTGGGCCGTGTTATGGTCAATCCAATTCGGAACCTGACCATTGCGGGCTACTACCAATATGGCGAGGGCAATATCGGCGAGGTGAAAGATATTACCTATCAGCGCTATGGCGGTGGTGCTGCTTATGAGGGTCGCCACGCCTTTGCACGTGCCGAATATGTTGCAGGTGTTACGGGTGAGCTCCACTCGGAGGGCGCTTACGCTTCGGCCGGCTGGAAGTTCCATGCCGCCAAGGCAGGTAATGGTATGGTGGGCATGCGATTCGACTACTTCGATGAGAATTGCCACACCTCGGCTCGAGAGTTCAACTACACGCTCGGCGTGGCCTACAAACCATGTAAATATCTGCGCCTACAACTCGACTACGCCTTGAAGCAGTATTCGCATCAAGGCCGTGCACTCTCGCACAACCTTATAGCGATGGTATCGGGTATATTCTAAATGTAGAGTAGCGATGAAAAGCTTTTTCAAACAGTTTCTTGTCGAGGATTGGGTTGCGACGCTGCTCTCCATACCTATACTTATATTGTGTGGTTGCGCCTACTATCTGCCGGGCGGAGGTCCGAATATCCCTTCAACGCTACTCACCCAATCGGCATGGCTGAATATCGGCTACCTCTTTTTTATAGCTCTTGTGGTGCTCTACATCGGCAACCGCCTGCTTTCGCGCCCGCTGAAAGGGTTGTTTTGGTCCTTTGTGGTGGTATTCGCCGTGTCGATGTTGGCGCAGATGGTGGCAAATCTTCAGTTTGTGAAGCGATTTGGCTTTGAAGCGGTCTTCTTTTCGGTGATTTTCGGACTTATTATTCGCAACCTCTTCCGTATTCCCGAGTGGCTGAAACCTGCCATTCAGGGCGAGTTCTTTATCAAGATAGGCGTGGTGTGTCTTGGCGCAACAATCCTCTTTCGCGACTTTGTCTCGGCAGGCTCGTTGGCATTGGTGCAGGGGTGCGTGGTTATTACGTGCGTATGGTTCTTTGGCTATCTGCTGGCTCGACGATTGCGGGTCGATGAGATGAGCGCTATGACGCTCACTTCGGGGGTCTCGATATGTGGTGTTTCGGCCTGTATTACTACGGCAGGAGTGGCAAATACTGATGGTAGGAAACTCTCCTACATCGTCTCGATGGTGCTGATTGTCGTAGTGCCGATGATATATCTAATGCCCTATCTCGCGAAGTTGATAGTGCCGCTTTTGAGCGACGATGTGGCGACGCAAAATGCTATTGCCGGTGCGTGGATTGGTGGCACAATCGATACAACGAGTGGGGTAGGTGCCGCCTCGTCGATATATGGCGAGGAGGCCAACAAGGTGGCAATGATTGTGAAGGCTACGCAGAATGTACTGATTGGCGTAGTGGCATTTTGCATCGCTACCTATCTAGCCTCAAAGGGCGAGGAGGGCAAAATACGTCGTCCATCGCTGCGCATCGTGTGGGATAAGTTTCCGAAGTTCGTGCTCGGCTTTGTCTTGGCCTCGCTCGTGTTCAGCCTGATGCAGCAGGGTGGTGTGTTCCCCGACTTCGAGGCTCGAAGGCTCACCGAAACAGCCTTGGCAAAACGTTTTTCGGGCTTTTTCTTCTCGTTGGCGTTTGTCTGCATCGGAATGGATACGCGCCTAAAGGATATTGTTTCGCGCGAGAATCGAAATGTTTTGTACTCATTTCTAGCCGCGCAATGTTTCAATGTGGTGATTACCTTCTTTGTGGCGTGGCTGCTCTTCGGTATTCTCCGATAAAAAAAGAAGCGACCCACACGGGTCGCTTCTTCTATTTTGCGTTCTTTGGAACGGTAATCGGAATGTAGTTCTTCGACGGTGCGAGAGGAACGAGTGGGCAATCTACTGCGTGAATCATCTCCTTGTCGTCGGTCTGCTGTGCCTTGACATTTGTCATGTCAATCTTTGCGACGTTGTGAATACCGATTGGGGTGCGGTGCTCCTCGCCTGTGAATGTGAAGTTCACGTTCTCCATAACGAGGTGCTTGATGTTGCGCACAAACATCGCCCAGTAAGGTACGGTGCGCGACTCGCGTGTAGGCATCTGCAACTCGCGCTTGGTCTTCTCGTCGGTGCGACCGTTATACTGAATGTCGATATCGCGAAGGGTTACGTCCTCGAAAACGCCGCCCTTCCAGCTCTCGATTTGGAGTGCTGCATAATTTACGTTTGTAGCCTTGATGCGCTCCACAACGAGGTTCTTCGACCATGTGTTAGACTTCAAGTCGGCTGCAAAGGCACAACGTACGCAGTCCATGGTAAGGTCGTGAATATAGACGTCCTCCACGCCACCGATAGCGTCCCACCAAGCTCCCGGCTGGATGATTACTGCGGCCATCATCTTGCCCGTAAGCTTTGGAAGGTGTGGCTGAACGTACTTGCCCGGACCCTTCATCTCGCAGTGCGAAATCTCCAAATCCTTAACAGGGAAGATAATGCGGATACCGTTGCAGGTAGAGTTGATATAGCAGTTTTTAATCACTGCATTCTCCCAATAACCACCTGCGATGCAGTCGTCGCCCGTCTCGAACGAGCAGTCACGAATCATCAGGTTCTTCGCGCCACGCAAGTGAATGCCGTCGTGGCCCTTTGTGAATTTTACATTGTCGAATGTCGCGTTCTTTACTTCGTAACCCATAACGCCGTAGTTCGACGCCTCGGTAATGTGGATACCGCGAATGGTTATGCCATCAACCTCGCCGAGCATCACGCAGTGCGGACCACGCGAGCGACCCTCGCCGTTCGGATCGACAAGGTGGTTGCTGTTGATTACGCCGTCGCCCGTAATAGCGATGTTGCTCACGCGCTGAGCGAGGATAAACGAACGGTTCCAATACTCGGTGTATGCCACCTTATACTTCATAAAGTCGTCGCGCAAACACTGGTAGTGCTTGTAGTCCTTCAAGTCGAGCGATGCGATAAGCTCGGCACCCTCGGCCAGGCGTAACTCTACGTTGTCGAGCATCTCGATTGTACCGGAGAGGTACTTGCCCGCAGGAACAAGCACGATACCGCCACCAGCCTCGTTGCAAGCCTTGATGGCATTGTTGATAGCTACGGTGTTCGATGTTTTGCCGTTGCCCTTAGCGCCATAATCTTTGACGTTGAAGGTTGGACGAGCCGACACGAATGCCACCTGCGCCAATGCAATTAAAGAGAGTAAAATGTATTTCATAAATAGATTTTGGTTTGTAATTTTCTGCAAAGGTACTATTTATTTCGATAAATAGTCTGGTTTGTTAAAATTTTACACCTTTTTCAAGGAGTCGCTTGGTGTTGCTTAAAAAATAGTTGTAGCGTGCACGCTGCTCCTCGGTCATCGTTACCTCGCTGTCGTGCTCCGATGATACGAGGCGGTGTCCCGGGTATTTAACCCATACAGGAATAACCTTCAAAGAGTATTTGCAGACGCCGTCTACCCCCTTCTCAACCTCGATCTCAGCCAAGAGACCGCCGTCGGTGTTAGGTTTTTTCTGGTTGGAGATGAAGTTGCCCAACGAGTAGAGTGTAATCAAACTATCGGTAGCTACGTATGGCTGCACCACGTGTGGGTGCGAGCCAATCACAAGATCAACTCCGTGACTGTGGAGAAATTGGGCCAATCTGCGTTGCTCGCTTGATGGCTGCTGCTGATACTCAACACCCCAGTGCATACACGCAATTACGCAGTCCGAATCCTTCGATGCAAGCTCTAAGTCGTTGGCTATCTGGGTTGTGTTGATGTGATTTACGAAGCAGCCCCTCGGTACCGGATTGCCGTTTGTGCCGTAGGTGTAGTTGACGATTGCGAATTTTATTCCATTATGCTCGAGGCGGAGAATGGCGTTGCGCTCGCGCTCCTCTGCATTGTGAAATACTCCCGTGTGGGCGATGCCAAGGCTGTCGAGCTTGGCTATTGTCGAGCGAATACCTATGATACCATTGTCGCAGCAGTGGTTGTTGGCCAATACGGCTACATCTGTGCCGAGCCATGCCAATGCGTCGGCATACTGCTTCGGTGAAGAGAAGCATGGATAGCCCGAGTACTGCGAGTTTGGCGATATGGTAGTCTCGAAATTTACGATTGCAATATCGGCCTGGTCGAAGTGTGGCTTTACACCTTCGAATAATGGACGAAAATCTAACGAACCATTTTTGCAGCGCGCAGAGGATATTTGTGGTGTGTGACACATCGCATCGCCGGCAAAGAGCAGACGTGCGCGCTGTACCTTAGGAGCTGGCGCTGTGTGGTTCTTCTTCGCTGCTCGCTCTCGTTTGTTCTCCACTGCCTGCGAGGTGAATGCAAATACCGAGAGTATTCCTGCGATGAGAATAGCGGAGAATAGAAATTTACGTTTCATGGTTAGTCTCTTTTTTAGTTCATTTTTTACCATTTCATGGTACTTTGTAGCGCAAAAATGGGCCACAACATCTGCAAAGGTAGTAAATTTTTTGAAAGTTTTCTCTCTCCTTGTTTTTAGTTCTCACTTTTTCGTTGTATCTTTGCACCTGCAAATGTGGAGGGATTTGGACTGATTGCAACCACAATAAAAAAGTGCTAAACCGGCAACTATCTTTTTTATAGCGGACCTGCTACAAATCCCAACTTTGTAAAATTGATAATTGACGATTAGAGGAAATTCTCTCGTCTCTTGTCTAACTTTGAACTTTGAATTTTAACTTTTAACTATACAAAATTATGGGATTTTTGTTTACATCGGAGTCGGTTTCAGAGGGACACCCAGATAAAGTTTCTGATCAGATTTCGGACGCTATTCTCGACGAGTTCTTGCGTCGTGATGCAAGCGCAAAAGTGGCTTGCGAGACACTCTGTACTACAGGTTTGGTTGTTGTTTCGGGCGAGGTTTGCTCGGACGCTTATGTTGATGTTCAGGGCACAGCACGTCGTGTAATCGACCGCATCGGTTACAACCGTAGCGAGTTGCAGTTCGACGCTAAGTCGTGCGGTATCCTCTCGGCTATCCACGAGCAGTCGTCGGATATCAACCAGGGCGTTGTGCGTGCTACCGAGGAGGAGCAGGGTGCTGGCGACCAGGGTATTATGTTCGGATATGCAGTGAACGAGTCGCGCGAGTTGATGCCTGCGACTTTGATTCTCTCGCACGTTATCTTGAAGGAGTTGGCTGTTATCCGCCGCGAGGGTGAGGTGATGACCTATCTCCGTCCAGACTCAAAGAGTCAGGTGACAATCGAGTATGGCGACGACCGCAAGGCGCAGCGCGTTCATACTATCGTAGTTTCGACTCAGCATGACGAGGACGTTGACGTGGCTCAGATTAAGGAGGACGTTCGAACAATCCTTATCCCACGTGTTAAGGCTCGTTTGGAGCGTGCTGGCGATGAGTTGGCACAGCTTATCGGCGAGGACTATATCCTCCACGTAAACCCAACCGGCAAGTTCGTTATCGGTGGTCCTCACGGCGATACAGGTTTGACAGGTCGTAAGATTATCGTTGATACCTACGGTGGTCGTGGTGCACACGGTGGTGGCGCGTTCTCGGGTAAGGACTCTTCGAAGGTTGACCGTTCGGCAGCATACGCAGCACGTCACATCGCAAAGAATATGGTTGCAGCAGGCGTTGCAGACGAGGTTCTCGTTCAGTTGAGCTACGCTATCGGTATCGCTCAGCCGTTGTCAATCTATGTTGATACATACGGCACTAACAAACTCTCGATCAGCGAGGGTGAGATTGCTGAGCGCATTGGTAAGCTCTTCGATCTTCGTCCAGCATCAATCGTTAAGCGCTATGGCTTGAAGAACCCTATTTTCGAGGCTACAGCATCGTATGGCCACTTCGGCAGTCGTCCTTATACTCAGGCTGTTAAGTTTGTTGAGAATGGTGTTGAGGTGGAGCGTGAGGTTGAGTTCTTCGGCTGGGAGAAACTCGATGCCGTAGGTAGTATCAAAGCAGAATTTGGACTTTAATAGCTCACTCATAAGCGATTTCAACTAGTTGGAAAATAAAACAAAAAAAGGAAGGGTGACACCCTTCCTTTTTGCATTAACGCCTTTAACGCCCTTTTCTACTTGTCATAACCAAACAAGTTAACCTGCACGATATACTGCGCTACGCCCTCGGCGTTTGGTGCGGTCATCTCCGATACGAACTCCTCTAAGTTGAGGTCGAGTAAGAGCGTTCCGAAGCCATTCTCGGGACGCTTAATCTTCCAATACTGCACATTTATAGGCAATCCAGGGCCCCAATTTGCACGGTCGTAGATGTATGTTCCAGCCTGCTTGTAGGTCTCGGCATTGCTGTAGAAAATATATCCCTTTTTCGTCGCAGGGGTGCCATTTACAACCACCTCGTAGTAGTTGTCGTCGAACTCTGCTGCATTGAGTGTCTGATAGTTAGTGCGCTCTACGAATGTGCCCTGGTCGTGACCGTGACCTGTGATTGCAACGCGCATCTCGAGGGTCTTAACATTCTCTGGAATCTCTACAATGCGCTCGCCAAGACGACTTACATCCTCGATGTCGTGTCCCGCTACGCCGTATGCCCAACCACGATAGCCTGAGTTGCCGTCCTTGCTCGAATCGTAGAGCTCGTGTGTGAATACCACATTGCGCTTTGGAGTGCCATTGTAGTAGTGGAGAGTGATAGTTGCGGTGTGCGCTCTGTTGTCGTTGGCGTCCCAACCTCCGTAGTAGAGGTAGAAGTTGGTCGAGCCCGAGAGCATTGGCAGATACTCGGTAACATCGAGCCAAAAAGTTTTGTTCCAATACTTGCCGAAACCTCCGCCATAAGGGGTTATGGCGCGAGCAATCTCGTAGCGCTCGCCCGACGCCTTGTCCTCGACAAAGAGCATAGTGGTGTTGTCCCACTCGCCCGGACCCTTGTTCCAAGCGCCCATTCGATACTCGAGCAATACTCGGTCTACCTTTGTTACATCGCTCGGAAGTTCCATTGTGAAGGCGTAGTCGGTACTCTCGCCCCAACCGAAGAACGAAAGTCGATGCGCCTCCGATGCTACCGTGTGGGCAGGTGTGCGGGTCTCAGGATTTTCGTAGTAGAACGCTTCGCGCTCCAGCTGCATAGTCTCGTTTGGCAACTCTTTTTCGGTTGTTCCACCGCCGTTATCAGGGGTGTTGCAAGCCACCGCAAAGAGTGCTAAAAGTGCAAAAATACTCTTCTGTTTCATCTCTATTTCTTGTTATATGATTTTACATTAACCGTAACTAACCACAAATATAAGAAAAATAATTGAGTTGAAGGCATCGAGAAGCGTTTTTCATTTGTTTGTAACATTATGCTCGAAAAAGTTGCCAGATAGGAAATTTTTACTATCTTTGCAAAGAATTTGTGTGTATATGCGCGCATACGTGAGAGAAATAGAGAAGACAATAAATACAAAACATATAAAATTCAATCACTAAAACTATGGAAAATAAACTTAAGGAGTTGACCGACCGCCTCTATGGCGAGGGTTTGGAGAAGGGCCGTATCGAGGCTGACCGCTTGGTTGCGGAGGCTAAGGAGAAGGCTGCTGCAATTTTGGCGGAGGCTAAGGCTGAGGCTGAGCAGATTGTAAAGAAGGCTGAGGCTAAGGCTGCCGATACCGAGAAGAACTCGATGACTGAGATATCGTTGGCAGGCCGTCAGGCTGTTGCTAAGATTAAGAGCGAGTTGGCTGCTGCTATCATCGCTAAGACATCGACTGAGGCTGTAAAGGCTGCTTGCGTTGATGCGGAGTTTGTGAAGAAGTTGCTCTTGGAGGTAGCTAAGAATTGGTCGGGTGCTGCCGAGCAGGTTTCGCTCAAGGCGTTGCTCCCTGCTGCTCTCGAGACTGAGTTTGCGAAGGCTTTCGAGGCTTCGGCTAAGGAGTTGCTCGCAGCAGGTGTTGAGGTTGGCTACTCGAAGGAGGTTAAGAGTGGCTTCAAGGTAGGCGAGAAGGACGGTGGCTACTACATCTCGTTCACCGATGAGTCGTTCGAGGCTTTGCTCGACGAGTACTTGCGCGAGAAGGTTTCACAATTACTCTTTGCTTAAACGCTTATGTTTGCAAGTTCTTATTACGCATTAGTAGCGGGTTTTAAGGAGTATGCTCTCGACGGCGAGATGAAGGGCTTCGATATCGAGGCTATCTTGTCGGAGGTTTTCGAGGTTCTTTCGGCGAAAGATAAGAAGGCCGTGGAGTTACTCTATGCTTACTACGATTGCGAGAACCTTATAAGTCGTCACAACGGCTCTTCGACCTACAATGCGCTCGGTCGTCTCTCGAGCGAGGAGGTTGAGGAGGAGTTGCGTCGTCCGACACTCCTTGTCGAGCCACTCGCAAAGGTGGTTCGCGCGTATGCTTCGCCCGAGAGCGAGGACGCCGAGGACTTGGACCTCTCGCAGCCGTTTGCAAAGGCTTTGATGACCGCCTACTACAAGGCTTGTGCGGCGTCGGGCTCACGACTTTTGAGAGAGTGGTCTGCAATGGATCGTACCATTCGCAATATCGTGGCTGCGACATTGGCTCGTCGCCAGGGTGTGGCTATTGAGTCGGTAGTTGTAGGCGAGGATTCGGTTGCGGAGTCGTTGATGCGCAGCTCGGCTGCCGACTTCGGCTTGCGTGCAGAGTTGCCATTTGTGGAGCAGCTCGTTGCAGCGGTAGCCGATGAGCATAATATGATTGAGAAGGAGCGTAAGATTGACAATATCCGCTGGGCAGAGCTCTCGGAGTTGACAGCCTTCGACTACTTCGACTTGAACGCCGTTATCGCATACTT
The DNA here is from genome assembly GCA_045648965.1 of Alistipes sp. Lineage (GTDB taxonomy): Bacteria > Bacteroidota > Bacteroidia > Bacteroidales > Rikenellaceae > Alistipes. The sequence goes on along the minus strand of JAZRPA010000012.1, from coordinate 135,675 downwards.
GGTAAAGGTGAATATGGTGGCTCGTTGGGCTGCACTCGATGCTAAGGTTGGTCGCGAGATGTTCGATCGCCTCGTTGCAGAGCTCGACGGCAAGGAAATGATAAATAAATTATAACAATCATAATGAAAACAACAGGTAAAGTAAACGGTATCATCTCGAACATCGTTATCGTGAAGGCTGACGGAGCTGTTGGTCAGAACGAGATTTGCTATGTTTACGCAGGTGAGACCAAGATGATGGCTGAGGTCATCAAGGTTATAGGCGATGACGCCTATGTGCAGGTTTTCGATAGCACACGCGGTTTGAAAATCGGCGATAAGGTAGAGTTTGAGGGCCATATGCTCGAGGCAACTTTGGCTCCGGGTATGCTCTCGCGTAACTACGACGGTTTGCAGAACGACCTCGAGAAGATGGACGGCTTGTTCATCGCTCGTGGTTCGATTACCGACCCGGTAGATTTCGAGAAGGTTTGGGAGTTCAAGCCGCTCGCAAAGGTGGGCGACAAGGTAACTGCAGGATCTTGGCTCGGTGAGGTTAAGGAGCAGTGGGTGGCTCACAAGATTATGGTGCCTTTCATCATGACAGGCAACTACACCGTTAAGAGCGTAGTTGAGGCTGGCGAGTACAAGGTAACCGACACTATCGCAGTAGTAGCTGACAGCGACGGTAACGAGTACAACATCACAATGGTTCAGAAGTGGCCGGTTAAGCAGGCAATTCGTTGCTACACCGAGAAGCCACGTCCATCGCGCGTGATGGAGACCGGTGTTCGTGCAATCGATACATTCAACCCATTAGCTGAGGGTGGTACAGGCTTTATCCCTGGCCCATTCGGTGCAGGTAAGACCGTGCTTCAGCACGCAATCTCGAAGCAGGCCGAGGCTGACATTATCATCATCGTAGCTTGCGGTGAGCGTGCAAACGAGGTTGTGGAGATCTTCAAGGAGTTCCCTGAGTTGATCGACCCACACACAGGCCACAAGCTTATGGAACGTACAATCATCATCTGTAACACTTCGAACATGCCGGTTGCTGCGCGTGAGGCGTCGGTTTATACCGGTATGACCATCGGTGAGTACTACCGTTCGATGGGATTGAAGGTTCTCGTAATGGCTGACTCTACTTCGCGTTGGGCTCAGGCGTTGCGTGAGATGTCGAACCGTTTGGAGGAGCTTCCTGGTCAGGACGCCTTCCCTATGGACCTCTCGGCAATCATCTCGAGCTTCTACGCTCGCGCAGGTTTGGTTAAGTTGAACAACGGCGAGACCGGTTCGGTAACATTCTTGGGTACCGTATCGCCTGCGGGTGGTAACTTGAAGGAGCCAGTAACCGAGTCTACAAAGAAGGCAGCTCGATGCTTCTACGCACTCTCGCAGGGACGTGCAGACTCTAAGCGTTACCCTGCAATCGACCCACTCGATTCGTACTCGAAGTATTTGGAGTATCCTGAGGTTGAGGCTTACCTCGGCGAGAAGATCGAGAAGGATTGGGTTCAGCTCGTATATCGTGGCAAGACCCTCGTTCAGCGTGGTAAGGAGGCTAACGACCAGATTAACATCCTCGGTGACGACGGTGTACCTGTTGACTACCACGAGCGTTTCTGGAAGAGCGAGTTGATCGACTTCGTTATCTTGCAGCAGGACGCATTCGACGATATCGATGCAAACTGTCCAATGGAGCGTCAGCAGATGATGTACAAGAAGGTTCTCGCAATCTGCGAGCACGACTTCGACTTCGTTGACTTCGAGGAGTGCTCGAAGTTCTTCAAGGGCCTCATCAACCTCTTCCGTCAGATGAACTACGCGGAGTGGCAGAGCGAGAAGTTCTACGACTACGACAAACAAATTGATGCTTACATCGCTAACCACGTAAACCGATAAAAAGTTATGACACGAGCATTTCAGAAAATATATACAAAGATTGACAATATCACCAAGGCGACAGTTACTCTCCGTGCTACAGGCGTAGGTAACGACGAGTTGGCTACCGTAGGTGGTCGCCTCGCACAGGTGGTAAAGATTATGGGCGACAACGTTACCTTGCAGGTGTTTGCAGGTACCGAGGGCTTGGCTACCAACTCGGAGGTTATCTTCCAGGGCGAGCCACCAAAGTTGCGTGTTTCGGACAACTTGGCAGGTCGCTTCTTCAACGCATACGGTGAACCACTCGAGGGTGGTGAGCCTATCGAGGGTGAGGCACGCGAGATTGGTGGTCCTACCGTAAACCCATTCCGTCGTTTGCAGCCATCGGAGCTTATCGCTACCGGTATCGCAGGTATCGACTTGAACAACACCATCGTAACCGGTCAGAAGATTCCGTTCTTCGCCGATTCGGACCAGCCATACAACGCTGTAATGGCGAACGTAGCTCTCTCGGCTAAGGCTGACAAGATTATCCTCGGTGGTATGGGTCTTACAAATGACGACTTCCTCTACTTTAAGCAGGTGTTCGAGAATGCAGGTGCTTTGGACCGTATCGTATCGTTCGTAAATACAACCGAGAATCCTCCGGTAGAGCGACTCCTCGTACCTGATATGGCTTTGACCGCAGCGGAGTACTTCGCAGTGGATAAGGGCGAGAAGGTGTTGGTGCTCTTGACCGATATGACCTTGTATGCCGATGCTTTGGCTATCGTATCGAACCGTATGGACCAGATTCCGTCGAAGGACTCTATGCCTGGTTCGCTCTATTCGGACTTGGCAAAGATCTACGAGAAGGCGGTACAGTTGCCTAACGGTGGTTCGATTACCATCATCGCCGTTACAACCCTCTCGGGTGGCGATATTACCCACGCTATTCCGGATAATACGGGTTACATTACCGAGGGTCAGCTCTTCCTCCGTAACGACTCGGATACAGGTAAGGTTATCATCGACCCATTCCGTTCGTTGTCGCGTTTGAAGCAGCTCGTTATCGGTAAGAAGACTCGTGAGGATCACCCTCAAGTGATGAATGCCTGCGTACGTTTGTATGCCGATGCAGCTAACGCAAAGACCAAGTTGGAGAACGGTTTCGACTTGTCGGAGTACGACGAGCGTGCTTTGAAGTTTGCGAAGGACTACTCGGAGAAGTTGCTTGCTATTGACGTGAATATCGACATCACCGAGATGCTCGATACAGCATGGTCGTTGTTTGGCAAGTACTTCACCAAGGAGGAGGTTGCTATCAAGGCAGAACTTATCGAGAAATACTGGAAAGCATAATTTTAAGAGATGGCAATCAAATTTCAATATAACAAGACTTCGCTCGGCGAGCTCGGCAAACAGCTGAAAATGCGCCAGAAGGCACTCCCTACCATCAAGAGTAAGGAGTCGGCCTTGCGCTCCGAGGTTAAGCGTGCGAAGGACTCCGCAGCGGAGTACCGCGAGCGTCTCGATGCCTTGGTGGCCGAGTACGATTACATGGTGGCTCTGTGGGGAGAGTTTGATTGTACCCTTGTTCGCGTTGCAAATGTCGATTTAACGACACAAAAGATTGCGGGAGTTCGTATCCCTGTACTTCACGAGGTGAAGTTCGAATGCAAGCCATTCGACCTCTTCTCTTCTCCTGCGTGGTACAGCGACGGTGTGGAACTCTTGCGCAAGATAGCCACTTTGGGTATCGAGTTCGAGGTCTATAACCGCAAGACCGCACTTTTGGACTATGCACGCCGAAAGACTACTCAGAAGGTGAACCTCTACGAGAAGGTACAGATACCTGGCTACGAGGACGCCATACGTAAGATCAAGCGATTTATGGAGGACGAGGAGAACCTCTCTAAATCGGCACAGAAAATCGTCAAAACTCGCCAGCAGGCTGCCGCAAAGGAGGGCGGAGAGAGATGATTGTAAAGATGATGAAATACAATATCGTACTCTTCTCGGCCGAGCGCGAGCGTTTTATCGAGCGTTTGCGTGAGTTGGGAATGGTCGATATAACCACCTCGGGTTGGGAACCAACTGAGGCGGATAGAGAGCTTGTAACGGCTATCGAGAGCCGCACAAAGGCACTCGCAGCACTCGAGCAGTTTGCTGCAGGCGAGGAGTATATCGCCGATGCAGCGAAGATCGAGGAGGGCAAGGTCTTCGAGTCGTATCTTGCGGCTCAGGCGGCTATTGCTGCTGCAAAGGCTGAGAATGCACGCCTTGAGAAGTCGCTTGAGGAGTGGTTGCCTTGGGGTGAGTTCGACTGTTTGACGCTTGCCAAGTTGGCTGAGAGTGGGGTAGTGTTGCGCTACTTTACCGCTCAGCGTTCAACCTTCGAGAAGAGCTCGGCAGAGTGGGCTGAGACGCTCAATATCGCTGTAGTTAGCGAGAGCGATTCGGCTGTTCGCTTTGTTGTGATTGGCGACGGCTCGGAGGAGATTGCAATCGATGCGCAGGAGCAGAAGGCTCCAACGATGAATGGTGCCGAGTTGAAGGCGCTCATCGCGCAGAATGAGGCTGTCGTGGCTGAGCAGAACGCTGTAATCAGCGCTGTGGCAGATGCGAAGGCCGAGATCGAGAGCGAGTTGGCAAAGTATAAGAGCCAGATGCAGGATGTTCGTATCGAGGCTACTGCCGACAAGGCGGCTGAGGGCTTACTCCTCGTTATGGAGGGTTGGGCAGCAAAGGCTACCTCGGAGCAGGTTGATGCCGTGTTGAACGACTATCCGAACGTTGTCTACATCAAGGAGGATCCAACTCCTGAGGACGATACTCCGGTTAAGTTGAAGAATGGTCCATTCTCTCGTCTGTTCGAGATGATTGGTGGCTTGTATGCATTGCCTAAGTATGGAACTTTGGATATGACGCCATTCTTCGCACCGTTCTATATGCTCTTCTTCGCTATCTGTTTGAACGATGCTGGCTACGGTGCAATTATCTTTGCACTTGGTCTTGCCTTGGCATTCAAGGATAAGAAGATGCGTCAGGCGGCATATCTCACAATGATTTGTGGTGGTGCAACAACCTTGTTTGGCTTGTACACCGGATCGTTGTTCGGAATGAGCATACCTCAGTTGATGGGTTACGAGAATATGGCAGATTGCCCGGTTCCGTTCCTCGACTTCCAGGGTAAGTTCTTCACTTGGGCATTGGCTCTCGGAGTATTCCAGATTTTGTTGGGTATGTTGCTCGACATCGTGTTCAAGGCTATTCACTTTGGCATTGCTACAGTCTTTGCCAAGTTGGGTTGGTTCGTTATATTGCTCGGAGGCTGTCTCGCAGGTGGCTTGCAGATGCTCGATGAGAGCTGGGTTATTCCGGGCTATACAACCGATTCGTTGCCTTTCTACATCACAATGGGTGTAGGCGCGGTGTTGATGCTCTTCTTGAACGATATGAAGCGTAAGCCTCTCGAGTATATACTTCTCTACGGCTTCGTTAAGAATGCAGCTTCGGGATTGTGGGATACCTATAATAATGTAACAGGCTTGTTGAGCGACGTGCTCTCGTATATCCGACTCTTTGCTATCGGTTTGTCGGGTGGCGTGTTGGCGCAGGTGTTCAACTCGCTTGCTATGGGAATGACCGGTGCAAATGAGATTGAGTCGTTCAGCGTAGGTGCTATCTTCCAGATTTTGGGAGCGGCCGTAATTCTTATTATCGGTCACGGTATCAACCTCTTTATGTCTGCGATTTCGTCATTCGTTCACCCTATGCGTTTGACCTTCGTGGAGTTTTACAAAAATGCCGGCTTCGAGATGACAACACGCAAGTTCGAGCCGCTTACAAAAGAATAATAACAAACAAATTTAATAACTAATTAAAACACAATTACAATTATGACAACAGCTTTGATTTTGGCCTACGTAGGTGTAGCACTTATGGTAGGTTTCGCAGGTATCGCTTCGGCGGTAGGTACAGCAATTTGCGGTCAGGCCGCAGTTGGTGCAATGAAGAAAAATGATGGCGCATTCGGTAGCTACATGATTCTCTCGGCGCTTCCAGGTTCACAGGGTCTCTACGGCTTTGTATGTTTCTTTATGGTTAAGGATCTTCTCGTTTCGGAGATTTCGATGTTCCAGGCAGCTGCAATCTTCGGTGCAGGTTTGCTCGTAGGTATCGTAAACCTCGCTGCTGCAATCTACCAGGGTAAGGTTTGTGCTAACGGTATCGCAGCTATCGGTAACGGTCACGACGTTATGGGTAAAACCCTTATTCTCGCAGCGTTCCCAGAGTTGTATGCTATCTTGACTGTAGCAGCGACATTCCTTATTTCGGGCGCAGTAGCTTAATTTATTGTGATAGGTCGCAATCTGCGACACGTCACTTACAGTAAGCACCCCTCGGGCTGTACGTTTTGTACTATCCCGAGGGGGCTTCTTTATGATGTGCCACATCTTACAACCTCTGACAATAAATAGGGTTTAGCACAAAATTCCCTAACCGCCCTTGTCAAAAAAAAAGAAGACCGATCGGTCTTCCTTTTTTCTATCGTCTTGTAACTTGTAGTGCGCGTTCTGCCTCGGCATCTTTTTCGAGAATGTCATCACCCTCCCAATCGAACATCGGGAACGAAGTGCACTCGCCGAGCTGGAAGCGGGTGTAGGTGATAGGCAATCCGCGGTCAAGATACATCTGCTCGTAGGCGGTCTTAACTGACAACACCTCGTCGGCATAGCCCGAGCCGTAGATGTCGTTGTTTGCCACCTTGCACTCCAAGCCAAAGTGCTCAATTACAGCCGAGGTATAGGCAAAGAGGTGCTGCGAGTCGGTCTTGAGGTTAATCCAACCATCTTTTGCCAGGAGCTTCGAGTAGTGCTCGAGGAATACAGGCGCGGTCAAGCGCTTCTTTGCGCGCTTTGTGCGGAGCTGTGGGTCAGGGAAGGTAATCCAAATCTCGTCAACCTCACCCTCGGCAAAGAGCGAAGTGATAAACTCGATGCGAGCACGGAGGAAGCCCACGTTGCCCATCTTGCGCTCGGTAGCAGTCTTTGCACCGCGCCAGATGCGGGCACCCTTAATATCCACGCCAATGAAGTTCTTGTCGGGATTGCGCTCGGCGAGGGCTACGGTATATTCGCCCTTGCCACAACCAAGCTCAAGAACTATTGGGTTGTCGTTGTGGAAGAAGTCCTTGCGCCAGTTACCTTTCAAGGGGTGGTTGGTACGGAACATCTCCTCGAATGCGGGCTGTACGAAGCACTCGAAAGTTAAATTTTCTGCAAATTTGCGGAGTTTATCTTTTCCCATTATGTTTTATGCCATTAGCTATTAGCCATTAGCCATTAGTTTTTAATTTTTAATTTCTATTCCTATGGCCTCAATGCCCTTCACCTCAGCGAGAGGTTTGAAGGCAAAGACGTAGGCACCTGTCTGATTTAGCGTAACGTTTGTGCGATACGGGCGGCTCTCTGTTGTAGAGACCGAAAGAACCGAGTAAGGACGAAGCAGATGCAACGAAATGGTCTCCTCGTAAACCCTCTTGTCGGGGGTTATAATGGCTAGTTTGAGCGGGAGAACCGTCTCCTTGAAGTTGTTGTTATAGCGTATGGCAATGTTGAGGTTGCGTAGCGATTGAGTGTCGCTATTCTCGTAGGTTACGCTCTTGGCCTTATCCCACGAGCGCACATCGACATCTACCATAGCAGAGTTTGGTGCAGCTGAACAACTACACATCACAAATGCTACTACTGCAACTATTATACGCCCTATCGCTCTCATTGTTGCTTACTCCTGCTTTGGCTTATTGTTGTGGTGACGGTGTCTGTTGTGGTGGTGACGATGTCCGCCCTTGTTTTCACCGTTTTGACCGCCTTTGTTGTCACCCTTCTGCTCTGCAGGCTTGTTCTCCGCAGGCTTATTTTCAGTCGGTTTATTCTCTTGAGTTTTCTGCTCGTCCGAGTGGTTGCCGCGATTGCGATTCTTCTTCTTGCGATTCTTCTTCGCCTTATCGAAACGAGTGATGCTATCCTCCTCGGTGCGGTATGTTGGCTCCTCAACCTGAGGCTCCAAGTCCTCGCCAAGAATAGAGTCAACCTTGCCTCCGTTGCGGTTAATAGCCAAAATCTCACGAACGCGCGATGTAGGAATAGTCACAAGGTTCGACATCGAATCCTTGCTTGTCGAGAAGGTCATCGTGTGAGCGAGAATATCGCTCTTTACGAGGAAGTATTCGCCATCGATAGCCTGCAATGGCTCACGCAAACGTGGCATCGAACGTCGTGCATCGGCATAGACATCGTATTCGTAGGTCAAGCAGCACTTCAACTTCGAGCACTGACCAGCCAACTTCAATGGATTGAGCGAGAGGTCCTGCACACGTGCTGCACCTGTGGTGACGCTCGAGAAACTCGATACCCACGATGCGCAGCAGAGCTCACGGCCGCAAGCGCCGATACCTCCGATGCGACCAGCCTCCTGACGGGCACCAATCTGCTTCATCTCGATGCGGATATGGAACTGCTCGGCAAAGACCTTGATAAGCTCGCGGAAGTCGACACGACCATCGGCGATGTAGTAGAAAATCGCCTTAATTTTGTCACCCTGATACTCTACGTCGCCAATCTTCATATCGAGACCCATGTCGGCCGCAATCTGACGCGAGCGAATCATCGTCTCGTGCTCGAGAGCGATAGCCTCCTGCCACTTCTCGATGTCGTAAGGGCGAGCCTTGCGATATATCTTCTTGAATTCGCCATTCTGAGGGTTGAAGCCGAGACGCTTCATCTGACGTGCTACCATATCGCCCGAGAGCGAGATGATACCGATGTCGTGACCTGGTGTAGCCTCTACGGCTACGATGTCACCCACCTCGAGAGGGAGGTTGTTGACATTCTGATAGAACGAGCGTCGCGTATTCTTGAAACGCACCTCGAAAATATCGGTTGGGAAGTTGTCGGGGTACTCGGCGAGCCAAGGCTCCTCGTGCAGACGGAAGCAACCGCGAGCCTCCTTTGCTACGGGCTCTCCCGCCTCGTTTACGCCAAAGGCGCAGCCTCGACCAACTTCGGGTTTATCATATTTTGAGTAATCCATAATATTGCAAAATAGTATATTTTGCCCAAAGATACGAATAAAATTAAAAATGAAGAATTAAAAATTAAAAATTTTTACGGCATCAAAAAATAAAGGCGGGAAACCCCCCGCCTTCACTTCGCTTATATCGCTTGATTTTACTTTTTCTGCAAGTCGGTCATGGCGCCGAGAGCACTCATCAGGTTGCTCGACTCGTAAGGGAGGTAAACCAACTTCGAGTCTTGTCCTGCGGCCATCTCCTTCAAAGTCTCGATGTAGCGGTTCACCAACATATAGGTTGCAGGGTCGGTCTTGGTCGATGCAATAGCCTCGGCAACCTTGCGGATAGCCTCAGCCTCGGCTGTAGCCTGCAATACGCGTGCATCGGCCTCACCCTGAGCCTTCAAAATCTGAGTCTGACGCTCAGCCTCGGCCTGGTTAATCTGCGACTCCTTCTCACCCTCGGACTGCAAAATCATAGCCTCCTTTTGACCACGAGCCTCCAATACCTTAGCACGACGCTCACGCTCGGCCTGCATCTGCTGCTCCATCGAACGGCGTACCGACTCAGGAGGTGTAATATCCTGCAACTCAACGCGATTTACCTTTACGCCCCACTTGTTTGTGGCGTCGTCCAATACGGCACGCAACTTAGAGTTGATGGTGTCGCGCGAGGTCAAAGTCTCGTCCAACTCCAACTCTCCGATGACGTTTCGGAGGGTGGTCTGTGTGAGCTTCTCGATAGCGTTTGGAAGGTTATCAATCTCGTAGATTGCTTTCATCGGGTCAACAATCTGGAAGTAGAGCAGTGCGTTGATTGTGGTGGTTACGTTATCCTTCGTAATAACGCTCTGCTTAGGGAAGTCGTAAACCTGCTCGCGGAGGTCAATCTTATTCGACAAACGAGTAATAACTCGTGTTACGCCATTGCCCATGTTGTACTCGTAGCGCGAGTAGATTGGACGTGCACGGTCGATGATTGGCAGAATGAAGTTGATACCCGACTGTAGGGTGCGGTGGTACTTACCAAGTCGCTCCACAACGAGGGTTTCCGATTGTTGTACGATAGTGATGCCTACCAGCACATAGAGAATCGCAATACCTGCGATAATTCCAACAATAACTAATGATCCCATAGTTTAAGTATTTATAGGTTTGACTTACTTTACAACTTCTTGACGGTTAGGATAATGCTGTTTATGGCTGTAACCTCTACCGCTTCGCCAACTTCGATTGTCTCATCGTTGAGCGGTACGGCCTTCCAATCGTCACCATCAATCTTTACGCGTCCGGGGTGCAACTCACCCTCGATACGCTCGGTAACGACTGCGCGACGGCCTATCAATGCGTCGGCGTTAGTCTTTACCTCGGAGCTCTTCTTGTAGAAGAACTTGTAGACCAAAGGTCGTACGGTAACAAATGCCAAGGCTGTGCCAATGGCAAAAGCCAAGATTTGCCACTTGATGTCCCAGTCTAGCAGTGATGCTCCTGCGCCAAAGAGACAGCCTACCGAGATGCACATCACTGCAAAGCCCGTTGTGAACATCTCTACAATTACGAAAATAAGGGCGATGATAACCCAAATCTGCCACGCTTCCATGAAATTAAAAATTAAAAATTGCAGAATTAAAAATTGCAAATAAAGGGGCAATCGCAAGAGTGCTCCTCTACAAAGTTAGGAAAAAATTCGATACAAAGTATCGTTTTGGGAGAAAAATGCTACTAATTACGAAATTTTTCGCAGATAACGCATATATTTTCGTACCTGCACACCATATAGAATGGCGGCCGTAGAGAGGCCTACAATGTAGCCGACAATAAGGCCTGGGGCTCCCATATCGAATACGAAGGCAACCAAACAGCCGACCGGAATGTTCAGTGCTACGTAGGCAATAAACGAGATTAGGGCGATGCTTGTAACTTGCTGCAATCCTCGCAAAACACCCACCAAGATGCATTGTAGGGCGTCCGAGATTTGGTAGGCGGCGTAGAGTATCAACATCTGCGAGGCGAGTTTTATGACCTCGGCATTATCGGTAATAAAGACCGGCATAACGTGGCGCAACACAATGAAGAGTGTGGTTACACCAATGCCCCAAACAACCGCCATTGTGATAGCCGAACGCACCACGTCCGAGATCTCATCGATGCTACGTCGGCCAAAGGCGTGCGATACGCAGATTGTCGTGGCCGAGCCGAGCGAGAGAATGAGCATAAAGGTGCAGTTGCCGTAGGTGTTGCATATCTGATTTGCACCTATCGCCTCGGTGCCGAATTTGCCCATTAGCACTCCCGTAACGATAAATGCCAACGCCTCCAAAACCATCTGTCCCGCAATCGGGAAGCCTAACTTGAGCAGTTGCAACGAGTTCTGCCAATGGAGCACCTTGTGCGTTCCCTCGGCGATATACTCGCGGTATCGCTTTGCGCAGAGGAGGTATCCGCTGAGCAGAATAGGGCTTATGATGCGCGAGATGAGCGTTGCCAAGCCTGCACCATAGATGCCCATCGGTGCTAATCCACACTTACCAAAGATGAAGATGTAGTTTAGTACGATATTTATGACGTTGGACGCCACGGCTACAATCATTGCCGACTTGGTGTTGCCCAAGCCCTCCAAGAACTGCTTAATCGCTCCGTAGAACATTACAAATGGCAATCCGTAGGCCATCAGTCGGTAGTAGGGTAGAGCCATATCGACTACCTCGACGGGTTGGTCAAGGTAGTAGAGAAGCGGCTCACTGGCAATCTGCAATCCCATGCATAGCATGCCGATGAGCGGATAGAGCACGAGAGAGGTCTGCAGATAGTCTGAAATCTTTTGTTTTTCGTTCTGCACGAATAGCTCGCCGACGATAGGCGTGAGTCCGATGGTCAGACCTATGCAGAGGAAGAAAAAGAGCCACGAAATACCCGTTCCGAATGAGACTGCCGCCAAGGGTAGCGACTCCTCTCCTCCGAAGTTTCCCACCATGACGGTGTCGGCAACCTGCACGGCGATATAGCCGAGCTGTGCCAACATCACAGGCAGGGCAAGTCGTAATAACTCACCAACCTTCGATAGATATTTCTGCCTAAAACCCATAGCTTCGGTGCAAAGATAGTGATAAAAAATAAAAGTTGAGAATCTTTCGACTCTCAACCTCTGCTAAACCCTACCTGCCGTTATGCCGTAGAGCGCAAACAGACGCGAGGATAGGGTGGTGCGGTCCTTCAAAATATCCGTCAGGGCGTGCATCGTATGCACCTGCTCCTCGTTGTCAAATCGCTCGGCAAGAAGTGCGGTGTAGCGCTTGTAGAACTCCTCGGGTGCAGTCGTGTCGAGCCCTGCGCTGTAGGCGAAACGCTCCAGTCTCAACCTCAGCTGCTTCAGTTGCCAACCCTCCAGAAGCGATGCGAGTGTGCGATATGCCCTTGAGTTTTCGGCCCTTAAAATCTGCAACATCAAGCAATCCTTCAACCAACAACTGCCCTCGGCCTGCGACACATCGAATACGGCCTGTGCCATAGCTCCCTCCAATACTTTCGAAATAGTTTGTTTCATCTTTTTCATATAACTTTTCGGCAATAGAACGAAGCTGCAAATCGGTTTAGTATATACAAAAAAAAGACCTGCATTACAGGCCTTTTTGTTATGATACTTTTGTGAGGTTACTTCACGAACAATATCTCACGATACTTAGGGAGTGTCCAAATCTGGTCGTCAACAACCTCCTCGAGCTTATCTACCTCGGTGCGAATCTTATCGAAATAGACGGCAACCGTATCGTGGTAGGCGATAGCCTTTGCGCGTGTATTCTCGATTATGTTCGCCCTCTTGCGAGCCTCAATCATATCGTCCACAAGCTGCTGAATTAGGGCGGTACGACGCTGTATGAGCTTTATAAGCTCGGTGTCGCTCTTCGACTTCATACCCAGCTGACTCATCTTCCAAACCTTGTTGAGGAGAATATCCTCGTAGCGCGATGCGATAGGCACGATGTGGTTCATTGCCAACTCACCCAAAACGCGTGCCTCAATCTGTATCTTTTTGACGTACTGCTCCCACTTGATCTCGGTACGAGCCTCCAACTCCTTTGCCGTGTAGATGTTCATCTTGGCAAAGAGGTCGATACTCTCCTCGTCGAGATAGCGGTCGAGCACAAGTGGTGCTGAAGTTTCGCAATCCAAACCACGTTTTTCGGCCTCCTTGCGCCACTCCTCCGAGTAACCGTTGCCATCGAAGCGGATAGCCTTGCATTCGCGGATAATCTCGCGCAACACCTCAAAGATAGCCTTATCCTTCTTCTCGCCCTGGGCGATGCGCGCATCAACCCTCTTGCGGAAGTCGATGAGAGCCTCTGCCACTGCGGCATTGAGCACAATCATCGCATCGGCGCAGTTGTCAGACGAGCCTACGGCACGGAACTCAAAGCGGTTACCCGTGAAGGCAAACGGCGAGGTGCGGTTACGGTCGGTATTGTCGAGCAGGAGCGACGGAATCTGTGTCAAGCCACCCATGCGGAATACATTCTTCGAGTCGAAGCGGATATCCTCGCCACCGCTCGAGAGCTCCATCTTGTCGAGGACCTCCGAAATCTGCGTTCCGAGGAAGGTCGAGATGATAGTTGGAGGTGCCTCACCCGCACCCAAACGGTGCTCGTTCGAAGCGCTCATCACCGAGGCCTTCAACAAGCCGTTGTGGCGATGTACCGCAGCGATGACATTCACAAGGAAGGTCATAAACTGCAAGTTCTCGAAGGCGGTGCGACCAGGCTTCAAGAGATTTACGCCTGTGTCGGTTCCGAGCGACCAGTTGTTGTGCTTACCCGAACCGTTGATGCCCTTGAATGGCTTTTCGTGCAAGAGAACGCGGAAGTGGTGGCGTGTCGCAACCTTACCCATAACAGTCATCAGGAGCTGATTGTGGTCGTTTGCAAGGTTAGCCTCCTCATAGATTGGAGCCAACTCATATTGGTTTGGAGCCACCTCGTTGTGGCGTGTTTTCAACGGAATACCGAGCTTCAAGCACTCGTACTCTAAGTCCTTCATGAAGGCGAGTACGCGTTGCGGAATAGCTCCGAAGTAGTGGTCATCGAGTTGCTGGTTCTTAGCCGACTCGTGACCCATAAGGGTGCGACCCGTCTGCACAAGGTCGGGGCGTGCCGACCAAAGGGCATCGTCCACGAGGAAGTACTCCTGTTCCCAGCCGAGGAAGACCTTCACTCGCTCGACATTGCGGTCGAAGTACTTGCAAACCTCGGTAGCGGCGTTCGATACCGCCGTAATAGAGCGCAAGAGCGGAGTCTTGTAGTCGAGAGCCTCGCCCGTATATGATATAAATACGGTAGGGATACAGAGTGTCGTATCTACGATAAATGCTGGCGATGTAGGATCCCACGCCGAGTAACCGCGTGCCTCGAAGGTGTTGCGGATACCGCCACTCGGGAACGACGATGCGTCAGGCTCCTGCTGTACGAGCACCTTGCCCGAGAACTCCTCCAACATACCTCCCGTGCCGTCAGGCTCGGAGAAGGAGTCGTGCTTCTCGGCAGTACCTCCCGTAAGGGGTTGGAACCAATGGCAGTAGTGGTCAGCACCATTCTCGAGTGCCCATTGGCGCATTCCTGCAGCCACAGCATCGGCAATATCAGCCGAGAGTGGGGTGTTGTTTTCGATGGTGTCGAGCAGAGCAGTGTAGATCTGCTTGTTGAGGTATTTGCGCATCTGTGCGCGACCAAACACCATAACTCCGAAGTAATCTGATGGATTTTGTGCCGGGGCATTCACCTCGACGGGCTTGTGATCGAGAGCCTTCTCGAACATCTTGAATCGTAGCAACGACATAACTTTTCTGTTTTGCTTTTATGCCGCAAAGATAGAGAAAAAACGGAAAACGGAAAACGGAAAACGGAAAACTTTTTGATTTTTTAGCTTTAAAAGTCGTTTGGGTTATTGATAAACGATAAAACAGGAATATGGGAAATTGATGTATTATCGAAAAACGATAAGTGGATAGTAGAGGTGGAGAGTTGGGAATTGAGGGTGGGGAGTTGGAGGTTTTTTTACTTTTTTCATGGGGCGTGAAAAAATGAAAAATGAAAAAAACTTGATAGGATTTGATAGGGGTTGATAGGAAAATTCCTCCTATCCTATCTCCATTAACGCCCTTAACCACCCTTAATAACCCTTAACGCTCTGTTAATTTTTAATTAAATTTTTGGGCGAAGCAAAAATTTTGTTTATCTTTACACGATTTTAGAGAACAGAAACAACGATTAACTAAAAAATTATATTTTTTATCCTAAACTAAATTCAAAAAATTATGGCAACAAACAATCGTGAAAAGTTGTTCGCAGAGTTCCCACCGGTGTCAACCGAGGCGTGGGAGGCTGCAATAACTGCCGACCTCAAAGGTGCCGACTACGAGCGTAAGTTGGTATGGCGTACAAACGAGGGTTTCAACCTTCGCCCATACTACCGCGCCGAGAACCTTGAAGGTCTTGAGACTTTGGGTGCTCAGGCTGGTGAGTTCCCTTACTTGCGTGGTGTAAGCACAGACAACACTTGGCTTACTCACCAAACTATCAAAGTAGTTTGCCCTAAGGAGGCAAACGCTACTGCTCTTGCGATGTTGGCATCGGGCGTTGATTCGCTCGGTTTCTGCGTAGCAGAGGAGCTTTCGTCTGAGGCTCTCGACACTCTCCTTGCAGGTGTTGTGCTTCCGGCTGTTGATGTTACTTTCTGTGGTAAGGCTGCTGCTTCGGTTGCTCCGCTTCTCTTGGCTAAGGCCGAGAAGGAGGGCGTAGCTAAGGCTGACCTCCGCGCTAACTTCGTACTCGACCCACTCGTTAAGGGTATGACCGTTAAGGGCGCTTGCTGCGACTGCGAGGCTGTTGTTTCGCTCGTTAAGGCTACCCAGGAGTACAAGCACGTTCGCGTAATCACCGTTACAGGTCACAACTTCTCAGATGCAGGTTCGACAATCGTTGAGGAGTTGGCATTCTCGTTGGCTGCGGCTCACGACTACCTCGTATGGTTGATGGAGGAGGGTTGCACAATCGACGAGGTTGCTCGTAAGATTCGCTTCTCGTTCGCTGTTACTTCGAACTACTTTATGGAGATGGCTAAGTTCCGCGCTGCACGTATGTTGTGGGCTAATATCGTAGCTAAGTACGAGCCTGCATGCAACTGCTCGTGCAAGATGTACGCACACGCTCGCACATCGGCTTGGAACCAGACCGCTTACGACCCATATACAAATATGTTGCGTGGTACTACCGAGGCTATGTCGGCAGCTATCGCAGGTGTTCACTCGTTGGAGGTTCTTCCGTTCGACCACTCGTACGCTGAGCCATCGGAGTTCTCGTACCGCATCGCTCGTAACGAGTCGCTCCTATTGAAGCACGAGTCGCACTTCGATCAGGTTATCGACCCAGCTGGTGGCTCGTACTACATCGAGAATTTGACCAACAGCATCGCATCGGAGGCATGGAAGCTCTTCCTCGAGGTTGAGGAGAAGGGTGGCTACGAGGAGGCACTCAAGGCTGGCTTCATCGTTGAGCGCGTGAAGGTTTCGGCAGCAGCTAAGGATAAGGCAGTTGCTACACGTCGTCAGATTTTGCTCGGCGCAAACCAGTATCCTAACTTCTCGGAGGTAGCTGACGCAGCGGTAGCAGCTGAGGCTGTAACTCGCGTTGAGAACGAGAATGTAATCACCCCATACCGTGGTGCTATGGCATTCGAGTCTATGCGTTTGGGCGTTGATCGTAGCGAGAAGGAGCCTAAGGCATTTATGCTCACTTGCGGCAACTTAGCAATGGCTCGTGCACGTGCACAGTTCTCTTGCAACTTCTTCGCTTGCGCAGGTATTCGTGTAATCGACAACAACTTCTTCAAGTCGGTTGAGGAGGGTGTTGAGGCAGCACTCGCATCGAAGGCAGAGATCGTAGTTGTATGTGCTTCGGACGACGACTACGCAGAGGTAGCTCCAAAGGTTAAGGAGTTGCTCGGCGACAAGGCTATCCTTGTAGTTGCCGGCGCACCTGCTTGCACCGAGGAGTTGCAGTCGAAGGGTATTAACAACTTTATCAGCGTCAAGAGCAATGTCCTCGAGACTTTGAAGGGCTACTTGAAGCAGCTTGGTATCTAATCGAAGGAGGAAAGAAACATGAGAGCAAAATTTGCAGAATTGAAATATGCAGGCGGCGCAGCTGCTTGCAACGCTGAGGCTAAGGAGCCTTGGTTGACTGCCGAGCAGATACCTGTAAAGGATAACTATACTGCGGCAGATTTGGAGGGTATGGAGCACTTGAACTATGCAGCAGGTCTTGCACCATTCTTGCGTGGTCCTTACTCTACAATGTACGTAATGCGTCCTTGGACTATCCGTCAGTACGCAGGTTTCTCTACAGCAGAGGAGTCTAACGCATTCTACCGTCGTAACCTCGCTGCAGGTCAGAAGGGTCTTTCGGTAGCATTCGACTTGGCTACACACCGTGGTTACGATGCTGACCACCCACGTGTAGTAGGTGACGTAGGTAAGGCAGGTGTATCTATCTGCTCGGTTGAGGATATGAAGGTGTTGTTCAACGGTATTCCACTCGACAAGATGTCGGTGTCGATGACCATGAACGGTGCCGTACTTCCAGTCCTTGCGTTCTACATCGTTACAGGTTTGGAGCAGGGTTGTACACTCGACCAGTTGGCAGGTACTATCCAGAACGATATCTTGAAGGAGTTTATGGTGCGTAACACCTATATCTATCCTCCAAAGTTCTCGATGAAGGTTATCGCTGACATCTTCGAGTACACTTCGAAGAATATGCCTAAGTTCAACTCGATTTCTATCTCGGGTTACCACATGCAGGAGGCTGGTGCTACTGCCGACATCGAGTTGGCTTACACCTTGGCTGACGGTTTGGAGTATTTGCGCGCGGGTATCAACGCAGGTATGTCGATTGACGCGTTCGCTCCACGTTTGTCGTTCTTCTGGGCTATCGGTATGAACCACTTCATGGAGATTGCAAAGATGCGTGCAGCACGTATGTTGTGGGCTAAGATTGTTAAGCAGTTCGAGCCTAAGAATCCTAAGTCGCTCGCATTGCGTACCCACTCGCAGACTTCGGGTTGGTCGCTCACCGAGCAGGATCCATTCAACAACGTAGGTCGTACAGCAATCGAGGCTATGGGTGCAGCACTTGGTCACACTCAGTCGCTCCACACCAATGCGCTTGACGAGGCTATCGCCTTGCCAACCGACTTCTCGGCTCGTATCGCTCGTAACACTCAGATCTACATCCAGGAGGAGACTAACGTATGCCGCACTGTTGACCCATGGGCAGGTTCGTACTACGTAGAGAGCCTCACCAACGAGATCGCTCACAAGGCTTGGGCATTGATCGAGGAGGTTGAGTCGCTCGGTGGTATGGCTAAGGCTATCGAGACAGGCGTACCTAAGATGCGTATCGAGGAGGCAGCTGCTCGTACTCAGGCTCGTATCGACTCGGGCGAGCAGAAGATTATCGGTTTGAACGAGTACCGCCTTGCTAAGGAGGCTCCAATCGATATCCTCGCAGTTGATAACACAGCAGTTCGCGAGAGCCAGATT
Source organism: Alistipes sp. (assembly GCA_045648965.1). GTDB lineage: Bacteria > Bacteroidota > Bacteroidia > Bacteroidales > Rikenellaceae > Alistipes. Next base: position 117,167 of record JAZRPA010000012.1, on the reverse strand, counting down.
AAGCGTCTCAACGAGTTGAAGGCTAACCGTGACCAGGCAGCAGTAGATAAGGCTTTGGCAGCTATCACAGAGTGCGTTAAGACAGGCGAGGGTAACCTCCTTGAGCTCGCAGTTGAGGCAGCTAAGGTACGCGCTACTCTCGGTGAGATCTCGTACGCTTGCGAGGTTGAGGTAGGTCGCTACTCGGCAGTTATTCGTTCAATTTCGGGAGTTTATAGTTCGGCTATGAAGAAAGATGAGAATTTCGATAAGGCTAAGCAGATGTGCGCAGACTTCGCTAAGAAGGAGGGCCGTCAGCCACGTATTATGATTGCAAAGCTTGGTCAGGACGGTCACGACCGTGGTGCTAAGGTTGTAGCAACAGGTTATGCAGATATCGGCTTCGACGTGGATATGGGACCTTTGTTCCAGACCCCTGCCGAGGCAGCTAAGCAGGCAGTAGAGAATGACGTACACGTTGTTGGTGTATCTTCACTCGCAGCAGGTCACCTCACTCTCGTTCCTCAGATTATCGAGGAGCTCGCTAAGCTTGGTCGTGAGGATATCATCGTAGTAGTGGGTGGTGTAATCCCAGCACAGGATTACGACCAGCTCTACAAGGATGGCGCAGCAGCTATCTTCGGTCCTGGTACCAAGATTCCTGATGCAGCGATCAAGTTGCTCGAGATTTTGGCTGAGTAATTTCTCTGCAATGAATAGATGGAAGGTGGTATCGAGAGATACCATCTTCTTTTTTGTGGTTGAGGGTTGAGAGCTAAGAGTGAAATAGGAAATTTAGAGAATTTAGGGACTCCCTAAAAGAAAAAAGACGAGATAACTCTCGTCTCTCGTCTCTCGTCTCTCGTCTCTCGTCTTTAACCCTGCTACCGCAGGCTTTTCCTCCTTGCGGCTCGGCAAAGTGTGCAAGCACCCTCTGCCTTGCCTTAATCGCAAGCCTTGCTCTCATCTGCTTAAATTCCAATTTTAAGCGAGAAGGAGCGCCATGCATCTCACGGCTTCTGACGAGAAAAGATGATTTAGAGTCGTTAGGGGAAATAGTAGTAATAAGGATAATAGGGGCAATAAGGTAATCCCTATGATCCCTATTGTTCCTATAGCCCTTATCGCAAAAACTAATGGCTAACAGCCTCCACTATAATCTGCGGCAAGGTGTTGCCGAAAAAGGTATCTTGCTTGCCCTCGGCATTGAGCGAGAGCCAAAGAGGAAGAGCGATGTCGCCTTTGAATGACGATTTAGGAACGGATATCTCGCAGATGAAACCTCGCTCGCCCTTTGTGGTGGTCGCCTTGCGTGATTTCGCCCTTATGCCATATCTTTTCGCTATGTTCTTGTCGTAGCCGCTCTTCCATACCAAGAACTTTGGCAGATTGCCCAAGCGGAGTTCCATCTCAGCCTCCGTATCATCGCTCTTGCACTCAACGAGCAGGTATATGTGCCCCTTGTCTTGCGATGCACGAACTATCGCCTGCGAAGGCGAGTCGCTTCCCACAAACAATGCCTCGTCGTTGCTCCACTCGTTGGCTTTGCCATCGACCTTAACGGTGGCGTGCGGTGCCGAGATATTGTGGTTGAGGTGGCAGATGGCGTACTGAATACCCTTTTTGCAGTGCACGGTGGCGAGCAGACGATGCGAATCGATAACCTCGGTACTGCCCCAATAGCCACCGAAAATACGCATCCAACCCTTCTCCCATGCACCACCATTAAACTCTGTGCCGGTGTGGTTACCCACCTTCAACGAGAATCGGGTGCCGATATTGCACGATAGTATTGTTTCTCCCGAACGGAAGGTTGAAACATAACCGCCTGCACCCTTCATTGCATTCGAGTTGCGGTCGGCAGGGCCCACCTCGTTGCCTGTGAGCGGTTTCCAATCGGTGCCGTGCTGACGCACCACCGACATACGAAAGTTGCCCTTCTCGCCAGGGATAGCGCAGTTCGCCTCCATAAAGCCGAGCAAGGTCTTGCCATCGTTGAGCAGTCGAAACGAAGGCATCTGATCGGTGTAGATGCGTGAGCCATCCTCGTGGGTGTGGCGGAGCTGACGACATACGATGCTCTTCTCGCTCCACGACTTGCCGTTATCGTGCGAGATGATTACCGAAGTACCCGAATTTTTGGTTGAGTGTAGGTTGTCGGTAAAGTAGCACTGCACACGACCGTCGGGCAGTTGCAAGAGATAAGGCTCCCAATTAGAGCCCTTGTAGATTATCTCCTCCTTGCTCCACGACTTGCCATTGTCGCTACTACGACGCATCATAATTCCACAATCGACATTGTGAAGGTAGCCTTTGTTGGCACGATAGGAGCAGACGACCACAATATCGCCATTTTGCAACACTACTGCGTCGGCAGTCGAAAAATGGCGTTGGTCCTTACCCAGCGAAGTGGTCACGGCATAGGGGCGGAAGAGCACCTTGCGATACTCCCACTTCTGCAAATCGTTGCTTATACTATAATATATATAGGAGCCGATGTGGTGGCCCTGACAGAGTAGCAGATACTCTCCATTGCTCAACTTCTTAATGCGGGAATAGACCGCACCACCACGAATATCCAACTCCTCGTTCGAAATGAGATGTTTAGTGAGGTAGTCCATCTCCAACGACGAGTTGCGCTCGACACCTGCGTGCGAGTTTATGGTGTGAGGTGTGCGATTGACATCGGCTATGGTGTGCAGATTATTGCGTCCCGAAGCCGAGTTCGAGAGAAGTGTAAAAGCCAAAAGAGTGGCTGTAAGTAGAAGGTGTTTCATATCCTATTCAGGTTGATAGCCCGTATCCTCAAGTAGGGTAGTGCTGTTGGCTGCGGCTACTGCGAGTTGGTCACAACGGTTATTTTCGACCGTGTCGGCGTGTCCCTTAACCCACACAAAGCGCACATGATGCTTGCGATAGATGCGCAAGAAACGAATCCAGAGGTCGGGGTTCTTCTTGCCCGAAAAGCGCTTCTTCTCCCAGCCGAAGACCCAGCCCTGCGACACCGCATCGACCACATACTTCGAGTCGGAGTATATCGTAACCTCCGAGCCCTCGTACTTCAACGCCTCGAGCGCCACGCATACAGCCATCAACTCCATACGGTTGTTGGTTGTAAGGCGGAAACCCTGCGAGAGCTCCTTGCGATGAGGCCCACTCAGGAGCACCACGCCATAGCCTCCAGGTCCTGGGTTGCCGAGTGCAGAGCCGTCAGTATATATAGTAATAATAGGTGCCATAGTCTATCCGAGTACAATCTTTTGGAGCTCCGAGAAGTGGTCGATGATATACATCGCACCCTTTGCTCGCAACATCTCGGGCGTATGGCTGCCAAACGAGACACCACAGAGGTCGCAGTTGGCGCCACGTCCCATATCCATATCGTAGGTAGAGTCGCCCACAACCAAGGCCTCTTCGGGCTTTACGTTGTAGCGCTCGAGTGCCAACAAGGCGATGTCGGGCGAAGGTTTCGTGTTCACCACATCGTCGGCACAGATGATACCGTCGAAGTGTTGAGCGATATGGAGTCGTGTGGTCAATCTGTCGAGCACGCTACGGATATTGTTAGATGCAATAAGTAACGTTACACCCGCCTTCTTCAAGGCATCGAGAGTCTCGGCCACGCCGTCGAACAGCTCGATAAGCGGCTCGCACTCGTTCTTGTAGATGCTATTGAACTCCGCAATCATCTGCTCCATGGTCTCATCGTCGATTGTCGGATCGTTGGCAAAGCAACGAAACGCCTCGGGCAGTGCCAAGCCGAAGTTACGCTCCACCTGCACAGGGTCTACCTCGTAGCCGTGCATATTCAGCATCTTCTTTGATGCGTGAAGAATTGCAGGGATAGTTCGAGCGATAGTGCCGTCGAAATCGAGCATTACAACTTTGTAGTTTGCCATCTGATTACTGAGTTATATTTACCAACTGCTCGCGATATGCGTCCAAGATGCGCGACTTGGAGATAAAGCCGCGGTAGTGGTTCTGCTTATCCACTACAGGCAACATCCAAGTGCGGTTAACCTCGAAACGGTGCAACACCTCCTGCATCATCTCGTGCTCGAGAATCTTGTCAGGTGGTTGAATCATATAGCGAGTAATCGAATTTCCACGCTTCGAAGCCTTGAACATATCCTCGCGCAAGTCGTCGAGCTGAACAATGCCGACCAAGCGACCGAAATTGTCAATTACAGGGAAGATATTTCGCTTCGATGTCGAGATGATATCCATCACATCGCCTAAGGTGAAGTGCTCCTTGATGCGGACGAAATCGGTCTCCATCAGCTCGTCGAGGTCGAGGAATACCAACACCGATTGGTCCTTATCGTGCGTGAGCAACTGACCACGTTGGCGCAACTGCTTGGTGTATATCGAGTCAGGGTCGAGCCAACGACCTACGGCAAAGGCGATACACGCCACAATCATCAGCGGAATGAACAGCCCGTAGCCGTTCGACAGCTCGGCGATAAGGAAGATTGCGGTCAGTGGTGCCTTCATCACGCCCGCCATCACGCCCGCCATACCCACCAAGGTAAAGGTTGCAATCGACACGTCCAAACCGCACATGTTGCAGATGATAGCCATACTTGCGCCCGAGAATGCTCCCACAAAGAGCGACGGAGCAAACGTACCTCCCACGCCTCCTGCGGCATTTGTCGTAGCCATAGCGATAACCTTGAAGAAGATAATCGCCACGATATAGAGCAATACTACCCACTCAATCTCGCGGAAAGGGTAGAAGAGTGAGTCCTCAAAGATTTTGAGCTTGTTGCCCTGCATCAGCGATACGAAGCTCTCATAACCCTCGCCATAGAGCGGAGGGAAGACGAAAATTAAGATACCAAGCACTACGCCTGCAATACCCCAGCGTAGGTATTGGTTTTTGATTGAGTTTACCAACTTTCCGACCTTGGCGTTTACCGTAGTGAAGTAGTAGGATATACCTCCACACATCGCTCCAAGGAGTATAAAGAGCGGAATATGCTTAATCTGGAAGCTATCTGACGCAGTCAGAGTTACCGAGATAATCGGGTCGAAGCCTCGCAATACGAGGGCTATTGTGGTAGCTGTAACCGACGATACGAGCAGTGGAATAATCGAAGCGGAAGTGATGTCGAGCATCAAAATCTCCAGCACAAAGACCACGCCCGTCATCGGTGCTTTGAAGATTGAGGCCACCGCAGCACCCGCTCCACAGCAGAGCAAGAGCGTGATATTCTTGTAGTTTAGCTTTGCTAACTTACCCACATTCGAGCCGAGTGCAGCACCTGTCAATACGATAGGTGCCTCGGGACCTACCGAACCTCCAAAACCGATAGTTACGGCACCTCCCACCATCGACGTCCAGCAGTTGTGACCTGCGATATTCGAGCCACGACGCGACATGGCGTAGAGTACGCGCGTCACACCCTCCGAGATGTTATCCTTGACGATATACTTCACGAAGAGTGTCGCCAAGATGATACCCACGACAGGGTAGATGAGGTAGAGGAAGTGGTATGTCTCGACATCGAACCAGCTCACCAAGCCACCCTTGATAAGGTGCAAGACCATCTCGAAGAGGTAGGTTGCCACACCCGCCAAAGCACCCACCACCACGGCGAGTATGAGCAACATCTGTCGCTCACTCAACCTCTTTGTGATGTTGAGAAACCAACTATAGATTTTCTCTCGGTTGTGCTCCTTTATGTAGCCCGAACGCTCGATCATAATGAACGGAAAACGGAAAGCGGAAAACTTTTTTAATTTGCTGACTGCTCGCGGAAGCGCTTTGCCTGCTCGGCAATCAACTCCTTGTCCTGGAAGTAGTTGATTTTCATAGCACCACGAACGTCGTTGAGGGTTGCGGCAGCAGTTGCGCGAGCCTCGGCTGTTCCCTTCTCGAGAATAGCATAAACCTCCTCAATCTTCTGCTCCCACTCCTTGCGACGCGCGCGAATAGGCTCCAACATCTCCTCCAAAACGGCAATCAAAAGCTTCTTGCACTTCACATCGCCCAAGCCCCCACGACGGTAGTGATCCTTCATCTCGTCGAGGTTTTTGTAGTCGGGCTGATACTTCTCGAAGTGCTCATCGCGGCAGAATGCGTCGAGGTAGGTGAATACGCAGTTGCCCTCCACCTTACCCGGATCCTCGATGCGGAGGTGGTCAGGGTCGGTGTACATCGACATAACCTTCTGCTTAACCTCCTTCGGAGTATCCGAGAGGTAGATGCAGTTGCCAAGCGACTTCGACATCTTAGCCTTACCGTCGGTTCCAGGAAGACGCATACAAGCTGCGTTGTTCGGAAGGAGAATCGAAGGCTCAACCAATGTCTCGCCGTATGTAGAGTTGAACTTGTGTACAATCTCGCGAGCCTGCTCAATCATAGGCTCCTGGTCGGCACCCGCAGGTACGGTTGTAGCGCGGAACGCGGTGATATCCGACGCCTGCGAAATAGGGTAGGTGAAGAAACCTACAGGAATACCCTGGCGCTGTGTGGTGTCGCCCTCGGCGGTATTCTCCGAGAAACCACGCAACTGAATCTCGGTCTTAACGGTAGGGTTGCGCTGCAAACGCTGTACCGTTACGAGGTTCATGTAGTAGAATGCCAACTCGCACAACTCAGCCACCTGCGACTGAATGAAGATTGTCGACTTCTCGGGGTCGATGCCGCACGAGAGGTAGTCGAGAGCCACCTCGATAATGTTCTGACGCACCTTCTCAGGGTTGTCGAAGTTGTCGGTCAAGGCCTGCGCATCGGCAATCATGATAAAGATCTTCTCGAACTCGCCCGAGTTCTGCAACTCCACGCGACGGCGCAACGAGCCCACAAAGTGTCCGAGATGCAAGCGACCTGTTGGTCTATCTCCTGTAAGTATAATTTTTCCCATACCTATATCAAAAAGTGTTTAATTGTGCAAAGATAGCGAAATAAACTGAAAACTGAAAAACTTTTTTAGAAAGTGAGTAGCTAGTAATTAGTAGAGAGTAGTTGAAAAGCGCTAATCACCCTTAAGAAATCCACCCGAAGACCAAGAAAATTAGATAAAACAGTGCTAAAATCGTGGAGTTTTTATATATTTGCATTAGCAATAAATCGTGAACTCGTGACATTTGTTACGAAGTAAGGATATTGAATTCCTCTTCCAGCTTTCAAAGAGTGGGATTTGCTTGATAAACAGCAAAATAACAGATTAAACTCAAATTTATATTATTATGAAAAAACTATTTTTACTATTGTTGTCAGTGTTGGTGCTTCTTGGTGGAGAGGCCTTCGCACAACGTAGAACCGCATCGGAAGAGGTGTCGGGCGAATACGACGATAGAGGTACTTTGACGTATAGCTATGTGAGTCGTAAAGGTGAGCGAATTTATGATGGACCAATGTCTGTGTCGCTCTATGTTTATGACAAAAAAGGTATCGGTATCAGGTGGTATGGAAAGTGGACTTACCACTACCACTCTAGAGATTATAAATTGTCGGCTAATTTTAGTAACGGCTTTTTGCATGGTGCGCTAAAGGTGTCAGACAGTTTTTCGGAGTATATGACTCCATACGATTCGGATGAAGAGGAGAGAACTACCACAACTGTCTCTGGTAGCTATGTTAAGGGATTGCCTAATGGTCGCTTTGTTATGAAATGTACTAAATTAAAAGGTTCTGCTACTACAGGAAGTCAAAAGGTGGATGTAACCTATAGTAACGGTATCTTTACTGGTGCTTTCAATGTTACTGATGATTGTAGTGACACTCGGGTGAGTATTAGCGGCACATTTGACAAAAATGGAAAATTGAATGGCAAATGGTGTATAAATGACTATAATTATCTCTTCAAGAATGGTGTGTTAGTTGGTGGAGATGAAATGCCCTCTGATAAGCAGGTTGTTAGCTTTGCTAATAAATATGCAAACAAACAGATGACCGAGGCACAGCTATTTGCTAACAATATGGTGTTGTATGAATCGAACTTGTATTCGGAATCTTTGTATGATTATGTTTATAGCCTTTTGGATTCATCAATGGACCCTTGTGGTGTTTTGGATAATGATGAAACATGCGCTGTAAGAGATGCAAAGTGGAAGAATTTGAATATTACATACGAATACGTAGGTAAGGCTCCTTACTTCACCGATAAAGGCTTTGCCGAATTCTACAACAGTTGTTGCAAATTAGAGCAGTCGAAATACTACGATTTGGAGTCGTTCTTGTCAAAGTGTAATTTAGAAAAAGATAAAAATACTGGTGGCTGGCAGGTGCATATCGTAAGCTCTTGTAATCCGTATGATTGTACAGTTAATGGAGGTGTGTATGATAGGTGTAAAGGATGGCTCTACTATCTCACAGACAATCAGATGGCAACTATCAAGAAGAATATAGATGCTCACAACAAGAAGATTGACGAGAGAAATAAGGCGTTGCTGACAAGCAAGCTCAAGGGCTATTCTGTAAAGATAAACGATAAGTACTACACTTTGGTTTCGTACAAGGTGACCAAGGAGTATAGCCGCGAGAAGGGTGTTACTATCGAGTTCAACTGCCGTCCGCAGGGTAGTAAGGATTTGGCATATAGCTCATATACTGCCGAGGTGTCTGGTAATGAGAAAGGCGGTTTGGACTTCTCTAATATCACACAGATTCGCAATAAGTATGATGATATTGCCGATGCGAAGGCCGCCTTCAATAAGGAGGCCGAGAATCAGCTCAACAACGTAAATGCGTTGGTTAAGGAGAAGCAGGCAACCAATTTTAGCGGGGTGGTAAATCAGCTCACTATCTTCCGCAACTATGTTGCGCAGGTAAACCGCACTCAAACCAACCACAATAATCTCGATGCTACAGTTCAGTTGTTCAAGGAGCAGACCGAGGTGGTGAAGAGCTTCAGCGGATATATACCTCAATATATCGAGGCTTACAAGTTGAGTGAGCAGATTAAGCAAAAGCAGATTGCAAAGCAGACTACAACCCCTATTCCGACAGTTGCGAATTGGAGTAAAGGTGCTAAGGTTGAGGTACTTACCGAGGCTATCGCTGCTCAGCAGAATGTTCTTAAATTGTGGGATCAGTTCAGCCCATTGAAGGCGCAGGTTGTAGAGGCTCACAAGCAGTTTAGCTCAAGCAATGATGCAGTTTTGTCGAAGTATAACGCGGAGTATGCAGCCCTTGTAAATGGCAAGATGACTTTGGAGACCGGTATCGAGGCGTATTCAAAGTTTATCGAGGAGCAGAAGGTTGTTGCCGAGCAGTGGCAGAAGTATAGCGTATTGAAGGCGCAGGCAGTGAAGGCTCACGAGCAGTTTAGCTCGAGCGACGATGCTGTTTTGGCAGAGTATAAGGCTTTGTACAACGCAACTGCTGCTAAGACCGTATTGGCCGAGGCTGTTGAGGCGTACACTAAGCTTGTCGAGAAGCAGAAGGTGGTTGCCGAGCAGTGGCAAACTTACTGCGCTTTGAAGAGACAGCTTACCGATATTCACAAGCAGATTTGCGCTAGCAATGTCTCGGTTTTGGGTGCGTATAACACTTGGTATGAGGCAAATTTCAAGCCTCAAACTTCGTTGGAGGAGGGTATTGCAACATATACCAAACTCGCGGCTATCCAGAAGAGCGCCAACGAGTATATCCCGTTGTATAATAAGGTTATAGAGAATAATACGTTGCTTGCAACCTCGCTTAAGTCGGCGAAGTGTGCCGCCAAGGCCTACAAACTCTACTTCAAGGAGCTCGACCTTAACTGGAAGAGCGAGGGTGCCTTGGAGAAGATTAACAAGATTTTGGAGAATCAGAGTTCTCTGTTGGCGATTTCGAAGCGTCCGACTTTGAAGGCTGACGATAAGCGCGTTAAGAAGTTGAAACTCACAAACCTTGAAGATATTATCAAGGCTTATCTAAACTAGCCTGACAGCTTTTTATCGACAAAAAGAGGGGCCTTGCATCTTTGCATGGCCCTTTCTTGCCTTTTTTGCGACGATTTTTGCTCAATATAAAATAAATTTATATATTTGCGGTTCGTTAGCCCGAGTATGGCTTTTCGGAGACGAAAAAGCTTTTACTAAACAACTTAAATTTAAAGAAAAATGAGAAAAACTTTGATACTTGTCCCGGCTTTGGTGATTATGCTCTTTGTTAGTGGCAATGACAAGAGCGCCAATGCTTCGAGCTCTCCGGTTTTGGAGGTGACTGTGACCGACAAGTCGTCAACTGCGGATTCCACCGCAACTGCAACAGCTCCGGCTGTAGCAAAGCCTGCGACTGAGCAGGAGAAGGATGTGGTGTTGTATATCATGCGAGATACAACTCTCCAGAATAGCAATGCAGAGATCTTGAAGGCTTTGGCAAATGGCGATCAGGCACTCTACGTTACATATCCGAAGCCGCAGCCGAAGGATACTTTGGCTACAGCTGCCAAGCCTGAGGTGAAGAGTGATTCGTTGAGCGGCGCCGAGAAGCCAAAGAGTACATATGTGCCACCTACAAAGCCATTTAAGAGAGTTATTCTTTGGGGTGCCGGTAGAGATCGTTATGGTAACTTTACCGAGGAGTGTGCGGCTCACGCAAATGGTCGCTTAGGAAGATTAGGAATTTACTCGAGCGGTCACTCATATCAGATTCTCAGCCAATTCCGACCAGTAATCAATGGCTATGATCACATAGAACTTCCTAATATATCGAAGATTAGTAGCTGGCGCGGAAAGTTTGTGGCTATCCTTGATGCTCACCGAAAGGCTGCCGATTACATTAAGGATAACCTCGATTTGTCGGTGCTTGTTCCTGGTAAGTACTATGCAGTAAATATGTACTATACCACAAGTAAGTATATGATTGATTTCTATGTATCGGCTACACGACAGGGTACAAAGACCTATGCAACACACGTAGGCGTGTTGTACTTCGATAAGAAGTCGGGTCATTGGATTGTGGAGCACAATATCCACGGACACGTTTATCGCGATGCGTTGACTTCTATCCTCGGAGGAAAGACTAACCCTAATAAGTATGGTGTAACGGCGATTTCGAGAGCGTCGAAATAGTCTACGAAATAACAAAAAAAAGTGGTTCCTTGTCGGGAACCACTTTTTTTGTTTGTTGCGACCTTTTATTTGTACTCCGATATGGTCGAGCGGAGGGCTTCGACAATTGATTTTTTGACGTACGAACGACGTGTGACGAGCGCGATTTTTCGCGATGATGCACCCTTGAATAGGGTTTTGACTTGTCGCTTGCGCTCCTCGGGAACGAAGTCGAGAGCCATCTTTGGAATGATGGTCATAAGCGATGTATTATCGACAATTCGCATCAGTGTATCGAGCGATCCCGACTCGAAAGTGTAGCGCGAAGGCAACGAGTTGCGAGCCTGGCAAAGTTCGATAACCTGGTCGCGCATACAGTTGCCCGACGAGAGGAGTACAAGCTCCGAAATTTTGATATCCTCGAAGCGTACGTTCGACTTGTTATACAGTGAGTTACGAGGCGATACGTAGGCATAGAATTTGTCGTCGAAAAGCTCGTATTCGTTGAAGCTTTCGCCGCATGTTCCACCCGCCACGAGAGCCACGTCGATGTGGTCGCGATTGAGCGCTTCGATGACGTCGGCGGTCTTCATTTCGCGCACCTCAATATCGACCTTTGGGTATCGCTGCAGGAACTCCGGCACGAACTTGTGCAGGAGGTATGGCGCGATGGTCGGAATTACGCCTAATCGGATCTTTCCCGATATCTCGCCTTTGAGCTGCTGAACCACCTCTTTGATGGTGTGAAACTCGCGCAAAGTGTTGCGCACCTGTGCCAAAATTACCTCACCTGCTTCGGTCGGTACTACCGGCTTTTTCGAGCGATCAAGCAACATTACACCAAGCTCCTCCTCCAATGCCTTAATCTGCATAGAGAGAGAGGGTTGCGTGACGAAACAGTGCTCCGAAGCGATAGAAAAACTACCGAAATTGGCAACAGCCAAGAGGTACTCCAATTGAATGATTGTCATAGGGTTTTCCTTATTAGTTGCTACAAAGATATAAAAATAGTTTATGAAAAGCAAATAAAATTTTAGTCGTTAGCCGTTGGCTGTTAGCTTGCTTAATTTTGAATTTTGCACTCCGCATTTTGCATTATAACAAATTTTTGTTATATTTGCTCGATTATTTGTATAATGCTTAAAAAGTGAGTATGGAAAAATTGATTGAAACCATCGTTGAGGGTATTCAGGATAAGAAAGGTAAGGATATTGTATCTCTCGATTTGTCGGGCTTCGACGGCGCGATTTGTTCACACTTTGTAGTTTGCAATGCAGACTCTACAACACAGGTTGCGGCCATTGCCGACGGTATCGAGGAGAAGGTCTACGAGAAGATGAAGGAGAGTCCTTGGCGTGTTGAGGGTAAGCAGACCGGTTTATGGGTTGCACTCGACTATGTTGACGTTATCGTGCACATCTTCCAGACCGATTTGCGCGACTACTATCGTTTGGAGGAGTTATGGGCAGACGCTCCTATGATGCACTACGAGAGCGAGGAGTAGCGGGGTGGTAGGGTTGCTCCTTTTTGGAGTTATCTTTGCACCTTTTGAATATACTTTTCCGTCGATAAAATCGTTAATTTGGCGGGAAAATGTGTAATTTGTTAAATGAATTATGGCGGATAATAAGAAAAAGATCAAGATGTTTCGTCCAAATATCATGTGGTTTTGGGCGGCAATAACCATTTTAATAGTTGCCTATTCCATATTTGGCGGTGACGAGGCTGAGCCTGTGAAGTCGGACTGGAGCCATGTCGAGCAGATGGTGGAGCAGGGTTGCGTCGAGCGAATCACCGTTATCAATCGTGATGTGGCACGCGTGGCTATCAAGCAGGATAAAATCGACTCATTGCGCGATAGCAATGTACGTTACAAGAAAATTCCGCAGAAGGGCTACCAATTCTACTACAATATTGGTTCGGTAGATACCTTCAGAGAGGATATTGCTAAGGCTGAGACAAATAGCAATAGCAAGGTTGTTATCGACTACGATAAGGAGGAGGCGTGGTACGACTCGTGGATCGTGGGTGCATTGCCTTGGGTTATTATGTTGGGCGTTTGGTTCTTCCTTATGCGCGGAATGCGCGGTGGAGGTGCCGGAGGCGGTGGCATTATGAATGTCGGCAAGGCTCGCGCACAAGAGTTCGACCAGAATGATCCTGAGAAGCGTGTGACATTCAAAGATGTTGCAGGCTTGGAGGAGGCTAAGGTCGAGATTATGGAGATTGTCGATTTCTTGAAAAATGCCCCTAAATATCGCGAGCTCGGAGCTAAAATTCCTAAGGGTGCACTCTTGGTAGGCCCTCCAGGAACGGGTAAGACCCTCTTGGCAAAGGCTGTAGCGGGCGAGGCGAATGTTCCGTTCCTCTCGATTTCGGGTTCGGACTTTGTGGAGATGTTCGTGGGCGTTGGTGCTTCGCGTGTTCGCGATTTGTTCGACCAGGCAAAGAAGAAGGCTCCGTGCATTGTCTTTATCGATGAGATTGACGCTATCGGTCGTGCACGAGGCAAGAATGCGGGCTTTTCGGGTAACGACGAGCGTGAGAATACTCTCAATCAGCTGCTTACCGAGATGGACGGCTTCCAGACAAACTCGGGCGTAATCATCTTGGCAGCTACAAACCGTGCCGATATTTTGGATAAGGCGTTGATGCGTGCTGGTCGTTTCGACCGTCAGATTGAGGTCGGTTTGCCTGAGTTGAGCGAGCGTAGAGAGATCTTTGATGTGCATCTTCGCAAGTTGAAGTTGGCGAAGGATTTGGATCGCGACTTCTTGGCGAAGCAGACTCCAGGTTTCTCGGGTGCCGATATTGCAAATGTCTGCAACGAGGCGGCGTTGATTGCTGCACGTCATAATAAGGAGTTCGTGGGCAAGGAGGATTTCTTGGCTGCGGTGGATCGTATCATCGGTGGCTTGGAGCGCAAGAATAAGGCTATCACTCCGCAGGAGAAGAAGACAATCGCTTATCACGAGGCGGGACACGCAACCGTGAGCTGGTTGTTGGAGCACGCTAACCCACTTATCAAGGTTACGATTATACCACGTGGTAAGGCGTTGGGTGCAGCGTGGTACTTGCCTGAGGAGCGCCACATCACCACTCGCGAGCAGATGATGGACGAGTTGGCTTCGTTGTTGGCGGGTCGTGTAGCTGAGGAGAAGTTCTTTGGACACCTCTCGACAGGCGCATTGAACGACTTGGAGCGCGTAACCAAGCAGTGCTACGCAATGGTTGCATACTATGGTATGAGCGAGGAGGTTGGCTCAATGAGCTACTACGACTCGACAGGTCAGAGCGATATGGCCTTCACAAAACCATATTCGGAGCGTACTGCTCAGCAGATTGACGATGAGGTACGCGCCTTGATTGCAAAGGCTCGCGCAATGGCTGAGAAGGTTATCGACGAGCATCGTGACGGCTTGGTGCAGTTGGCCGAGTTGCTCTTGGAGCGTGAGGTAGTCTTTACAGAGGACGTCGAGAATATCTTCGGCAAGCGCAAGGGTAAGGCGACCGAGGAGGCGCCAGAGGCTGAGGTTGCAGAGGAGCCACAAGTAGAGGTCGCTGAGGCTTAGAGAGAAAGAATAATAAATTAACCTAAAAATGGATAATAAGAGACTTAAAGAGATTTCGATTCGTACCATAAGCGGCCTGGTGTTACTACTCGTGGTTGTTGGTGCGCTTATCTGGTCGAAATGGAGCGCAGGCGCCCTCTTTGCAGTGATAATGATTGGCGGCTTGTTCGAGTTCTATCGACTCTGCCAGAAAAAGGGTGTTGCACCTATGTACGGCATAGGTATAGCAACCTCGCTTGCAATTTTCGGTTTGGCCTTTGCTTTGTTCTACCTTTTGGAAAGTAGCGAAGTAGAACCTATGGCCATTCGTGTTGCGTTGGGAGCGTTGCTCTATCTGATGTTTATGGTTCCGGCAACTTTTGTCTGCGAGTTGTGGCGCAAGAGTGCAACGCCGATTGCCAATATCGCAACAACCTTCATGGGTGCCATATATGTGGCGTTGCCAATGGCGGCTATCCTCTACATTCCGCAAATGCTTGTGGGCGAGTGGAACGCTTGGGCAATGTTGGCATTTATATCGATAATTTGGATTAACGATATCTTTGCATACTTGGTAGGCGTGTCGATAGGCAAGCACCGCTTGTGCGAGCGTATCTCGCCTAAAAAGTCGTGGGAGGGCTTCTTCGGAGGCTTGATTGGCGCGGTTGGCGCGGCCGTATTGTTCGGACACCTCTTCGAGGGGAACCTCTACGTGTGGGGTGGCTTGGGCTTGATTACTGCACTTACAGGCGTTGCGGGCGACTTGGTTGAGTCGTTGATGAAGCGCGAGGTCGATGTTAAGGATTCGGGTAAGATGATGCCTGGCCACGGTGGTTTCCTCGACCGCTTCGATGCCTTGTATATCGCTGTTCCATTCGTGGTAATTTACCTCTTGTTGGTAAGTACATTCTAGAGTAAAACCTTAAAAAAGTAAATAATATGAAGATTAGTAGAGAGGGTTACACAATTATTGCAGTATCGGGCGTCATAATGTTGGCGTTGTGGTTGTGTGTGTTCTTTATGTTTAAGGGCGAGACAATGCTCTGGTTGCACATTACACTCGCAGTGTTGCTGTTGGCGTTTTGGATCTTTATCATCTCGTTCTTCCGCGCACCTCGCCGTGTGCGTATTCACGATGAGGATCTTGTATTCTCGCCTTGCGACGGACGCGTTGTTGTGACTGAGATTGTGAAGGACGACGAGTACTTTGACGGTAAGGAGGTTATGCAGGTGTCGATTTTTATGTCGGTAACCAACGTGCATATCAACTGGTTCCCTGTTGGTGGCGTTGTGAAGTATTTCAAGTATCACCCGGGACGCTTCTTGGTAGCTTGGCACCCTAAGTCGTCGACCGACAATGAGCGTACAACAACCGTTGTTGAGACCAAAAGCGGCAAGGAGATCTTGTTCCGCCAGATTGCAGGTGCAGTAGCACGACGTATCGTATCGTATGTGAAGGTTGATGATCAGGCCGAGCAGAATAGCCCATTTGGCTTTATCAAGTTTGGCTCGCGCATTGATATACTTCTTCCAAAAGATGCGAAGTTGCTCGTCGAGATTGGCGATACAGTAGTTGGTACACAGACTCCGATTGCTCGTATCGGCGGTGTTGTTGAGGAGTCGCTTGAAACTCCTGAGGAGGAGGCACTCGAGAACAACGCAGAGCAGGCGTAGCCACTCTGAAAAATAGAACTTTTATATGTCGGACAATAAGGATAATGGAGTAGGCGTTGTATCGTCAGTTCCGCGCACCATTTTATGGGTGGCGTTGGCTGTGGTGGTGGGTGTCGTGTTGTGGTACTTCCGCCAGGCTGCTGTCTATATATTGGTGTCGGCCGTTCTCGCTTTTGTCGGACGTCCGTTGGTTCGACTCTTGTGCAAGGCGCATATCGGCCGATTCTATATGCCGCGTTGGCTTGCAGCAACACTTACGCTCATACTCTTGTGGTGCGTATGCGGAGGCCTTATAGCGCTTGTTGTACCTCTTATTGCGGGTAAAATCACAGACCTCTCTAATCTTATTAGTACCTCCGGCTCTTCGTTGAATGTGGTGCTGGAGCCATTGCAGAGGGTGCAACAGTATATAACAGATACCTTCGGATTGCCGGCGACAGAGTCGGTCTCTATCTTGGAGGATTTTGTTAAGCGATTGCTCAAGTTCTTGAATTACGACACCGTAACTTCGGTGCTTTCGTCTATTATCGAGTTGGGAAGCTCGATGGTTATCGCTCTCTTCTCCATCTCGTTTATCTCGTTCTTCTTCTTGAAGGAGGACGGTCTCTTCTCGAAGATGGTGGCGGCGATTTTTCCCGATAAATACTCCGATAATGTATATCGCGCCATCACTAAAATTTCGGTATTGCTTTCACGCTATTTTACGGGTTTGCTCACCGAGAGCCTTATAATATCGACAGTGATAGCGGTAGTGCTACTTCTCTTTGGTATGCCGTTCGAGAATGCCTGCTTTATCGCGGTAGTTATGGGATTGCTCAATGTTATCCCATACGCAGGACCGGCTATCGGATTGTTGGTGTCGTTGTTTGTGGGCATCGTTGCGCCGATAGATGGTTGTACCATATCGTTTACGCTTGCTGTTATATTTGGCGTAATCTGCGTGGTGAAGGGTGTTGACGACTTTGTGTTGCAGCCTACGATCTACTCGTCGAAGGTTTCGGCTCACCCATTGGAGATATTTATCGTGATTCTTATGGCCGGATCGGTAGGCCAGATTGTTGGCCTGCTTGTTGCTGTGCCTACCTATACAGTACTGCGTGTCTTTGCCAAGGAGTTCTTGTCGGAGGTACCGCTGGTACACAAACTAACAAAGGAGATTTAAGGTGGTATCTGTTGTCGAGGGCGTCGTTATAGGCGGTAATAGATTGGGTCGCAAGTTGGGTTTCCCGACTGCGAATATCGCTATTGATGATAACTTGGCGGTGGAGAATGGTGTCTATTGCTCGAAGGTCTATGTCGAGGGCGAGGAGTATGTAGCAATGACCAACGTGGGCGTAAGACCCTCGGTCGATGGTTCGAAAAGATTGCTCGAGACTCACCTCTTTGGCTTCGATGGATTGCTCTATGGCTTGAAGCTGAGAGTAGAGCTTATCGAGAAGATTCGCGATGAGAGAAAGTTTGCCTCGGTCGATGAACTCCGCGAACAGATATCTAAGGATTCAAACGAAATAAAAAAGCTAATGGCTAATAGATAAAGATGAAGAATATCCTGATTGTTGCGCCTACAGTGCGCGAAAATAAGAATATACGCCTTGCGATTGAGAAGAGGGGCGAGCAGTTGAAGAATAACTATACGGTAGCATTTAGCGGTATCGG
Source organism: Alistipes sp. (assembly GCA_045648965.1). Classification (GTDB taxonomy): domain Bacteria; phylum Bacteroidota; class Bacteroidia; order Bacteroidales; family Rikenellaceae; genus Alistipes. The sequence goes on along the minus strand of JAZRPA010000012.1, from coordinate 99,321 downwards.
TAAGGCTGCAGCGGCAGCTACCTTGACTCGCCACCTGTTGCAGGCTGAGACGCCATACGATATGGTGGCTGTGATTGGTTACGCGGCAGGTACACTCGGCTTTAAGCAGGGCGAGATTGTCGTGCCAAGTGGCGTGCAATATCACGATGCCGATATCCCAGAGGGCTTTATTCCCGAGATTACCGATGCACGCAAGTTGCTCGGTACGGACGATGTTATGGTCTTTACGGGCGATTCGTTCGTAAATGCTCGTTCGGTGGCTGAGATTAAGGCACGTTTTGGCGTCGAGAAGGCAATTTTCGATATGGAGATAGGTGCTATAGCTATCGCGTGCGAGATGTGCGGAGAGGTGCCTTTGGTGGCTGTTAAAGTTATCTCGGACGTTCCCGAAGATGGACACACGGAGTTCTCGTATGAGGAGTTTGCTAATACGTGGGTTGATTTCTCGCCAATACTCAACAAGTTGGAGGAGATGTAGAAAAGAAAACGAGAGCTGCGGCTCTCGTTTCTCTTTTATAGGTGGTTTGCTCTTGGCCATTCGCCAAGTTCCATATCCTTGATTGTGCCGCCGTCGATGGTGAAGCGTAGGGCAGTGCGCACCTTGTGGAAGCCGTAGCAGCCCGCAGCTCCGGGGTTGAGGTGCAGAAGGTCGTAAACCTTGTCGTACTCTACGCGCAAGATGTGCGAGTGTCCCGATACGAAAATTTTTGGGCGGCACGCCTGAATCTTCTGCAATGCTTGTGGCGAGTAGTGGCGAGGGTAGCCTCCGATATGGGTAATCAAAACCTCGACATCTTCGACCTTGAAGTGGGCAAAAGGTTGATAGGCGTAACGGGTATCTCCTCCATCTATATTGCCATATACCGCACGCAAAGGCTTGAATTTGGCAATTTTATCGGCCAACTCTATGGAGCCAATATCTCCTGCGTGCCAAATCTCATCGACATCGCGTAAAAAGTCGCACAGCACCTCGTCGAAGGTGCCGTGCGTATCAGATATTACTCCTATTCGGCGCATTATAAACTACTTGATAAAGTTGTCAAGACGCTCGTAGATGCTTGTGCGGAGCTCACGAAGCTTGCTGATGATTTTGCGGTTACGACGTGCAATAAATGTGCAAGTTCCGATAAATCTCCAGAAGAGACGCATATAGTTCCACGCCATTACGAACATGAATGGGAAGGCAACCATATAGCCCAAGCCATACCAAGTACCTAAATATACCCACAAGAGCACTGTCGGCAAAATCAAGCAGATAGGTACCGATACGAATACGCTCACGCCCACGTGGAACGACGAGTTGAACATACGGTCCTTAATCATACTCTTCAAGAATATCTTTGGAATGATAAAGAGCAGAGCTGTAGGGATAATTGACGCAATGAAGAGCGGCAACAGCAATAACAAGCCCAAAGCACGAAGAAGTGCCATCGGCCACTTCGGATTGCGAATGAAGAGCCAGTCGCGGATATGCAACTTCTTCAAACCTGCTGCGTACTCCGCAGTGTCGGCATATATCTTCTCCATCTCCTCTGGGTGCTCGTCGTAAGCCTCCTGCAAAGCCGATACGAGCTTCTGGTCGGAGAGAAGACGCGATGGGAGGTATTTGAATTTGTAGCCGTGCTCGATAGCGTACTTGCGTCCATATCCAGTCTCGCGCAAGAAATCAATCTGGTCGTAGTGCTCCAAATCGTCGATGTGAAGCATCATGTTTTTGATTCTTTCGCGGACAATCTCGTTAATCTCCAACATTGTTGGGCGAGGATCCTCCTTAAACTTCTCGTAGTATGGCATAAGCGATACTGGCTCTCCGAAGCGGATAACCATATCGGTACGCGCGTGGAAGTAGTTGGAGTAGTGGTTGCACGAAGGCAGAATCATTACGTCACGCTCGAAGTTGAGCTTCTCGGCAGCTTCGAATGCAATCTTGAGGTATCCAATTTTGAATGTTCCGAGCCAACGCTTATCTTGGTGGCCAGCCTCAGGGAACATCATCAAAGTCTCACCGTCGCTAAGTGCTTGACCTGCAGCGTCCATCATTGCTCTATTCTTCGATACTGCAGCGTAGCCTTCGTGGCTCATACGATAAGCTGGGAGCAGGCCCAACTTACGCAAGAATTTGCCGACCAAAGGGTTATTGAACACGTTGGCACGAGCGATAAAGTTGAGACGACGATCGGTCAAATTCATACATACCGATAACGGGTCGTTCAAACAGTTTTGGTGGTTGGAAACAATCACCAGTGGAGTACCGTTTACGGGTACATTCTCGATGCCTACGATATGCTCTTTGCTGAAATATAGTCTTGAATTTACGAACTGTAGGTAGATGCGAAATGCTTTTAGAAGCAAGTTGTGATCTCTTGGTTTGGTCTCTTTTTTCATACAAAATGTTTGTTTTCCAAACACAAATATAGTGAAAATATTCTAAGTGGCAATAAAAATGTTTAATTTGGGTATAAATACCGAGCTCTAAAAAATGTCGTAAAAGTGATGTTTTTTGTGAGGTGTAAAATTATTTTTTCGCTATTAACAATAAAATTGTTATATTTGCGTGGATAAATTCGCATTTAAACAGATAACTATAATATTATGCCAAAGATTTCAGAACGCGCCGTGTTGATGCCGGCATCGCCTATTCGCCGCTTGGCTCCGCTTGCCGAGGAGGCAAAAAAGAGGGGTACGAAGGTCTATCACTTGAATATCGGTCAGCCCGATATTAAGACTCCACAAGTGGCTCTCGATGCCATTCGCAATATCGACCGCGAGATTTTGGAGTATAGCCCAAGCGATGGCTTCCTTTCGCTTCGAGAGAAGTTGGTGGGCTACTATGACCAGTATCAGATTAAGCTTACGCCCGATGATATTATCGTAACTTCGGGTGGCTCGGAGGCGGTTTTATTCGCCTTTATGTCGTGTCTCAATCCGGGCGATGAGATTATCGTTCCGGAGCCGGCGTATGCCAACTATATGGCATTTGCCGTATCGGCAGGTGCGGTAATTCGTCCTATCACCTCGACCATCGAGAATGGCTTTGCATTGCCTTCGATTGAGCAGTTCGAGTCCTTGATTAACGAGCGTACACGCGGAATTTTGATTTGTAACCCGAACAACCCTACGGGCTACCTCTACACCCGCAAGGAGATGAATCGCATTCGCGACTTGGTAAAGAAGCACGACCTATTCCTCTTCTCTGACGAGGTCTATCGTGAGTTTATCTATACGGGTTCGCCATATATCTCGGCGTGTCACTTGGAGGGTATCGAGGATAATGTCGTATTGATTGACTCGGTGTCGAAGCGTTACTCGGAGTGCGGTATTCGTATTGGCGCATTTATCACCAAAAATAAGGAGTTGCGTGCGGCGGTTATGAAGTTCTGCCAGGCTCGTCTTTCGCCACCATTGCTCGGCCAGATTGCGGCTGAGGCGTCGATTGACGCTCCGCGTGAGTATGCAATTCACACATATGAGGAGTATATTGAGCGTCGTAACTGCTTGGTTGACGAGTTGAACAAGATTGACGGCGTTTTCTCGCCAATTCCGATGGGTGCATTCTATACCATTGCTCGCTTGCCAATCGACGATAGCGACAAGTTCTGCGAGTGGTGCTTGCGTGAGTTTGAGTATGAGGGTGCAACCGTGATGCTTGCTCCAGCTTCGGGCTTCTACTCGAATAGCGGCTTGGGCAAGAACGAGGTACGTATCGCCTATATCCTCGAGAAGGAGGAACTTAGAAAGGCAATCCAGATCCTCGGCAAAGCAATCGAAGCCTACAATAAAACGGAGAACGGAAAACGGAAAGCGGAAAACTAAAAAAACGACATATATGTCCGATTTCCTGAATAATAAGACGAAATTGTTTGCGCTTCGAATAATCAAACTTTCTCGTTTTCTCGTAGAAGAGAAGAAGGAGTTTATATTATCGAAGCAGGTTCTTCGTAGTGGAACAAGTATTGGAGCAAATGTGCGAGAAAGAAAAAACGCGCAAAGTAAACTTGATTTCATAAATAAGTTGTCGGTTGCTTTAAAAGAGGCAGATGAAACATCTTATTGGCTGGAATTACTTGTAGGTAGTGAGTATATTGACCAAAAGATGTATGTTTCGTTTGAAAAAGAAATAAAAGAGATTATTGCATTGATAACGGCGAGCATAAATACCGCACGCTCAAATTTGTAATTTATAAATAAAAATAGTTTTCCGTTTTCCGCTTTCCGTTTTCCGTTAAGAAAATATGTCCATACCATTAGCAGAGAGGCTTCGACCTCAAACCCTTGAAGACTATATCGGTCAGCAACACCTTGTAGGGGAGGGTGGTGTGTTTCGTCGCTTTATCGAGGCGGGGAATGTGCCGTCGTTTATCCTTTGGGGACCTCCAGGGGTGGGTAAGACCACACTTGCCAAGATTGTGGCAAATGCGCTCGAAAGACCATTCTATACGCTCTCGGCTGTGACCTCGGGCGTGAAGGAGGTGCGCGAGGTTATCGAGTCGGCTAAAAATCAGAAGTTCTTCTCGGCAAAGACTCCGTTGTTGTTCATCGATGAGATCCATCGCTTCAACAAATCGCAGCAGGATTCGCTCCTGGGTGCGGTGGAGCAGGGTGTCATAACACTTATCGGTGCTACTACCGAGAATCCTTCGTTCGAGGTTATCTCGCCATTGTTGAGCCGCTGTCAGGTCTACACCCTAAAGCCTATGCAGGAGGAGGATTTACAGCATCTGCTCGACCGTGCGTTGACCACCGACGAGGAACTCAAAAAACGAAATATCAAGGTCGAGGAGTCGGCCGCATTGTTCCGCTTTGCAGCAGGCGATGCTCGAAAATTACTCAATATCCTCGATATTATTACCTCTTCGCGCGAGGGCGATTTAATCATTACGGACGACCTCGTTACGGAGGTGTTGCAGCAGAATATCGCTCTCTACGACAAGAATGGCGAGCAGCACTACGACGTTATTTCGGCCTTCATCAAAAGTGTTCGTGGTAGCGACCCGAACGCTGCGATTTACTATTTGGCACGAATGTTGGCAGGAGGAGAGGAGCCGCGCTTTATCGCTAGACGATTGGTGATTTTGGCTTCGGAGGATATCGGCTTAGCAAATCCTAACGCCCTGCTGTTGGCAAATGCCTGCTTCGATACGGTGCATAAGATTGGAATGCCCGAGGCGCGTATAACTTTGGCCGAAACGACGATATATCTCGCAACCTCGCCAAAGAGCAATTCAGCCTATGTGGCGATAAACGAGGCGTTGGCCTTTGTACAGAAGGATACAAATTTGCGACCTGTGCCGTTGCACTTGCGCAATGCCGTAACCGAGCTGATGAGCGATGAGGGGTATGGTAAGGGGTATAAGTATGCTCACGACTTTGCTGGTAACTTCGTGGAGCAGGAGTTTATGCCTGATAGCCTAAAGGGCACTCAGTTCTACCACCCAAATACCGAGAATCAAACCGAGCAGCGCATCGCTGAACGTATGCAGCAGCTCTGGAAAGGTAAGTATAAATAGATATGAAGCGAGCCTTAATTTTTGCAATTTTTATCGCTACAATAGTAACTGCAATGGCGCAAACAACAGCTACGACATACTGCTTCGCGGAGGGCGAGGAGCCTCTATATCTCGACCACTACCGAGCTGAAGGTGAGGGAAAACACCCTTGCCTTTTGTTCGCTTTTGGAGGTGGATTCTCGCATGGAAATCGTGCCGATGTGCGCTATATGAAGTACTTCGATATGTTGCTGGCGCAGGGCTTCGATGTGGTGTCGATAGACTACCGCCTGGGAATGAAGTTTACAGTCGATGCACCGCAGAAGATTGGCCCGTTGAAGGGGGCGCAGCTTATGTATCGCTCGGTGAACTATGCCGCCGAAGATGTCCTTCGCGCAACGAAGTTTTTGCTAGATAATGCCGAGAAGTTGGGCGTCGATCCTTCGCTGATTGTAGCGAGTGGAACAAGTGCCGGAGCAATCGCCGTACTGCAGGCCGAAAACCATGTTGTGAATCGCTCGCGTTACGCTAAGATTCTTCCTAAGGAGTTTAATTTTGCGGGCGTTGTGGCCTTTGCAGGAGCTATATATTCGGTACTAAGCAAACCAAAGTGGGAGAAGATGCCTTGCCCAGTGATGCTCTTTCATGGCAATGCCGACCGCAACGTGCCATATCGCAAGGCGACAATTCTCGCTATAGGTTTCTATGGCTCAGATTTTATTGCCGATCAGCTTCACAAGAAGGGTGCGACATACTATTTCCACTCGGCGCACTATCGCGACCATATTCTCGCTCTTTCGCCTTTGAACGAGAATCACGAGGAGATTATCTCATTCCTACGTCGTTGTGTGCTTGGTGGCGAGAAGATGCAGCATACCAACGAGTATGTGGCCGAAGGGGTGGAGCCGTGCCAAACGGAGTTTTCAGTTCAGGAATACTTAAACTCTAATTATGATAAGAAAAAATAAATCGTGGCAATCGCCACGATTTATTTTTTACTCCAACTCTATCGCCGTGAAGAACTCCGGACAGTGGAAACAAGGTTGCGGAAGAGCAATCGGTTGCCACGAGAGGAAGTGCGGCTTCGAGAGGTTATCACCACATTTGTAGAGGTTAACCTTCAACTTTAAGCCGTCCCAACTCTCCACCTTGTGCTGGTGCATAATCGCAGTTGGGAGTCCCAACATCAATGACCACTTATTATCGCCTACCTGCTCCTCGAAAGGCTCGGTGCCTAGCGATGTGTGGCGCTCCACCTGCGAGAGAACGTCGTCGCCCGCATGGATTACCTCCTGACCCTTCTTGCGATAGCCAATCAACATCTTACCGATGCAGGTGGTCTCCACGTTGTAGTATGCCTCGCCGTCCAACGAGAGGAAGAACTCGCAGCACGAGTCGGTCCATACCTCGCCATTATCTGCTGCTACGCGAGCTGCGGTGTAGCCCTCCTCGACATCGAAGCGAACATACAACTTCTCGCCCGTATGGAACATCTTGAATGTTACGTTAGGAGCGTATGGGAATGCCTCTGCCCAGTTGCAGCAAGCAATCTTCTCGGGAGCGATGCCCTCGAACACCTCAGCGAGCGACTTGCCCGACAAATCTATCTTTGCGACCTTCATTTATGCCAAGTATTTAGCGGTTGTAGTCTTGATTACCTCGCACATAGCCTCGTACTGAGCCTCGATGCTCTGCAACAAAGCGTACTGTGCGTGTGTGCGCTCCAAGTTGTGGAGTGGCGACTTAATCTTATAATAGGTATCACCGTTGATGTAGTCCATCAAGAAGCGCAAAACCTGCTCGAAAGTGATGTAACGAGCCGAGAATGCAAGGTGATCCAACTCTGCCTGAGTGAGAGTCTTTGCCTGCTGCGAGAGGTAACCGTCAGCATAAGCTGCGAACATAGGCAACGAGAGCGATACTGTCGAGAGGTCGGTTGCGTCCTCTGCGCCGGTATTTGCATAGGTGCGGATAGCATCACCAAAGTCGTTCAATGCAGGTGCCGACATCACAGTATCCAAATCGATTACGCAAAGTACGTTGCCCTGCTTGTCGAAGAGGATATTGTTAATCTTGGTGTCGTTGTGTGTTACGCGCATTGGAATCTCGCCCGACTCAACCTTTGCCCAGAATGAGAGCATATCCTCGCGGCGCGACTCGATCCACGAAATCTCCTCTGCGAGCGATGCTACACGACCGGCAGCGTCTTGTGCGATAGCCTCGTCCCACTGCACGAAGCGGTGCTTGATGTTGTGGAAGCCCTTGATAACCTCTGCCAATGGCTCGGTGAAGTCTGCCAACTGCGACTGGAACTTACCGATACCCATACCGCCCATACGAGCTAAAGCCTCGCTATTTGCCGAGTCGTAGGCTATGGTGTCGGCGATAAACTCGCAAACTGCCCAATACTCGCCAGCCTCGTCCACGTGGTAGAACTTGCCGTCGTGAGTGTGGTTGATGGTCATAACCTCGCGCTTAACGTCGCCACCCTCGGCAGCAACCTTTGCGCGGATATGTGCAGTTACGCGGTCGATGTTATCCATCATTGCAGGAACATCAGGGAAGATAGCCTTATTCTTGCGCTGCAAGATATAGTTTGGAGCCTCACCCTCGGTGTGAATGATGAAGGTGTCGTTGATAAAGCCCTGTCCAAGCGGGGTAATCTCTTTGATGGTGCCCTCGAGTACGAACTCGTTAGCAATTGCAAGAAGTTTTTCAGTCATTGTAGTATAGTTTAGTTGTTACATAATTTCCTAGCTACAAATGTAAGAACAAAATTGCAATAAAACAAGAGAGCCGAACGGTAATTCCGCTCGGCTCTCCTCAAAAACTCTATTCTAACCTGTTATTTAATAGATCAAGTCGTCCTCCTCCGATCCAAAGCCCGGAAGGGTAGTGCCTGTACTTACGCTATATCCGCGCTCGGCTGCAATTTCGTAAATCTCAACCTCGGGAGCGCTGTAAATCATATTGCTCTTTTTCATAGTTCAAATTCTCTTTATAGTTTGACTTAAGGTTGATTACTCAATTGTAAGAGAGCTAAGGTAAGTGTTGCTGTCACAGTTCTCTTCGCTTGCATCTGCCCAAGCGTTACCGTAGATTACACTCCAGAAAGGAACGAAGTTTCCTTCTACTGGCATTGGGTCGCCATTTGCGTCGGTCTCACCCTCTGGCATAACCTCTACTACGTCGTAGAAGTCTGGCTGACCGTCCTTCAAAGCTGTTGCGATGCGACCGCCCAACTTGTTAGAGCGTGCGAGGTAGCTTGTGTTACGAGCCATACCTGTAACCATACCAACACCGTCAAGGCCGATACCTACTACATCGCAATATACCTGAGCATTGCTGATAGCCTCAGCGTTCCAACCTACGATACCACCGCAACGGTTGTCGTTAGTCGAAGCTGCACCGTTCAATACCTTAACGGCACCGGTTGAACGAAGACCATTGTCATTGACAACAGGAGCCTTGTCGAACTTACCGAAGCAACCACCAGTGTAAGGGCCCTTAACCATAGTTGCGCCCTCCTCAACTGTTACAGCACCTGTGTTGAAGCAGCCAGTGAAGGTCTTAACTGCTGAACGGTTGTAACCGAAGAGACCACCTACATACAATACCTGGTTCGAAGTCGAGCCATTTGCTGTGCTTGCGTCCTTCGATACGGTGATGTTACCCTTGTTACCGCAGTTTACGAGAGTGTGTGCAGTGTTACAATCGCCCCACAAACCACCGATACAAGCGTGGTTGTTAGAGTTGAAAGTTACGTCAGCATTGAAGATGATATCACCCTCGTTCACGAAGTTTGTGAATGTGCAGTTAGCAGCACCTGCAGCATCGCCGTTAGCAGCGATACCACCGATACGAGTCTGCTCCAAAGTACCGTTTACGGTAATAGTACCCTGGTTCAAGAAGTTCTCGCTCTTACCACCTACATAACCACCGATACCCGATATAAATGCACGAGTGTTACCTGTACCTGTGTATGTAAGGTCGATGTTCATAGCACCCTTGTTCAAGAGGTTTGTACCACCTACCGAAACAACACCTGTAACACCTGCGATATACTGGTTACCCTTAGCATTCTTGTTGTTGATGTTGAGTACACCGTGGTTCTCCGAGTTGTGGATACCGCCTGCTGTAAGATAACCTACAACACCGCCGTAACGGTTCTCGCCACCGTGCTTAACACCATTAACACCCAACTTACCCTTGTTGATAGCGCTGTAAACAACACCCTCGGCGCGACCGATGCAACCACCAATCTGAGCGTTACCCGAAATCTCGCAAGCCGAAGTTGTAGTCGAACCTACCGAGCCACGGAACTCGATCTCACCATTGTTGTAGTAACCACCAACCTTATCGTTGTTAGTAGATGAACCCAAGAAGCCAACTACACCACCGAGGTAGAGAATCTTCTGGTTACCCATAAGGATAATCTTACCGTTGTTGGTTACATTCTCGCAATACTTAGATGCGATACCTACAACACCACCAACATTAGTGTGACCCTTGTGAGCAGTATTTGATGTGCTGTTGTTGCAACCCGCCTTAACAGCACCGCTGTTCGAGCAGTTCTTTACAGTGTGGTGATAAGCTACCGCTACAACACCTGCAATAGCGTCGTCCTGCCAGTTTGGAGCACCACCAATCGAACCAGAGATGTCGATGTTTGCACCCTTCTTATTGTGGCAGTTCTCAATCTCACCGCAAGTGAACGCAGCAATACCACCAACACGGAAGTAACGGTGTCCCGATGCACCACCAACGGTCAAGTTCGAGGTGATAGCGATGCCACCATAGTTGTTGCAACCGGTCAACTTACTGCCCTCCCAAGTGTGTCCTACAACACCACCGCAGTGGAGGAATACAATCTTTGGAACTGTGTCGCCTGTGTAAGGCAAGGTAATCTTACCGTGGTTCTCCGACTCCTTCAATACTGCATTTGCACCGAGCTGACCGGTAACACCACCGAGGTAGAGGAACCAAATACGACCGTTGTCGAAAGTCAACTCACCATAGTTCTTGAGACCTGAAGCGTTTACAGAGTCGAGGTAACCTACAACACCTGCCAAACAGCCATCAACGTCAGTATAGTTGATATCTGCAGTACCACCCTCGCCAACGCCATAGTAGCCGCGAATGCCGATGTTACCGTGGTTTGTGAGGTTCGATACAGTACAACCGTGGTTGCTGATAGCCATATAACCTGCAACACCACCAATGTAAGGAAGTACGGTACCTGCATCGTAGCTTACGGTTGTGTACGATACCTCGTGGATGTCGATGTCGCCCTTGCTCTCGCAGTTTGCGAGGTTCGAGAGAATGGTCTCCGAGTAGTTGTTTACATAACCTACAACACCACCCACGCTCATAAATACCTTGGTTGTGTTCGAAGTTGCAAGAATCTGATCAACATCGAGTGCAACATTGCTAACTACGCCATCGAGATCGGCGCCCTTGATGTGACCTACAACGCCACCAATTGCAAATGGAGCGTATTTGTCAGAGCCAGAAAGCTTGTACGAAGTACAATTTACCTGAATAGTACCGCTTGCCGAGCAGTTCTCAACAACAGGCTTAATAGTCTCGGTAGCAACGATTGTACGAGCCAAAGCACCAACATTAGGATTTGTGGTCTCCACGATGTTTACACCCTCGAGGTGCAAACCCTTGAATGAAGCCGATGTTGTGCCGAACAAAGGAGCGTTCAAACCCTTGATTGCGTAGCCGTGACCGAAAATGGTACCTGCATAACCCTCGATTGGAGTCCAAGCCTCGGTAACATCGATGTCGTTAGTGAGGACTACATTTGCAGTGGTCTCGGCTGCAACAGCAGCAAATGCCTTCAAGTCTGCGTAGTCGTTGATTACAACAACCTTGTCAGTAGCTGCGTAGTTCACGCTGTTCGAGAACTTGCGGAGCTTACCTGCTACGAGAGGCTTAGTCTCGTCAGCCTTAACGGTTGCGTACATCACACCGTTAGCGTTGTCGTACAAAGTAACATAGAGCTCGTCGTACTCGCCTGCAGGAACTGCAACGTGAATGTACTGATCCTCGCCTGTGAGCTGCAAACCATCGCCGAAAGAGTAGTTGATAACGCTCTTAGATGAAGCAGTTGCTGTAACTGCACCCTCCTCATCGATTGCAAATTCGCCTGCGATAGGAGTACGATCGATGGTCGAAATCTGCGCGTGAGTCAATGTTGCCTCGCCCTGTACGCCAATCTTGAGGATAGCAGTAAGGTGCTGCAACTGAACAGGCTCACCTGCTGCACACTTAGCATACATGGTGGTAACACCACTGCCGAAAGTGTTGTTTGCAGTGTGTACCTGATTCTCAGCAAACAATACCTTGCCCTCGCCAGCAGCAGGGTAAGCTATGCTGTAGACCTCAGCAGCAACCGGCACAGAGAAAGTAGCCTCTGCCAAACCAGCCTTGTCGGCAGCCAAAGGCTCCGAAGCAACGCCATTTACGGAGATTTGGTCACCCTCGCTCCACAAAAGAGGATAGTAACCATCTACCTCATCGCCGAGCTGAGTACGAGCCTGCTCCAACGAGAGAGTGATAGAGGTCAAATTCCCCCCCCCTTGATTTACAAGGGTTTCTGTAGTGTCGGTGGTACATGAGAATGCCACTAACGCTACGACTGCCATGAAAATTTTTGCCAAATTTTTCATCTCGTTTTAGTTTTTAAGTTTTTAGTTAATTATTTGTTGGTAAAAAATATTTTAAAAGTTTGAAAAAGAGGTCTATTCTTTACCTCGAATCTCCTTCTTTCGTATTTGTCAATTTCGTCTCTGTTTCGGCGTCTCTTATTTGTCAATTTTGCCAAATTGAACGTAATAGCTTGAATGTCAAACTGTTAAAATCTCAAAATTGCCTCTCATCTGCTTTTTTAGAGGGAGGTTTATGTCATTTTTTACATCTTGCTTACTACAAATATACAAAAAAAATATAAAAAACAATAATTTACCGATTTTTCTTCGAAAATGTCGAATGTCAAATTTGAAACATTTTGTGTCAAAAATAAAAAGAACGGATAGGTGATTTCCTATCCGTTCGTGAATGGCTGGCTACTAATATATTATATATATGGTATAGCCTTTGTGCCGACTATTACAAGTTGTCCTTCTCGATATCCTTGAAGTAGCGATAAGTGCCGACCTTCAACTCAACGGTTGCGTGTTCGTCGCAAACGATCATTCCGTGAGGGTGGGTCTGGATTGCCGACGCTGTGCAAGTGTGCGAGTATGCACCCTCGATAGCATTGTGCAATGCCATAGCCTTCTTGTGACCGAATGCCAAAATTACCACCTCCTTAGCCGAGAGAACAGTGCCGATACCTACGGTCAAAGCCAACTTCGGAACCTTGTTTACGTCGTTGTCGAAGAAACGCGAGTTAACGAGCAATGTGTCGTAGGTCAAGGTCTTCACGCGAGTGCGCGAGTGGAGCGACGAGAATGGCTCGTTGAATGCCAAGTGGCCGTCCTCACCAATACCGCCGAGGAAGAGGTCGATGCCGCCTGCAGCAACAATTTTAGCCTCGTACTCCTCGCACTCCTTTGCCAAGTCCGGAGCGTTACCGTTAAGGATATTTACGTTCTCAGGGTTGATATCAACGTACTTGAAGAAGTTGTTCCACATAAACGAGTGGTAGCTCTCAGGGTGCTCCTGTGGCAAGCCCACATACTCGTCCATATTGAATGTAACAACATTCTTGAACGATACTTTACCCTCCTTGTACAACTCGATGAGGCGAGCGTAAGTGATAAGTGGGGTAGAGCCGGTTGGCAAACCGAGCACGAAGCGACCGCCTGCCGCCTCCTTCTCGTTGATGCGCTTTACGATATACTCAGCAGCCCAACGACCACCTGTCTGTGCGCTATCCTGAATGATAAGTCTCATGATTTCTTCTTTATTTTATAGGTTAAAACATTCTTACAAATAACTCAATAGCCTGGTATTCAGCCATACCGAGAGCATCGTACTGCTTAGCTGTTGCCTGTGTACGGTCCTCGCTGCGCTGCCAGAACTCGCGTGGGTCCTCACCAGGGAATGGCACGATATCCTTCTGCGAGAGGTGGCGATAGATGGCGTGACGCTTTGTGATAATCTCGTTTGGCGAGAGAGGCACTGCCATATCCACCGAACCGAGATCCCACTCCATCCAAGCTCCACGATAGAGCCAGAGGTGACAATCCTTGAACCACTCGTCGTCCTTAACTACGGCGATAGCCTCCAATACGATCTCGATGCAGGTACGGTGTGTTCCGTGTGGATCAGACAAATCGCCTGCAGCGTAAATCTGGTGAGGCTTAACCTCGCGCAATAACTTCGCTACGATGTCGATGTCGGCCTGAGTGAATGGGCTCTTGCTGATACCGCCTGTCTCGTAGAACGGAAGGTTCAAGAAGTGTGCGTTGGTGTCGGCGTTGAGACCGAACGAACGAACGGCTGCACGTGCCTCGGCACGACGCAAAGCTCCCTTGATGTTGAGCAATGGACGTGGCTCAGGCTCTCCCGGCTTCTTATTCTTGATGATTGCCTCTACGTTTGCAAACTCGTCGGCAAAGCCCAACTCGTGCGCAACGTCGATATTCTGCAACACTACGTCGTCGTGAACGGCTACGTTACCCGAAGTCTCGTATGCTACGTGAACATTGTGACCCTGCTCCACAAGGCGGATAAATGTTCCACCCATCGAGATTACGTCGTCATCTGGGTGTGGCGAGAAGATCAATACACTCTTTGGGAATGGAGTTGACTTCACCGGACGTGTCGAGTCGTCAGCGTTTGGCTTACCGCCCGGCCAACCTGTGATGGTGTGCTGCAAGTCGTTGAATACGTCGATGTTAATCTGGTCGTAGCTGCGACCCTGCTCCAACAATTCGCCGAGTGAGTTCTCGATATAATCCTTATGTGTAAGCTTCAAAATAGGCTTGTTTACCACGCCGCACAACCAAACTACAGCCTTGCGGGTGAACTTTGGAGACCACTGGCACGAACCTACCAACCAAGGGGTTTGTACGCGAGTGAGCTGAGTTGCAGCACCCTCGTCGATAACGATCTCGATATTGTTGTGAGTCTGCAAGTGCGATGCAGGTACCATCTCCGAAACCTCGCCCTCGATGATGTGCTTAGTGATCTTTGCCTTATCCTCACCCCAAGCCATTACGATAATGCGCTTAGCCTTCAAGATTGTGCCGATACCCATTGTGATAGCCATCTTCGGAGTGTTCTCCAAACCTCCGAATGCGCCAGACTGCACCTTGCGCGACTGGTATGAGAGCTGAACAAGACGAGTGCCCGACTTCACGTGTGAACCTGCCTCGTTGAAGCCGATCTGACCATCTTTACCTACGCCAATAATCATTAAGTCGATGTCAGCTTTTCCGTAGTGAGCGCAGAACTCCGAGAGCTTCTCGCGTGGAAGTGTTCCGTCAGGGAAGTTGATGTTCTCAGGGAGAATGTCGATGTGGTCGAGCAGCTCATCGTGGATACGACGGTTGCGACTCTGCTTCTCGGTAGGCTTGATAGGGTAGAACTCGTCGAGGCTGTAAACTGCAACATTTGCAAAGCTAACCTCGCCTGCCTTGTAGCGCTTTACGAGCTCGCGGTAGAGACCGATAGGGGTCTTACCTGTGGTTAATCCGAGTGAGAATGGCTTCTCGCCCTTGTGAGCCTTGATTGCTGCAACGATGTTGTCTGCGATGTACTGCACACCCTCATACTCACTCTCGTAAGCCTTGGTTGCGATGCGCTCGTATCGCTGGGTAAGATCCTTGAATGCCTCATCAGCAATCAGACCTCCATCCTTTGGCAATGCATACTTGTTATTCATATCTGCTATGTGTTATATTGAAGTTTTAAGGTTCTTTTTTTTGTTGGTCGTTTACTCCTCGACCTCGGCCATTGTGTGGTAAACGTTTACTACGTCGTCGTCCTCCTCCAACTTCTCGACCAACTTCTCAACTGCCTCGCGACCTGCTGCGTCGAGCTCCTTGGTGTCGGTTGGGATACGAACTGACTCTCCCGATACGATCTCGTAACCCTGATCGTCGAGCCACTTCTGAATAGCGCCGAACGACTCGTATGGAGCGTATACGTTGATGCCGTCCTCCTCTACGTAGAACTCATCTACGCCGAGGTCAATCATCTCAAGCTCGAGCTCCTCAGGATCTACGCCCTCAGCCTTGAACTTGAATACGCACTTGTGCTCGAACATAAAGCCTACCGAACCCGAGTTGCCGAGTGTACCACCACACTTGTTGAAGTACATACGAATGTTTGCTACGGTACGGTTGGTGTTGTCGGTAGCAGTCTCAACGAGTACTGCGATACCGTTAGGGCCGTATCCCTCGTAGATTACCTCCTTGTAGTCTGCAGCGTCCTTCTCAGTTGCACGCTTGATTGCACGCTCTACGTTCTCCTTAGGCATGTTCTCAGCCTTCGCATTCTGAATAAGGATTCGGAGACGAGTGTTTGCCGATGGATCCGATCCACCTGCCTTTACTGCCATTTCAATCTCCTTACCAATCTTTGTGAAGACACGAGCCATGTGACCCCATCTCTTCATCTTTCTCGCCTTGCGATACTCAAATGCTCTTCCCATAGTTTGTTATTTTTTTGTAATTTGTAAACTTCTTTTTTTTGAGGTTGTGAAATTATATTTCACTTCCAACTTACAAAGATAGAAAATATCAAGATAAAATTCAACTTTTTGAGAAAAATTTTGCAAAATTGAAAAAAGGTAGTACCTTTGCGCCTGGAAAGATGGCAGAGTGGTCGAATGCGGCGGTCTTGAAAACCGTTGATCTTCACGGGTCCGGGGGTTCGAATCCCTCTCTTTCCGCTCAAACAAACAGCGATGATTTTTCATCGCTGTTTTTGTTTTCGCTCCATTCGAGGGCTTCGTTCAGTCGGTGGCGGTGTGGCAAAGTAATCTGCAATTTGCGAGATAGCCATTGTTGCTTCGCAACTACGATAGCAAATAAAATATCATCATCTCAAATAAATTTGGCTGCTGCTATTTAATTTACTCTCTAAAACCTTTGGTTTTAATGTCTATCTCTCATCTTTTGCTCTGCTCAAACCTGCTGCGACCGTTCGAATCCTGGGGGCACTTGATGGGATTTAATAGGATTTGATAGGATTTGATGGGAATGAATAGGATTTGATAGGATAAAACCCTTAACGTCCTTAACGTCCTTAATGCCCTTAACAACCCTTAACAGCCCTTAACAGCCTCTAACACCCCCTAACAAAAAAAGGTCAATGGCAACGCCATTGACCAACTACTCTCTACTAACTACTCACTACTCAGAAAGGTTTGTTGCTACTTTCGGTAGAGGATTTCGAACTCGGTGATAATGCCGTAAGGTTCTGTAGTGGTGCAGGTTGGAGCTATCTTTACGACGTTGCCTTGCGTATCGTAGGTGTAGTGCCACTTCGAGATTAGCTTGTTCTTCTCGTCGAAAATATCCTCCTCGGTGAGTTGCCCTTCGGGGTTATAGGTGTAGGCGATGCTTCTCATCGGCTTTTCGTCGATGTCGTACTCGGTAGATTTGACAAGTTTGCCTTCTGCATCGTATTTGTTGAGGAATTTGTAGTCCAAAGCACCGCTACTATAGTAGCCGGCCTCCTCTAAGAGGTTGCCACCTTCGTTATATTGGCAGAAAACAACCCACTGAAGTACGCCCGTGCCGTCATAGCTCGCCTCCTCGATTTTATTGCCCTTATCGTCATATTTGTAGAGTGATATGCTTCTCTTCGTCTCGTCGGCATTGTAGCATGTCTCCTCGATGATAAGGCCCTTTCTGTCGTGCTTGTAGAGTGCACGCCAATCCAATGTACCATCTTTTTTGTACCACGCTTGCTCGACCATTCTGCCGTCTGCTTCATACTTGTAGATGCACTTTGCCCAAGGCAGACCTTTGGTGTCGTACTCGATCTTCTCGATGACGTCACCCCTCTGGTTGAATTTGTACGACTCCCTGCTCTCGATGCTTGCTTTTATGAACTCATTGCCCTTGCGCTTTGTGAAGTATCGGGTAATAACTGCGCCCTCGATATCGCCCGTCAGCGTCGGCAAATCGCGACTCCAGCCCTGTCGGTTGGGTAGCTCTAACGTCTGCTGAGCAGGCTCGGCGCAAGAGACAAGAAGGAGTGCTGAAAGTATGATTGTAATAAAAATTGAGCGTTTCATAGCGGTTGTATTATGGTGTTGAGCGATTAAACGATGACCTTCAACGCCGCCGGAAGTATCTTTATTTCAAGCGTATCGGGTGCGATAAACCAATCGCCGTCGGCGTGTGCAGGACCTTCGTTTGCGCGAACTATGCGAATGTTTTTTCCTTTGTAGCAGTGCACTTTCGAACTCTTGTCGAGGGTGCCAGCCATTAGCTTATAGGCCATTTCGGGTAGTGCCAAGGCGCCAAATTGCTCCACTATGGTTATGTCGAGCAGGCCGTCGCAGCAATCGGCAAGTGGGGTAATCTTCGCACCATTTCCCCACTGGTTGGAGTTTCCAATGGTGATGAAAAGGGCATTGGTCTCTATGCTGATGCCGTCAATGTCGATGGTGTATCGCTCGGGCGCATACTCCGTCCAAGTCTTGAGTCCTTGCTTGATGTAGTTTGCAAGGCCGCGCTTTCCGCACTTGGCAAATCGCTCGCTCACCACTGCGTCAAAACCCACACCGCAGACCGAGAAGAAGAGTCGTCCGTTGATTTCGGCTGCGTCCATACTCTTGCACTCCCCATTTTCGATTGTCTTTAAGGCTTTGTTCGTATTGTGCGAAAGCCCCAAGTGACGTGCCAGTCCGTCGCCACTGCCGCATGGTATAATGCCGAGTGCCTTGTTGCTACCGACCAATCCTCGAGCTACCTCGTTCACTGTTCCGTCGCCACCAACAGCCACAACGACCTCGTCGCTCGCTTCGCGTGCGAGCGTCTCGGCGTGACCGGCATACTCCGTAAAGGCTACCTTGTAGCCCTTTGCAAGAAGTTTGTTGGCAAGCCTTTGGCTGCGGCCTTTGCCCGATATGGGGTTAACAATGAATAGCATTACTCAAAAATGTTTTTTGTTTCGTCGTAGAATGAGGCGTTCAAGCCAAGGAATTTCATCACACTATGGTAGATGTTGTGGTGTCCAGTCAACTCTATCTCCTTGACCTTCGTAGCGGAGTTCTCCGATGTCCAAACGATAAACGGAATATCCAACTGCTCGTCCGGTGCCATGGCCATTGGAAGTCCGTGCATGTAGAAACCACCCTCGCCTAGCGACTCTCCGTGGTCGGAGATGAAGATCACGCACGAGCGGCGATCCTTAAACTCCTTTAGCGTCTCGATAACCGAATGCACCAAATAGTCGGTATATACGATGGTGTTGTCGTATGCATTTATTAGCTCCTCGTACTTGGCATTTGCCATTTCGACAGCGTGACTCTCGGGCAAAAATCTCTTAAACTCCTCGGGCGAGTTGCTGTAGTACTCCGGGCCGTGGCTGGTGTAGGTGTGAAGGCCGATGAAAATTTTATCCTTGTCGCTGGCGGAAATCAACTCCTTCAATCCGTGGAAAAGAAGGCCGTCGTATCTGCTGTCGGCTTCGGGGTACTGCTTCTCCAAATCGCTCTTTGTGAAGTTCTTCTCGATGTGGAGCGGAGGTGTGCCCCAGTTGCTACTTCTCCATGTTACGTCAACGCCATTGCGCGAGAGGTAGTTAGGAAGTATCTCGTACAAAGTGCCTTTTTTTTGCTTGTGTTGTAGAATTGTCCTCACCGTGCTTAGTGTATAGGTATCCGAAGCTTTCGCCTTGAGGGCTGTTGCGCCTGCAGCTCTCATCAACGGATTGGTGTCGCGCTCATATCCGTAGAGCGAGAAGTTCTGGCTACGGGCCGACTCGCCGATGATAAGCACGACAATATCCTTGCTATCCGATACCACCTCTGCGTCGGGGAGGATAATCTCCTTCTCGTTATCCAAACGGCTGCGATTGTAGTATTGGATAGAGTTTATTATGTAGGACCAAGGCAAAATTTTGCTACCCATAGGGTGGGAGTGGCGGTCAATCCAAAAGATACTCTTGTAGTTGCTGGCAACCACTCCGAGAATAATCGTAATGGAGATGCCGAGGTTGATGAGGAGCCTCTTTATGGAGCCGTAATTGATGCTCTTGCGAATGAGTAATAGGCTTGGCACTACTCCGAGCAGTAGCGCATATGCTAGCATTGTCCACGATAGGAAATTCGAGCCTTCCGAAAATTGAGTATTGAATACGTTACCCATCATATTTCTATCAATCAACACGTTATATGTGTTGATAAAATAGAGGCCGATTGCATTGCCTACAAGAGTCAGTGAGATGATGCATTTGCCTACAATACGTCCCAAGTAGAGAAGCAGATAGTATATCAGATAGTTGAGTGCGGGCATAAGTATTGCCATGCTGATAACAAGCCAAATGCCGCTGAAGTTTTCACTTACATTCTCGGCTACGTAGCTGAAAAATGGGTAGTGAAAGGCCAAAGTGATGTATATGCTCAACAGCAGGCATACGTAGGTTAAGCTCCTCTTTTGCTTGAGGAACTCCGCGCACTTAGCCATTGCTGTGGCCATCTTTATTTTGAAATTCTCGTTGTTCATCTCTTTATGATATATTTATATAGTATAAATCCGTCTGCTACGCATATAACGAGAAGCATAAGATTGAAAAGTATTGTCAAGAGTATATTCACTTTTGGGGCC
Source organism: Alistipes sp. (assembly GCA_045648965.1). Classification (GTDB taxonomy): domain Bacteria; phylum Bacteroidota; class Bacteroidia; order Bacteroidales; family Rikenellaceae; genus Alistipes. The sequence goes on along the minus strand of JAZRPA010000012.1, from coordinate 79,091 downwards.
TCGACGTCGAACGGACTCGACTGCTGCGATGCGTCGTATCTCGCAAAAGGGTTGGTGTATATGACCTCGCCCTCGGGGAAGTAGGCCGTAATTCTCGCATACGCATCGGTAGCCTTCATCGCATAGGTCAGCATGTCGCTCTTCTCGGCGGTCGAGAGGGTAGCGTGGTTCTGACCTGTCACCTTGATGAGATCTGCCGAGTGGGAGAAACGGATAGATATTACACTATCTCGCAGTGAAATTGCCTCTATGCGTGGCAATGCCTTATTCTTCTCTCGCTTGATTGCCCAATCGCCATCGCCATAGTCGGGGAGTCGCATCGAGTAGAAACAACCCGAGCTTAAGGTCTTGAGAATATCCTCATATTTGGCCGATGGGGTAGCGAGGAAGTTGCATCTTCTTGCAATTTTGTAGGTACGGTCAGGGTGATGCAGGTCGTCGTTTGCTACGCCGAAGCTGTATCGGCCTGCACTCAAGGCCTTATCCCAATACTCGTTTTCTGTCGATTTTCCGCTATCCAACTCTATGAGCTTGTAGCCCGAGAGCTGCTTCAACTGCTCCTCCGACAGGGTCGGTGTGCGCAGCGGGTGGTTGAGCTGAACGATATCGGCACTTTGGGCCAACTGCGTCAGCTGGAACTGCTTTTGCGATGCGAAAATAGGGAAGAGATGGTCGAAGTGCCACACCTCATTCACACCGAATGTGAGCTTGTGAAATTTGAATAGGTTGTAGCCGTGCTCGTATGCATTAGCTTGATAATCTGTGCCTTTGGGGTGTGTAGTCAGCTCGTTGTGGTTCGAGAATGTCACGATGTCGTAGCTGAGACTCTCGTAGGTCTCCACCACCTCGCTTGGCGAATGGCTGCACTCGTTCAAAAGACCTTCGACGCGGGTGTGGGTGTGGAAATTGGCTCTCTTCCAACAGATTGCGCTGTCGAGACCTTTGTAGGGGTTGTAGATGTCGCTACCTGCGAACGGCTCACCCTCGCCGAAGTCGTATATCGGCGCAACGCTCACCATCGTAATGCCCATTATGAGAATCAGCACAACTGCGGCAACGCCCTTAGCAAGGAGTCGTAACACCCTTGCCATAAAACCTTTACCTTTTGTTGTCTCGTTCTTCATAATACACGCCTTGCAACCTACAAAAGTAACCAAAATTTTACAAAAAGAAAAACTTTTGATTAGAGAGCTGAGATTGGATAGTTTTTTTAGAGAGTAATGAGGATTAATAGGACAAGATAGGATTCGGGCTTACGCCCTTGATAGGACGAGATAGGATAAAATAGGGCTTCCTATCAAATCCTATCAAACACCGCAGGTTTGAGCAGAGCAAAAGATGGGAGATAGGCATTAAAACCAACGGTTTTAGAGAGTAAATTAAATAGCAGCAGCCAAATTTATTTGAGATGATGATATTTGATTTATTATCGTAGTTGCGCAGCAACAATGACTATCTGGCAACTTGCAGACGACTCTGCCACACCGCCACCGACTGACGAATCCCCCTCGCGCCGCAAAAAAAACGAACGAGGCGACAAGAATCGCCTCGTTCAAAAAGTTTTTGCGGAGAGAGGGGGATTCGAACCCCCGAAACCCTTTTGGGGTTTACCCACTTTCCAGGCGGGCCAGTTCAACCACTCCTGCATCTCTCCTTTTGCGAGGACAAAGATAGTGCTTTTTGCCAAAATCCACAATAAAAAGTAGGGGAGTCTGAAAATTTTACTAAATTTGCAAAAGAGAACAATAAAAATTCAAGAATAATGACTCAACTAAAAACTGAAAATCGCGTTGTTTGGGTTGATTGGTTGCGTGTTGCAGCCTGCTTTATGGTGTTGTTGGTGCACTCGACAGAGCCATTCTACCTCGGCGGTGAGGGGTCGCAGATTCTGACCAGGGCGGACGCCTACTGGTCGTCGTTCTTCGACTCTTTTGTGCGCGCGTGCGTACCTCTCTTTATCGTGGCTTCGAGCTACTTGCAGTTTCCGTTACACTACTCGTCGGGCGAGTTCTTCAAACGCCGTGCAGTGCGTGTGCTGGTGCCGTTCTTGCTGTGGAGCGCAGTCTATGCCTTTGCATGGGGCGAGCCGGTTGAGAATTTCCAGAATCTGTTGCTCAACTTCAACTATGCGGCAGGCCACCTATGGTTTGTCTATATGATTTTGGGTCTCTATCTGCTTATGCCGCTATTCTCGCCGTGGGCTGAGAAGGTGAGCAAGCGAGAGTTGCAGATATACCTCGGTATTTGGCTCTTTACGACACTTATTCCTATTATCCGCGATTGGTATTCGGGCGGTTGGGAGTCGTTGGAGGTTATTCACGGCGTGTCGGGTTTGCCACGCCAGGCGCAAACGCCATTGTGGGGCGAGGCGAGCTGGAACGCGTATGGCTTGTTCTACTATTTTAGCGGCTTTATCGGCTACTTGCTGCTCGGTTTGTACTTCCGTCGCTTTGTGGGTGAGTTGTCGTGGAAAAAGACCCTGGCAATCGCTGTGCCGAGCTACTTGGCGGGCTTTGCTATTTCGTTCGGTGGCTTCTTGTGGCGTGTGTTCGAGTCGTGTGGCGACTACTTCCCTGCACAAGGCCCTGTCAAGATGGCTGTGTGGTGGGAGACGACATGGTGCAACGATACTATCGGCGTGGTGCTGATGACCGTTGCTTGGTTGCTCTTGTTTAAGAAGATTAAGTGCAATGGCGGCTTCTATAAGAAGGTGCTCTTGCCTGTGTCGAAGGCTAGTTATGGCATCTACTTGATGCACTTGCTTATCCTTGTGCCGGTGTGCGGTGCTGTGCGCGGTTGGCTCGATATAGGCTTCGAGGGTAAATTGTGGATTTGGACCACTCCGGTGGAGATAATCCTCTCGGCTGTTGTAGGCTTTGTGTTGACTGCTGTGGTGGCAGTTCTCCTGCAGAAAATCCCGAAAATCGGCAAGTATATAGTAGGGTAGTCCCCTATCGGCAAAGTACAGCGTTACAGATGGCAAGGTGGTACTGTATTATGAGGGTGAAGAGCCGGTGGAGCTCGACATTGTCGATATCTCTAATAAAAATCTGACTTTGAAAAGTACAATTCCGTACTCGTCCAAGCAAGATGCGATTGTGGAGATACACTTTGTTAAGTTGTAGCAATATCCCTAACGGCAGTAATATAAACAATGGTATCGATTTTATAAAATCGATACCATTGTTCGTTTTTTTTCAAAATAAATTCCTAATTTTATGGTGCGAAAATGAAAATTTAGCTAAAACGACATAAAACAGATAAGAAACAGAATGAAAACTGATGTTAAATTATACTGGCAGCCGCAAGCTTATGAAGCTCCGAGTGCGGTCTCTATTTTGGTAGCTACCGAGAAGGGCTTTGCCCGATCGAGCAATATGGAGGATGTCGGTAAAGATGATGAGATAGAGTTCTATTAACCCATTTAACGAGAAGAGAGACTATGAGAAAGTTCTACTATAGTTTAGTTTTGGCACTCGTTGCCGCAATGTTGGCGGTGGGTTGTACTCAAGACCTCACTACCGACGAAGAGGTTACCATTACAGAGAGTGTCGTTAAGGAGATGATGGAGGTTACCGCCTCGTTGGAGTGCGATGACACAAATAATAAGGGCGAAGCCTCCCGCACAACGCTTATCGACAATAATGGCGGTAAAATCGTGTGGAGTGAGAGTGATGCCATTGGTGCAATCTCGACCGACGGCACAATCACCAAGTGTGTAGTATCTGCAATCAACGGATCGTCCGCATCGTTCTCGGTACCTACCGATATTGCCTACGCATTTTACCCTTACAGCAGCAACTCGACATTCAACAAGGAGACGGGATTGTTGACCCACTCGTTGGTATCCTCAGTAACACTCGACGGCTCGAAGCGCGTATTCAACAACAATGAGAATGTGATGTGCGCGCACCTCTCGGGCAATAATCTCGCATTTAAGAACCTTTGCGGCTTCATCGAGATTAAGTTGAAGGGTTCGCAGACCGTGAAGCATCTCGCTTTGCGTAACGACTCGAATGTCTATGATGCATTGTCGGGCGAGGGAACTATCGACTTCTCGAATGCCAACGAGCCGAAATTTACCCCTGGAACTGACCACGCTTCAACCTTCAACTCGCTCTATGCAACCTGCTCGGTGGCGCTGAGCAACAGTGAGGCAACGTCGTTCTACTTTATAGTTCCGCCACGCACCTACAAAAATCTCGCCATCTGCGTGCAGACCGAGCAAGGTTCATACTCAATTACAACCAAGAGTGCCATCACTGTAAACCGTTCGATGATTCGCCCATTGGCGGTTATCGACATCGATGCATTGGCTCCAACGGCAACTACCGACTTGGGCACTGACGGCGTAGCAAACTGCTATATCGTACCACAAGGCTCGGCGGCGAAGTGGTACTCGTTCCCTGCTCGTAAAATCAATGAGACGGAGAATATCGCCAATGCAGCATATGCACACCTCTCGTGGAGCGAGGGTGCGCAGCTCGTCAATAATGTAAATTACGATGCCTTGACCGGCACCATATCGTTCAAATACGAGGGCAACAATGCCGAGGGTAATGCGCAGGTCGTACTCTTGAGCGCAGATCACAAGGTGCTTTGGGCTTGGCATATATGGTGTACCGACCAGCCGAAGACGGTCGTTGTGCGTGGCAACACGAAGAACTATGCAATTCTCGACCGTAATCTGGGTGCTACCTACACCCCTGTAACTGCGACCGATGCTACATCAATTTCGGAGAGCGATGCTACCGATGCCGGCGGTTTGTACTATCAGTATGGCCGTCCCACGCCATTCCCTCGTACCTCGTCGGTCAAGAACTCAACTACCGAGGCTACAGCCTTCAAGGTCTCTACTCGAGTGGCTGTGCAGTATGGCTTCTCGTCCTATAATCAGCACTTCGCATTCTCGAAGAGCGCAAACGATTACGATGTGGCTTTGACTGACCCAAAGACGTTCTATGCAGCCTTCTACTCGGACGCAGCGGCCTCATCTACGGCATCGTCGGGTAACTACTATACTTGGTACAAGAACCCGTATAGTTCCTACACCGACAAGGATATGCTTTGGTACTCGATTGACAACGATGTTGTCGATAAGAAGGCTACCAACGACCCTTGCCCTGCGGGATATGTGGTGGACGATGCAGCGAGCGTCTTGGCTTACCTCAAAGGCTTTTCTTACACCAAGGCATCGTGGGGTAGTAGCAATACCAACGTCTACGGCTACTACTATGAGTGTCCTACAACGGGAGGTTTGGTATATATTCCGACCGTAGGTTTCCGCTCGGGAACAAGCGGTAAGGTGTCGTATTGCAGTAAAAATTTCAACCTCTGGGCTGTACCCACAGCAACAGACAATACAAACAAGCTCCACGCAGTCCGCATCAGTAGCGACAACTCAGCACCGGCATCAATGACTCCGGTTGTAAGCGAAAAATATACGCAGATTGGTCAGGCGTTCGCTGTTCGTTGTCGTTTGCAGGATCGTTCGAAGGTGCAGAATATAACCATTGTTACCTCGACCTTCGAGGGCGATGGTACGGCATCGTCGCCATACATCATCAAGAGTGCGAATGACCTCGTTAAGTTCGCAGGTCTTTGCGACGGCTCGGTTATAGCCTCGGACGGCAAGGACTACACCGCAGCGCACTATGTGTTGGCGGGCAACATCGATATGGCGGGTCAATCATTCTCGCCGATTGCTCAGTTCAAGGGCTCGTTCGACGGCAAGAACTACACAATCTCGAATCTCACCGTAACACCAAAGAATACCGCCCCTACGGCTCTCTTTGGCGAGATAACCAACGCTACCGTCAAGAATTTGAACATCGCCGAACTCTCGGTTTTGGTTACCGACGTCAACCAACTCTACACAGGTGGAGTTGCGGGCAAGGCGATAGAATCGACACTCGACAACTGCTCAGTTGCGGGTACTATCTCCTCGGCAGCGTGCGGAGAGCATACGGGCAAGGTCGACACCCGCAGTGATAGCGCTGTTATCGGAGGCGTTGTGGGTTACGCTTATAACTCGACCATTTCGAATGTCAGCTATACGGGATATTTGACCACTACCAAGGGTCAAATTTGTGGCGGTATAGTAGGTTCTATTGAGGGTGGCTCAATCACTAATGGCCACCTTGGTCAGGGCTCGCTTGTCTACAATTCAAAGACTAATACCGGTGGTATCGTCGGCTATATGACGCTCGATGCTACAGTCTCGAATTGTAGAGTTGAGGCTCCCGTGAGATCGAAATATGGCCACTTGGGCGGTATTGCAGGTCGTATTCATAGCGGTAGCGTAAGTAGCTGCTTGGTGTCGAGCAATTCTCGCATTGAGGGTAATGTAGGCAACAGCTCAGGCACCGACAACTACGGTACGGGTGGTATTGTCGGCGTAATCGATAGCAAGGCTGATTTCGGCACAAAGGCTGTTGTCGAGAATTCGGCTTGCTACGCAAATGTCTCGGCAAATATCTATGTCGGCGGTGTTGTAGGCGTCCTTATTACCAACAGCACGGTTATTACTCCTGAGGTTAGCAACTGCCTCTTCGTAGGTGCTATTAAAGCTTCGTATAAGAACTCTTACAACTACGGTCTTTCGGGCGGTCTTGTCGGCTGTATTCACCAGTCGGGCACCAAGGGCGGTAATGCGAAGATTACCGATTGCGCATCGTTGATATCATCGATTACATTCAATGCTGCGGCTTCAAGCGCAGGATTTGGAGGATTTGCGGGTTATATCAAGAATAGCGAGTTCTTACGCTGCTACTCGAACCTTGACTTGGCTTCTATCGTCTCGACCGAGGGTAAGAGTATCGCCGAGTATACGTCGATGAAGTACTATGGCTCGTTGTATGGACGAGGTAATGGCATCACGTATGACAATACGCTCACTTATTGCTACTACTTGCCGGGCAAGGTTGGTCAGGAGGAGGTGACAGAGAACAATGTTGAGTGCCTCTCCATCTCACAGATGACCGACGGCACTCTGCTTGCGAAGTTGAACGCTGCAGGTGGTAGCTGGAAGGCTGATGCGAGCGGCTATCCTATACCTACGGCAGTTCCTGCAAATAATGCTACCATATTGCCTGATAACAAGACCCGAGTTAGCGTCATCGGCGACTCGATAAGCACCTTCGAGGGTTGGATGCCTGCGGGATATGTCAAGTTCTATCCGCAAGGATCAAATGCAAACGTTGTGTCAGCTACTCAGACCTATTGGTATAAGCTCATCTACAAGTATATGAGCAACGCACGATTCGATATGAATATCTCGTGGAGTGGTACCGTTGTGGCTCGTTCTACCGACCCTGAGTACCTAGCTAGTGACCACGGCGCAGGTCACTGCTTCGTGGAGCGCTTCATTGCCGACGGAATGGGTAACCCTGATGTTATCTTGTTGCACGGCGGTACTAACGACGTGTCGAATCGAGGTAAGAGCATCAGTATCTATCCTGGATACCCAATCTATAAGGCTTCGGACTATGATGAGTCAGCGTGTCCTACCGATGCCGAGATGAAGGTGGTGTTCGATGCGGCCGATGCAGCTACTACACGCGCGCAGATTGAGGCTCTTGACGATACATCATTTGTCTATGCCTATGTGAAGTTGCTCTCGTTGATGCACCAGCAGTATCCATCGGCGAAGGTTGTGATGATTATCGGAGACTGGATTCCTGCGGGTACTCGCCAGGCAATTTTGAAGATTGCTGCCCACTACGAGGCTCGCTACGGCTATAAGTGTGTGGATTTGCAGGAGATCTCGCCATATCGCACCAGCACGGTAATTCCGAAGGAGGCAGGCAGCCACCCGAACGAGGAGGGCTTCGAGGTTATGGCCAACTACATCTATCAGAAAGTCGGTAGCTATATCGACTAATATCTCCACTTATTAACCCGCAGCCCCCACGATCTTTCGGTCGTGGGGGTTGTAATTTGAGGTATGTCAGGCGATGAAATAGTCGGGTAGAGGCAAACAAAAAGCACGACCCGTAAACGAATCGTGCTTTGGTTATCAAATAGTTAACTACTATTTCATCGCCTGTTGAACTGCAACTGCAACTGCAACGGTAGCACCTACCATTGGGTTGTTACCCATGCCGAGGAAGCCCATCATCTCAACGTGTGCAGGAACTGACGACGAACCAGCGAACTGTGCGTCAGAGTGCATACGGCCGAGAGTATCGGTCATACCGTAAGATGCAGGACCTGCGCCCATGTTATCTGGGTGCAAAGTACGGCCAGTACCACCACCAGATGCTACCGAGAAGTACTTCTTACCTGCCAATACGCGCTCCTTCTTGTAAGTACCTGCAACAGGGTGCTGGAAACGAGTAGGGTTTGTAGAGTTACCGGTGATCGATACATCTACATCCTCACGCCACATTACTGCAACGCCCTCGCGAACGTCGTCAACACCGTAGCAACGTACCTTTGCACGGAGACCATCCGAATATGGAGTAGCAGCTACCTCGTGAACCTCGCCAGTGTAGTAGTCGAACTCAGTCTGAACATAAGTAAAGCCGTTGATACGCGAAATGATCTTCGCAGCGTCCTTACCGAGACCGTTGAGGATAACGCGGAGTGGGTTCTGACGAACCTTGTTAGCCATCTCAGCAATCTTGATAGCACCCTCAGCTGCAGCGAATGACTCGTGACCTGCCAAGAATGCGAAGCACTGAGTCTCCTCGCGGAGCAAACGAGCAGCCAAGTTACCGTGGCCGATACCTACCTTACGATCCTCTGCAACCGAACCATTGATACAGAATGCCTGCAAGCCCTCGCCGATAGCCTCAGCAGCGTCAGCAGCAACTGTACAACCCTTCTTAATTGCGATAGCAGCACCAACTACATAAGCCCACTTTGCGTTCTCGAAGCAGATTGGCTGAGTCTCCTCACACATCTTGTAAGGATCCAAACCCTTCTCATCGCAGATAGCCTTTGCCTCCTCGATGCTAGCGATACCATATTGTGCAAGCACAGCGTTAATCTTATCAATTCTGCGCTCATAGCTCTCAAATAATGCCATAATCTTCTCTGATTTTATAGGTTTAACAATATGGTTTATTACTCGTGACGTGGGTCAATATACTTAACAGCGTCCTTGAAGCGACCATACGATCCCTTCGACTTCTCCAAAGCCTCAACCGGCTCGATGCCCTTCTTTACGAAGTCCATGAACTTGCCGAGGTGAACGAACTCGTAGCCAATAACCTCATCGTTAGCGTCGAGGCCCATGCGAGTACAGTAACCCTCAGCCATCTCGAGGTAACGAGTACCCTTAGCCAAAGTACCGAACATAGTACCTACCTGCGAACGCAAACCCTTACCGAGGTCCTCGAGTGAAGCACCGATAACGAGACCACCCTCCGAGAAAGCCGACTGAGTACGACCGTAAACGATCTGCTTGAACAACTCGCGCATAGCGGTGTTGATAGCGTCGCAAACGAGGTCAGTGTTCAAAGCCTCAAGAATGGTCTTGCCTGGGAGAATCTCCGAAGCCATCGCAGCCGAGTGAGTCATACCCGAGCAACCGATAGTCTCTACCAAAGCCTCCTGAATGATACCCTCCTTAACGTTGAGAGTAAGCTTGCATGCACCCTGCTGAGGAGCACACCAACCAATACCGTGAGTAAGACCGGAGATGTCCTTTATCTCCTTCGCGCGCACCCACTTGCCCTCCTCCGGAATTGGAGCAGACTCGTGATTTGCACCCTTCTTAACGCAGCACATCTGCTGCACTTCGTGTGAGTAAATCATAGTGTTTAATTTGTTAAAAGTATCTGTTAATTGTAGATATAGTTACACTTTTCGCACCAAAGATACAAAAAAAATAAAAACCAAACTCTAAAAATTAGAAATTTTTATAGGGTAGGGAGCTAAAAAAGTAGAGAGCTGAAAGAAAACTCTCAACTCTCCACTCTAAATTCTCAACTCGCAAGGCTTACCACGAAACCTGCTCGGTGTAGGTCTTGCCGAAGTTGTCGGTTACGCGAATCTCGCCCGAGGTAACGCCCTCGCTTGGCTTGATGCGGAACATATATTGCGACTTGCTTGGCTTAGCATACTTGGCAGCAGTACCTGTGAGGTGGCCGAGCTGCTCGGTGTGAATCTTCACATAGTCAGGGTCAACCTCTGCAAAATGCTCAAATTCGCCAACCTTCTTGCCATTCTCCCACCACTCGACAGCCGACCAGTTCGAATCCGGCGAGTAGTTCCAGATATTAACCTTAACGTAGCCATCGCCTGTGCGAACAGGAGTGTAGACGCGCATTTGGTAGTTGCGGTCATGACCAGGCACCTTATACCACCACTCGATATTCTCGCCGTCAACCTCTACAACCATGTAGCCGTTTGGAAGACCTGTGTTATCCATCTCCTTATTCGAGCGCAAAGTACCGATACAACGAGATACCGAGATACATGAGAAGTGGCTCATATCCTCGTATTTAGGCTTTCCTGCGTACTCAAACTCGTAGTTAGAGTGGTAGTGGCCCGACCACGAATAAACGCGCTTATAAGGCTTAATAAGCTCGGTATAAGCGTCGTAGTTCACGTTGTACTTACCGTACGAACCCCTAGGGCTTGTACCCGGCTTCTTCCAAAGGTTTGCGTGACCGCAGATGTAGATTGTGTAGTCGTGTGGAATATAGCTCAAATCCTGCTTCAACCACTCCAACTGTTCGTTATCCAAGCCCGAACCGTAGTGCTTAGTAGCGTCAGCACGGCTGTACTCAATGCTGTTTACCATCACATAGTGAACCTTGCCGATGGTGAACGAGTAGTAGGTAGGTGATACATACTCCTCGAAGTATGGAGTACCCAACTTACCCTCGAGAATGTTTGCCTGGTCGTAGTCGTGGTTACCGATGATATGGCACATAGGGTACGAAGTGGTCGAGCTGATGTCCATATAGTCGTCATAACCTGCCATCCAGTTGTAAACCAAGTCACCGAGGTTGATAGCGAAGAACTCACCCTTTGTGGTCTTCTTGAACTCCTCAATGTCTGGGAGCAATACGTCGCGATAGCGCTCGCCTGAGCCGTCGTGACCGAGACCTCGCATCTGAGGGTCGCCAATCATAACAACGGTGTATTTATCGGTCGATTCGGTGCGCTTTGCGAGTGTAAAGTTAGCCACAGCACCCTTCTTGTGACGAGGAATGCGGTAGAAGTTCTGAATTACACTCTTACGATGAGGAATCTGATACTCGGAAGGGATAGAGATGAATACGAAACGAGTATTGTTCATATCGCTCTTCAATGTGTAGTGGCCGTTGCTGTCGGTTGCCACGCACTGCTTACCGTCCGATACAACGCAACCAACAACCGGCTCGCCCTGCTCGGTAGCTACGCGACCGTAGATAGTCGAACCGTCAGCCATAGGCTCAACAGCCTCGGCGTAGTTGTTGAACTCGCCACCCTTAACATCGGTAAAAGTGATGTTTCCGGCGATGCCGCCGCGACGACCCGTTGCAGCCTTAACCTCGCCCTTATTTGCGCAGTCGAGCAGACGTACGATATACTTTTGATTACCTGCCGCCTGACCAACAAGACCGCCCGTATGGATAGCGTTAGCGTGGTTCTCGTAGTTGTTACCGCCCGAAAGACTCTCCACCTTGCCGTAATTTACGCAACGACGAAGATATGCAGCTGCTACTGCCTTCTTTGTGGTGTAAATCTGACCTACGATACCGCCTGTGAATGATGGCTTTGTAGGGCTTGCGCCGATGAAACGCACCTCGCCGCGGTTAGCGCAGCTTACGAGGTGGACCTCACGACCGATAGTTGCAACGATACCTCCGGTATGCGAAGGGAAGTCGTTTGCTGTCTCGATCTTGCCATAGTTAGTACAGTCGGCAATAACCATCTTATTGTGCGGCATACCGCAGATACCGGCAGTATGAGCCACGCTCACACCCGATGTAGATACGGTACCGAAGTTGTCGCAGCAGATGATGTCGTGCTTCGAGTAACCAACGATACCCGCAGCCCATGTCTCGTTTAAGCCGCCCGACTCGGAAGCGGTCGAAGTGCTTGTAACGTCGCCACGATTGATACACAACTTCACGGTTGTTCTGAACGCATCACCCATAATACCACCAACCTTGTCGTAGCGAGCGTCGTTCATCGACTTTACAGCACCATAGTTCTCGCAACGAGCTGTAGTAGCACCCAAACGGCTCTTTGGATAGGTTGCACCGCAGATACCGCCGACGTAGATAGCGACCTCCTTGTTCTGCTCGCGGCTGCAAGAGATGCTTGCTGAGTTCACCTCGCCGTAGTTCTTACACTTATATACGACATAGCGGTTCGAACCTACGATACCTCCGACATATACGTTGCCGGTTGTGAAGTTCGACTTGTGGTAGAGTGGTGCGTGGTTCTCACAGTTCTCGACCGTACCATTGTTGATGTTGGCAATCCAACCTACGAAGGTCTCGCCACCCTTGGTCTGCGACTTCATCACACACGATGCGTCGATGCGGAGGTTTTGGATCTTACCACCCTCCAACAACTCGTGGATAAGTGCATTCTGCGCCTTCCAATTCTTCAAGGCGTAGCCCTGACCATTGAATACGCCTCCGAAGGTCTTTACTGGCTGCATCTTCTTGGCCTTAGCCATATCGATGTCGGCCTCGAGGCAAACCTCGCCCTTCTCGTTCTTGAAGGCTGAGTAGTCCTCTCCCTTGTTGATAGCCGCAACAAAGGCCATCAGATCTTGTGCATTTTTGATACCACCCGCATAGACCGCAACAACGGAGAATAGGAGCACCAAAAGTAGGCTTAATCTTTTAAATTTGTTCATAGTATAGTTATTTAGTGAAATGTTTTAGCTAGCTGTTTTACCACGATACGGCCGAAGAGTAGTTGTTGCCGAAGCGGTCGGTTACTGTAACCGTTCCCGTTCCACTCGAACGTGTCTCTTTCGCACGGAAAATGGTGTGAATGTTGTTGTCCGAAGGACCATAGCCATCGTCTTCCATCAGCTTGTAACCATAAGTTTTGTAGTGGTTCTGAATCTCGTAGGTTGCCAAGCAGTAGGCGTCCTTGTAACCTATAGGCTCCATCTCTACGCCGTTGTACTTTGGCTTCTCCCACTTGGCGTCCCAAAGGAATATGTTTACATATACGTAGTTGTTTGTCGCATTGCCTGCAATCATATCCTCGTAGGTGTTGTGGTACTCGCCAGGCTTGTAGACCTTCATCTGGTACGCCTCGGAGAGGGTAGAGTTGTCCGACTTCATCTTCGCTACGCCGTTTTTGTAGTTCCAATCGCGGTAGGTGTAGCTTGGCTTCTTTGTGGTCTTGCTACTAAACGAACTGCTTTGATAGATTGTAGGCTTAAAGTGCCACTTAACATTGTTGCCATTAACCTCCACTACGGTGTAACCACGAGGTGTTCCGTCTGCGAGGTACTCGTTGGTCCACAACTCACCTGTCGAGCGAGCTACGGTGTGCTCCTCGATAACGGCCCACTTGCTCGAAGCAGGGTAGTTGTAGTTGAATGAGTTATGAGTGTGACCTGTCCATACGTGTACCTGTGCAAACTCAGCAAAGAGATCTCCATACTCCTCTCTGTACTGAGCTGTACGGTTGTGGGTGTTTATGAGCTTAAACATCGGCGAGTGAGCCGCCACCATAAGGGTGGTCGAACGATCTACATACTGAAGGTCGTTCTGCAACCACTGCCAAATCTCGTCGGTGAGGCCCTGAACGTCATACGACTTCAATTCGCCGCTATCGTTGAGGTTCATAATGAGGTTATCCAACACTATGAAGTGCAACTTGCCGATGTTGAACGAGTAGTAGGTAGGGCCCAACTTCTCCTCGAATACGCGACGACCCTCGACGTCGGTCTTTGCGGTCTTGTCGTTATCGTGGTTACCCAAAACGTTGAACATAGGGAAGCCAAGCGTGCTCAAACCTTCGATGTAGTTGTCGTACAATGTCATATCCTCGTGAACAACATCACCGAGCATCAAGCCATAGACATTTTGGCCTGTAATCGTTGCCGCCTTCTCACGCATATCGCGATAGAGGTCATTACAACAATCGAGCGAGTGGTATGCGATATTGTCGTAGCCATAAGTGCTTGGTCGTGGCTGTGGGTCGGCACCCACGAGCAGAGTGAAGCGATCCGAGTTGTTCGCAATCTTGTTGAACGAGAAATCGGCAACGCAGAGATTGTTCTTCTTCTCGCTGTCGGTTACACGGTGGTAGAAGATTGGCAAACCATTCGCATCGGTTGGTGCAGAGTAGCCCGAAGGGATACTTACCATTATGAACTTCGTATCTGCCAAGTTGCTCTTCAACGAGTAGAAGCCGTTTGCATTGGTTGTTGTGCACAACAAACCGTCCGACACAACTACATCTGCTAATGGCTTACCGTTGCTACGAATATAACCCTTGACGGTTACCTCCTTGTCGTCCCACTCATCGACCACAGTCTCGGTCATCTCCTCGAGGTTTACAGGCTCGTTTTTCTCGCGGAATGTGAAGCTCTTGAACTCGCGAACTACGCCAGCCTTTACCTCCGAGCCGTTCCACTGCGCGAAGAACTTCTTACCATTCTCGTCGGTGAAGATCAACTCGCAAAGGCCGAGTGTGCCGTGCGGTACGGCGATATAGATGTAGCTATCCTCAGAGGTCGAGAGCGCGAAGTTCTCGGGTAGGGTATAGACGATTGTCTTGCTGCAGTTTGCGGTAGGTGTGATAGTGCCATTTTGGCAATCAACCTCGAACTCGCCGGCCAATGCCTTCGACGAGTTTATAGTAACCTTCTTTAGCTTGGTATTCAAACCCTTGCTATCGCGAATAGCGAAGCGCAAAACGCCTGCGAGATGCTTCAATACTACAGCTTCGCTCTTGTTTGCGATATAGCCGTACATCGGTGCGCTACCCCTGGCAAAAGAGCCTTCAACGTAGCTCTGCTCGGCCAGAAAGAGCACCTTCGCGCTCTCGGCTGTGGTCGATGCGGTGTAAGGGTAGGTGATGACGTATGGATAGTCCAAAACCTTATCCACCGAGAATGTCGCGTGAGCCTTGTTCTGCTGGTCGATATTTACCTCGTTCGACTTCTCGCCATTTACGGCAATGCAGTCGCCCACCGACCAATAGGTAGGGTAGGTGTCGCCACTCTTCGAGCCCAACTCGGTGCGGCTCTCTTCAAGCGAAATCGAGAGTGTTGTTGCACCAGGGTTTAATGTCGTGTCGGTTGTCATATCTTTCTGACAGCCAATCAACGATAACAGTGGCAATGCCAATGCTGCTAGAAAGGTTAGTTTTTTCATATTTTGAGAGTCCATATGTGCTTTTTTACCACGAAATGCTCTGCGAATATTCGTTGCCAAAGCGGTCCACAACGGTAACAGTTCCATTGCCGCTCGAATTAGGCTCGTAGGCACGGAAGATGGTGTGAATATCGTTGTCGGTAGGGCCGTAGTCGCTACCACCTGCCAACTTGTAACCGTAGGTGAAGTAGTGGTACTTAATCTCGTAATCAGCCAAGCTGTATGCGTCCTTGTAGCCCACCTTTGTCATGGTTACGCCGTTGTACTTCGGCTTCTCCCACTTATCATCCCAAAGGAATACGTTTACATAGATGTAGCTCTTATCTGCAGGTTTCTCGCCCACCATATCCTTGTAGGTCTTGTGGTATTCGCCCGGCTTATAGACCTTCATCTGGTACTTCTCCGAGAGCTGAGAGCCGTCCTTACGCATTACAGCCACGCCATTCTCGTCGAAGTCGTAGTCACGATACTTGTACTCAGGCTGTGGGTTGGTCTTGCCTGTAAAGCCATTGCGCTGATAAATGGTAGGCTTGAAATACCACGAGATATTGTCGCCATCAACCTCCACGACGGTATAACCGCGCGGTGTGCCGTTTGCGTAGTACTCATTGGTCCACAACTCGCCTGTCGAGCGGGCAACGGTGTGTACTTCGAGGTTTTTGAGCTCTGACGACTCGGGATATACATAGTTGAATGTTACGTGCGAGTGACCTGCCCACGCGTGCACCTCGTTAAACTTCGAGAAGAGGTTTGCATAGTCGCTACGGTGGTTAGTTGCGTGCTTCGAGCGCTCGCTCATATTGTCGCCCATAAACATCGGCGAGTGGGCTGCCACCATAAGGGTGGTAGAGCGATCTACATACTGAAGGTCGTTCTGCAACCACTGCCAAACCTCGTCGGTAAGACCCTGATCGTAATCTTTGAGCTGGTTGCTACCGTTGAGCTTCATAATGAGGTTGTCCAACACGACATAGTGCTGCTTACCGATATTGAATGAGTAGTAGGTTGGACCCAACCACTCCTCGTACTTGCGACGACCATCGGTGTCGTTCGATGCGGTGTAGTCGTTATCGTGGTTACCGAGGATGTTGAACATCGGGAAACCGAGCGTCTTTAAGCCCGCGACATAATTTGCGTAGAGCTTCATATCCTCGTGAACGAGGTCGCCGAGCATCATACCGTAGACATTTCGGTCGGTAATTGTAGCCGCTTTCTCCTTCATATCGCGGTAGAAGTCCTCGCACATATCGAGCGAGTGGTAGGCGATGTTGTCGTAGCCTGCATTGCTTGCACGAGGCTGCGGATCGGCACCTACGATAAGGGTGTAACGCTCGGGGTTATTATTGATTGGAAGGAACTCGAAGGTATGCTGAACCATATCCTTCTTTCTCTCCTCGTCAGTTACTTTGTGATAGAAAATCGGCAGACCATTCTCATCTGTCGGAGCAGAGTAGCCCGATGGGATACTTGCTGTAATAAACTTCGTGCGCGAGAGGTCACTGTCGATCTCGAAGTAACCATTTTCATCGGTCTGCACGCACAGCAAACCGTCGGAAATCACTACGCCGGCGAGCTTTGTGCTACCACCGCCATAAACGAGTCCTTTGACCGTAATTTTGCCGGTAGGAGTGTAGCCGCCATTGTTGTTGCCACCGTTGTTCTCGCCGCCATTGTCAGGCGTGCAAGCCAACGCAAATAGAAGGGTTAAAATTGGAATAAAAAGTCGTTTCATCAGTTTAGCTTTTAGCTTTTTTTAGTTTGGCGGTGCAGTCTGCGACTGCTTTATGACGGCGGTTTTTAGCAAAACCTTTATGACGGCGCACCTTTGGTGCTTTATGGGGACCGCCATAGAGCCAACTTAGTTGGCGACGCCATAGAGGGCTTTTTATGCCCGACGCCATAGAACGCCATAGGCGTGACGTTATTCTCTCGTCTTTCGTCTAAAAAACTCTCTGCCGAGTGGCTACAAGAGCCACCCGACAAAGAGATTGAAAGAGTATTACTCGGTATAGAGTGTAGTACCTGTTACGGTTGGAGTACCATCAACAACCATTTTACTCGAAAGTGTTACAGCGGTTCCATCGATAGTTCCACTTACCTTGTTGTCGGTAATTGTTGTAGCAGCATCAGTCTTGCCAACGAGAACACCGATTGTTTCAGACTTACCAACAGATATAAACTCTGTATTGTTAACGGTGTTATTCTTGATGGTTGAGTTAATCACAAGGCTAGCCAAACCTACAATATATGGCACACCATTTCCACCTGCTTCTATCTTAGAATTGTAAACTGTACATCCCTCCAAGTTAGAATTGCCCAACAAAACGACCAAACCAGCAACAGGACTGCTATTTGCATTCTTTATATAGGTAGAACACTCGCAATCTTTAATATCTGCATACTGAGCAGTACCAATCAAACCAGCAACAGCTCTATTTCCTGAATTTGCAGCAGCTGGCTGATACAAAAGACCGCTATCATTACCAGAAGTCTTAACGCTTGTACAATTAGTAACCGATATAACATCTTCTGCGCTACCATATACGATGCCGGCGATACCTCCTGTGTGAGGACCTCCACCACTTGTACGAATTACAAATTTATCGTATGTGTTGTTAAAGTTAGCATTACTTACACAACCGGTATTATCGCAATTTGTAATGCTACAAGCTCCGTTAGTGAGTGCACCAACAATACCTCCGGCAGCTGTACTTCTACCATTTGCTTTATTTGTCAATTTTGTAAAAGCAACGGTACCGCTGTTAGTCGAAGAGTCAATAGTAACAGCTTTTTCATCATTGTTTGTTCCCAAAATACCTCCTACACACAAATTGTAGTGTACAAGATTTGCAACATTACCTTTATCTCCGTTGATATAGACATTGCCATTGTTTGTTACTGATGTAATAGCGATGTTATTGTTAGCATAACCTACAATACCACCTACATAGATACTATCGTGAGCTGTATCATCGTTAATTTGGTAGTATGCCTGACCCTCGTTTACAACACCCTTTACAGAACACTTAGCCTCGCCGATAACACCACCGACAGCACTATATGCGATGTAATCGCCTACGCTGTTATGATTTGTATATACGCTACCATAGTTTACAATAGTGCCTTTGCCGTCAATCTCACCGCTGGTTGCCTCAATCTTACCGATAACACCACCCATAGTGATTGTAGTAGAGCTACTAGGATTTACACGAGAGCAAGCAAGGTTTGCCTTGTTTGTAAGGTTTGAAAGATTTGTCGAGTATGTAGCACCGATAACACCACCGATATTGTTGTTACGAGCCTGGTAGTAACCGATACCGGTTGTTGCTGATGCCATAGAGCTACCCTCGTTAGCACAATTTAAAACAGAGCCCTTAGCTTGAACATTACCTACAACACCACCGATATATTGCTGCAAGCACGAGCTACGGTTTGCGAGAGCTGCGTACATAGTACAGTTCTTAATCGAACCAGAAGTGTAACCTACGATACCACCGGCATACAAGTAACGAGAGATATCCTTGTTGGTACCATCAATATCACCATTGTACTGGTTGAGTGTCATAGGAGAGTACATTGTACAGTCTGAAACAGAGCCACCCTCAGTAATCTGACCTACGATACCACCTACATTTTGAGTACGGTAGTGGTTGTTTAAGATGTTTGTTGCACCACCGTTATAAACATAGTTACCATAGAAGAAAGTCTTGGTAGCGTCGGTGAGGTGGCAATCGGTACAAGTACCAGCTAAAGCACCAACAATACCACCATAGTTTACATAAGCGTCGCTTGCGTTTTTAGAACCCTCAGCAATGTAGGTCGAACCTGCGCTGTGCGATATGTTACCCGAAACACTTACGCCCTTGATTACACCTGCTGCGTTCGATACACGAGCAACAGCACCACCATAGTAAGCGGTCTTACCATTGGTTACGAGAGTGTTAGCGAAGGTTACATCGCCCGTTACAGTACAGTTCTCAACAGTACCTACAACAACACGACCTACGAGAGCACCAACGTGTGGCTCTGCGTTGCCCCAGTTGCCCGAAGCAGTAAGAGCTGCGTTTACATGGCAGTTTACAAGAGTACCACGGTGATAACCTACGAAAGCACCATAATACTGAGACTCGTCTGCATAGTTTGCAGTCAAAGTACAAGAAGCATCGATTGTGATGTTCTCGATAACTGCGCTTGAGTCTGTGTAAGCGAACAATGGACGAGTCGAGTTCCAATTCTTGATAGAGTAGCCCTGACCGTCAACGCAACCACCAAAGTAGTTGTCGTTACCGCCCTCAGCAGGAGCAGGAACGCCGATTGGAGTCCAAGCTGCGTTAGTTGCGTCGTCGAATACGATATCGTTTGTGAAAACTACATTGAGGGGCTCAACCTCTGCATACTCGCCTGCGTTGTAAGCGTTAGCAAAAGCGATGAAATCCTCTGCGCTTGCAATCTCAACACCTACGAGAGTGCCGGTAGGCTTGAACTCAACAACAGGCATAGCCTTAATCTCGCCAGCCTCGATGGTCATAGCCTTCGATGCGATATCCATATAGTGGCCTGCGTCGTCAATCAAACGAACAGTGATACCCTGTGGGTACTCGCGTGCAGGAACTACGATAAATACATCGTCAGTCTCGCTCGCATCAAGAGTCTTGTAAGCCTTAGTTGTAACAACCTTGTCAGCATCGGCTGTCGAAGTTGCGGTGAGGGTTACTGCCTCGTAGTCGATAGCGAAATCGCCCGACATCTGCTCGCCAGCGTTGCCCTTTGTCTCAACCTTGTTCAATGGGTGAGCTGTGTGGTTGCTCTCAGCCGGCAACTTAACCTGCAAGCGGATAACACCTGCGAGGTGGTGCATCTGAACGGTACCCTCTGTTGCCTGGTATGCTGCCATAGGGGCTACATCCTTCGCAAAGTTGTTGGTTGCGCCCTCCTGGACAGCAGGAAGAGTGATTGTCTGAGCGTCCTTATACATCGAAGCAGGGTAGAGTACCGAGTATGGGTGAGTCAATTCTGCACCAAACTCGAATACTGCTGCGGTCTTCTCCTCGTTGAGAGTGATAGCGGTAGATGCTACACCATTGATAGCAATCTGGTCGCCATTGTGCCAATAAACCTTGCGTGCGCCATCAACGAGCTCACCCAAGTAGGTCTTGGTATCTGCGATACCTACGGTTACTGTTGTACCATCTCCAACTGGAGCGACAACATCATTTGTTACGTCGTTTGTACAGCCTGCGAACATTACGACTGCGAGGGCTGCAACTGTTCTAAAAATCTTTTTCATACTTTTTTCAGTTTTAGTTGTTAATAAGCGGCCCATTCGCCTTCTGTTTCCTTCATGTCGTCCAACTGCGAAGATTGAGCAAAACCCTGCTCCACCTCGAGGAGAACCATTGTCAATTGTGGCTTCTCATACTCCTGAGCCACGACTTGTGTTACTCTTTTCATAACATTTTAGTTTTAGTAATAAATATTTTTGGTTGGTTTGTTCCAAATCAATTATCGGGGAAGGCGAGGTGAAGCGCCTCCCCCTGATAACTCACTATTTACCGCCCCAGAACTGGTTACCCTCGATGGTAGGGTTTACTGTCCAACCACCCTGAGTAGCTGTACCGATAATGTAGCTATTGTAGTTGTTAGCTGTTATAGCAACACCGTTGAGGTTACCACCAAACTGGCAATTCTTGATTACGCAAGTGTCGTCGTGAACCAATCCTACGATACCACCGCAGAAGTCGTCGTTACCTACTCCGGCAGCCGACTCAACGAATGTTGTTGCACCGTAGTACTCGCAACCCTCAACTGTCGAAGTGAAGATCCAAGCTGCGATACCGCCCTGACGAATGTGGCACGAACCACCAGGAGCACTCTGCATATCAGCCTTTGCGCTACAATTCTTAATAGTCGAGTCGATAGCGACACCTACGATACCTGCTGCGTAAGGGTTGTATTGAGTACCTACAGCGAGCATGTTACCCTCGAACGAGCAATCCTCGATAGTTGCATTAGCTACGAAACCTGCGATACCTGCAACGATACCACGGTTAGCCTGAACCTTACAAATGCTGGTACACTCCTTAATTGTGATATTGTCCTCGCTAATGTCGAGTGTTGAGTGGAAACCGTAGCTACCCAAGATACCACCAGTCGAGCTTGGCTTACCTGCAGCTCCTGCAGTTGCTACCGGCTTAAGATCAAGGTACCAGTTGTTGTTGTAGTGGTAGTTCTGGAAGTTACCTGTATTCTTACATTTCTCAATCAAAACAGTACCTGCCTTGATACGACCTGCGATACCACCCATATGGCTAGGATAACCATTCGACTTACTTGGTGTGTTCGCTGCGAAGAGAATGCTCATCGAGTTCTCGCAACCAGTGATGGTTGTATTCATCTCGGCCAAGCCTACAAGACCACCGTAGCACATCTGGATGTTTGGAAGAGTAGTAGTCTTAGGAACGTCGATGCCACCAGCAGTTGTCGAATTGGTGATAGTAACAGTCTCCTTAGCCCAACCTACAATACCTGCATAAGCATAGTAGTTACCCTTAGTAACATTTGTGATGTTAGCAGTGATAGTACCGTTGTAGTGGAGATTGCTTACTGTAAGACCGCTCTCGGTGCAACCGATAAGACCACCTACGATAACATTTGCCGATGCGTTAGCCTCGCCATTACCAGCCTTGATTGTACCCTCGAACTTGCCAGTATCCTTCGAGAAGTCGAAGTTGAGCGATACGCCGTCAACAACGTATGCTGCAAGACCACCAACGTAAGCATCGATGTTGCCACCCTCGAGCACGAGGTCTGAAGCGTTAGCCTGCGAGTTGTCGGTAAGCTGTGCGTTACTATCCGCAACATAAGTGGTAATACCACCAACATAGAGAGTGTGAACATTAGACTTCGAAGTGATGTCACCCTCGTTTGTATTGCCCGAAATAGTACCGTTACCAATGCCCGAGATACCACCTACATAACCGTAGCTATCTGTTCCGCTACGCTTCGAGCTGTAAGTGATAGCTGCTGCGTTCTGGTTGTTGCGAACAATAGCACCACACTCGTTCCAGCCTACAATACCACCAACGTAAGCGTTAGAAACCTGTACGCCCACCGCGATAGGACCGTTGTTGAAGCCGTCCTCGATGATACCGGCGTTGTGACCAACCAAAGCACCTACATTGAAAGTAGAACCTGCAGCGGTTGTACAAGAGCTAGGAATGTTAATCGTACCGAAGTTCGAGCTACGCTTAACAACTGATGTTGCGTCAGCCTTAGCTACAAGACCACCTACATATACAGTGTTGTTTGTTGTTGCGCACGAAGCATCCAACGACACCTGCGCGTTGTTAGTACAGTTCTCGATTACAGAAGACTTAATCTCTGTTGCCAATGGAGCTAGGTAAAGCGCACCCTCGTAGCTGCCGATTACGCTGATAGTCGAAGTCTCATCAAATACGATGTTCTTGAGAGTTGCGTTCTCGCAAATACCGAACAATGGCTTCGACGATGTGAAGTTGATCAACTTCTTACCGTTACCGTTGAACTCGCCAGTCCAAGGACGCTCCTCGGTACCGATTGGAGTCCACTCCTTAACCTCGGTCAAATCGACGTCAGCTACGATTGTAGGTACGCCATCAACATACCACTGCGATACGTCGCCACCCTCGTTCCAAGTCTTAGCGAAGAGTGCCAAACCAGGACCGGTCAATAGACCCTCCATAGCGTAGAACTCCTGCTTGATAATAGGGAGCTTAATATCTGCTGCACCCGACAAGAACGAGAGCGTAAGCTCGGTCTCACGAATGTGCTGAGCATCGCTAGGGTTGCCTGTGAACTGGAGCATATACGAGATAGTCTCGTCGCTATTCTCCTGAGTTGTGTAGGTTACCCACGAAGGCATTGTGATATCCTTAACGGTCTGCTTAGGAACGCGAATCTCGAGTGGAGCTGGCTCCTCAGCTGCGAGCAATACGTTGCCCTCAGCGTCGTAGTTCAACTCGGTACCGAACTGCCAGATGTTGATCCAGCCGTCAGCGTAATCCTTATCGTCCTTTACGAGCTTAACTGTGCCGTAACGCGATGCGTCGTTATTAGCCTCCCAAGCGACAGTTACCTCGGTGAATGTCTCACCCTCGGCATTTGTAGTTACGGTACCCTTAGTTGCAGTAATCCAAGGATCGCACTCGAAGTGCCAAGCCTCGCCTGCGCTGAAGGTCTTAATCTTGGTAGTGAAGCTACCTGCAGCCTTTGTAGAAGCAGTGTAAACCTGGTCGAGAACGAATACGTTACCATCTTGGTTTACAATGAGCATATCCTTCTCGTACTCGCCGGCTACGAACTTAATTGTAGCGGTCTCGCGAGCCTCGAAGCTGTCGTTAGCATTGATTACGATGTTGAACGAGCCCGAACCGCGGTGCTTAATCTCGTTATCGATGTAGCACCACGCCTGGTTCGATACTGCATTCCAATAAACGCCATCGTTGTTGAGTGTAACATCAACCTTGATGTCGTGGCTAACCGAAGCGAGGTCGAGCACACTCTTCGTTTCGCCATCTACGCTGAATGTAACCTCGATATCTCCGACTTCAACCATCTCGGGAGTCTCGTCGATTACCTCAGTAGTACAACCCGCAAAGAGGGTTGCAACAACCATTATTATATATATAAAGTATCGTTTCATAGTTTTACGAATAGTTTTGTGTTATTGACGACCTAAACGACGGATTGCCTTACTCTCTTGTGTGTCGGCCCACCACATATCGGTAGTCATATTGTTCTCGCCTCCGAGCCAGCCGTTTACAGCCTCCTCGTACCACTTAGCATTCTGGAACGCCTCGGTAGAAGGGTAGCGCATACGGGTTGGAAGGATACCGTTGTTCTGTGCTGCAGGACCATTGGTACGCAATACAGGATAACCTGTACGACGGTAGTCTGCCCACGACTCAACACCTACCCAGAAGGTTGCTACATACTTCTGACGCATGATTGTCTCAAGAGCCTTGTTGTAGTCAAACTCGTTGTCGAGATAGTTCATCCAGTTGATAACCTCTGGCGACGATGCTGTGTAGTAGTCGGTTGCACGCTCCCAACCTCTCTGCCACTGCAAAATAGACTGAAGGTTAGCCTCGAGATAGAGGTCCTTGTAACCCTTCTGTGACAATGGAATCCAGCCACGAGCACCAGCCTCAGCAAAGATGAAGAGAATCTCATCGAAGTTGAGCAATGCATAAGCGCAATCCATCTTCAAGTCGCCAATGTGGGTACCTGTGTAGAGACCGCGTGGATAGCGACCGATGGTCGAGTTACCAGCCGAGCTGACGTGTGTATCGAAGTAGTCACGCAAGTACTCGCGAGTCTCCTGTGTTGGAGCACCGAAGTTCTTTGTGAAGTAGCGGAAGTAACGAGGGTCCCACTGGCAGTTTGCCTCGTCCTTGCTGTTGTAGTTTACGAGCATCATATCAACCAAAGTCGAGCAAGCTGCCTGACCATTCCAGTTACCACTTGTAGTAGAGTAGAATGGAGTGTAGAGAGCCGAATCCTTCGAGCTGAACTGCATACGAGCGCTGTCGTCGATGTTGCGCATAACAGGGTAGTCACCTGCACCCGAAAGGTAGCAGTCGTAAATCTCGTTAATCTTAGCCTGCACGTTGATATCGCCGAACTCTTCGCCCAACGAAATGATACCTCCCGACTCCTCCATTGCCTTGTTCGATACACGCATCAAGAGACGGAGGTAGAGCGAGTTACCAAAACGCTGCCACTTCTCAACGTCGCCCTCGTACATAAAGTCGCAGAGAGCGTTGAAGTTATGATTCGAGAGAACGCCTGCGTCCTTCATCTCCTTTGCCTTCTTGAAACAAGCGTTTGCCTCCTCCATCGAACGCAACAGATCGATGTAGATCTCCTTCTGATCGTCGTATGGAGTGGTGTACTCGAACGAGTCGCCCTGCAAAGCAATCTGACCCGCTTTCGAGTATGGTACATTGCCGTAAGTATCGGTCAAATGGTGGGCAATCCACGTGCGCATAACCAATGCCACGCCAATAAGTGCAGGGTTGCCCTCGCCCTCAACAGCACACTCCTTGCGTGCCAAATCGAGCATATACTGAGCATTACCAAACTGTGTGTAGAGGTTCCACATATAGCGGGTAATGTTCTCCGAGAGCACGTAGTTGTATGTCAACTGTGCCGAGTTCTCGAAGTTGGTGTTGATGGTGTACTGCATAAGCTCACCCATCATATAGTACTCGCACGAAGCCAACTGCTTCTGGGCGCCATAGATCATAGGCTGCACGAACGACTCCGAGCTGGTCTCGTAGAGTGCATACGGGTTCTTGTTCATATCGTCGAAGTTCTTACAACCTACCGATACGAACGCTGCAGCCAACACTACTGTAATATATTTAATGTACTTCTTCATAATCAAAATCCTCCTTCGCATTAGAATGTTATAGAGATGCTACCTCCATATACTGCGGTACCTGGCATCTGCAAGAGGTCGAAACCTGGCGAGAGTGCCGCTCCACGCATTGAAACTGCCTCAGGATCGAAGCCTGGGAACTTGCTCCAGCAGTAGAGGTTGTTGCCGAATACAGAGACTGACAAGCCCTGGATAACCTTAGTCTTGGCAAGAAGCTTCTTAGGGAACGAGTACTCGATGCGTACCTCGCGCAACTTCAAGAACGAAGTCTCGACGAAGTTAGCCTCGCAACACTCGCGAGCGTACTTAGCCTGATAGTAAGCCTGGATAGAGGTTGGAGTGTGCTCGTAGTCGCAAACCTTGTAGTTGCCGTCTGGCAAAAGCATTACACCCTCAGGAATGAAACCGCCCTCACGACCCTCGAGAGTTGCGATACCCTTACCACGGTAGTTCAATGCCCAGTTGGTCTCCGACCAAACGCGGCCACCATACTGTCCGTCGAACTTGATGCTTGCGCGAAGGCCCTTCCAGCTGAACGATGTGCCGAAGCCACCACGCCACTTAGGCATACACTCGCCTACATACTCGATATCCTCGTTGATGATAGGCGAACCATTCATATCGTGAACAATCTGGCCCGAAACATCGATCATCTTACCCGATGCGTCGATTACGTACGAACCCTCTGGTGCGCGCTCGTACTTACGACCATACATCGAAGTGAGCGAGCTACCCTCGTAGGCGTACATATAGGCGTAAGAGCCACGACCTGCAATCTGCCAGAAGTCGATACCCTCACCGAGCTCGAGAATCTTATTGCGGTTGATTGACCAGTTAGCGTTTACGGTCCAACGAATATCCTTGGTG
This sequence comes from Alistipes sp., assembly GCA_045648965.1. Classification (GTDB taxonomy): domain Bacteria; phylum Bacteroidota; class Bacteroidia; order Bacteroidales; family Rikenellaceae; genus Alistipes. Next base: position 52,508 of record JAZRPA010000012.1, on the reverse strand, counting down.
CGGATAATTGTACCTACAGCCTGAATCTCGAAACCGTGGTTGCGAATAGAACCTGCGTTGGTAAATACGCTACCCATACCTGCTGCTACCGATACCGGCATCGATGCAAGAGCGTTTGTAGTCTTGCTGTTGTAGTATGCCATATCGATATTCAAGCGGTTGCGGAACATACGCAAATCAACACCAATCTCCCACGAAGACACCTTCTCTGGCAACAATGTACCATTAACCTTCGAGGTCTGAGTTGTAACGTTGCCTGGGAATGAGGTGCTTGCGAGGTACTCCTCGATACGATAAGGCTTGGTGTCGTGACCTACCTGTGCCCACGATGCACGAACCTTCAGCAAGTTTACGAGGCCGTTTGTGCGACCGAAGTCTGCCAACTCGTTGATTACAACGCTACCCGAAACCGATGGGTAGAAGTATGAACGGTTGCTTGCTGGAAGGGTGCTCGACCAGTCGTTACGACCTGTGATGTCGAGGAAGAGGGCATTTCGCCACGAGAGCTGTACCAATCCGTAGAGTGAGTTGGTCTGACGACGCTCGTAGTAGTTGTCTGCCTTAACAAGTGATGCTGCATTTGCAAGGGTGTAAACACCTGGATCCTTGAGGTTGTCGGCCCACTGCTGGTGACGCTCGTACTGACGATTGATAACGCTACCACCGAAGTTTGCGGTGAGGTTGATGTCGTGTACGAAGTCGTGAGTGTAGCGGAACAAGAACTCTCCAGAGTACTGCATCGAGCGAATCATCTGCTCGCGGTAGAAACCGTTAGGGTCGCTCTGGGTTGAGGTTGCGAAGCGCTGTGTACGGAAGTCGTACTGCGAGTCGAGACCTCCACGAACCATCAAGGTCAAGCCCTTGTAGATGTTGAAGTCGAACTTAACGTTACCATAGATACGGTCACGGTTCTGGGTGTTGATACTCTCGTTAGCAACGAAGTATGCGTTGTTCTTACCTCCCGAGAGTGAAGAGTCCTGCTGAACGCCCTCCTGGCCATCGAGCCAATAGTGCTTAGCCCAATCCATATCGATATTTGGAGCGTAGCACCACAAGCTGTACATGATACCTGCACCTGCACTATAACCCGAAGCTACCGGAATGTTGTCGCGGTGGTTGCGGCGATAGTTGAGCGAAACCTCAGAGGTGAACCACTTGGCAATCTCGTTGCGGGTACGCAATGCAATGTGTTGCATATTGTTTGGCGAGTTCGGAATGATGCCCTGTGAGCGAGAGTCACGCACCGAAACACGGATAGAGTTGCGCTTGTTGATACGACCCGAAACCGAGAGCGAGTTTGTCCAAGTGTAACCTGTCTCGAAGAAGTCCTTGAACCAGTCGCCGTGGCTTACGAATGGGGTAGCAGTACGGCGGAAGTCGCCAAGCTGATCTATGCTACCGCCAATACCAGCCTTCTCGTCGTAGTACTGGTAGTAGAGCGTGCCGTCCATCTTTGGACCCCACGAGAGCATACCTGTCTGGTTGCTGTAGCCTGGCTCTGGGTTGTAGCCTGTGCCCTTGTTGCCGTCGGTCGAACGGAGATAGTAGTAGTAGTCATCTCGTGTACCCTGACCATACTCATACTGCAAATCTGGCGAGGTGTTTACACTCTCGAAGGTGAGATTTGTCGAGTAGGAGATGCTGATCTTCGATGCGAGCTTATCTGCCGACTTGGTGGTGATGATGATAGCACCGTTAGCTGCAGCCGAACCGTAGAGAGCTGTCGCTGCAGGACCCTTCAATACGGTTACGCTCTCGATGTCCTCAGGGTTGATATCGCCCGTACCGTCACCATAGTCGATTACGCTGAGCGAACCCTCGCCACCTGCGTCCGACTGAGTCGAGTGGTTGTGCATAGGCACGCCATCGACAACGAAGAGTGCGGTGTTGTTCGAGAAGTCAACCGACGACTCACCACGGAGTGTTACACGGGTTGTACCACCACCGCCGGTGTTAGACGACTGAATGTTAAGACCTGCAACCTGACCGGTCAAACCCGAAAGCCAGTTGGCAGAGTTGGCAACTGAAGCCAACGCCTCGCCTCCCACCTTCGAAGCTGCGTAACCGAGCGACTTCTCGTCACGCTTGATACCGAGAGCGGTTACGATGACCTGCTCCACAGCCTGAGCCTCTACAACCATCGAGACGTCGATAGTAGTACGAGAGCCGACCTTTGCGTTGAAGGTCTTGTAACCCAAGAAGCTGAACTGGAGCTCCTGAGCAGGTGTTGCCTTAATTTCGTACTTACCGTTGATGTCGGTAACAACACCTTGGAGTGTTGTGACGATGATGACGCCCACTCCTGCCATCGGTTTGCCATTCTCATCGAGAACGGTACCTTTGACAACATGAGGTTTTTCGACCTCCTGACCCATTGCGGTGTTAATCCCCCCCCCGACTAGTGTTGCCAGGGCGAGAATCATAACTGCAAGAGTCTTGAACAATTTCTGAATAGAAATTCTCATAAGTGTTAGTGTTTAAGGTTTAGAATTAGATTGATTGATAAAAATGTGTGTTTAGTTTTGCTTATTTTTCTGATTTTCAAAGTATTTGTTTGTTAGTACTGTCTGTTTTGTGTTATTTTAAGTTGTTTTTATTCAAAAAATACCCATTTTCTCTAAAACAAAGTTAGCATATTTTTTTTAACAAAAAATAGATTTGCTCACTTTTCTGCATTTTTTTTCGTTTTTTGGGGAAGGAGTGGTAAGGGCGATTAAGGGCGTTAAGGGTGATAGGGGCGATAGGGGCGATAGGGGATTTTCCCTAGAACCCCTAGAATCCCTACTAACTTTTAACACTTTTAACTTTAAAAGTTAAAAGTGTTAAAAAGTGAAAAAATAGCATTAGAGAATTTAGGGAATTTAGAGATTCTCTTTATGATCCTCCCTAAACTCCCTAAAAAAACTCTCTAAAAACCTTCCTACTTCGCGAAGTGCTTGTAGAAGAGCGAGATAGTCTGCAATCCCTTGTCGAACTGAGCCAAGCCGTAGCTCTCGTTTGGCGAGTGGATAGCGTCCTCCGAGAGACCGAAGCCGATGAGTATCGACTTGATGCCCAAGATGCGCTCAAAGCCGCTGACAATCGGAATAGAACCACCCGAGTAGAATGGCAGTGGCTTGCGGCCGAACGACTCCTCGACAGCCTTCTCGGCAGCCTTGTAAGCCGCCATATCGGTAGGCGAAACGTAAGGTGCTCCGCCGTGCAAGAACTTGACGTTCACCTTGACGCTCTTTGGTGCGATGTTGCGGAAGTGCTCCTCGAACAAGCGACCAATCTCCTCGAAGTCCTGGTCAGGCACCAGACGCATCGAAATTTTGGCATAAGCACGCGACGGGATAACGGTCTTGGTACCCTCCTCGGTGTAGCCGCCCCAGATGCCGTTTACGTCGAGCGATGGACGGATACCGGTGCGCTCGATTGTGGTGTAGCCCTCCTCGCCCTCAATGTCGTCTATATCAAGCGCTTGCTTGTAGCTCTCGAGCGAGAATGGAGCCTCGTTAAAGGCCTTGCGCTCAGCCTCTGTAAGCTCGCGAACCTTGTCGTAGAAGTGAGGAATTGTGATGTGTCCGTGCTCGTCCACGAGCGATGCTACGAGGCGTGTCAAGACGTTTGCAGGGTTGGCCACAGCACCGCCAAACAAGCCCGAATGGAGGTCCTTGTTAGGGCCGATAACCTCCACCTCCATATAGGTCAAACCGCGCAATCCGCAGGTGATAGATGGGGTGTCGAGCGAGATCATCGAGGTGTCCGAAACGAGGATAATGTCCGCCTTGAGCTTCTCCTTGTACTCCTCGCAGAAGCCGTAGAGCGAAGGCGAGCCAATCTCCTCCTCGCCCTCGAGCATGAACTTCACGTTGCACGGCAATGAGTCGGTTGCACACATCGCCTCGAAGGCCTTGATGTGCATAAACGACTGTCCCTTGTCATCGTCGGCACCACGGCCATAGATGCGGTTGTTGATGATGGTAGGCTCGAATGGGTCGGTGTTCCACTCCTCGCGAGGGTCTACAGGCATAACGTCGTAGTGACCGTAAACGAGTACGGTTTTAGCCTCAGGCGAGATGATCTTCTCGGCATAGACTACGGGGTTGCCCGCGGTTGGGATAACTTCGGTGATGTCTGCTCCGGCCACAGCCAAAGCCTTAGCGAGGTGCTCGGCGCACTTCACCATATCCTCCTTGTGCGACGACTGCACACTGATTGAAGGGATACGCAATACCTCGAATAACTCCTCGAGGAAACGCTCTTTGTTTTCGATAATGTATGCTTGTACTTTTTCCATAATGTTATTCTGGTTATGAGTCGAGAGGGGACTCGAAGCCCCCTCCCTTCTCTTCTATTTCGTCTTTGTTAGAGACCGCAAATCTCCTTAATCTCGGCGATAAACTGCTGAGCAACCTCGTCGGCCTTCTCCTGAGTCTTAGCCTCGGTGTAGATGCGGATAATAGGCTCGGTGTTCGACTTACGGAGGTGTACCCAGTAAGGTAAGAAGTCAATCTTTACACCGTCGATGTCGTTCACACGCTCGTGTGCGTAACGCTCCTTGATGGTAGCCAAAACCTTATCAACGTCGATAGCAGGAGTGAGCTCAATCTTGTTCTTCGATGCGAAGTAGGCAGGGTAGCGCAAGCGCAACTCGGTCATCTTGCAGTTCATCTCAGCCAAGTAGGTCAAGAAGAGTGCCACGCCAACCAACGCGTCGCGACCATAGTGCAACTCAGGGTAGATAACTCCGCCGTTGCCCTCGCCACCGATTACGGCGCCGGTCTCCTTCATCTTGGTTACTACGTTCACCTCGCCTACAGCCGAAGCCGAGTACGAAGCGCCGTGAGCCACGGTAACATCGCACAATGCACGCGAAGATGAGAGATTCGAGCAGGTGTTACCCTTTGTGTGTGCGAGAATATAGTCAGCAACAGCCACCAAAGTGTACTCCTCGCCGAACATTGTACCGTCCTCGTTCACGAGAGCCAAGCGGTCCACGTCAGGGTCAACAACAATACCCAAATCGGCACCCTCGCGAACGATAACCTCCGAGATCTCGGTGAGGTTTTCAGGAAGTGGCTCAGGGTTGTGTGCAAAGTGGCCGTTAGGCTCGCAGTTGAGCTTCACAACCTCGCAACCGAGCTTCTCCAAAAGTGCGGGAATTACAACACCGCCAATAGAGTTTACGGCATCGACTACAACCTTGAACTTGCGTGCCTTAACCTTCTCTACATCAACGAGCTTGAGCGCCAATACCTGGTCGATATGAGTAGGATTGAAGTCCTCGCGCGAGATTACTTTTCCGATATTCTCCACGTCAGGGAAGAGGAAGTCCTCCTGCTCTGCCAAAGCGAGCACCTGCTCGCCCTCCTTTGCATTCAAGAACTCGCCCTTTTCGTTGAGGAGTTTGAGCGCATTCCACTGCTTTGGATTGTGCGATGCGGTGATGATGATACCGCCGTCAGCCTTGTGAGTGATAACTGCCATTTCGGTGCCCGGAGTGGTGCAGAGACCAACGTTGATAACGTCGGCGCCACAGCCGAGGAGTGTGCCCTCGATGATGTCATTTACCATCTCGCCAGAGATGCGGGCGTCGCGACCAACAACGATTTTTAATCGTTTGGCTTCGTTCTTGCTAGCGATGAAACGAGTGTACGCAATCGTGAACTTCACGATGTCGATTGGGGTGAGGTTTACTCCCACTTCGCCGCCGATTGTACCGCGAATTCCAGAGATAGATTTAATGAGTGTCATGGTAGTAGTTTTTATTTTTAATAAAAAAGTTAGTGTTTTATTTTGAAAATCGTTGTAAATGTACTATTTTTATGCCAAATATCCAAGACTAAAACTATAAAAGATTAAAAATATGAGCGAAAAAAGAGTAATTCCGGCGTCAGAACTTATTATAAATGAGGACGGTTCGATATTCCACCTTCACCTTTTGCCCGAGCAAATCTCGGATATCGTGATGTTGGTGGGAGACCCTGCACGTGTCGATATGATCGCTTCGTATTTCGATAATATCGAGTGCAATGTTGCAAGCCGCGAGTTCAAGACCATTACGGGAACCTACAAGGGCCGTCGTATGACTGCTCTCTCGACAGGTATCGGTACCGACAATATCGATATCGTGGTTACCGAGTTGGACGCTCTCGCAAATATCGACTTTGCAACTCGTCAGGTTAAAGATGAGTTCAAGCAGCTCACTCTGCTTCGTCTCGGCACTTCGGGTGCATTGCAGGAGGATATCAAGGTGGGCGAGCGTGTATTCTCGCGCACTTCGGTTGGCTTCGATGGCTTGTTGAACTACTACGCTGGCCGAAACGACGTTTGCGACCTCGCTATCGAGAAGGCTTTCGTTGAGCACACCGGTTGGAATCCACAGCTCACAGCTCCATACTTCATCGATGCTGATGAGTCGTTGTTCGAGCACTTCAAGGACGTTACCCGCGAGGGTATCACCATTGCCGCTCCGGGCTTCTATGCTCCGCAGGGACGTTGGGTGCGCTTGCAGCCGCAGGATTTGCACTTGAACGAGAAGATTGAGTCGTTCCGCTTTGGCGAGCGTTGCATCACCAACTTCGAGATGGAGTCGTCGGCATTGGCAGGCTTGGCTGCATTGATGGGTCACAAGGCGGGTACCGTATGTACAATCATCGCACAGCGCATTGCGAAGGACGCTTGCACTGACTACAAGCCGTTCGTTCGCTTGATGATTGAGGAGGCACTCGAGAAGCTCGCGGTGCTTTAAGCGGAAAACGGAAAACTAATTTTAATTTTTCCTTAACGCCCTTAATGCCCTTAACGCCCTTAAAAACCAGAAAACAATAAACGAAACAATAATAAAAAACAAACAGAAATTATGAAATTTACAGTATCAAGTTCAGCGTTGTTGTCGCTTTTGGCAACAACAGGTAAGGTTATCAACAGCAAAAACACACTTCCGATTCTCGACTACTTCCTCATGGAGTTGCATGGTAACGTGTTGAAGGTTACCACTTCGGACCTCGAGACCACTCTTGTAGGTACTATCCAGGTGGAGAACGTTGAGAAGGAGGGTACTGTGGCTGCTCCTGCAAAGTTGATGCTCGACGTGTTGAAGGAGTGCTCGGAGATGCCTCTCACACTCGAGGTAAACGAGGATAATTGGGAGATCTGCATCTCGTGGAATAGCGGTCAGTCGTCAGTTCCTGGTGCAAATCCTGTAAGCTACCCTCAGACCCACGAGCTCTCGGCTGAGAAGACCGAGGTGTCGCTCGACGTTGATGTTTTGGTAAACGGTATCAACAAGACCATCTTCGCAACCGCTGACGATGAGTTGCGCCCTGTGATGAATGGTGTATACTTCAACCTCGACGAGAACGAGCTCACTTGCGTAGCTACCGATGCTCACAAGTTGGTTAAGCACACCGTAGAGTGCGCTTGCGGCGTTAAGGCAGCATTTATCTTGCCTAAGAAGCCAGCAAACCTCTTGAAGAATATCCTCTTGAAGGAGGAGGGCGAGGTTAAGATGACTTTCGACCAGAAGAACGTTGTATTCGAGTTGTCGAACAGCACTTTGGTTTGCCGCCTTATCGAGGGTGCATACCCTAACTACAACGTAGTTATCCCGCAGGCTAACCCTAACAAGTTGCTCGTTGACCGTATCGGCTTGTTGAACGCAATCAAGCGTGTGGCTGTCTGCTCGAACCCTACAACAAACCTTATTCGCTTGGATATCTCGAACAACAAGGTTATCCTTGCTGCTCAGGACGTGAACTTCTCGATCTCGGCTAACGAGTCGTTGGCTTGTAGCTACGAGGGTACAGACATCACTATCGGCTTCAAGTCGACCTTCTTGGTGGAGATTCTCTCGAATATCGAGACTCCGACCATCTTGGTAGAGTTGGCTGACTCGACTCGCGCAGGTGTATACAAGCCTGTTTATGACGACGTTCAGAGCAGCTCGACTTTGATGCTCTTGATGCCGATGATGATCAATGCATAATTAGAACGATAAAGACGCGAATTACTGCGTTAAGCTTCAGTCGTTGAGTTGCTCACATACGCATGTATGCTGTACACTCAACGCCTTGCAAGCCTTGTAATTCATCGTTTTTAATCATTCTTACCGGACAAAAGTATGAAACTAAATTTGCGACGTCCGATGGTCTTCTTCGATTTGGAGACCACGGGCACCAATATATCCACGGATCGCATCGTCGAGATTTCGGTGGTGAAGATTTTGCCCGACGGCTCGATTGACGGAGGCGCACCAAAGACCAAACGAATAAATCCTGAGATGCCTATTCCGGCAGAGGCAACCGCCGTACATCACATTACCGATGATGATGTGAAGGATTGCCCAACTTTCCGTCAGTATGCGAAGTCGTTGCGAGCATACTTGGAGGGTTGCGACTTCTGTGGCTTCAACTCCAACCGTTTCGACTTGCCAATGTTGGCCGAGGAGTTTATGCGTGCAGGTGTCGATGTCGACTTCTTCAAGCGTGCCAAGTATGTAGATGTGCAGAACATCTTCCACAAGAAGGAGGAGCGCACCTTGGTTGCAGCATATCGTTTCTACTGCGGCAAGGAGTTGGAGGCAGCACACAGCGCCGATGCTGATACGATGGCTACATACGAGGTGTTGTGTTCGCAGTTGGATCGCTACTCGGATCTTGAAAATAGCGTGGATTTCCTCTCGGAGTTCTCCTCACGTGGCAAAACAGCCGACTTTGCGGGTCGTATCGCCTTTGACGACAATGGCGTTGAGGTATTTACCTTTGGTAAGTACAAGGGCCAATCTGTGGAGGCTATCTTCCGCAAGGAGCCAAGCTATTACGATTGGATAATGAACGGAGATTTTCCGAACTATACCAAAAAGATTTTTACAGAAATAAAGTTACGACTCAAATAGTTTTTTTATCGAAGATGCGCAGTTTATTTATAACCCTGGCTTTCTCACTTGTTGCACTCGTAGCAACGGCTTCGCCAAAGGTCTTGGTCGATAAAGATGGCTCGACATATACCATTCACAAGATATCGAAGGGAGAGACTCTCTATTCGTTGGCTCAGTACTATGGTACGACTGTAGAGGAGCTGATTGCAGTCAATGAGGAGCTGACCGAGAATATAAAGGTTGGTCAGAAGATTAAAGTTCCTGTGAAGGAGCTTCCGGCTGAGGAGCCAAAACGTAAAGCCTCAGTTGAGACTCAGACTGTCGAGGAGGTAGCCGTACAGGAGAAGAAGGACTCGGCGGTCGCTTTGACAGATCGAGCACTCTCGCTCTTGGAGACTTTCTTGATGAACAATCCCGAGCTTCTCACTGTTGAGCCGGTGCAGTTGAAGTTCCGCAAGTTGCAGCAGGGCGAGCGCGCAAAGGTGGTGATGATGTTGCCCCTTGGAACCGAGGATAAGCCTGCAAAGCAGTATGTCGATTTCTATCGCGGCTTCTTGATGGGCTTGGATAGCGTGCGCTTATCGGGCCATTCGGTTGAGCTTCACGTCTACAATACGGAGCGTGATAGTGTTCGCGTAGCCGAGGTTATTGCCTTGGGCGAGCTCGAGAAGGCAGACTTAGTTTTTGGTCCGGTGTATGATGAGGAGCTAAAACCTGTGCTTGCAGCTTTGGAAGGAAAGGGTATTCCAGTGGTATCGCCGCTATCGACCCACACCGACATCAAGAGCAACATCTTGTTCCAGATGTCGCCATCGTACGACACACGTTTCGAGAAGGTACACCATCTGTTCGATGGCTCGAAAAAGGTGGTCCTTATCTCTACGCCACACGCAGATGAGAAATTCGATAAGACAGTGCGCAAGCTATTGAAGAACGATAGCTTGAACGTCGTGGAGAAGACCTACTTCAATACACCTGGTCAGACTATCGGAAAGGGATATTCGGAGTTGTTGGCGTTGTTGCGCGAGGGCCCTGCTGTGGTTGTCGTTACATCGAACAACGAGTACGAAGTGGAGAAGATTCTCACCTCTTTGAATTCGATGAGAACGACAATCGCAAACCGTACAGGTAATAGCGAACCGTTTGTTATCATTGGTAATAGCAGCTGGACTCGTTTCCACGGCATAGAGAGCACGGTACTCTACAAGAATAGTGTTCGAATTATGTCGAGCTACAACTCGAATCGTACCGACAAGGTAAATAGATCATTCGAGAGACGCTTTATCCGTACCTACACTACTATGCCGACACTCTTTGCATTTAGAGGCTACGATGCGGCTATGTTGTTCGTAAAGGCACTCTACAACGATAGTATAGAGACAAACCTCGAGGGTGTAAACTTCAAGCCATTGAGCACTCCATACCTCTTTAAGAAGGACGAGGCTACCGGCGTACGCGCAAATAGCGAGTGGATTAAGCAGACCTATAACCGAGACGATACCATAAGCTACGAATAGGAGAGATTATGCCAACTATCCAGACTCCGATACCGGAAAAGACCATTGAGCGACTCAGCGAGTATCGCCGAACGCTCATAGCGTGTCATCGTCGTGGTATTACCCACGTATTTTCGCATATCTTGGCGGGTATGCACGGCATTACGGCTGTGCAGGTGCGTCGCGATTTGATGCTCATCGGTTTCTCGAGCGATACGAAGAAGGGCTACGATGTGAAGGTGTTGATAGACTTTATCGACTCGATACTCTATAGCGAGAATACGATGAAGGTGGCGGTTATGGGTATGGGACACCTTGGCCAGGCTATCACCAAGTACTTCAACTCGAAGCAGCTCAATATCCGCATTACGGCGGCGTTCGATGTTGATGAGGCGAAGGTGGGGCAGACCATTATGGATATTCCGTGCTACCACATCAACGACTTCGAGGAGGTTGTCGAGAATAACGATATAAGCATTGTGATAATCTCGTTGCCGTCGTCGTTGGCTGCGCAATATACCGTGCCTATCATCAACGCAGGTATCAAGGGTGTGCTGAACTTTACGTCGGTGCCGATGAACTTCCCGCAGGGTATTGTGGTGGAGAACTACGATATTACAACAATTCTCGAGAAGGTTGCCTACTTCGTGAAGGCTGCCGAGGAGAATAACAATCAATAACCAGAAGATGAAGGTCGTTCGAGGTTTTGACAATCCTCCTACGCTCGTCAATGGCGTGGCTACGGTGGGCTCCTACGATGGAGTGCATTGTGGCCATCGTATTTTGCTCGACGAGGTTGTTCGCAGAGCTAAGGCGTGCGGAGGCGAGAGCGTTGTGCTGACCTTCGAGCCTCACCCACGTATTACACTCGGCAATGACGAGGGGTTAAAGCTGCTCTCTACGTTGGAGGAGAAGTGCAAACTCTTGGAACAGGTGGGTGTCGATTACGTCGTGGTAATCCCCTTTGACGAGGCCTTTAGCCGACTCTCACGCGAAGAGTTTATCGACGACTATCTCGTTGGTAAACTCGGCATAAAAGAGCTTATTGTGGGCTACAACCACCACTTTGGCCACAATAAGGCTGGCGACCACTCATTTTTGGTGGAGCACGGCGCGTTGGAGGTTGTCGAGGTGGCGCAATATACCGACAATGGCAATAAGGTGAGCTCGACCACTATTCGCCATGCTTTGGCCGATGGCGATTTGGCTCTTGCCCGACAGCTGCTCGGCCACCCTTATATAATAATAGGTATAGCGGACGCAGAGGGTAAGGTCGCAACCGATAGATATAAGCTCCTGCCGACGGACGGTCGCTACGATTGTACAATCAACGGCAAGGCTGCCGCTTGCGAGATTTGCGGTGGGGTAGTTGGGCAGAAGGAGTATTTTTCACAAGAAATAGAGATTTTATTATGATTTCATACGAGGCAAAAATCAGAGTAAACTACAAGGATACCGACCAGATGGGTATCGTTCACCACTCGAACTATATCGTCTATTACGAGATGGCTCGCGTTGAGGCTTTGCGTGCGTGGGGTATGCCATACTCCGAGATGGAGAAGTCGGGCATCATCTCGCCGATTTTGGAGGTGGGCTCAAAGTATATCCAGCCTGCATATTTCGATGATGTGTTGACCGTACGCGTCATTGTCGAGGAGATGCCTATGGTGCGCTTAAAGGTGCGTTATGAACTCTTTAACGAGGCTGGCACGCTCATCAATACAGGACACACCTGGCTTGGCTTCCTCGATGGAGCAACTCGTCGTCCTTGTCGCGCTCCGCAGTCGCTGATTGAGGGACTGAAGAGTATCGGACTCGAGTAGCTTCCAAAATAGAATCTTCCCCAAACACGAAAATGAATAACCGAAAATCAAATTTTGAGCTTCTAAGGCTCGTTGCAATGATGTTGGTTTTGTTGGTGCATGCCAACTATCTGGCATTGGGGCCGGTTACGCAAAGCGAGATTACGGCAACGCCTTGGACAGGCTTTGTTCGTATCTTTTGTGAGCAGATGTGCATTGTTAGTGTCAATCTGTTCGTTCTCTTGTCCGGTTGGTTTGGAATACGTCCTACGTTTAAGAAGTTTTCGAATTTGCTCTTCCAGGTGCTATTTGTTGGATTGCTATCGACTCTCGCATGTAAACTCTCCGGGAATGTTGTTCCGACGTGGTCGTTCCAGAATTTGATGTGGTTCGGTCAGCACTATTGGTTTGTGCCGGCATACATTATTCTTTTCTTCCTATCGCCCGTACTTAATGCTTTTTGCGAAAAGGCAACTAAGCGAGAGTTTGCGACAACTGTTTTGACTTTCTTTGTCGTAGAGGCTCTCTATGGGTGGCTCAAAGGGGATATAGGACACTATATTACCGGATATTCTGCCATTTCGTTTGTCGGTTTATATTTGCTTGCGCAATATATTCGTCGTTACGGAGAGAAACTTCTTGCCTTGAAGTGGTGGCAGTCGTTTATGCTCTATTTGCTATTTACCGCCATTCCGGCAATAATGTCATACTATGATATTTGGACAAGAGGGTCAGAGCGCGTGCCATCGTTGGCATATAACTCGCTACTTGTTATTGCAGCTTCTGCGTCGTTGTTGCTGATGTTCAGCCGATTTAACTTCGCAAGCCGATTTGTGAATTGGCTCTCGGCTTCTGCTTTTGCCATCTATTTAGTGCATCAAGCTCCGGGTGTTGATACACTGTATCTCGATTTCTTCAAGGAGTCATATCAATCTATGCACGGAGCGCTATTTATCCCGTTTACCATACTTGCAACTGCAATAATAGGTTTTGCTTGTGTGCTTTTGGATAAGTTGCGAATCCTTATATGGGAGCAGATATTGAGGGTTGTGGATAAGGTAGTAGCTAGAAGAGCCGTAAGGGGTTAAAAAAAAGTGGGCAGATTTCTCTGCCCACTCTCTTTTTATGTTGCTCCTTACTCCTTCGCACCAATCAACGAAATTGAGCGCTGGATAAAGTCCGAAAGGTTCTTGCCCTTGAGCATTCCATTCGAGAGGAGTGCCAAATCGATAATCTGGCGCACAAGGCTGTTCTCCTTGCCAATCTCCTTGAGACGGAGGTTACGCTCATCGCGAAGTGTTACAACCTTCTCCGACAAATCTCGCTGCATCTCCTTCTCCTCGGTGGTGAGTTCCTCCTCCTTCTTGCCCTTGGTCATCTCCTCGAAGCGACTCTCCTCGGCTACAGCCGCGTCAATCTTCTTGGTTATGCTCTTCAGCTTGTCGCCATAGGCCTTCTCTACCGAGTCGAGAATGTCGATTACGATAGGATGGTTGCCATTCACTGCGATTGTGAAGTTGTCAGGCATCTGACCGTAGAACTGGCTCATCTGTCCGCCCGACATCTTGGCCATATCCTTCATACGACGCATAAACTCATTCTGAGTGATAACAATCGGAGCGTCATCGGCCGACATCGCCTCGAACGAGATGTTGTAGCGAATATCCTCGTCGTCAGGCAACTGGCTCTCGAATACAGGGCGCATAATCTCCTGCTGAGCCTCGCTCAACGAGATTTTGTTCTCCTCCTTCTTGCGAATGAGGTTGTCGATGATGTCGCTATCTACGCGCACGAAGCGGATATTCTCGTTCTTCTGCTCATACCAATTTATATAGTGGCTGTCGAGCTGACCGTTCATCTCCAATACGTCGTAGCCCTTAGCCTTGGCCGACTGGAGGAATGAGTGCTTGCCTACGATGTCGTCAGTGTAGAGAATAATCAACTTGTCGTCCTTGTCGGTCTGCAAATCCTTTACTGCTGCGGTGTACTCCTCGGCGGTGAAGTACTTGCCTTCGGTGTTCTTCCACAACATACACTGCGAGGCCTTCTCGGCGAACTTCTCGTCGGTCAAGATGCCGTACTGAATAAATATCTTCAAGTCGTCCCACTTCTGCTCGTACTCTGCGCGCATAGTCGAGAAGAGCTCGTTCAATCGCTCGGCAACCTTGCGGGTGATGTAGCCCGAAATCTTTTTTACGTTGCTGTCGCTCTGCAAGTACGAACGCGAAACGTTCAACGGAATATCCGGAGAGTCGATAACGCCGTGCAAAAGGGTCAAATACTCAGGTACGATGCCCTGCACCTCGTCGGTAACGAAAACCTGGTTGCAGTAGAGCTGAATCTTGTTCTTCTGAATCTCGAAGTTGTTGTGAATACGAGGGAAGTACAAGATACCGGTCAAGTTGAACGGATAGTCGATGTTGAGGTGAATCGAGAACAACGGTTCCTCGCTCATAGGGTAGAGTGCCTGATAGAACGCCTTGTACTGCTCCTCGGTGATGTCAGCAGGCTTGCGAGTCCACAAAGGCTCGGTATCGTTAATCTGATTATCCTTCTCAGTATCGACATACTTGCCGTCCTTCCACTCCTTAACCTTGCCAAAGATTACCGGTACGGGCAAGAATTTGCAATACTTGTTGAGCAACTCGCTGACTTTGCTCTCCTCGGCGTACTCAGCACACTCCTCCGAGAGGTGCAATACGATTGTAGTACCGCGCTCACGCTTCTCCGAAAGTTCCTCCATGCCGTACTCTGGCGAGCCGTCGCATACCCAATGCACCGAAGGCTTCTCGGCGTCGTACGACTGGGTGAAAATCTCCACCTTGTCCGACACCATAAATGCCGAGTAGAAGCCCAAGCCGAAGTGGCCGATGATTGCCTGATTCTGATACTTTGCGAGGAACTCCTCGGCACCCGAGAATGCAATCTGGTTGATGTAGCGGTCAACCTCCTCGGCCGACATACCAATACCGTTATCGGTAACCGAGAGGGTGCGAGCCTCCTTGTTTACGGCGATGCGAACAGCCAACTCACCGGTCTCGCCTGCAAAGACGCCGGTCGAAGCGAGTGTGCGCAACTTCTGAGTTGCGTCCACTGCGTTTGATACCAACTCACGCAAGAAAATCTCGTGGTCGGAGTACAAGAACTTCTTGATTACGGGGAAGATATTTTCGGTTGTTACCCCAATTTTTCCGTTTTTCATAGTCGTATAGTTTTATTATTAGTTATTTTCGCTTTGATTTATCCTTACTCAAACCTTGTGCCACGGCGTTTTCTCTGCCAAAATGGCAGAAAAAAGAAGTGAGTGACACCTTTTCTATGTCACCCACTTGCCTATCAAGAAATTATCAACTCTTACAAGAAACCCTCCTGGACGAGCCACTCGCGAACTTTTACCCAATCGACATAAGGGCGCGAGGTGGTCATCGAGCGGATAAGGGGTACACCCAAAGCTCCGTCATCGATATATACATCGGCGTGCACCTTTGGCGATTTAGTCCACTTCTTCTGTGTCGGATTCGAGTTTACGGCATAGAGCGGAATACCATTCGCCTTAAACCACTCAACAGCCTCCTTCTCGAGTTTGCCGCTGCGCATGGTGTATAGGATAATGTAGTGTCCCTGCTCAACCAATTCGCGCAGTACCGGAACTGCACCCACATCTTGACCGATGTATGGGTACTCGTGGGTTACGCATGTGCCGTCGAAATCGACTGCGATGTATAATCCTGTGTAAGACATAATTTTACTCTTTACTATTTAAGTATTCCCATTTTCTTGAAAATCTTACGCCAACCGTGGTTGTTCTTGTCCGAACCAGATGTGTACTGGTAGCGGTAGCTGTATCCATACGACTGACGGTTCTCGCTTGCACCGTTGAGAACGATACACATGTTCTTCAACTTCTTCTCAGCGTGCAATGCGTTGATATCAGGCAACTGCTGGCGCTCCAACAAGCCCTCGCGAACAACGTAGATGCTCAAATCGGCTACGCGGCTGGTAATCATCGCGTCGGCGATAATAAGAGCAGGTACGCTGTCGATGATGATGTAGTCGTAGTGCTTGCGGCACTCCTCGAAGAGCTGATCCAAACGCTTCGACATCAACAACTCAGCAGGGTTTGGCGGCTGCAAACCTGCGTAGATAAAGTCGAAGTTCTCGTGCAAACCGCTGTTTGTGATGATATCGTTGATATTTGTATCGGTCGAGCTCAAGTACTTGGTAGCACCATTCGGATTGCTGCGCTGTCCCATGTGCTTCGAGAGAGTACGACGACGAAGGTCGAGGTCAACCATCAACACCTTGTTGCCCGAGAATGCCAAGGTCATACCGAGGTTCATTGAAACGAAGGTCTTACCTGCGTGAGCATTCGACGATGTTGTGAGGATAACCTGCTGCTTGTCGCCACCCGACATAAAGCCCATGTTGGTGCGCAAGATCTTGAACGCCTCTGAAACCTTGTCGCGGCCACTCTCGCGAACAGCAATCGAGCGTGTGAGGTGACCCTCATATACCGGAATGTCGCCGAGGTAAGGTACGGTGCAGAACTTGACAATATCCTTCTTGCCCTGAACCTTCGAGTCGGTAAGAATACGCAAGTAGATGATTGCAAGTGGCAAACCAAGACCCATAATTATCATCGCCAACAAAATCAACATCTTGTTTGGCGAAACAGGTACTACAGGACCGAATGCGTTATCTACGATACGTGCAGGGCGCTCGGTAATAGCCAACGAGATGGCGTTCTCCTCGCTCTTGGTCAAGAGATAGAGGTACAACTCCTCCTTAATCTTCTGCTGACGTGCAATCGAGAGGAACTCCTGCTCCTGCTTTGGCACTGCGCCAATGCGGTTGTTAATCTTACGCTCCTCGGCCTCCAAGTTGTCGAGCTTAATCTCCAAAGCCTTGATGTTCGAAGCGAGAGCTGCAAGGATAGCACCCTTTGTTGCCGAGATGCTCTCGTCCAACTGAATTACGAGTGGGCTATTCTCGCTATTATCACCAAGCTTCAAACGACGGGTTACCAAGTCGTTGTAATTAACAATCTGAGCAACGATTGCAGCATTGCCGTCGAAGGTTGTTGCTGGGATAATTTTAACACCCTGCGAGTTGTCGCTGAGGTACTCGCAGATATACTTCGATATGGCGAGCTGTGCACCTGTTGCAGCAATCTCCTGCTCGTAGCGCATAGCACCCTCGGTACGACGTGTAGCCTCGGTCTTAATATCGACAATGTTGTTCTTATCCTTGAAGTGCTTGATGTCGCCGTCGATGTTGCTCAACTCCTGACCGATAACAGCCAAACGCTCTGTGATAAACTCTGCGGTAGCCTCTGCTACAATCTGCTTGTCATATACAGCGTCGTCGTTATAAACCTCAATCAAGGTGTTGAGGATATCCTCAGCACGCTGTGGAACAGCGTCGTTGAGCGAGAGATTAACAACTGAGGTCATCTTGGTTGGAACAGCCATCTTTACTCGGCTGCGGTAAGCCGTTGCAATAGCGTTCTTGTCGCCCTTCGATACAAAGATCTCCTTGCCAAGGTGCTTCTCCTCGTTGTAGAACTTAGTGGTGTTAATAACGATTACACCGGTTGGAATCTCGATGAACTCACCAAGATTACCAGTGGTGGTGAAATCCTTGTACAAATCTGCATCTGGTCCGCCACAA
Source organism: Alistipes sp. (assembly GCA_045648965.1). Taxonomy (GTDB): domain Bacteria; phylum Bacteroidota; class Bacteroidia; order Bacteroidales; family Rikenellaceae; genus Alistipes. The sequence goes on along the minus strand of JAZRPA010000012.1, from coordinate 34,677 downwards.
ACGAACTCCGAGATTGCAAGGCTGCCGTCTTGGTTCAAAACTGCGGTAAACTTGCAAGGCTTGATAGGCAACTCTGTGTTTGTTGAGTCGGCCTGAGCCACAAAGGTTACATCGATAGGCGAGCACTTGTAGAGCGTGTTTGTACGAAGGCCCGACTTCATAGCGTAGCTGATAGTGAGGTCCAAGCGATCTACAACCTCGACCATAAGACGACGAGCCTGCAAAACGTACAACTCGTTATCTACGCTTCGACGTGTCGAGATACCGGCGATATCTGCAAATGCAGACAACTCACTTGCTGCACTACCACGACGAGCATCCTTAATCAATACGGCAGCTTCGCGGTGATATACCGGCGATGTCGAGAGCAGATAATAGACGCCGACGCCCAAGAACATTGCTACAGAGATGACGAACCAATACCAATTTCTCAGTGCCTTGCCGAGAAGCTCACCGATAGATACGGTGCGCTTGAAGATGTTTTCGCTCTCCGGATTGTTATGTTTTGAAATGTTTTCCATTGTTACTTACTTCTTTGTGCAAAATTAATGATTGTAAGGGTTAGTGATGTCGCAGTGATAAGGGTGCTGATAATCGAGAGCCAGAAAGTTCTGTTCTGGTTGATCTCCGATGTAGCAGCCTTATACTTGTTCGGCTGAACATATACAACGTCGCCCTGCTGCAAGTAGAATGCAGGCGACGACATCTGGTTACCCTCGAGGAAGTTCAACTCGTGAACCTCGTAGCTCTTCTCGTCTGCGCCACGGCGGATAACTGCAACGTTTGCACGATTACCATAAATGGTCATATCGCCCGCCATTGCCAAAGCCTCCAAAACGGTGATCTTGTCGCGAGTGATGTCGAACTGTCCGGGACGCGAAACCTCTCCAAGAACGTAGATCTTGAGGTCTGCGAATTGGATGTTAACCATCGCATCGCTGATGAACTTGCCATCGATAATCTTCTTGGCAATCTCGTCAGCAAGCTCCTGGCGTGTCTTGCCGGCGCACTGAATCTTGCCAATCATCGGGAACTCGAGCATACCATTCTCGTCAACGGTGCGAATTTGAAGTGACTGTGCACCATTTGCAGATGTAGGACTCATCGGATTGAACGACAAAGCGTTGTACGATGATGGGGTGTTGAATGGTGCAGCCAACTCAGGGTTCTGGCTCGATACAACAACGGTGAGGCGGTCGTGTGGCTTGATACGGATAGTACCATCGCCAATAAGCGACTTAACAGCCTCCTCCTTGTTGAAATCGTAGACAACTCGCTGTGTAGCGTTGCAACCTACAAGGAGCATCGCAAGCAGAGCCATCGAAAGGATTTTTACTGTGTTTTTCATCTCTTAGTATTTATTAGTTAAATTTTGAATCGAAACATATATGTATACAAAGTACGCGCAAAGATATCATTTATAATGCAAAAAACAAAGTTTTTCGCATCAAAAAATTGCATTGTGAAAGTCATTTGCATTTTTAAATAGTTTTTTTTACTTTTGAGGTCGGAAAAATATAACAAATCGACAACGAATAGAGATATGCAACACGCAGTTTGGAGTTACGATGGAGTAGTCTATGAGATGAACGTTCGCCAGTTGACCGAGGAGGGGACCTTTGAGGCAGCAAAGCGACATTTGCAACATTTGAAAAAGATAGGTGTAGATGTTGTGTGGCTGATGCCGATATACCCGATTGGAGAGGTTGAGCGTAAGGGCTCGTTGGGCTCATATTACTCTATTTCGGACTACTGTGATGTCAATCCCGAGTTTGGCTCGATGGCCGATTTTGACGCCTTCGTGGCGGAGGCTCACAAACTCGGTATGAAGGTGATTCTCGACTGGGTTGCAAATCATACGGCTCGCGACGCTAAATGGTTGAAAAATAAGCCTATGAGTTGGTATGAGCGAGATGAACAAGGTGTGGCTAAAGTGCCTTGGGATTGGAGCGATACAGCTAAATTGAACTATGCTGAAAAAGAGGTGTGGAAGGGTCAAATCAATGCGATGAAATTCTGGGTTACCCAGCACAATGTCGATGGCTTCCGTTGCGATATGGCAATGCTTGTTCCGTTGGAGTTTTGGCAGGAGGTGCGCCGAGAACTTCAAAGCGTGAAAAAGGATATTTTTATGCTTGCCGAAGCTGAGGGTAAGGAGTTTTTCGATAAGGCTTTCGATGCTTGTTACGGCTGGGAGTTGCATCATACAATGGTCGATGTGGCGCAGGGTAAATCGCGCGTCTGGGAGTTGCGCAACAAGGTCTATTCGTTGTTGAACGACTATCCAAAGAGTTCGATGCATATGTCGTTTACCTCAAATCACGATGAAAATTCGTGGAGTGGTAGCGAGCAGAGTCGTTTTGGCGCAGCTTTGGAGGCGATGTCTGCTTTGTCGTTTGTATTGCCTAAGTCGTTGCCGCTGATCTATACGGGTCAGGAGATTGGATACGACCACTCGTTCGCTTTCTTCGATAAGGACGCTATGCCGCAGTTTAAGCCTAATGATGCGACCGAAAAGTACACCCGATTGTGCGAGATGAAGCATAATTTCTCGGCTCTTAACTCTGCCGATTTGGGTGGCTCGTTCATCGAGATAAACAATAATGCTCCCGACTGCTTGCTTACCTTTGTGCGTGAGGATCAGCAGGGTAGAGTGGTCTATATCGCAAACCTTTCGCCATACAAAGTCTTCTCCGACTTCCATACGGGCATCTATGCTGGCGACTATATCGACGTTATGACGGGCGAGCAGACAACTCTCTACGAGCACACCTGGGGCGATGTGGAGCCATGGAGTTATCGCTTGTTGGTGCGAAAATTTTAAAATTGCGAGGCTGAAATCGGATAAAAAGTGGCGAAAAGTTTATAATTTTTAAAATTATAACTATATTTGCGCCAAAGTATAGAAAATAATCCGATTTAAGCAATGAAAATAGCTCTTGCACAATTAAATTACACCATTGGAGATATTGCAGCGAATACTGCGAAAATTATTATTGCGGTAGAGCGCGCAAAGGAGGCTGGCGCAGACGTAGTAGTCTTTGCCGAGCAGGCATTGAGCGGAACACCGGCATTCGACCTTCTCCGTAAAACAACATTCTTGGAGCTCTGCGACGAGGCTCTCGATGAGATAGCTTCGTATTGCAACGGTATCACTGCCGTTGTGGGATCTCCTATCCTTATGCAGAACGGCTCGCAGAGTGCTGCCGTAGTTATCGAGAATGGTAAAATCAAACGTTACATCACTAAGGCAAACATCACCGCTCGTCGCGAAATGGGCTTCTTGAGCAGTGGCGAGGGCGTAAAGGTTGTACGTATCGCCGGCGAGAATGTCGCTATCGTTGTGGGCGACGACTTCTCTCACTTGAACGAGGTGGATAGTAATGTCGATATGATTTTTAGTATCAATGCTCGTCGCTATGGTAAGGGCTTGATGTCGTATCGCTACGAGACAATGCACCAGATGGCATTCGTGGAGTCGAAGCCTATTGTCTTTATTAACAACGTCGGAGGTACGGGCGAGATTGTCTACGATGGAACATCGTGCGTAATTGACGAGAAGGGTAACCTTGCATTGCTTATGAAGTCGTTCGAGGAGGACTTCGCCGTATACGACACATTGGCAGATAACGAGCCTTGCGAGTTGCCGCAGGAGTTGTATCGTCACGAGCGTACAGGTTATATCTACCGAGCTGCAGTGCTTGGCTTGCGCGACTACTTCTACAAGAATGGATATAAGAAGGCTTGCGTAGGTTTGTCGGGCGGTATCGACTCGGCCGTTGTGGCTTGCATCGCAGTAGAGGCACTCGGCAAGGAGAATGTAAAGGCTCTCTTGATGCCTTCGCAGTTCTCGACTGACCACTCTGTAACCGATGCAACAGAGTTGGCCAAGAGTATCGGCATAGATTATAGCGTATTGCCTATTTCGGAGGCCTACACCTCGATTGTGAACACCTTGAAGCCTGCTATTGGCGGTCACGAGTTCGACGCTACCGAGGAGAATATTCAGGCTCGTCTGCGTACCATTATGCTTATGGCGGTGCAGAACAAGAAGGGCTACGTAGTGCTTAACTCGTCTAACAAGAGTGAGAATGCTCTCGGTATGTGTACTCTCTATGGCGATACTGCAGGAGCATTCAGTGTTACGGGCGACCTCTACAAGACCGAGATGTACGACTTGGCTCGATATATCAATAAGATTAAGAACGACATCATTCCTGAGAACATCTTGGAGAAGGAACCATCTTCGGAGTTGCACCCAGGTCAGAAGGATAGCGACATTTTGCCTCCATACAACGTTGTTGATGCAATTCTTATGCGAATGATTGAGCAGGGACAGCATCGCGAGGAGATTATCAATGCAGGATTCGATGCCGAGGTTGTCGAGAAGATTCACTCGATGGTTATGCAGAACGAGAAGAAGCGCTACCAGTATCCACCGGTATTGCGTCTTTCGGCGTGTGCATTCGGACATGAGCGCCTTATGCCGCTTATCAACAAGTACGCTGAATAGTATTCGCTGTGAAACAGCCAGAACAAATAGAGCATAAAGGCGTGGTGCGCTCCGTTGAGGAGGGTGTTGTGCGTGTCGATATCGAGGTGAACGAGGCTTGTGGCTCGTGTGCTTCGCGTAAGGCGTGCGCTATGGGCTCGAGCGAGAAGCGCGAGATCGTAATCTACACCAACGAGTCGGAGAATTACTCGGTGGGTGAGGTTGTGAATATCGGCGCACGACGAAGCCTTGGTGCGGTAGCTGTGGTGTTGTGCTATATCGTTCCTTTGGTTGTTTTGGTTGCTGCTATAATCGTGGCAAATCTATTGGGCTGCTCAGAGGGTGTTGCCGCTTTGGTAGCACTCTGCTCGATAGCGATATATTATGCGCTGCTTGCACTCTTCCGCAAGCATATTTCGAAAAAGGTAACTTTTACTATTAACAAAATATGAATGCTTTAATTTTTACAATTCTGACACTTTGCGCAGTAGGCGTAGTAGCAGCGGTGATTCTCTACTTTGTAGCGCAGAAGTTTAAGGTTGAGGAGGATCCTCGCATCGACGATGTCGAGAAGATGCTCCCCGGAGCTAATTGCGGCGGTTGTGGTTTCCCAGGCTGTCGCGGTTTGGCTTGTGCCTTGGTTGAGCAGGAGGATATCTCGTCGCTCTACTGCTCGGTTGGTGGTGCCGACTGTATGAAGTCTATTGCCGACTATCTCGGCAAGGCCGCTCCGGTTAAGGAGCCGCAGGTGGCAACTGTACGCTGTGGTGGTACTTGCGAGAAGCGACCTCGTACCTCGACCTATGCAGGTACTCGTTCGTGTGCTGTTGCTTCGGGTGTATATGTAGGCGAGACAAACTGCGCTTACGGCTGCTTGGGCTATGGCGATTGCGTTGCAGCGTGTGCTTTCGACGCTATTCACATCAACCCTGAGACAGGCTTGGCGGAGGTCGATGCCGACAAGTGTACCGCTTGTGGAGCTTGCGTTTCGGCTTGTCCTAAGAAGGTTATCGAGTTGCGCAAGAAGTGGCCTAAGAACCGCGCAATCTACGTATCGTGCGTATCAAAGGATAAGGGCCCGGTAACCATGAAGGCTTGTAAGGCGGGTTGCATCGGTTGCGGCAAGTGCTCGAAGGTTTGCGAGTTTGGTGCAATCACCATCGAGAACAACTTGGCATTTATCGACTCTACAAAGTGTCGTTTGTGCCGCAAGTGTGTGGCTGAGTGTCCAACCGGAGCAATCAAGATGATTGGTCTTGCGCCACTTCCACCAAAAGTAAAACCAGAAACTGAAACTACTACAAAATAATGAAAACATTTCCGATAGGCGGAGTTCATCCGTCAGATAATAAGGAGTGGAGCAAGGCGAAAGTGATTGAGCCTATGGAGTTGCCCGATGTGGTAACTATTCCGCTCGCACAACATATCGGAGCACCCGCTACAGCTATCGTTGCTAAGGGCGACGTGGTGAAGGTGGGACAGAAGATTGCCGAGGCTACGGGCTTTATGTCGGCAAATATCCACGCTCCGATTTCGGGTACAGTTACGGCTGTCGATTTGCAGCCGAATGGCCAGGGCTTGCGCCAGATGATGATCTCGATTAAGCGCGAGGGCGACGAGTGGGCTGAGGGTATCGACCTCTCGACCGAGCTCGTTAAGGAGTGCAATCTCTCTTCGGCAGAGATTATCGCACGCATCAAGGAGGCGGGTATCGTAGGTATGGGTGGTGCAACCTTCCCAACACACGTTAAGTTGTCTATTCCAGAGGGCAAGAAGGCTGAGATTTTGATTATCAATGGCGTGGAGTGTGAGCCATACCTCACCTCGGACTACCGCACTATGTTGGAGCGTGGCGAGGAGTTGTTGGTTGGTACTTCAATCTTGATGAAGGCTGTATCGGTTGATAAGGCTGTAATCGGCGTTGAGAACAACAAGCCTGATGCTATCAAGCACCTTGCTGAGTTGGCTAAGGGTTACAATGGCATCGAGGTTAAGCCTCTCAAGACCATGTATCCGCAGGGTGGCGAGAAGCAGCTGATTGCGGCTGTTACAGGCCGTGAGGTTCCTGCTCCGCCAGCACTTCCTATCGATGTGGGTGCAGTGGTATGCAACGCATCGACAGCGGTGGCTGTCTATGAGGCTGTGCAGAAGAATAAGCCGCTCGTTCAGCGTGTAGTAACCGTTACTGGCAAGGCTATCAAGGATACAAAGAACTTGCTTACACGCTTTGGTACTCCGGTTTCGGCACTTATCGAGAAGTGTGGCGGTCTGCCAGAGGGTGATAATCGCGTCTTGAACGGTGGTCCTATGATGGGACGTCCGATGTCGAACTTGGCTTCGCCGGTGATGAAGGGCTGCTCAGGTATCACTATTTTGAGTGGCAAGGAGGCGTTGCGTGGCGAGCCGTCGGCTTGTATCAAGTGTGCTAAGTGTGTTGAGGCTTGTCCTATGGGCTTGGAGCCTTATCTCCTCGCAAAGCAGTCGAAGAAGCAGGCTTGGGATGCGATGGAGAAGAATGATATTGTAAGTTGTATTGAGTGTGGTTGCTGCCAGTTTACCTGTCCTGCAAACATTGCGTTGCTCGACTATGTTCGCCTTGGCAAGCAGACCGTAATGGGTATTATCCGCGCTCGTAACGCAAAGAAATAAAGGAGGGAAAGATATGGCAAACAGAACTATTGTAGCCTCGGCTCCGCATATTCACGGCAACCAGTCGACAACGCGATTGATGGGCGATGTAATCATCGCTTTGATGCCTGCGTTGGCGGTGTCGGTCTATGTTTTTGGCTGGAATGTATTGGCAGTAACAGCAGTTTCGATTAGCTGCTGTGTGCTTTTCGAGTTTTTGATTCAGAAGCTCTTTGTAAAGGGCAAGCAGACCATAACCAACCTCTCGGCTGTGGTTACGGGCTTGATTTTGGCGATGAACCTCCCTGCAGGTATTCCATTGTGGATTGTGGCTGTGGGTGCGTTGGTCGCAATCGGCGTTGCAAAGATGCCTTTCGGAGGTCTTGGTAAGAATCCGTTCAACCCTGCAATCGTAGGTCGTGTGTTTCTCTTGATTGCCTATCCTGAGCAGATGACGGAGAAGTCGTCGTTCACTGTAGCAGATGCAGTCACAGGTCCAACGCCGTTGAATGAAATCAAGGAAGCGATGCGCACTAGTGGCGAGACGTTAGGCAAGTACCTTTCAGACAGCGATCTCTTTGGTATGTTCACAGGTAATATGGCAGGTTCGTTTGGTGAGGTGGCAACTTTGGCACTCTTGATCGGATTTGTATATCTCTTGCTCCGTCGCGTTATCACTTGGCATATTCCAGTGTCGATTTTTGTTACGGTGGCGGCTTTCGCAGCTATCTATGGCGCATTCCAGTTCGGCACTCCACATCTTGTATCGAACTTCACCTTGTTCCATCTCTTGAGCGGTGGAGTAGTGCTCGGTGCGGTGTTTATGGCTACCGACTACGTTACCTCGCCAATGACTACCAAGGGTATGGTTATCTACGGTATCGGTATCGGTGTCTTGACAATGGTAATTCGTTTGTGGGGTGCATATCCCGAGGGAATGTCCTTCGCTATCCTGTTGATGAATAGCGTGGTACCTCTTATAAATAAGTATGTAAAACCACGCCGTTTTGGCTCTAAAAAGTAGGAGGGTAGAGTAATGAAGAGTTCATTGAAAAATATGGTCTTGGTGCTTCTCGGCATCTCACTTATCGCTTCGCTCTGCTTGGGATTGGTGAATATGGTTACCGAGGATCCTATCGCAGCTGCAAAGTTGGCTGCCGAAAAGAAGGCGTTGAAAGAGGTGATGTCTGAAGCGGACGATTTCAAAAAGCATGATAAAAGTTATCCGGCTGAAGGTTTGAATATAGAGGTCTATACAGCTCTCAAGGGTCAGGATACTGTAGGCTATGCAATCAAGACCGCTACCAAACAGGGCTTTGGCGGTATGATTAAGATGATGGTTGGCTTCGATAAGCATGGTCGAGTTATGAATGTCAAGGTGTTGGAGCATAGCGAAACTCCGGGCTTGGGTACAAAGATGACCGTCAAGGATAATCTCAAGAAGAATCCGCTCTTGGGTCTCAATGGCAAGGAGGCGTCAAAGACCGACCTTCGAGTAGAGAAGGACGGTGGCGATATCGATGCTTTGACTGCAGCAACAATCACTTCGAGAGCATATCTAGATGCTGTTGCGCGCGCATATTCCGTGTTTAAGTTCGTTGCCGGCTGGTCCGATAAGATTGAGGCAACTACAGGTGCAACTCAAAAAAAATAAGGAGTAGTTATGGAGAATAAGAATAATGCAGCTGTTGACGCTCAGCAGCCAAAGGAGAACCGCGTAGCGAAGTTCTTTAAGGAGAAGTTGCTCCTTGTTTGGAAAGGCGTTATAAAGGAGAATCCAACCTTCGTGTTGATTCTCGGTATGTGTCCTACACTCGGAACTACCACATCGGCAGAGAATGGTTTCGGTATGGGTGTAGCTACTATGGCGGTGTTGATTCTGTCGAACGTCGTTATCTCGCTTATTAAGAACCTTATCCCCGATAAGGTGCGTATTCCGGCGTTTATCGTTGTTATTGCTTCGTTCGTAACCGTTATTCAGATGTTGATGCAGGCATTCGTTCCGTCGTTGTACGAGTCGCTTGGTTTGTTCATTCCGCTTATCGTGGTGAACTGTATTATCCTTGGTCGTGCCGAGGCGTTTGCATCGAAGAATGGAGTCTTTGATTCGGCTCTCGATGGCGTAGGTATTGGCTTGGGATTCACCTTCGCATTGACCATTATTGGAGCGGTTCGCGAGGTGTTGGGTAGCGGCGAGATCTTTGGTTGCGATCTTGGTATCAGCGACTATATGCCAATTGTATTTATTCTCGCGCCAGGAGGATTCTTGGTGTTGGGCTTCTTGATGGTTTTGTTTAACAAGTTTTTAAAGAAGTAGGCTATGGAAGTAACATATTTTGCAATTATTATCGGTGCGATATTCGTAAATAATGTCGTTCTGGCTCAGTTTCTCGGTATCTGTCCGTTTTTGGGCGTATCGTCGAAGGTTGAGACCTCGATGGGTATGGGCGCAGCCGTAACATTCGTTATGGCGTTGTCGGCTGTGGTTACATGGCTTATTCAGACCTATATTCTCGTACCACTCGGTATCGAGTATATGCAGACCATTGTCTTTATCCTTGTGATTGCGGCGTTGGTGCAGATGGTGGAGATTGTGTTGAAGAAGGTGTCGCCGTCTCTCTATCAGGCACTCGGAATCTTCCTTCCGCTCATCACTACCAACTGTGCAGTGTTGGGTGTGGCAATCGCGATGATTCAGAAGGAGTTTTCGCTCTTGCAGGGCGTTGTATTTAACGTGGCGACAGCAGTGGGCTTCGCCTTGGCTTTGGTTATCTTTGCCGGCTTGCGCGAGCGTATCGAGTTCGAGGAGGCTCCAAAGGCTTTCCAGGGCGTACCTATCGCCTTGATTACCGCAGCCATTCTTGCAATGGCCTTCATGGGCTTTACAAGATTAGTATAAGCACAAAATAAAAGCCAATGGCTAAGGGCCAATGGCTAAAAGCAAAAATGGTGGCACTTGCCACCATTTTTTTATTACAACAAAGCGTCAATCTTTGCCTTGAGGTCAGCCTTGTTGATTGCGCCTACGTGCTTGTCAACAACCTCACCACCCTTGATGAATACGATAGTAGGGATGTTGCGAACACGATAGGTTGCGGTGATATCGTCGCACGAATCAACATCGCACTTGCCGATATTTACCTTGTCAGCATACTCCTCTGCCAACTCCTCTACGATTGGAGCAACTGCACGGCAAGGACCGCACCACTCTGCCCAGAAATCAATTACCAACGGCTTGCTGTCTGCCAACAACGCCTCATAGTTCTCGTTTGTAATGTTAAGTGCCATAACTTTTTTGTTTTTATTGGTTTATTGTTATTGTGTATGTCAAATCGTGTTTCTCTATAAACTTGCCAATCTCGTCGGTCAGTGCGACCTTGTACTTGCGCGAGTAGGCTGATACAAGAACCTCCTCCTGCAGATCTTGCAACGAGAATTTGAGTTGCGCCTTACCTTTCGATGCCTTGGCTACCTCTATCAGCTCGTCGATGAACTCGCGCGTAACCTTGTCAGTAGACAAGTATAACTTTATCTCGCGTACAGCATCTCGAACGTCAGAGAGCTGTGTGATGCTCGTAACCTTGAACTCCAACTCTCCGTCTTTGCTCCACTGACGAGACTGTACTCGTCCCTGAATCAAGAGGAAGTAGTCCTTGAACATTCGGGTGCGGAACATCTCGTAGTCCTTGCGGAAGAAGGCAAACTCGTACATGCCGTTGTAATCCATCACGGTCATCTTGCCGGCCGGAGTTCCATTTTTGAGGTAGAACTCGCTCGTGTCGGTAACGATACCTGCAACTGCAATCTCCTTGCCGTTAAACTTCTCGAGCTCGTTCAAATCTGCAAGCGAACACTTGCATACCGAGTTAAGCAGCAACTTATACTCATCGAGCGGGTGAGCCGAGAGGTACATACCAATCAACTCCTTCTCCTTGTTGAGGAGTTCGAGTTGTACGGCGTCGCCACGCACCGGAATTGAAGGTTTCTGAATATCCGAAACACCGCTATTGCCACCGAAGAGGCTCTGCTGGGCGTTGTTGCGCTCATTCTGAATGCGTGTACCGTAGCGTACCAATGCCTCGACGAAACTCTCGCCCTTGTCGTCCACAGCCATGAACTTACCGCGCGAGAAGTCGATAATAGAGTCGAAACCTCCCGACATGGCGATATTCTCGAAGCACTTGCGGTTGATAGCCGAGTAGTTTGCTCGCTCGCAGAAGTCGTATATATCCTTGAATGGACCGTTCTTCTCGCGCTCGGCAATAATCGAGTTTACAGCACCTTCGCCTACGCCCTTGATAGCTGCCAAACCGAAGCGAATATCGCCCTTAACGTTTGACGAGAACTGCATCTGCGACTCGTTGATATCAGGCGAAAGGACACTGATACCCATACGCTTACACTCGCTCATGTACTTCTCCAGCGTCTTCAAATCGTTGAGGTTGGCCGAGAGCAATGCCGCCATATACTCGGACGGATAGTTCGCCTTAAGGTATGCTGTCTGGTAAGCCACCCACGAGTAGCAGGTTGCGTGCGACTTGTTGAAGGCGTAAGAGGCAAACTTCTCCCAGTCCTCCCAGATCTTTATCAGAATCTTCTCGTCATGACCATTCTCGATACCGCCCTTGAGGAACTTCGGCTTCATCTCATCAAGCTTATCGCGAAGCTTTTTACCCATCGCCTTACGCAGTGTATCGGCCTCGCCTCGGGTGAAGTTTCCGAGCAGTCGCGAGAGCAACATCACCTGCTCCTGATAGACGGTGATACCGTATGTATCCTTCAAGTACTTCTCCATGATAGGAATATCGTACTCGATAGGCTTGCGCCCGTGCTTACGGTCGATAAAGTCAGGAATATACTCCATAGGTCCCGGACGATAGAGCGCATTCATCGCAATCAAGTCCTCGAAAACCGTAGGTTTGAGGTTGCGAAGGTGGCTCTGCATACCCTCCGACTCGAACTGGAATGTTCCGAGCGTGTAACCGCCACAATAGAGCTCGTAGGTCTTCTTATCGTCGATAGGAATTGTATCGACGTCAACCTCCACGCCCTTGATGCGGCGAATGTTCTCCACGGCGTCCTTCATGATCGAGAGGTTCTTCAAACCGAGGAAGTCCATCTTGATAAGGCCTGTATCCTCGATTACCGAACCCTCGTACTGCGTTACGAGCATCTTCTCGCCGGTCTCCTTGTCGTCAGCTGTCGAAACGGGCACCCAATCGGTAATGTCGTCACGACAGATGATTGTTCCGCAGGCGTGCACGCCGGTACCGCGAACGTTACCCTCCAATTCACGCGCATACTTGATTGTGTCGCGCATAATCGGATCGTCCGAATTCTCGGCCTGCTGTAGCTCAGGAACGGCGTTTATGGAGTTTGTAAGGTTAATCTTTAACTGCTTATCCTTATCCTTCGGGTCGGTGATTCTATCAGGAATCAACTTACAGAGACGGTCGCTCTCGGCGAGTGGCAACTTCTGCACGCGTGCCACGTCCTTCAACGCCATCTTGGTAGCCATAGTACCGTAGGTGATGATGTGCGCCACCTTCTCCTTGCCGTACTTCTTGGTTACCCAGTCGAGCACGCGACCACGACCTTCATCGTCGAAGTCGATATCGATATCGGGCAACGAGATACGGTCAGGGTTCAAGAAACGCTCGAACAGCAAGTCGTACTTGATAGGGTCAATCTGCGTAATTCCGAGGCAGTATGCCACGGCCGATCCCGCAGCCGAACCACGACCTGGGCCTACCCATACGTTCAACTCCTCACGAGCGGCACGGATAAAGTCCTGCACGATAAGGAAGTAGCCAGGGAAACCCATCGTCTTCATGATGTAGAGCTCGAAGTCGAGTCGCTCCTTCACCTCGTCCGAAAGAGGTGCTCCGTAGCGCTTCTCGGCGCCCTCCATTGCGAGTTTTGCCAAGTAGTCGGCCTCGAACTTTATTCTATAGAGCTTGTCGTAACCGCCAAGCTTCTCAATCTTCTTCTTTGCGGACTCCTCGTCCATCACAACCTCACCCTTTTCGTTGCGGGTGAACTCGTTGAAGAGATCCTCCTCGGTCAAACGTGTGCGATACTCCTCCTCCGAACCGAACTCGGCAGGGATAGGGAATACCGGCATAATAGGGGCGTGGTCGATAGAGTAGTGCTCGACCTTGTTGCAGATAGCAACAGTATTTTCGAGTGCATCGGGGTACTCTGCGAAAATAGCCTCCATTTCGGCGGTGGTCTTCATCCACTCCTGCTTCGAGTAGAGCATTCGCTTCGGGTCGTCGAGGTCCTTACCGGTACTCAAGCAGATGAGTCGGTCGTGCGCCTCGGCATCTTTCTCATCAACAAAGTGAACATCATTGGTGCAGACCAAGCCTATATTGTGCTTGCGCGCAAGCTTCACCAACTCGGCATTCACCTTGCACTGCATAGGGTAGGCCTCGTGGTTTGCGCGCTCAACGGTCGCCTTGTGGAGCTGCAACTCCAAGTAGTAATCCTCGCCAAAGAGGCTCTTGTGCCACAAAACAGCCTCCTCAGCCTCCTCCAAGCGGTCGTCCTGCACAAGTCGCGGAATCTCGCCACCCAAACATGCCGAGCAGCAGATGAGACCCTCGTGATACTTCTCGAGCTCTGTGCGGTCGGTACGCGGACGGCCATAGAAACCATCGGTCCACGCCTTCGATACTATCTTTATAAGGTTTTTGTAACCTTTGAAGTTCTTGGCCAAGAGAATGAGGTGGTAACCTCCGAGGTCGGCCTTGTCGCTCTTGAGGTCGAGCGCGCGACGTGCAACGTAGACCTCACAGCCGATGATAGGCTTGAACGGCTCCTTGCCTTCGCCCTTGCGACCCTTGTTTACCTTGCCGACATAGTTTATGAACTCCTTGATGGCGAACATGTTACCGTGGTCGGTGATGGCAATGCCCGGCATCTCGTCCTGGATAGCCTTATTAACGAGTTTTTGAACACTCGCCTGACCGTCGAGGAGAGAGTATTGAGTGTGGGTATGTAAGTGTACGAAGCCGCTCATAATATAGTGCTAAAATGCTACCTACAAAGATAGAAAATAAAACTGAAAACGGAAAGCTGAAAACGAAAAACTTTTTTGATTTTTAGCTCGCCGTTCTCCGTTTCTCGTTCTCTGTTAGTTTGGGCTTGGTTTTTGTATTTTTTTCTATCGAAAAAAGTTATAACTTTGTAATACCAAAAGGGTGAGCTTATGCAGAAGGACGAGTTGAAGGTAGTGGCTGAGTACAACACCGAGGTCGAGGCCGAAATGGCGAAGAGTATCCTCGCGTGCGCGGGCATGCATGCGCAAATAGAGAATGAGTATATGACAACGCTCTATCCGGGAGTTATTCGTGCCAGATTGGTGGTCTTGGAGAGTGAATATAAGCAGGCCAAGATGCTGCTACGCCTACGCGATTAGTCCTGCGACCAAATTTTCCACGCAGCTTCGGCTTGGGCGTAGAACATCGTAAGGCCATCTATTGTGCGGGCACCGCGCTCGGCTCCGAGCTGTAAGAACTTGGTCTGCTGCGGATTATAGACGCAGTCGAACAGAGTGTGTTTCGACGAAATTGCCGAGTAGGGGAGTGTTGGTGCGCTCTCCACGTTCGGGTACATTCCCAGCGGTGTTGTATTGACAATGATGTCGCACTCGGCGATAAGCTCCTCGCTCAAATCTTCGTATGTCAAGTCGGCTGCGCCCTTTGTGCGCGAAACTATAGCTACCTCCGAGCCTCCCTCGCGCAAGGCATATTGCACAGCCTTCGATGCTCCTCCCGTACCGAGTACAATAGCCTTCGCGCCCTCGAGCGCAATGCCTTCCAACGACTTGCGAATGCCGATAACGTCGGTGTTGTAGCCTTCGAGTCCTTTGGGCGTCACCTTCACGCAATTCACAGCTCCTATCGCGCGCGCCTCTTCGCTCACATCAGTGAGCAGAGGGATAATCGCTTGCTTGTGTGGAATTGTGACGTTGAAGCCCGTGAGCTTATCGCAGTGGGATAGCACCTCCTCCGCACTCTTTACCTCCAACAAAGAGTAATCCGCCACGATACCTTCGCGCGAGAACTTCTCGGTGAAGTATTTGGCGGACAACGAGTGCCCGAGCGGATAACCTATGAGTGCAAAGTGCTTCATTCGGTATTAACTTTTTGGTCCGAAAATCGTTCTGATTGCCTCTTTTTGCACCTTACTTGCGGTGTGAATGCTCACATACGCCAAGTATGCTCCGCTTCTCACTACTGCGTAACGCACAAAAATAGTCTAATCATCGACGATTTTGAAGTCCTACAAACTTACAACTATGGCAAAGTTAAAAATTAAAAATTAAAAATTAAAAATTTTTGCCGACAAGTTTAACTTGTCATTTATCTTGACCAGCTTCTTGCTCTTTCAAAAATAAATTACTACATTTGTAGTGCAGTCTTCGGATTGCAGACATATTATTAGTGAAAGTGTTTCGCTAATCCTTGACAGGAAATCTGGTAAATTTCACAACACCAAGGATAGACGTAGCACTCTTCATCGTATTGGTATATCGCTTGTTTCATATACCGTTCGGTGTGGGGTATCGTTTGTTGGTGTTAAGGCTTACCAGAGCCTCCTGTCAGATGAACGAACAGCCTCACACTTTCTTTTTATATTTAACCGTACATATGGGGCTGGTGGGCAAACAAAAAATTGTATTTTATGGACAGCTTGAACTCAAACGAACAAAAAACAAATCAAACTCCTCCCCGTAACTATATGATATTTGCTATCGTATCTGCGGTCTTGTTCTGTGTGCCATGTGGTATTGTAGCTATTGTATATGCTAGCAAAGTGAATTCGTTATGGTATAGAGGTTGTTATGAAGAGGCCAAAGCCGCAGCTCAGGAGGCTAAAAACTGGTCATTTAATGGACTCTTTATCTACCTACTCATTCTACATGTTATCATTATAGGATGTATGATTGAGCTTTTTATATGAAGCTGTCTAACAAGGCTACTTTGTCGTTATACTCGCTCTCAAATGCTCATTTACGCTTAGTAAACTCCGCTTTTGCGAGCTTCGTAAGCCTAAAATTAGCACTTGTTATACAACTTCTCACAAAAAATGGGGCTGCTCAACAAACTTGTTGGACAACCCCGTCTTTTAACTTGAAAAATAGCCTCCATCTATTTTTTCTTCACTCCCTTGTAGATAATATAGGCGAGTGCGAGTGCAGCCACAGCCATAATACAGTAGCCAATCTGATCGCTATACTGTTCTACGAGATCTTTTGGTACCCACCAGCCAAGTCCTGCAAGAACGCAGTTCCACAAGCCTGCGCCAATAGCGGTATATAGTGCAAATTTGCCGATATTCATACGTGCAAGGCCCGCAGGAATCGATATAAGCTGACGCACAGCTGGCACAAGACGACCGACGAGAGTTGCTATTGCTCCGTGGCGTACAAAATAGTCTTCAGCCTTCATAACCTTCTGCTGGTCGAGCAGGCACATATGACCAAGACGGCTATTCGCAAACTTGTAGATGACCGGCTTACCAAGCCAGAGGGCGAGGTAGTAGTTGATAAATGCACCAATTACAGCTCCGAGTGTAGCAGATAGTATTACCAACCATATGTTGAGTTCACCCTGGGCTGCTTTATATGCAGCAGGTGGAACAACAATTTCGCTCGGGAATGGAATAAACGAGCTCTCGATAGCCATCAACAAAGTAATGGTCCAATAGTTTAGATTATCCAAACACCACTGTATAAATCCCAATGATTCCATATGGTTCTCTCTATTATTTAATGAGACTTGCTATCTTCTCGAATGCCACAAGGTCCTGTTCGCCTGTAGCCATATTCTTCACTGTAGCTTTACCCTCGGCCAACTCGTTGCTACCGATGATTACAACGTACGGAATCTGACGACGGTTTGCATACTCCATCTGCTTCTTCATCTTCGCCGAGTCGGGATATACCTCAGTCGAGATGCCATTGTCGCGCAAGAGCTTCGCTGCGCCGAGCGATGCCAACGCCTCAGCCTCGCCAAGATTTACGAACAACACCTTTGTCAAGCAAGTTACGTCTGCAGGGAACAAGTCCAAGCCTACCATTACGTCGTAGATACGGTCTGCACCAAACGAGATACCAACGCCCGAAACGTCTGGCATACCGAAGATGCCGGTGAGGTTGTCGTATCGACCACCACCGCAAATTGAGCCAATAGCGAAGTCCTTCGCCTTAACCTCGAAGATAGCACCTGTGTAGTAGTTCAAACCACGAGCCAACGAGAGGTCCAACTCAACCTCCAAGTTGATGCCCAAAGCCTCTACCGATGCGAATACTGTGCGCAACTCCTCTACGCCCTTCAAGCCGGTCTCGCTCTCGGCGAGGATAGTCTCGAGCTTCGCCAACTTCTCGGCTGTCGAGCCGCTCAAAGTGAGGATAGGCTCCAACTTAGCAACAGCCTCAGCCTCGATGCCACGCTCTGCTAACTCAGCCTTCACGTTCTCCAAGCCAATCTTCTCGAGCTTGTCGATAGCTACGGTGATGTCGATCATCTTGTCGGCATGACCCATAACCTCGGCAATGCCGTAGAGGACCTTGCGGTTATTGAGCTTCAACACTACGTTGATACCGAGCTTCGAGAATACCTTCTCAACAATCGAAATCAACTCCACCTCGTTCAATAACGAGCGAGAGCCGATAATATCAACGTCGCACTGGTAGAACTCGCGATAGCGACCCTTCTGCGGACGGTCAGCACGCCATACAGGCTGAATTTGATAGCGCTTGAATGGGAATGTGATCTCGTTCTGGTGCTGCACAACGTAGCGAGCAAATGGAACGGTCAAATCGTAGCGTAAACCCTTCTCGCAGATGCGGTGAGCCTGGCGTACCTCCTCGTCGTTGAGGTTAGCGCCGAAATCGCCCGAGTTGAGAATTTTGAAGAGGAGCTTGTCGCCCTCCTCGCCGTACTTACCCATAAGGGTAGAGAGGTTCTCCATCGAAGGTGTCTCGATAGATGAGAAACCATAAGCGCGGAATACTTCGGCGATAGTGTCGAATATGTAGGAGCGACGAGCCGTCTCAATCGGCGAGAAGTCGCGTGTTCCCTTTGGAATAGATGGTTTTTGTGCCATAAAATATAAATTCAAAATTCAGAATTCAAAATTCAGAATTATTTAATAAAATTTTGCATTTTGCATTTTGCATTTTGCATTTTGCATTTTGCATTTATTCTCCTACTCAACCAATTTGCGGTACTTCACACGGTGTGGGGTGGTATCCATACCCTGCAACTTCTTCCACTCCTCGTACTCCGAGTATGAACCCTCGTAGAAGATTACATTACCATCGCCCTCGAACGAGAGAATGTGGGTTGCGATACGGTCCAAGAACCAACGGTCGTGCGAGATAACCACTGCACAGCCTGCGAAGTGCTCCAAACCCTCCTCCAATGCACGCAAGGTGTTTACGTCGATATCGTTGGTAGGCTCATCGAGCAAGATTACGTTACCCTCCTCCTTCAAAGCCAATGCGAGGTGCAAGCGGTTACGCTCACCACCCGAGAGTACGCCACACTTCTTCTCCTGGTCTGCACCGGTGAAGTTGAAACGAGCGACGTAAGCACGAGCAGGCACCTGACGGTTACCCAACTGTACGAACTCGCTGTTCTGCGAGATAACCTCATATACCGACTTCTCAGGGTCGATTGACTTGTGCTGCTGATCCACGTATGCGAGCTTAACGGTCTGACCTACTGTGAAAGTGCCGCTTGTAGGCTGCTCCAAGCCCATAATCATACGGAATAAAGTGGTCTTACCTGTACCGTTAGGACCAATCACACCTACGATACCTGCAGGTGGCAACTTGAAGTCCAATCCCTCGTAGAGTACGCGGTCGCCATAAGCCTTCGATACGCCGTTTGCCTCGATAACCACATCGCCCAAACGTGGTCCGTTCGGGATGTATATTTCGAGCTTCTCCTCCTTCTGCTTTGTATCCTCGTTGAGCATCTTGTCGTAAGCCGAGAGACGAGCCTTGCTCTTTGCACGACGACCCGATGGATTCATATTCACCCACTCCAACTCGCGCTCCAAGGTCTTGCGACGCTTCGACTCCTGCTTCTCCTCCATAGCCATTCGCTTGGTCTTCTGGTCGAGCCAGCCCGAGTAGTTGCCCTTCCAAGGAATACCCTCGCCACGGTCCAACTCCAAAATCCAACCTGCTACATTGTCCAAGAAGTAACGGTCGTGGGTTACAGCGATAACTGTACCCTTGTACTGCTGCAAGTGCTGCTCCAACCAGTCGATAGACTCTGCGTCGAGGTGGTTGGTAGGCTCATCGAGCAACAATACGTCAGGCTGCTGCAACAAGAGACGGCACAACGCCACACGACGACGCTCGCCACCCGAGAGAACTGCAACCTTCTGATCTGCTGCAGGGCATCGCAAAGCGTCCATAGCACGCTCCAATACGCTATCCAACTCCCAGCCGTTCACGTGGTCAATCTTCTCGTAAAGCTCGCCCTGACGCTCGATAAGACGTGCCATTTCGTCGTCGTCCATCGGCTCGCAGAGCTTCATGTTGATATCCTCGTACTCCTTCAAGAGTGCTGCAGTCTCGGCACAACCCTCCTCGACAACCTCCTTTACGGTCTTGTTGTCGTCGAGCTGAGGCTCCTGCTCGAGGTAACCCACGGTGTAACCCGGCGAGAATACGACCTCGCCCTGGAAGTTCTTGTCGATACCTGCGATAATCTTCATCAGGGTAGATTTACCCGAACCGTTCAAACCGATGATACCAATCTTAGCACCATAGAAGAACGAGAGGTAGATGTTATTCAACACCTTCTTTTGGTTTTGGAATGTCTTGCTGACACCCACCATTGAAAAAATAATCTTTTCGTCTGCCATATATGATTGTTATTTGTTTATTTCTTGCAAAATAGCCTATAATCGCACAAAGATAGTGAAATAATTTTGAATAATAAAAAAGAAAGGAGAGTAAATACTCTCCTAACTCTTTATCTCACTATTTCGCTCGGTTTACCACGCAAAGAGAGGGTAGTTTGCCATCAAGGCGTTTACGTCCTTGCGAACTGCTGCGATGTTCTCCTCGTTCTCGGCATCAGCCAATACGCGGTCGATCAACTCTGCGATATACTCCATCTTATCCTCCTTCAAACCACGAGTGGTGATAGCAGGGGTTCCGAAGCGCAAGCCCGAAGTCTGGAATGCCGAACGAGAGTCGAACGGTACCATATTCTTGTTTGCGGTGATGTCTGCTGCAACGAGTGCCTTCTCTGCTACCTTGCCGGTCAATTCAGGGAACTTGGTGCGCAAATCCACAAGCATAAGGTGGTTGTCTGTTCCACCCGAAATAATCTTATATCCACGAGCCACCAACGCTGCCGACAATGCCTGAGCGTTGCGAACAACCTGCTGCTGATACTCCTTATACTCAGGAGTTAACGCCTCGCCAAATGCTACAGCCTTAGCTGCGATAACGTGCTCGAGCGGACCACCCTGAATACCTGGAAAAACAGCCGAATTGAGAATCTGCGACATCTTCTTTACGACACCCTTCGGAGTAGTCAAGCCCCACGGATTGTCGAAGTCCTGACCCATCAAAATAATACCGCCGCGAGGACCACGCAAAGTCTTGTGAGTGGTCGAAGTTACGATGTGTGCATATGGTACAGGGTTTTCGAGCAAGCCTGCTGCGATAAGACCTGCGGTGTGAGCCATATCAATCATCAAGAGTGCGCCTACCTTGTCCGCGATCTCGCGCATACGCTTGTAGTCCCACTCACGCGAGTATGCCGAAGCACCACCCACGATCAACTTTGGCTTGCACTCCAAAGCCTTCTGCTCCATCTCGTCGTAATCAACGCGTCCGTCCTCCTCGCGTACCGAGTAGCTTACGGCGTTGAAATATGTTCCCGACATATTCACAGCCGAGCCGTGCGAGAGGTGACCACCGTGCGAGAGGTTAAGACCGAGGAATGTATCACCCGGCTTCAAAACAGCGAAAAATACAGCCATATTTGCCTGCGCGCCAGAGTGTGGCTGAACGTTTGCGTACTCCGCGCCATAAATCTTGCAGAGGCGCTCGATAGCGAGGTTCTCCACCTTATCAACGACTTGGCAACCACCATAGTAGCGAGCCGCAGGGTAGCCCTCGGCATACTTGTTGGTCAAAACCGAACCCATAGCGTTCATCACCTGCTCGCTAACGAAGTTCTCCGATGCGATGAGCTCGATACCGTGCATTTGACGGTTACGCTCCTCGGCGATAAGGTCGAAAATCTGTGTGTCTAATTGCATAGTCGTATATCTTTTTTGTTGTTATTAAGTTGCAATAATAGTGCTTTCGCTTTGCGAAAATACAATTTTTTTCAAATAAAAACACTATCTTTGCACTAAACTTATAAACAAATTATAGTATGAAACTACTCGAAGGAAAGGTCGCGCTCGTTACGGGAGCCACCCGTGGAATAGGTCGTGCAATAGCATTGAAGTTTGCCGAGCAGGGCGCAAATGTAGCCTTTACATACCTCTCGTCGGTGGCAGCTGCCGAGTCGCTCGTAGCCGAGATTGAGGCCTTGGGCGTGAAGGCTGTGGCTTACGCATCAAATGCTGCCGACTTCGACGGCGCACACAAGGTTGTAGAGCAGGTATTGGCCGAGTTCGGACAGATTGATATCCTTGTTAATAACGCTGGCCAAACCAAGGACGGCTTGATGATGCGTATGAGCGAGGAGCAGTGGGATTCGATTATCGATACCAACCTCAAATCGGCATTCAACTTCACACACGCCGTGACTACAGCTATGGCTCGTCGTCGTGCAGGCTCGATTATCAATATCTCGTCGGTTGTGGGTACTAACGGCAACGCCGGACAGTGCAACTATGCTGCCTCGAAAGCTGGCCTTATCGGTCTTACAATGTCTTTCGCTAAGGAGATGGGTGCGCGTGGTATTCGCTGCAACGCTATTGCTCCGGGCTTTATCACTACCGATATGACCGATAAACTCAACGATGCAACCAAGGAGGCGATTATCTCCTCTGTGTCGCTTGGTCGTATGGGCAATGTCGATGAGATTGCCAATGTAGCTCTTTTCCTTGCGAGTGATATGTCGTCGTACATCACGGGCGAAACCATCAAAGTCACCGGTGGAATGCGATAAAAAATCGTTCTGATTAATCCCGCTTTGCGGGCTTTTCCTCCTTGCGGCTTGGCAGAGTGTGCAGTGCACTCTGCTCTCGCTCCGCTGCGTCGGTTGGCTCTTTTTGAGCCGCACTTCAATAGCCCGATTGCTCACATAGGCTTACTATGCTGCGCATCGGGCTTTTCGTTTGTCTCCAAAATAGCCTAATCATAAGCGCTTTTTAGTTAGTAGTGAGTAGTTAGTAGTGAATTTAGCGAAGATTCCTTAAAACTCCTTAAACTCTCTAATTTCCCCTAATTCCATTAAAAAACAAATAAAAGAGCAGTCGAATCGACTGCTCTTTTATAGTTTTCCGTTTTTACTTTTCCGTTTTCCGTTTATTTAACTTCAAACTCAGCGGTGAGGAGATCCTTGGTGCGTGACGAAGGACCAACCATAACCTTGAATGTTCCAGGCTCAACTACGCGCTTCATGTCGAGGTTGTAGTACTGCAAGTGCTCTGGTGTGAGAGTGAAAGTAACCTCCTTGCTCTCGCCAGCCTTCAATTCTACACGCTCGAAGCCCTTCAACTCCTTAACAGGACGAGTTACGTCCGAGTAGCAGTCGCGGATATAGAGCTGTGCAATCTCAACTCCATCGCGTGCGCCCGTATTTTTAATAGTAACGGTAACCTCGATATTCTCGTTAGCTGAAATCTCCTTCTTTGAGAGCTTGAGGTCAGAGTACTCGTAAGTTGTGTACGAGAGTCCGTGACCGAATGGGAAGAGTGGCTCGTTAGGGATATCCTGCAACTTGTAGCGGTAGTGCGATGGCTTGTGGTTGTAGTACATCTGCACCTGACCTGCAGTGCGTGGGATAGTGATAGCGAGCTTACCTGTAGGGTTAACCTTGCCATAGAGAATCTCGGCAACTGCCTGACCACCAACCATACCTGGCTCCCAAGCGCAAACGATTGCAGGGAGATTGTCGTTCTCCCAAACTACTGCCTGAGGACGACCTGCTACGATAACGAGGATAGTAGGCTTGCCACTTGCAGCAACCTTCTTTACCAACTCCTGCTGCAAGCCAAAGAGGTGAATCTCGGCACGATCCTGATTCTCGCCGCAAGTCTTCATCTTGCTACGAGCACGAAGACTTGTCTCACCCGCTACAACGATGTTCAAATCGGCTGTGCGAGCCATGCTGGCTGCCTTGTCCACATTCTCCTGCTTCATCGACTTTGGACTTGTGCCCTGGTCAACAAATACGAAATCGGTGTTTGGAGCAATCTGACGCAAGCCCTCGAGGATGGTTGTTACATTCTCAGGTTTCTGAGGTGCCGACCAGTCACCCATAATATTCTCGTCGTCAGCGTTGATACCGGTAACGAGTACACGCTTGTACTTCTTCACGTCGAGTGGAAGGATACCGTCGTTCTTCAAGAGAACAATCGAGTTGCGAGCTGCCTGCAAAGCGGTCTCGCGGTGCTCCTGGCACATACGAACCTTCTTGCCCTCCTCGATGTTGCAGTATGGATTCTCGAACAAGCCAAGACGGAACTTCGCTGTGAGAATACGACGCACCGACTCGTCGATACGGCTCATAGGAATGCGACCTTCGCGTACCAACTCAGCAACCTCCTCGTTCCAGTGAATGCCGTGCATGTGCATATCCATACCAGCCATAATCGACTGATAGTAAGCCTCCTTACGGCTTGTAGCAGCCTTGTGGAGGGTGTGAATACGCTCGATATCCATCCAGTCGCTCACTACGAAGCCTGTGAAGCCATACTCCTTACGCATCTTCTCTTCCATCAACCACTTGCTCTTGTGGCAAGGAACGCCGTTAATCTCGTTGTGAGCCATCATCAACGAGCCTGCGTTACCCTGACGGATATTTACCTCGTAAGGTGGGAGGAAAATCTCGTGCAAGGTGCGCTCCGAGATGTCGCTTGGTGCGTGGTTTGCACCGTTGATAGGCTGCGAGTCGGCAATGCAGTGCTTGATACAAGCCAATACGTCGTCTCCGCCCTGCATATCGCCCTGTAAACCCTTTGTCAATGCCAATCCCATCTGGCTTACGAGGTAGGTGTCCTCGCCGAAGGTCTCGCCACAACGACCCCAACGTGCATCGCGAGCAACGTCGATATTAGGGTTGAAGGTCCAGTGCATATTCATTGCGCGCATCTCCAATGCGGTCTGGCGTGCAATCTTGTGAACCATTTCAGGATCGAACGAGCAAGCCAAAGTGAGGCTTGTAGGGTAGGCTGTGTTATCTGGAGCAAGACAGTTACCATGGATAGCGTCGATACCGAGAATCAACGGAATACCCAATCGTGACTGCATTGCCAATCCCTGCAACTCGTTTGCCTCCTCTGGAGTCAACACATGGAGGTACGAGCCGATAAGACCCTGCTTTGTCCACTTACGTAGAGTGTCGGCGTTGATACCAGGGTAGTAGCCCTGTGCGTCTTGGTTGTCGGCCTGCAACTTCTTGTCGCGCTTCTCAACGTGCTGTACGCCGCAGAATTGGTTCATCTGTCCAACCTTCTCTTCGAGTGTCATCTGCGAGAGCAACGCCTCGACACGATCCTCGATAGGAGCATTCGGGTCCTTGTAATCAACCTTACCGCACGAAGCGATGAGGGTTGCCACAACCGCTAAAAGTGCTAATTTTTTCATCTCTATTTGGTTTTTAGGTTTGTTATCGAATCTGTGCGCCGTGCTTGTGCTCGAATGCCGACTGCAATGCCGACATTGTGCGCTCGATGGTCTTGTCGTTGAGTGTCTGATTCTTGTCCTCGAGGATGAACGACAATGCGTACGACTTCTTGCCCTCTGGCAACTTGTCGCCCTCGTAAACATCGAACAACGAAACGCTCTTGAGCAACTTCTTCTCGGTTGCGAAGGCTGTAGCACGAAGCTGTGCGAAGGTTACGCCCTTATCAACGAGGAGTGCCAAGTCGCGCTTAACCTCTGGGTACTTCGACAACTCTACGGCTGAAACCTTGTGCTTACGAGTAGCCTTGAGGAGCATGTCGAAGTCGATTTCTGCGAAGAATATATCCTGCTTCAAGTCGAATGCCTTGCAAATCTTGGCATTCACCTGACCCATCTGCACGAATGGCTTGTTGTTTACATACAACTCAACTGCATCGCCAAACAAATCGCTCTCGAGCGACTCTGTACGCAATGTGTAGATATCCAATCCAAAGCGGCGGAGCAACAACTCAACCGATGCACGCAAAGTGTAGAACGAAGCCTGCTCAGCCTTTGAGTTCCACGACTGTGGAGTAGCAAGGCCTGTAACAGCGATAGCCAAGCGGTAGTTCTCCGAGTAAGATGCGAGCGGAGCAACCTCCTCGCCCTCCTTTACCTCGGCCTTGTTGTAGAAGTAGCAGTTTCCAAACTCGTAAATCTTCAAATCGCCGTTGCGGTGGTTAGCGTTGAGCTGTACTGCCTCCATTGTGTTGAACAACAAAGTCTGACGCATTACGCCAAGGTCAGCCGAGAGCGGATTCATAATCTTCACACACTTCTCGGCAGGGTACGACTGCAAGCCCTCGTAGTAGGCGGTCTTTGTGAGTGAGTTCGACATAATCTCGGTGTATCCACGTGCGGTGAGCATATCGGCTACGAGGTTAGTCAAACGGGTCTTATCAGGCTTCTGCACATACGAGAGGGTAGAGTTAACCTTGTCCGATACCTCTACGTTGTTGTATCCGTAGATTCGTAAAATATCCTCGATAAGGTCGGCCTCGCGCTGAACGTCAACGCGGTATGGTGGTACAGCAACGCTCCATACGTCGCCCTCCTCCTTCTCAATCTTAACCTCCAACGCCTCGATGATTGTGCGGAAGGTCTCGGTCGGAATCTCCTTGCCGATAATCGACTTAGCACGCGAAACTGAGAAGTCGAAGCGGAATGGAGCAACCTCTGCAGGGTTCGAATCGAAAATCTCGCTCGAGATTGTTCCGCCTGCCAACTCCTTGAAGAGGAGTGCTGCGCGCTTCAATGCGTAGATCTGAATGTTAGGGTCGATACCACGCTCGAAGCGGAACGACGAGTCTGTATTCAAACCGAAGCGCTTTGCGGTCTTACGCACCGATACAGGGTTGAAGTATGCGCTCTCGATGAAGATGTCGGTTGTGGTCTCGCTAACGCCCGAATCCAAACCGCCATATACGCCAGCGATACACATTGGACGCTCTGCCGAGCAGATCATCAAGTCGTCAGCCGTGAGCTTGCGCTCTACGCCATCGAGCGTTACGAATGGGGTGCCCTCAGCGCAGTTCTTAACTACGATCTTGCCACCCTCAATCTTCGCAGCGTCGAATGCGTGAAGCGGCTGTCCTAGCTCGAAGAGTATGTAGTTGGTGATATCTACCAAGTTATTCTTTGGGTTGATGCCCGCTGCGCGGAGCGAGTTCTGCATCCACTCTGGCGACGGAGCAATCTTACAACCTGTAACTGCTACGCCTGTATAGTGAGGGCAAGCGGTTGTATTCTCAACCTCCACCTCAATCTTTGCACTGTTGTTCTCTACTGCGAAAGCCTCTACGCTAGGCAACTTCAACTCCGCCTGCTCGCCACGAGCACGGAGATAAGCTACGAGGTCGCGAGCCACGCCGATGTGCGACGCTGCATCGATGCGGTTTGGAGTCAAACCAATCTCGATGAGGTAGTCGTCGGTGATGTTGTAGTACTCCTTTGCTGAAGTGCCCACAACAGCATCTGCCGGCAACTCGATGATACCTGCGTGCGATGAGCCGATGCCCAACTCGTCCTCGGCACACAACATACCGAGTGACTCTACGCCACGAATCTTCGAGCGCTTAATCTTGAACTCCTCCTCGCCACCATCGGGGTAGAGCACTGCGCCAACGGTTGCGCACATAACCTTCAAGCCCTGACGGCAGTTTGCTGCGCCGCAGACAATCTGCAATGGAGCCTCGCTACCAACATCGACAGTTGTGATGTGGAGGTGGTCAGAATCGGGGTGATCCTCGCAGGTGAGTACCTCGCCTACAACCACGCCTGCTAAGCCGCCACGAATGGTCTCAATCTTCTCGAAACCCTCGACCTCCAAGCCGATGTCAGTCAAAACCTTCGATACCTCCTCTGCCGAGAGAGTCGTATCGACATAATTTTTTAACCAGTTAAATGAAATGTTCATATCGTGAAAATTTATCGTATTTGCTTGCTAAAAGTCAATTATCTCGCAAATGTACGACTTTTAATTGAAAATTAAAAATTTTAAGGGTGTTAATGGCGCGAAAAAAAAACAGCGTAACAAACACGAAGTCTGTTACGCCGTTATGTGCCGATGTGGCGAGCCTGCTATTTTACGCTCTTATTTTTGAAGATGCGATCCATAACAATAGCGATTGCGCCGTCGCCCGAAACGTTGCAAGCTGGACCATAACCATCGAGTGCGAGGTAGATAGCCATCAACAAGGCGGTCATCTCAGGCGAGAAGTTCAAAATTGTACCGAGCAAACCTACCGAAGCCATCAATACGCCACCCATAACACCTGGCGACGATACGGCTGCGATAGCCTGCATCAAAGCGAAGTTTACGAACATTGCCAACGGAATATCAACACCGAACATATAGGCTACGGCTACCGAGGTAGTAACCAACTTGATGGTCGAGCCACACATATGGGTATTCGAGCAAATCGGAATTACGAAGTTCGCAATATCCTCACGTACACCACTTTTGAGGGTGCATTTTGTGGTTACAGGGATAACTGCAGCCGACGAGCAGATAGAGAAGCCTGTGAGGTATGCAGGGAGAATGTTGTAGATAAGACGGAACGGATTCTTGCGGGCGATAATACCTGCAATAACGTACTGAACGATGAGATAGAGGATAGACAAGACAACGCCCGTACCGATAACTTTAGCGCCTGTACCCAGTACCACATCAATAACACCCTTTGCACTCATTTCGCAAATCATTGTGAAGATGTAGATTGGCAACAATGGAATGATTGCACTCTCAATAAACCACTTTACAATCTCACCAAACTGCTCAAACCAGTTCTTCACCGACTCTGCCTTGATAAAGATACAACCCAAGCCGATAACGAACGAAAGAACGATTGCGGTCATCATATCGCAGATTGGCGGAATCTTTAGGTTGAAATATGGTAAAAACTCCTTCTCCGAAAGAGCCTCCTTGGAGAGCTCACCAACCTGAAGAATGTGAGGGAAGAACTCTGTTGCACAACCATACGAGAAGAGAGCTCCACATACGGTCGATATGTACGATACTGCGATTACGAATAGGAGCATCTTGCCTGCGCCCTTACCCAAGTTGGCAACAGCAGGGGTTACAAGTCCCAACACCAACAATGGTACCGAGAACTTCAAAAGCTGCGCGAAGAGTACGTTGAATGTCTTGAGTACGCGGATAAATCCCTCGAATAGGCCGCGCAACCACGCCCACTTGTCTTTTGCCTCTTCAGTGGCAGGGGTCTCGTTTGACGACTTATCCTCGACAGTAGCTTTTGTTGCAGGGAGCGCTGTATCAGCCTTGTCGGTAGGGATTGATACAATCTCTTTCTTTGAGAGAGTGTCAGTAACCGCTACAGCGAGGCTGTCTGTAATTTCGGTCTTAGTCTCCACTCTCTTCGGCGGCTCTGGAATAAGTTTACCCACTAGGCCGAGCAATGCACCAACTGTAATGGCGATTACCACCTTCGGAAATAGTCCGAGTTTAATCTTCTTTTTCTCCATAATATAATGTTTAAGTTTGTTAATTTATCCTTATCACTTCGAGCCGATATAGAGGAATACCATACCGACGAGTATTAGTGCCAGGTCTATCGCCTTAGCCTTGAGGTTACGCTCGCCGAAGAGCAACGCTCCGCAACTGAACGACACCAATACCGATGAACGGCGTATCATCGACACCACTGCAATCATCGCTGCTCCGTTGCTTAAGGCGTGAAAATAGGCCATATCTGCTGCTGTCAGCAGTAACGAAATCATCGGTATTGCCCACGACCAGTGGAATACCTGCTCTTTGCGCTTTGGCCACCATAGTATAGCTACGATGACACTCATCTGCAACAGTTGGTATAAAGAGAACCAACTCTGCACGAATGTAGGATTCATCGAGTACATTATGTAGCGGTCGTACAATCCACAGCCCGCACCAATCAGAGCCGCTGCTGCCACACAGAGTATCCAACGGTTATTCGTGAAATTTACCCCCTCCTTCTTGCTTGAGCGGCTCAAAAAGTAGAGCGAGACAATGGCGAGAATAACACCTATCCATTGGTAACCGTTCAACCTCTCTCCGAAGATTATCATTGCGCCGATAAGGACTAGTATCGGTCGAGTAGCATTTATTGGGCCTACAATAGTTATAGGTAGATGCTTTATGCCGAAGTATCCGAAAATCCACGACGAAAGCACCATTGCAGCCTTCGCAAAAATCTTGGCGTGGTCTGTTAGCGATCCACAAGTTGTTTCAAGGAACGTATTGTCAAACCACCCTTCGCCAACTACCGAGTCGAGTAGCATCGGTAGAAAAATAATAGTAGAGAAGAGCGTGTTTAACCATAGTACGGGTAGCACGGCATTGTTCTTCAGCGAGATCTTCTTTGCTACATCATACAAGCCTAATAATAGAGCTGCAAGAAATGCCAATGAAACCCACATACACCTACCCGAAAATCAAAATGTTAGCTATTACAAAAGCTGCTAACGTAAGGCTTGCCAAGCCGTTCAACGTACCAAAGGCGATACCTATCGAGCGCTGTTTCTTCGGTGTTACGAGGAGATGTTCCGCAATTAAAATTGCAGTGAATAGTCCCACTCCGCACCATAGAAGCCAGCTCTGCGGCAGTTGCAAAGCAAAGATTGCTAACGTAGCAATGCTTACGCAGTGCAGAGCAACGCTTATGTAGAGCGATGTCGCCACCGAGAAGCGCGAAGGTATTGAGTGTAATCCTCGCTCACGGTCGAACTTCGCATCTTGCAACGCGTAGATTATATCGAAACCTCCGCACCAAGTCAAAACCAACAACGATAGCAAACACACCTCCCAGGTGAGTGTACCTGTAACGGCAATAAATGCTCCCGCAGGGGCTATGCCGAGCGACAATCCAAGAACAATGTGCGCCAACGATGTAAAACGCTTGCAGTAGCTATAGAACATAATCACAGCCAATGCCACGGGCGAGAGGATAGCCGTAAGTAGGTTTATAGAGCAAGCCGTAGCGATAAAAAGCAGAGCATTTATCACCACGAAAACCATTGCTTGGCGAGGTGAAATTTTGCCTGCAGGAATCTCTCGATCGGCTGTGCGAGGGTTATCCTTGTCGATATGGCGGTCAGCCCAGCGGTTGAAGCCCATAGCCACATTGCGCGCAAAAATCATACAGAGCACCACCTGTACAAGCAACAACGACGAGAACTCTGCGTTTGTGCTCCACAAAGCATAGACAAACGCCATCAACGCAAAAGGCATTGCGAAGATGGTGTGAGCAAACTTAACCAGGCGGAAGTATTTTAACATACTCTTATAAATGCAAAATTCAGAATGCAGAATTCAAAATTAACCTTCGTTTTTTTTAGATTCCTTCGATACTGTCGGCATACTTGCTCCACATCTCGTTCGAAATGTAGGTGTTGTAAGCCTCCGATGGAACATAAATCTTGCGTTCTTCGGCGTTGTAGTCGAATACATATTTGTCACCGAGGGTTGGTGGCTCGAGAGCAGTCACAGCTACGCGTTTAAGCGCTGAACAGCCCATAAATGCTCTGCCTCCAATAGTGGTGATGCCGCTATGCAACTCCACCGAGATAAGCTCGGCGCAACCACGAAAAGCCTCCTCGCCAATGCTCTTTAGCGAGTTTGTTGCAATTACCGCTTTGATGTTCTTGCAACCCTGGAATACCCCCTTGTTTATGGTCTCAACGCCCTTTATCGAGAGTATCATTGCTGGCTGACCTCCCTCGTATAATGTCCCAGCAATAGATAACGGGTTGGAGAATGCATTGGCAAGCTCTACCTGGCACCACGCTCCAACACTCTCGATATCGACCTTCGAAAGGGCTTCGCAGCCATAGAACGCATCTTTACCAATGCTCTTTACCGAGGCCGGAATCTCTACGCTTGACAGCAACGAGCAGTTGTAGAAAGCATAGTCGCCTATATGCTCCACCCAATTAGGAATTACAAGGTCGGTCGCTTTCTTGCCATTGATGAGGAACGAGCCGCTATGATAAATCGGGTTTGCAGTAGGATTTGCGAACTTAATGTCGCACCAATAACCCACCGATGCAACATGGATAGAGTAGAGCGCGTTACAGCCGTCGAAAGCTTGAAAACCGCACTCCTTAAGCTTGCTGCCGAAGGTTATGCACTCCAACTGAATACACTCGAAGAATGCACGCTCGCCGATGGTCGTAACGCCATCGGGAAGCGAGATGTTGTTGATGTTGCGACAGTTGTTGAATGCGTTTGCGCCGATTGTGGTAAGAGGCTCTGCGAAACGGATAATGTTAGCCTCGAACTCCGAATACTCAACGTCAATAATCGCACAGTTGAACGCATCCTCGGTGAAAGGCATTAACTCGCGACCATCAATCGTTGTGAACCAAATCTCGTTGTCGGCAGGCGTGCCTAACGATTTGACCGAGGTGTCTGGTGGAGTAACTATAACCGGTTCCGGATTGAGACATGACACCATGCAGAGTGCCAATGCGGCGCATATAACTTTCAAAAATCGTTTCATACCTTACGCTCTTGCTTTTCCAAAAAGTGTGGCCGACGAACAGTCGGTAATCTCAACTTCGATGTAGTCGCCTGCACCATAACCCTCTACGCGGTCGAATACGACCATCTTATTCTGTGAAGTGCGTCCGCAGAGTTGCTCCTCGCTACGCTTCGAACGGCCCTCAATCAACACCTCGAACACCTTACCTACGTCGTTGCGGTTGCCTTCGAGTGAAAGTGTGTTCTGCAATGCAATAACCTCGTTCAAACGGCGAGTCTTCTCCTCCTCGGGTACATCGTCCTCGAAGTGGCGAGCCGAGAATGTATCGGGGCGCACCGAGTACTTAAACATAAAGGCCGAAGCGTAGCCTACCTCGCGCATAAGCGATAGGGTAGCCTTGTGATCCTCTAAAGTTTCGCCGCAGAAACCCGAGATAAGGTCTGTGGTGATAGCGCACTCAGGCATAGCCTTGCGAATAGCCGCCATACGCTCCAAGTACCACTCGCGGGTATATTTGCGATTCATCTTCTCGAGCTGGGCGTTCGAGCCCGACTGTGCAGGAAGATGCACCGCCTTGCAGATATTCTTATATGATGCCATTATGGCAATCAACTCATCGCTCAAATCCTTAGGGTGAGATGTTGCAAATCGCACACGCAAGAGTGGCGAAATCTCAGCCACTTTTGCCAAAAGTTTAGGGAAATTTACCTCGCCATCGGCGTACGAATTGACATTCTGACCAAGCAGTGTCACCTCTCGGTAGCCATTCTCAAAGAGTGTACGAGCCTCGCTGATGATGGTCTCATGCGAACGGCTTCGTTCGCGACCACGAGTGTAAGGCACTACGCAGTAGGCGCAGAAGTTGTTGCAGCCTCGCATAATCGAGATAAAGGCACTCACTCCATTCTTATCAAGGCGTACGGGTGCAATGTCGGCATAGGTCTCCTCGGTAGAGAGTAGGGTGTTGATACCCTTGCCGCCGCTTTCGGCCTCGCGACACAACTTTGGAAGGTCGCGGTAAGTGTCGGGACCTGCAACAATATCCACGCCCTTGCCACTCTCGAGCAACTCCTCCTTCAATCGCTCGGCCATACAGCCGATAACGCCCACCAACAATGTTGGCTTCTTGCGGCGCAGACGACGCATTTCGCTCAATCTGCCCCAGATGCGTTGCTCGGCATTGTCGCGCACCGAGCAGGTGTTAATCAGGATAATATCCGCCTCCTCAATCTTCTCGGTGTAGAAATATCCCTCCTTCTGCATAATCGAAACCACAATCTCGCTGTCGCCAAAGTTCATCTGACAGCCGTAGGTCTCGATAAATATCTTTTTACCTTCGCCCTGCAAAGGACGCAAATTCGTAAAACTCATAGTCTAGCCATTAGCCATTAGCTGTTAGCCATTGGCCAATTTTAATTTTTAATTCTTAACTTCTAATTGGAAACATTACATGTTTTCGAGCTCGTGCTTCTCCGGCATTGGCTTGAAGCCCTCACCATAAGTGTTGTACGCGTTAGCTACAACCATAAATGCCTGCGGATCGTGCTCCTTGATTGCACGCTGTACCTTCGATAGCTCGTGTCGTGGCACAACCAAGAAGACCATCTCCTTGTCGGCATTGGTGTACATACCGCTGGACTTGATATATGTTCCACTACGCTGTAAATCCTCGAGAATAAACTTGCGGAACTCCTCGTTGTGATGCGAGGTGATGATGAAAATTATACGGTCGTACGATGCTCCGTCAAGCATAAGGGCCAATACTCGTGACGATATATAGATTGCAATCAACGAATATCCGGTCAGCTCCAAAGCCTGGATATTTCCACCGTCAGAGCCAAGACCAATTACTACGAGACCCGCCAAGACAACCAACGAATCGGCAATAAGCACACCTTGCGAGAAGGTCATCTTGCAATACTTCTGAAGCATCATAGCTACGATGTCGGTACCACCTGTAGTCGCCTGCTCCTGTACTACAAGGCCTACACCCACACCCAAGATGACTGCACCTACGATTGTTGCCAACATAAGGTGGTTGCTCCAGTCGAGCATACCTCCAAGCATCAACGAAGGGTCGAGCGACTCAACTGCTTCAGGCGGAAAGGCAAGTGTTGTAAAGATATTCATCAAACCCGGAGTTAGCAGCGCTGCAACGACTGTCTTTGTGCCGAAGCGAGGGCCAAAGGCTATAAACGCTAATGTCAAAAGTATTGCGTCGAACATATAGCCGTAAGTGCCGACCTTGAACTGAGGGAATATCTCGTGGAGCACAATACCTGCACCATAAACTCCTCCTGGAACAATTTTGTATGGAGAGATAAAGAGCACATAGCCTCCTGCCAAAAGGGCACATCCTAAAACAATTTTAAACCACGACCACCACCAACCTGGATTCTTAATGTCGTTTTTTAGCGATGCCCAAAACTCTTTTCCTTTGATTGCCATACCGTCCAAAATTTATAATTCAACTCGCAAATATAAGACAATTTAATTAAAAATTAAAATAAAAATCGTTCTGATTGGTAAATTTTGTACGAGTCGTCGGATAGCGAGCTGCTCACATAGGTTTACTATGCTGCGCGCTCGCTCCCTAGCCACGCACAAAATTTCCTCAATCACCTCCGATTTTTACAGCCGTTCTGATTGGTAAATTTTGTAACGAAAGTCGTTGAAAAACGAGCTGCTCA
>JAZRPA010000011.1:0-3472 GCA_045648965.1 Alistipes sp. | reverse complement strand
CACCTAATTTTGCGCTTTTTTACCATAAAAAATAGAGATTAGTAGAAACCGTTTTCTACTAATCTCTAAAATATCGCTGTAATTTACAAATTTACAAGCACTTATCTTTTTGTCCAAGCGCCGCTTTTTGCATCATTACCTTTATTGCATCATTACCTAACTATCCTATCTCTCAACAAAAAAACACAAAAGGCTGTCCGAATAACGGAACAGCCTTTTGTATTTCGGGAAAACCCGAATACATTGTAGCATCTTATTTCATATACTCTGCTACCTGGTCAACTGGAACGATTGCCTCCTTGAAAATGTAAGCACCGGTCTTCTCAGACTTAACCATCTTGATGCACTTGGTAAACTGCTTACCTACACCTGTTCTAAGGGTTGCGACTGCTTTCTTTGCCATAATCTTTACCTC
Organism: Alistipes sp.; assembly: GCA_045648965.1. Taxonomy (GTDB): domain Bacteria; phylum Bacteroidota; class Bacteroidia; order Bacteroidales; family Rikenellaceae; genus Alistipes. The sequence continues at coordinate 3,057 of JAZRPA010000011.1, read as the reverse complement.
CTATTACTTAATTTCACGATGTAAAGTTACCCTCTTCAAGTATGGATTGTACTTCTTACGCTCCAAACGGTCAGGGGTGTTCTTCTTGTTCTTAGTGGTGATGTAGCGCGACATTCCTGGTACGCCACTCTCCTTCTGCTCGGTGCACTCCAAGATCACCTGAACTCTGTTACCTTTCTTTGCCATAGCTTGTTAATTGTTTAATAGATTTTCTTGGCTGCAGCTGCATCCTTCAAAGCAGCAGCGAGGCCCTTCTTGTTAATTGTTTTGATTCCCGAAGTCGAAACCTTCAAGGTAATCCAACGGCCTTCCTCCTCAGACCAGAAACGCTTAGTCTTCAAGTTTGGATTGAACTTGCGCTTAGTCTTCACATTGGAGTGCGAAACATTGTTTCCAACGAGGGCCACTTTTCCTGTAATTTCGCAAACTTTCATTGTTACTAAATTTTTTAATTAAATCCCATTTGGGGTTGCAAATATAAGAATTATATTCGGAACAAACAATCTTGCAGAGAAAATTTTGAAAAAAAGTCGTAAAAGAGTATCTTTGTAGGAAAATAGAAACATACTTAAACCCTAAACAATATGAGATTTTTTAAGACTTTTTTGCTTTGCATCGCAACTTTTGCGTGCTTCGGTAGTGTATCGGCACAGCGCCACGTAGAGGTGGGAGCCGAGGTGTGGATTGAGCCAGGACAGACCGCCGAGGAGGTCGATATGTGGTTCAAGCGAATGGCCGAGAACAAGATGCACTCGGCGCGTATCTTCCTGATGTGGAACTACATAGAGGTTGCACCTGGCAAGTACGACTTTACGATAACCGACCGCGCTTTCGAGGCGGCAAAAAAGTACAATATGGAGATTGAGGCATCGCTCTTCTGCACCCACGCACCCGTATTCTACGGCAAGCAGTACCACTACCGCTCGCAGTTCCACACTCTCTTGTGGAGCAAGGAGATACAGCAGAAATCGGCCGACTTTATCGAGGCGTGCGTGGTGCGCTACCGCAACCACCCTGCACTCGGCGCGTGGTGGATCCTCAACGAGGCAAAGAGCTTCAAGCACTACTCCCCTCTCGCTGTGGAGTTTACGCAGGAGTGGCTTCGCAAGAAGTATGGCACCGTAGAGGAGTTGAACAAGGCGTGGATTACCGACTTTAAGTCGTTCGAGGAGATTAAATTTGATGAGAATTGGACCTCGCAAAAGGCCTTTGTCTGGCCAAATGCAAATATCGACTGGAACAACATTCAGCGCGACTTTTTGACCTATAATTTCCGCTGGATTGGCGAGCAGATTCGTAAGCACGACAGCAAGCACCCTGTAACGACAAACCCTGCGGATTTCTTCCTCTCGAACGACAAGTACGACTTGGCAGACCACCGCAATATCCTCGACATCTTCGGCGCTTCGATGCACGCCGCTTGGCAGTTGCGTTCGATGGAGCGTGATCAGTTTGGCTACGCTGTGTCGGGCATCTGCGAGATTTTGCGCGCTCACGCACCGAACAACCACTTCTGGGTGAGCGAGATGCAGGGTGGAAACAACATCTTCTCGGGTCGCACCCCAATTTGTCCCGACCGCAACGACCTCGCACAGTGGGTATGGTCGAGCATAGGCACGGGCGCGCGCAAGGTTATATATTGGAGCACCAACTACCGCCGTCAGAGTGGCGAGGCGGGCGAATGGGGCGTCTTTGGCTTCAAGGGCGAGGATACCGACCGTTCACTCGTTACGAAGGAGATAAACGAGGTGCTCGAGAAGTATGACGGCTTCTTTGCAGAGTCGAAGCCTGAGCTCTCGAATGTAACATTGATTCTCAGCCCCGAGACACAGCGAATGTTGCGCCATATCCGCAACGACAAAGTGGGCGTTCCCGAGCTCGACGTAATGATGCAGACACGCACAATGTTTATGTGGTACGAGGCGTTGTTGGAGCGCGGACACCAGCCACAGATGCGCTATATGAGTGACTACGATTGGGCACATAAGGGTAAGGGCGATGTTGCGATACTTGCCAACACCTTGACTATTCCGTCGGAGATGATTGCCCCAATCGAGGGCTTCGTAAAGCGCGGCGGTCGCCTTATCATCGAGGGTTTGAGTGGCTTCTACGATGAGTATGAGGTGTGCACCCCACTTCACAAGTTCGACCTGGAGGCGCTCGTGGGTGGTACATTCTCGGATATCCGCTACCGCGAGACTCCGCAGCACTTCACAATCGACGGTATCGGCAAGTTGCAGGGTCATGCTTGGCACCCGATAGTTAAGGCTACAGCACCGACAGCCAAGGTTATCGGCTCGGGCGCAGAGGGCGACGTCGCACTCTACAACAAGCTCGGCGATGGCGAAGTTTGGTGGCTCACACCTTCGATCTCGATGTCGTGCGCTGCACGCAAGGAGTCGGCCGAGTTGGCTGAGGTTTGCGATGCGTTGCTTGGCGATAAGCTCACAGAGCAGCCATTCCACTTCGCAGCGTTTACCGACGGTGCGATGATGCGAGTATTGCGCAGTGGCAACGAGTATATCACAATCCTCACAAACAACAAGCGCACCCCATGCACCATCAAGTTGGTTGCACCTAAGGACTTGAAGGCAACACCGATATTCGGCTCTGCAAAGTTCAGCGGCTCCGGCAAGGTGACGCTCGGCGACCGCGAAACGCTGGTGGTATGGTGGATATTGCTGTGGCCGGTCATCTTGATGCCAATGCGGCTACCATGATCGGAGGAATCGCCATCGGATCGATGCTCTTCGACCTGCTTTACTGGAACTTCGGATTTCTGAGAGTGGGGACAGGAGGACTTACGGCACAGGCATACGGCCGTCAGGACAGAAAGGAATGTGCAAGGATATTGACAAGGTCTCTGGGCATTTCCTTAGCATGTGCGGCCCTGCTGATAGTGATACAGTGGATATTTGTCAAGGCGGCCTTTCTTGTCGTTGACTGTACTCCCGAGGTAAGAGACCTTGCCTCAAAGTACTTCTTTGTAAGAATCTGGGCGGCGCCTGCGACCCTCTCCCTCATGAAGTCGGAGGCCAAGCGGTCTTAGGAAGACAA
>JAZRPA010000010.1:0-43401 GCA_045648965.1 Alistipes sp. | reverse complement strand
AGCATTTCAAAGACTTTGTGAAATGGTATCTTTTCCTGCAAAGTAATCAGGGAAAGGCAAGCAAAAAATAGGGCGAGAAAAACTCCGTTTCTCGCCCACTATTTAATGACTAAAAAGCGCCACTTTTTGCATCATTACCCTTTTTTATCTGTTATGTCGCTTATTTCTCAGGACGCATAACGATGTATGCCATATTGTTATCCTTCAAAATCTTCGCTGCAAGAGCCTTCAAATCGTCGTAGGTAAGAGCCTCTACAGCTGCCTTGTACTCAACAGTGTAGTTTACACCGCGATAGTTGTACTGATCGAGCCAATCGAGCCAGTTACCATTTATCTGAATCTGGTTCTCGTACTCCTTCAAGAGGTACTTACGCACCTTCTCAACATCCTCAGCCTTTGGACCCTCAGTTGCAATCTTCTTAATCTCGTCGATTACAATCTGGCTCAACTCGTCAGCCATCTGCTCGTTAGTATCGAACAAAACGATGAGCTGATACCAAGGCTTGTAGTCAGGGATCAACTGACCACCTACGCCTACGCTGTAGGTGCCACCCTTCTCCTCGCGGATAGACACAGTGTAACGGCTACGGAGTACCTGCGCAAGCACGTTAATTGTCACGCGATTCTTCATAGTGTAGTCGATAGAACCGGTGTAGATACGAGTCAAACCAACCTTTGGTTGCTGCATCTGAACATTGAAGTCTTTAACGACCTCGCCCTTAACTGCGCGAACGCCATCGTCAGCCTTCTTTGTAAGCTTCTTCGATATAGGCAATGAACCGATATACTTCTCAACGAGTGGCTTCAAAGTCTCCAAATCAACGTTACCTACGATGTATGTAGTAAAGTTTGCTGCATTCGAGTACAACGCCTTGTAAGCAGGCTCGATCTGCTCAAACTTAACCTTATCGAGGATCTCAGGAGTAATCTGCTGACGGCGGAAGTGATCTCCGTAGAGAGTCTTGTAGCGCTGAACGCTCGAGATGTAGTCAGGGTTCTTCTGTGCATTCTCGAAGTATGGACGATACTGGTTCATAATAACGTTGAAGTCGTCCTCCGAGAAACGAGGCTCGGTGAACTGCAAGTAAATGAGCTGCATAATGGTCTCGAGATCCTTTGGAGAACCATTTCCCGCAACACTTACACTGTAGTCATCAACACCGATACCAACATCTGCATTTTTACCAGAGAGTTGCTTGCGCAAATCGGTCGAAGAGAACTTCGATACGCCCATATAGCTGCTCATAATTGGAAGGAATGCCGAAGTCCAATACAACTCATCGCTCAACGACGACTGACCGAAGTGTGCTTTCATCACAATCTGAACCTCATCAGTCTTGAAGGTTGTAGGCTTAACAACTACCTTCAAACCGTTCTTCAATACCCAAGTAGTAGTTCCGAGAGCCTCATTCTTCGACTCCTTCTTTACTGGCGAACCATTCAACTGCTTCTCTGGCGAGATAAGCGGCTCCTTAACAGTGTTATCCTCGTAAGGTGCGATCTCAGCCTTCTTAACCTTTGCCAACACCTCTGCCAACTCAGCCTCGGTAGGATTTACCAAGCCGTCGCGCTTTGGAGCATTCACAACCAATACGATGTTGTGGTCGGTAATGTACTGCTGCATCACCTGGTTGATCATCTGTACAGTGATATTTGCGATGATTGCACTATCCAACTGCCACTCAGTCTCTGCATCTGGCATAGCTGCATTCTTGTGGAACGCATCGAGGTAGCGTCGTACATACTGACCATTCTTGCGGTCGTTGCGGTTGTTGTAAGCCAACTCCTGCATCTTCAATACGCTCTGCTTTGCACGCTCCAACTCGCTCTCGGTAAAGCCATGACGGCGGATACGCTCCAACTCGATATATGCAGCCTCCAAACCGGCGAGCAACTTGCCGTCCTGAGTATCAACGCCAAAGCCTATAACCTCGAGGGTCTGGCAGATGCCAAAACCGCCATTCTGGAACACAGCTTTTGTAAATGGTGCATTAGGCTTCATCTTCATCTCCTGCAAACGAGCATTTGCCATAGTGCTGGCGAGAGCATCGATAAGAGCCAACTGCTCGGCAACAACGGTGTTGTTCAACTCCTTAGGCAATGCCTGGCGCTTGATAAAGAGAGAAGCGCTAGTCTCCTGCATCTCAGGGTCCTCGAAAATCGAGATGATAGGCTCCTGGTTGTCAGGTACAACGATAACCTCCTTCTTTGGAGCATCAGCCGGCGAAGCAGGAATGTCTGCCATCAACTTATGCAACTTCTTCTCTACCTCGTCGACATTGATATCACCAACGATAACGACAGCCTGCAACTCAGGGCGGTACCACTTGTGGTAGAAGTTCTCGAGCGACTTATGGTCGAACGACTTCAAACCATCGAGGTAGCCGATAAGGTTGCGATGCTCGTAACGAGTGCCCTTGAAGAGAGCCTGCAACATCTTGATAGTAGCACGCCACGATGCGCCATCACGCATACGCAACTCCTCCATGATAACACCACGCTCCGAGTCAATCTCCTTAGGCTGCAAAGCGATAAAGTGCGACCAATCGTGCAAGATAAGCATCGCTGTATCTACAATACCCTCGCGAGAAGTTGGAACGTCCTTCAAGAGATACTGAGTGTAGTCCCACGAAGTACCTGCATTGAGGTTTACGCCGAACTTAACACCTACAGTCTCGAGGTACTCGATAAGCATCTTGCCAGGCAAATTCTTAGTACCGTTAAAAGCCATGTGCTCGAGGAAGTGAGCAAGACCCTGCTGGTCATCATCCTCCTGAATAGCACCGACATCGTGTGAGATGTAGAAATCGGCCAAATTCTTCTGCTTGTCATTGTGACGAAGGTAGTATTTCATACCATTCGGCAATGTTCCCACACGAACCTCCTTGTCCGCAGGGATTACCGGAATCTGTTGCGCTCCCGGTTGCGCAGCCACTGCAAAGCTAACCGCCAACGCAATGACACAAATAAATAAACGTCTCATTTTAATAAATATTTTGAGTTATAATTTTCCTTTGTTTGTCACGGTTTACTACAAAGTAGTAACGCTCGAAACCTCATAATTATTGTTTGAAATCGAACGCAATGGCACAATTTCGTACAAATATACAAATTTATTCTAAAAAATACAAAAAAAACACCTCTCGCAATACGCAAGAGGTGTTTTCGGAATATGTCGTATGCGCGACTACTCTATTGTGTCGACATCCTCGACAATCTGCTGTGGCAAGAGGTATGCATCCTTTGGAGTATTCTCCAAAACCCACACAATCCAATCTGCCCAAGCGTTCCACTCTGTCCAAGCAGCCGAGCCGTCATTCGCAGGTTTGTTAGCCAAGTACTGTGCCTTCCAAGTAGCAATCATCTCAGCCTGCTCCTCGTCAGTAGGGACGATTACGCCAGCTGCAGGATATACGTAGTTCGGGAAGTTATCCTCTGCCCACTTAATATGTGCACTCCAAGCCGGATATGCTGTGGTTGGCTCCATATTCTCGAACTGAGCGTCCTCGATGCGGTTGATAGCAATCTGGTAGGTTGCAATATCACTCTCACCGCCTGTATAATCCGAATACTTCGAGTAGATCTGATAGATTGCCAATACATCACCCTTCGAGCCGTGCTTTGGTGCGTAGTTGCCTGCAAAGCGCGAATAACCGCTGGTACGGAGCATATATACTCCCTTATCCGAAGTATATCCTGCATTCTCGTTATAAGTAAGGCAAATGCTACCGTAGAGAGCCACGTTGTTGCGGCTGTACGCGTAGTGGTACCAAGGACGGTTTACAACCTGGGTAATTGCACCACCTGGGGTTGTAGGCAAAGTCTCCTGAATACCGCTTGTAGCGAGCCACGATGGATAAATCTGATCAAAGGTACCATTCTTCAACGGAGCCGGAGTTGTTATTGAGCCATCAGCCTCCGGATAAGCAACACCTGCGTAGCGAACCTTCAAGTTCTTGAAGCGAATCAAGCGACCGAGGAACTTCTCGGTGTTTGCGCCGTGAATTTTCGAGTAGGTATTCTCATCAACCTCGAAGATATCTGCGGTCTCGTCGGTCGAGCTCTCGGTAAGAGTTGTCTTCTCACCTGGGAATACATGCTGACGCACCTTGATAGGGTTCACAATATTAGAGTTAGCGTAGTACTTGTAGGTACCATACGAGTTGTAGCTCGAAGTTGGGATATCACCCAACGAGAGCATCATACGGAAGTTACCGAGATACAAGTCACGAATCTTAACATACACCCACATAGTCTCCTTGGTCTCGAGGTTGCAAGGATAGTCGAGGTAAAGACCATTGGTCAACTTCAACTCGATAGCACCAGTGCCATCGAAGATATAGAGCGACTTGTAGATGTTACCCTGCTCGTCGTTCGAGATAACCTTACCCTTGATGTAGTAGTTACCGGTGTTGTACCACTCTTTCTCCAACTCGAAAGCAGTACACTCCTTCTCAGGATTCTCAACAAAGCGGATATACTTTGTTTTTGTCTGAACACCAGTATCACCCCACTCACTTATTGCTCCAAATTTAGCCTTCAAGCCTGCAATAGTGATATGCTCCAAGTCGGGATTCAAAGCCTCGAAGGTCTCGTCATTGTATGTATACGGTGCCTTTGGCTCCTCAAAATTGTTGTAGCACGAGGTCATAAACAAACCGAGCAATGCTACCAAAATCATCTTATACTGTTTCATAATTCTTTCTCTCATTTTTCGGTTCGACATTAGAAGCGGAAGTAAACATTTACGAAACAGGTAGTACCCAACATGTAGAAATACTTAGCGTCGAAGTGGGTGTAGTAAGTTGTTGATGGGTTGCTCTGACCTGGCATCATACCACGCACCTTACGCATACGCATCTGCTCGTAACCACCTGTGCGGAAGCCCTGATTGTTAAGGATATTCTTAACCTCTGCGCTGAAGCCGAGGGTGTACTTACGGTTGATATACCAGTTCTTACCGAGGCTGGCAGCCAAAGTGTAGGCATGGCCCAACTCCTCCTCTGCACGCATATTAGCAATCTCCTGCAAAGCCCACATCTTCTGTGCATTGTCAGAGCTTGAGCTGAACAACACCTTGCGATATGGCAACACTGCGTTATCGGTACGATATGCAGGGTTCATCGATAGATACAACTTGTCGTAGTAGTTGAAGTTAATCGAAGCAAACCAGTTCTTTGGTCCACGGAAGTCGAGACCTACATTTACTGCAAACTGTGGAGTGCTCTCAACGTAGTAGCCCTTCCAGTAAACCTTATCCTCCAACTTAATCTTGTTGCTGTTATCTACGGTCTGTACAAAGTTAGGATCCGAAGTATAGCGGTAGTCGCCATAGTTCAAAGCACCCTGGAATGCCAAACCTCCCCAGATTGGAACACGAACAGCAGCTTCGACACCCATATAACGCTTATCGATGTTACTCATAGCGAAGTTGGTGAACGAAGACTGTGTATCGTCGTAGAACGAAATAACCTTCGAACCGTTAGTCATCTCGGTGAAGTAACCTGCTACGCGAGCCTGGATATAAGGCAAATTGAGGTTGTAAACCAACTCAGCGCTATATGCCTGCTCAGGAGACAAACCTGGAGTAACAGTGTTACGAGTACGAGGCGACACGAATGCCGAGTTGAAAGTTGGAGCGTCCTGTACAGCGCCAACGTTCAAAGCCAAGTGGTGTGCCTGCGAGAAACGGTACGAGAATGTACCCTTAATCTTACCGGTCAAGAAGTTCAAGTGCTCAGAATCACCCTTCGAATCGTTGATGAAGAGGCCCTTGCGCCACAAACCTTCACGCCACATACCTGCGTAGCCAACCTCAGCACCGATATTCATCTCGAAACCGCCGGTGCGGAACTGATATACACCCCACAACTGAGCCTGACGAAGGTGTGCGTAGTAGTCGTACGAGAACTTGTCGCCCTCACGAACGATACGTGCGTGACCATACTCGTTGTAGTAGTCGAGGTCGTTCTGATATGCAATAGGATTGCTACCCATATCGCGCTCAGCAAATTTATCAACGTCTACCCAGAAATCGCCACCGAGCAAGTCCTTAATCTTGTCGTAGTACTCAGTACGGTTTACGCGAGCCTTAACACCTGCCAAGAGGTGGTGGTTTGCGCTGAAGTCGTGCGAGATATTTGCAGCAAAGTTGTAGTCAATCTGGTCGGTATGACGCTCCTCGATCATGTAGTTTGAACGGTGACCCTCAGCATAAGGCGAAGTTGTACCATTCTTGTTCGAGTTAATCATGTTGTCAAAGTCGATGCGACCGTTCCAGTTTGCACGAGCATCTGCTGCACCCTGCAAATACGAGAAAATCTGATCGTTCGACGATGAGTGGAAGATACCATCAACAAAACCCTGTGTAACTCCGCTCTGATATGCAGTCAAAGCCTCGTTGAACAAGCCCTTCTCATTCAAGCTGTTCATATTTGTCATCAAGAAGTTGCCGAAGCCATTCTGATCAGAAACAATCTGCGATGTATAGTTCGAAGGCAAGTAACGGTAGTAGTCAGGACGTGGGTCCGCACCATCTTTCCAGGTGAGTGCCGAGTAGCCATTGAAACCGAAACGTACCGATGTTGCAGCAGTCAAACGGGTCTTATCGTTGATGTCGTAGTAGTAGTTGAGCATTACGATAGGCTCGTGCGAGCGACGTACACGGGTATTACGCAACTTGCCGTCCTGGAAACCTACGTTAGGGTTGTAGTAGTTGCTACCGAACATGTCGTAAGCCTCCTGAGTTGAAGCCTGCTGTGCACCACGCTGCTGAGGAGTACCGAGCACCATCAACGAAAGGCGGTGCTGCTTGTTAAACTGCTTCTCAGCTGCAGCAAAGTAACCATACGAGTTGTAATATACACCATCTACATAGCCATTACCACCCTGACGAGTCGAAGCCGAAACTGCGAACGACCAACCATTGTCGAGCTGGCCTGTTGCGTACGATACGATTGCACGGAAAGCGTACATCTGGTTACCACCCGATACACTTGCACGGAAGCCCTTACGCATCTGCGAAGCGCGAGCGTTGATGTTGGTCGAACCTGCAAAACCACCTACACCATAGTCGGTAGTTGCCAAACCTGCCTTGCTCTCCTGGTTACGAGTTGCATCGTTCATACCGCTCCACAACGACCAAGGACCATAGCCGGTCATTGCATCGTTGAAGCGAATACCATTGAGATAGATATCGCTGTGCTTCGAGTCGTAACCACGTACATTGAAACGCATCTCGCTAAAGCGGTACGATGCAATGTTGTTGTAGAGGTCCTTCGAAGCCGAAAGAGTCGATGGCAAAGCCTGGGTATCAGATGCCGAAGAGTCGTTGTCCAACTCTGCGAAGATTGCATCGTCGAGTACCTCGCCAGAGAGAGCCTTAGGTACTACGATTACAGCGTTGATATCCTTCACGCCATTCTCAACCTTAACCACGATGTCGAGATTCTCGAACTCGGGAGCAGTAAACGAGAGCTTGTAGTCACCTGCAGGTACGCCAACCAACTCGAAGTAACCCTCATCGTTGGTCTGTGCCTTGTAGGTAGTACCCTCAATCGTTACTGCAACATTTCCAACGGCAACACGGCCGTTGCGAGACAACACCCTACCCTTCAAGCCGCTCTCTTGTGCGAAAGCGGAAGAAGCGAGCAGTGTCATTGCCGCAATAAGTAAAAATTTAAGTTTCATACCTTTTATTTAATATATAGTTAATCTATTACTTCGAGATGTAGATGTAAACAGGGAAGTGGTCGCTGTAACCGTTCTGGAAGTTCGAACCTACGAACGAACGCAACGGATAGTTCTTATACTGACCCTCCTGCTGAATCATATATGGACGGTAGAAAATGTTTCCGTAGAACTTAGCACCCTGCTTCTTCTGAATCTTCAATGCACCTGTCGAGCCTGTTGCTAAGTTCTCCGACACTACGATGTTGTCGAACAAGTTCCAAGAATCGCGGTAACCCAATGTTCCGTAGCCAGCCTTGAGCATAGCCCAGAATGGGTTGAACATATCGTTCTTCTCCAACTTCTTCATATTACCCTTTGCACCGAGCACCTCTACAATGCTAGCATCGGTTGCATCGTCGTTGAAGTCACCCATAATCACCACCTTGGTAGCAGGATTAGCAGTGCGTACCGAGTCGCAGATGTGCTTACACTTTGCTGCTACGAAATCACGCGAATACTGCGAACGCTCCTTACCGCCCAAGCGCGATGGCCAGTGCGAAACGATAAAGTAGAATGGCTCGCCCTCGATCTTACCCCACATCGCAACCAGGTCACGAGTGAAGAATGTTGGACGACCCGGGAACGAGATGCGGTGAGCCTCCGAGCCCTCAAGCTGGAACTTGTCAGGGCGATAGAAGAATGCACAATCGACACCACGACGATCTGGCGAATCGTAGTGAACTATACGATAGTTCGCCTTTGCCAACTTCGGAGTAGCGATCAAGTCCTCCAATACGAGGCGGTTCTCAATCTCCGACACACCGATTACGGCAGGGAGATTTTTGTCCTCAGCTGCAATATCGAACAATACACGCGACATGTTGTCGAGTTTGCAGTTGTAACGGTAGGTAGTCCACTTACGAGCGCCCTCAGGGAGATACTCCTCATCGTTCTTGTTCGGGTCGTTGATTGTGTCGAACAAGTTCTCGAGGTTGTAGAATACCACCTTGTAAGGTTTCTGCGCAAACGCGATGAGGATTGCGCCTACCAAACAGATTGATAAAAGTACCTTTTTCATAGTTTATAATTATTTATTGCTTAAAAATTCCATTCACTATAGTTGCACTGTGACTTAACCTTATCGGCAATTGCAGGGTCGAGGTTTCGATAGAACGAGAAACCCGAGCGACGCTCAATCTCCGCTACCGATACAGCTGCGCTGCTCAACGAAGTGTTTGCGCCCGTTCCGTTATTCTCAAAAATAAAGCCAATGCACATCAACTCGTCAGCCGACTTGATATCTGCGATATTCTTCTTCGTATTTCCGTTCTTTGTACGGAGCAACATCTTGTAGCAGTGCGAAGGCACCGAGATTGTACGACCATTCTTGCTTACGGTCTTATTATTCTCAAAGAGCGTTCCAACCACAACGAACAATGTGTCGGCACACACCTTGGTACGCACCTCATTCTCCAACTCTGCCCACGATGCGCTATTGAAGTCGTAGTCCTGCGCCATAATATTTGTCGAGTAGCAGGTCTGTGCATTGGTATTCCAAGTATTGTAGCGGTCAGCCGATGGGAGCATATGTCCACGAGCATAACCACCACCGATGCCACTTGTATAGCGAATATCCGCCTGCTTCTTCTGTGGGATTATTGGGTTTGTATAGGTGTTGTAGGTATCGAGCTCAGCGACATAGGTGCTGACAATCTCGTATGCTGTGCTCCAATTCGAGCTATACTTATACTGCGTTACCGCATCGTCGAAAGCCCACGCATTGGTACGACCTGCGGTTGTGCCACCAACCTCATAATCACGCCCAGATGTATAGACACTATGTGCAGGATATGCTACCCAATGAGAGCAAATTTTGCTAAGATCGTAGCAAATCGAGAAGTTGCGCACACGACGCTTGTCGTTCAAGGTTGTATAGTAGGTCTTGTGTACCAAGTTGCTACCCTCCTTGTAATATGGTTGCTCTGCCCACGCACGGTCGTAGTTTGGATTTTCGGTTGCGACAAGCTGGCGGAACTCAAAATTCTTCGAAAAACCATCGCTGAATGTTATGGTTGCTCGTGCTATGCGCTCATAATCGTTGTTGTTTGCATCGAATTTAATCGAGAAGTTACCGCCTACAAAGCCAGCCTTAGTTATTGCTGTACAGAAATCGTTACCGTCGGTAATCTTTAATTCCCAAGTGAGTGCCGGATTTCCAAATGTAGTACCCGTAATGGTTGTAGTTTGCGCTGATATCAAAGTTGCGCTAACCTCCGCCTTTGACATATCGTCATACGGCGACCATTCTCCGTAATCACAAGCCGTAAAACCCAACACAAGCACCAACACAGCCACAACGCTGCGATTGATGCCCTTCAAAAAGTTCTTAATGTCGTTTATTCTCTTCATCATCTTTATCTTGCCACTAACCATAAACTATTAGCCATTAGCTTTTTTATTGGAACTAATTTACATTGGTTCAACAAATTTATTTTACAACCTATTTTGTGGCTATTTTTTATTGCAATTTGCGGAGCATAGTGGTTCTATGTAACAAAAATTGCGATAAAAAAGAGTCGTAAATAGTGTAAAAGAACGAAGTTGAACCGATGTAAATAGTTTCTTAGTACCCAGAGCAGGTAATCAGCCTGCTCTGGATTAAATTTATACAGGAATTACTCTGCGTACTCTACTCGAATCTTCGAGAAGTAGAATGCACCGGTAGTGTTCTTGTAAAGAGCGAAGTAAGTGTAATCGCCCGAAGTAACCTCGTAAGTCGAAACATACTTGGTCAAAGCACCCTCTACAACCGACGAAGTAGTCATCGACGAAGCTGGAATCATATTTGCAGGAACCGAAGTACCTACAACCTGCTCAGTGCCGAGTGCAAGGTTGAAGTTAGGAGTGTACTTAGCGTTGTACGACTCAACGATAATCTTGGTGATGCGCTTTGGAGTTGCCGAAACATTACCGATACGACCCTGCTTTGCAGCATCTGTGTTACCCTGCATCTGCAAGCAGTTTGCGTTTGCATAGTCGCCTGCTGGAGGCAAGCAAACCTTACAAGCTGTGAAGTAGTCCCAAGTCAAGTAAGTCGAGATAGATGTTACATTCTGCGAGCCATAACCGTTGGTTGTAAGGTCTGGAATAGCAGCCTTAACGCTTGCAGTTGTAACCTCCAATGCGTTACCACCCTCTGGAATTACCGGTACCTCAGGAGTCTCTGGTGTCTCGCCACCACCTGGAGTCTCCGGTGTCTCAGGAGCCTCAGTCTCAACAACAGCAGTTGCCATTGTGTTAGTGTACTTCGACTGCGAGTGGCCAATCAACCAACCAGTAACCTTGATGTACTTACCGCTAAGACCGTCCAATTTAGTCTTGATAGCGTCAGTTGGATACTGAACAGAACCAATTGCTGTAGATGCACCTGGGATAGTTACATTGTAGTAGTTACCGCTGATAGTGAGCTGACCTACATACGTAACATACTTAATTGAAGGGCTCTTAAGCCAAGCGTCGAGAGCCGAGCCGCTCATAGTCTCTGGGGCTGGTCTGGTTACGGTATTAGTCTCGCCAGTAGTCTCTACGGTCAAACCGTCCTTAGCGAACTGCAAGAAACCACCGTAAGTCGAAACGGTACCCGATACATTTACAACCTGACCTACTGCAGGGATGTTAGCGCCTGTACCCTGGTAAACCAAGAGAACAGCGTTGCTGCTATCGGTCATAAGGAAGCCCTGTGCATAGGTTGCGATAACCCAAGCGTTCTTTACAGAGAAGTTTCCTGTTGTAGTAATCGAAGCGATAGTGACATCCTGAGTCTCAGGAGCCTGTGGAGCCGAAACCTCCAACTCAGCACCATTACCACCTGCTACGAGCTTGAAGTCGTCGAAACGGCCACCACCGTTCGATGCAGGAGCCTCGTAAGTGAAACGAGCGTAGAGCTTAGTAGCGTCTGCAGCAACCTTGAACTCAGCCTGAACTGTATACCATCCGTTGCCACCGTTAGGAGTGTAAGTACACTCTACTGCGTCCCAATTTACACCGTCGTAACCGAGCTCGAGGTGAATGAGTGAACCGTCAACAGTTGCGAAGGTTGGGCTACCGCTGTAGCCATTCTGGCACTGTGCGTTGTAAGTGAAGATGTAGTTCGAACCACCAGTAACAGCGATATTCTCGATCAAGAAGTGAGCCGACGAAGGAACCTTGTTCAAGAATACGTAAGGCTGACCCGAGATACCTACAGCGTCTGCAGTTGGCTGGTAAGCGTTACCCGATGCACGAACTGAAGCTTGAGTACCCTTGTATGCTACATTTGCAGCAGCGTCGCCCTGTGGGTTCCAGCCCTCAAATGCATCAACATATGGCCAGTAACCCTCGCTGTTCTTCTCTACATCCTCGCCGCAATCCTCGTAGAAGAGGTAGTCGTCCAAGTTAACGCCACCTGCATTCTGCGAAACGGTAACCTCAGCCTTAGCAGTGGTAGTAGTTGAAGTGCCGAGTGCAGGAATCAAAGTCTGCTTCTGAGCGTTGAATACTACCTTGAACTCACGCTGAGCAGCAGCAGGAACTGTGATAGTTACCTGACCATTGCCATTGCCTGTAAGAGGCTCAACGGTAACATCTGCCTGGTCGCACGAAACGGTCCAAACAGCATTAGAGGTAACGGTGATAACCTGCTCACCACCCTCAAGATTGGTTGCAAACGAAGTAGGAGATACGGTAAGCTCAGCCATAGCCTCGTCACCTGCAGTCTCACCACCGTCAGGAGTACAACCCACGCCAAAGAGCATTGCTGCTCCGGCTACAAACGCAAAAAATCTTCTTGCTTTCATAATTGTTTGTTTTTGTTGGTTAAGTTAATAAAAAAGTTAATTATTTGTGTGTAAAAATGGTTTTTGCTTCTAATTTGCAATTATCATTCAATTACCGTGCGAATATAGTACAATTTTTAGAAAGAAACGACGTTTTAGGTTATTTTTTATAAAAATAAACTAACAAAGAGTTGCAGAAATGTTCACACACACAAAAAAGTTGGAGTAGCACCCTACCCCAACTTCTCTTCTATAGTATTGTTTTCTAGCTCAATAGAATTTTCTCGATCTGCTCAACCTGCTGACGGAACAACTTCTCGGTATCCATCAAGTTCGAGATTGTCTTGCACGAGTGCAATACGGTTGCGTGATTTCGACCACCGATTGCAGCGCCGATATTTGTAAGCGGCTGCTTGGTGTGCTTCTTGGCAAGGAACATTGCCAACTGACGAGCAATAGCCACCTCGCGAGTACGCTCAGACGAACTCAAGCGCTCCTTGTCGATATCCATCTGCTCACATACGGTCGATATAATCTGCTCGATTGTAATCTCCTTCTGGTACATCGAAACATATACCTTCAGCACCTCTTTTGCAAGAGCGATTGTGATGCGTTTGTTCATAAATGTAGCATTAGCAACAAGCGAAGAAATTGCACCCTCTATCTCTCTGATATTAGCCGATATATGCTCTGCCAAATAAGAAACTACTTCATTAGGAATATCGGCATTGAGCTGGTTGGCTTTTGCGCGTATAATCTTAATCTTTGTTTCGTAATCCGGGATACGAATTTCGGCCGACAAGCCCCACTTGAAACGGGTCAAAAGTCGTTCCTCGATATCCTTCAACTCTACCGGCGGTTTATCCGAAATAAGCACCAACTGCTTACCTGACATCTGCAAATGGTTAAAGATGTTGAAGAATGCATTTTGTGTACCTGGCTTACCCGACAACTCCTGAATATCGTCCAAGATCAAGACGTCGACCGCCTGATAGTAGTGGATAAAGTTAGGCACGTCGTGATTTAGAGTTGCCGCCTGGAATTGGGCCTGAAATTTGCTCATTGCAACGTAAAGCACCTGCAATTCAGGGAAACGCTGACGCACCTCATTACCGATGGCATGAGCCACGTGGGTCTTGCCCAAGCCCGAATCTCCATAGATGTATAGAGGGTTGAATGGGGTGTGGCTGCCTGGATTTACCGACACCGACATCGCCGCCGAACGCACCAAACGATTACACTCTCCCTCGACAAAATTGTCGAAAGTGTAACTTTTGTTGAGCTGCGGCTCAATTCTTAGGCGATTTATGCCTGGAATTACAAAAGGATTTCGTATATTTGACGTGTCGGTTGGCTGACTAAACGTATGCTCTGGCATTGTTGCGTCGCTTTCGCTTGGTACAGCAATCGGGTGATTGTTCTTTGGAATAGCGTAGTAGAGGCGAGTATCGCGACCAAAAAGCTCTGCGATAATCGGTTTCAACACCTGGCTATAGTTATTCTCTATAGTCTTTGCAAAGTCGCGATCCGGCACCTTAATGCGAAGTCTTACTCCATCGAACTCCAATGGCTCGATAGGAAGAAACCACTGAGCGAACTCTTCCGCCGAGGTCTTCATCTTGATTTCACTAAGGCAATTTTGCCAAGTATCATTATATGTCGCAGCGTTTGCAAGCATAAACTATTGAGTATAAACAAGTTGGGTAAAATCACTCCATCATTCCACAGCACTTCTGCGGTTTGACATTGCAAAGGTGAGAATAAAATTGTGGAAAAAAAAATGTCGCAACTATTGTTTTTTAATTATTATTTGCTATGGAGATAAAATCTTTGTTTGGGGTGGAAAAATTTAACTCGCTGATACACTACATTTACAAATAAATTTCGTATATTTGCAATAATTATAAAACAGATGATTTTTCGAGAAAATATAAATAAAACTTATAAGCACTAGCATTATGGATAACTTGCAACAATTAGTTATGTCGAAGGCCGAGAAGTGGCTCGGTGCTGAGTTCGACGAGGCAACACGCCAAGAGGTTAAGAATCTGATCGATAACAATCCAAAGGAGCTCGTTGAAAGTTTCTATAAGGATTTAGAGTTCGGCACTGGCGGTTTGCGCGGTGTTATGGGCGTAGGTACCAACCGCATGAACAACTACACTGTAGGATTTGCCACTCAGGGATTGGCTAACTACCTCAAAATCAACTTCCCTAACGAGGAGATTCGCGTAGCAATCGCACACGATTCGCGTAACAACTCGCGCACATTCGCAGAGCACGTTGCCGACATCTTCGCATCAAACGGCTTCAAAGTATTCCTTTTCGATGAGTTACGCCCTACCCCAGAGCTTTCGTTCGCAATTCGCGAGTTGAACTGCCAGTCGGGTGTTATGGTTACAGCTTCGCACAATCCTAAGGAGTACAACGGTTACAAGGCTTACTGGAGCGACGGTTCGCAGGTAACATCTCCACACGATGTTAATATCATCAAGGAGGTAGAGAAGATTACCGAGGTTTCGCAGGTGTTGACAGGTCTTCACGCTGAGAATATCACAATCCTCGACGAGGAGTTCGACAAGAAGTACCTCGCTGCAATCAAGAAGTTGCAGCTTTCGCCTGAGAGCGTAGCTCGCTTCCACGACATGAAGATTATCTACACCCCACTCCACGGCGCAGGCGTACGTCTTACTCCGATGTCGTTGAAGAATTTCGGTTTCGATAATATTATAATGGTAAAGGAGCAGACTGTTTTGGACGGCAACTTCCCAACCGTTGAGTCTCCAAACCCTGAGAACCGCCCTACAATGAAGATGGCGATTGACCTCGCAGAGAAGGAGCAGGCGGACCTCGCAATGGCTACTGACCCAGATTCAGACCGTATCGGTTTGGCTTTGCGCAACAGCAAAGGCGAGTATGTTCTCTTGAACGGAAACCAGACTCTCGTGCTTTTGATGTGCTACCAGCTTACACGTTGGGCAGAGAGCGGCAAAATCAAGAATGGCGACTACGTAGTTAAGACTATCGTTAGCTCGATGATGCCTGACGCTGTAGCTGAGGCTTATGGCGTAAAGTGCTACAACTGCTTGACAGGCTTCAAGTTTATCGCAAAGATTATCCGCGAGAATGAGGGCTTGGCACAGTACATCGGCGGTGGCGAGGAGTCATTCGGTTATCTCGCAGGCGACTATGTACGCGATAAGGACGGCGTTTCGGCTTGTTCGTTGGCGGCTGAGGCAGCAGCTTGGTGTCGTGATACTAAGGGCGTAACACTCTACGAGTGGTTGCAGGACCTCTATGTTAAGTTTGGTTTCTACCGCGAGGGCCTCGTAAATGTTGTTCGCGAGGGTAAGGACGGTGCTGAGTTGATTCAAAATATGATGGTTGAGTATCGCGCAAATCCTCCTCAGACAATCGTAGGCTCGAAGGTTGTGGAGATTTACGACTACAAGACTTTGGAGTTGAAGAACACCGTAACAGGCGAGGTGTGCCCTATCCCTGGCATTACCGACAAGAGCAACGTATTGCAGTGGGTAACCGAGGACGGCACAAAGGTTTCGGTACGTCCATCGGGAACAGAGCCTAAGATTAAGTTCTACTTCGGCGTTAAGGCTCCGTTGGCTTCGACCGAGGAGTTCGAGAAGGTTCAGGACGAACTCGATGCTAAAATTGAGGCTATCAAGGCTGAGTTGAAACTCGTATAATACATATATATAATATATGACTACGAAGGAACGCATTGCGAAAGCCTTGGCTGTCGCTACCGACACCAAGGTTTTCGAGATGGATAGCAATATCTTACACCTTGCTCCATCTATCTTTAAAGAGCAGTTTGGCGACGCTCGCGCAATCGTTATCGCCGACAAGAACACTTGGCGAGTAGCAGGCGAGGAGGTATACAACCACCTCGTGAATGCGGGTATCGAAACCACAAAGCATATCATTCAACAGGACGAGTTCCACGCTGAGTGGTGCTATGTTATGGAGGTTGAAGAGGCAGCTAAGGAGGCCGGAGCGATTATGGTTTCGGTAGGCTCTGGCGTTATCAATGACCTTTGCAAGTTGGCGTCGCATCACCTTAAGCAGCAATATCTTACCGTGCCTACAGCAGCATCGGTTGATGGCTATTCATCGTTCGGAGCTTCGATTAGCTACGAGGGTTTGAAGCAGACTTTCGACTGCCCTGCCCCACAGGCTATTTTGGCTGACGTTAACGTTATTGCCAACGCTCCAAAGGAGATGACAGCAGCGGGCTATGCCGACCTTGCAGCTAAAATTCCGTGCGGTGGCGAGTGGATGATTGCCGACATTATGGACGCAGAGCCTATTATTCCGGAGGCTTGGCACGTCTTGCAGGACGTTCTCGATGATCAGCTTTCTAACCCTGACGGCGTAGCGGCTTGCGACAAAGATGCAATCGCAGCACTCTTCGAGGGCTTGACTTTGAGTGGTTTTGCTATGCAGGCGGCACGTTCTAGCCGTCCGGCATCGTGTACAGATCACCTTTTCAGCCACTATCTCGATATGACGCACCACACCTTCAATGGTAAGTTGCAGTCGCACGGCTTCCAGGTAGCTATAGGTACGCTTACGATGTGTGCATTCTTCGATGCATTGCTCGAGATGGACTTGCGCAATATCGACGTAGATAAGTGCGTTGAGAATTGGCCTTCACTCGAGGAGGAGCAGCAGCGCGCACGCGAGATTTTCAAGGATTTCGTATCGCCGGAGCTTGGCTACAACCAAATCACCATCAAGTACAACGACAAAGAGACTGTGCGCAAGCAGTTGGAGACCATCAAGAAGCATTGGCCTCTGTTGAAGGCGACGTATCGCAAGCAGGTATATCCGTTCGAGAAGATGCAGGAGTGCTTCCGCAAGGTCGGCGCACCGGCAGATCCGGCCGATATTGGCGTTACTCGTCAGCAGTTGAAGGATATGATGCCTTTTGTACAGTTGATGCGTTGGCGTATGAATATGCTCGATTTGGCTCTCCGTGGAGGTTTCTACGAGGAGTTGGTAGAGAAGGTGTTCGGTAAGGGCGGTCGCTGGGAGATTGCGTAACCCTACCCCACTACACAATAAAGGCTGTCGTTTTTCGCGACAGCCTTTTTATTATACTATACATAGTGGCTATTACTTCTTAAAGATGAAGAAAACAGCCAATATAAGGCACAAGAAACCTACAATATGATTCCATCGAAGGGTCTCATTAGACATTGTCAGCAGCACTACAACCGTAAATACGGTGAGCGAGACAACCTCCTGGATAACCTTAAGCTCCCATATCGAGAATGGACCACCATACTCCACGCTGCCAAGGCGATTTGCGGGCACCATAAAGCAGTACTCGAAAAATGCCACAACCCAGCTAATAAATACAATCAACACCAAGTTGATATTTCCTAGCTTCTCCTTGAACATCACCTGGCCATACCACGCCAAGGTCATAAAGAGGTTCGAACAGACTAAAAGTCCAATAGCGGATAAACCTTTTACCATAATTTCACTATTTTGGGTGCGAAGGTATCTATTTTTTTTGCCAAAAACGACTTTTTTACGCAATTTTTTAATACTTTCGCACTATGAAATTTACACTTATCACAGGAGCATCGTCGGGAATTGGACTCTGCTATGCCGAGCAATTTGCCAAAAAGGGCAACAATATCATCGTTGTGAGCAATCAGCGTGAGCGCAACGAGGAGGTTGCAACCGACATAAAGCAACGCTTTGGCGTAGAGGCTATTGCGCTCTACTCCGACCTATCGCAGGTTGATGCCGCCGAGCAAATTTACGAGTGGTGTAAGGAGCACGACTACGAGGTTGATACGCTCGTTAGCAATGCAGGCATTTTGCAGTTTGGAATGTTTTTGAACACGAAGCCTTCGATGGCTGAGTTTATCACAAATCTCCACTGCATCACACCTTCAAAATTGTGCCGACTCTTTGGCGAGGATATGCGCGAACGAGGCGGTGGTCGCATCTTGATTATGTCGTCAATGACCGCTTGGACACCCTATATTACCGTATCGTACTACGCCGCTACAAAAGCCTATTTAAAGAGCTTTGCTCAGTCGCTTTGGTATGAGTTCCGCCCGCACAATATCACCGTTACAACGGTCTATCCTGGTGCTGTTGACACACCTCTATATTCACTTGAGGAGAAGCACCGTAAATTATTGATAGCCTTTGGAGTTATGATGTCGCCAAAAAGATTAGCAAAGGCTGGCATTCGCGCCCTCGAACATCGCCGCCGAGCAGTCACCCCAGGACTCTTTACAAAGATTGCCGCAGGCGCTTGTTGGCTTCTTCCGGCACACGCGCTTTTGCCCGTATTGAAACTTCCGTCAGTAAAACGAATACTAAAGAGATTAGAATAAAATTGGGCGACCGACAAAGGCCGCCCTATCTTATTACTCTGCTCGCTCAAACACAATTGCAGATATATATTCGTTTACATCGGTAGATTTTAGCCGTAAAACCTCCGCCGACAACTCCTCAATAATATACTCACACGCCTGCTCCTGGCGAATCAGCCTGATGTGATTATCATAAATTTCCCATTTACCGATAATCGAATGTAGATTTATATAGTCGCAGACATATATTCCATTTGTCTCGGCTTCGTCCATTGCCGCGAAGGACCACACCTCTCTCCAACGGGGCTTTTCTTCCTCGCTCTGCGCTACACGATATTGCACAATTCGCCAATTACCAATAATCGAAGGCTTGTGCTCGCTATTCAACAAATCACCATTTTCGGCGGGTCCTTTCTTGAAGATGTAGGTAATTTTCTTTATTAAGTTATCCATAATTTAACTTTAAGTTAGTTTTGTAAATTACTAATAATCAACGAAATACCCCCCCCGATAAAATCAGAGAGGGGTATTCTATACCCTTATCTTGAAATAGATCCCATTATTTCGTTGTATGTCACTGCAAATATAGCTATTTAACACAAAACTTCCAACTTTTTCAACTTTTATTCCCTAATTGTCAATTTTCAATTGCCAATTCTCAATTTTATTCGTATCTTTGCGCCCAATATAAGAAATAGAAAAATAACTAAGAAAATGAATATCGAACAACACATTTCAGGCGTGGTAAAGGCGGCTGTAGAGGCTCTCTACGGCGAGGTTGCCGATTCGCAGATTCAGATACAGAAGACTCGTAAGGAGTTCGATGGAGACTACACTCTCGTAGTGTTCCCACTCGTTAAGATGGCTCGCAAAGCTCCCGAGGCGGTAGCAACTGAAATCGGCGAGAAGATTGTCGCTTCGGCTGCAGAGTTTAGCTCGTTCAATGTTATCAAGGGCTTTTTGAACCTCTCACTCGACCAGAAGTTCTGGGTAGAGCGTTTCGAGGAGGTTGCAGCAACCGAGAATTATGGCGTAGCACCTTCGACAGGTCGCACCATAATGATTGAGTACTCGTCGCCTAACACCAACAAGCCACTTCACCTTGGCCATATCCGCAACAACCTCTTGGGTTATTCGGTAGCGCAGATTTTGGCTGCAAACGGCCACAACGTAATCAAGGCAAACCTTGTGAACGACCGTGGTATCCACATCTGTAAGTCGATGGTTGCGTGGTTGCGCTATGGAAATGGCGCTACACCTGAGTCGACCGGCAAGAAGGGCGACCACCTTGTAGGCGACTACTACGTTGAGTTCGACAAGCACTACAAGGCTGAGATTAAAGAGCTTGTAGCCGGCGGAATGAGCGAGGAGGAGGCCAAGAAGCAGGCTCCAATTCTTCTCGAGGCGCAGGAGATGCTCCGCAAGTGGGAGGCAAGGGACGAGGAGGTTCGCGCGCTCTGGGAGAAGATGAACAGCTGGGTTTACGACGGTTTCGACGTAACCTACAAGACTCTCGGTGTTGATTTCGACAAGGTTTACTACGAGTCGCAGACCTACATCCTCGGCAAAGGCCTCGTAGAGGAGGGCTTGGCAAAGGGTATCTTCTTCCGCAAGGAGGACGGTTCGGTTTGGATCGACCTCGAGGCTGACGGACTCGACCAGAAGTTGTTGCTCCGCGGCGACGGAACATCGGTATATATGACTCAGGATCTCGGTACTGCGTTGCAGCGCTTCGAGCAAAATGCCTTGAATGGCATCATCTACGTTGTAGGTAACGAGCAGAACTACCACTTCCAGGTTTTGAAGCTCATTCTCAAGAAGTTGGGTTATGAGTGGAGCGACGACATTTTCCACCTCTCGTACGGTATGGTAGAGTTGCCTGAGGGTAAGATGAAGTCGCGCGAGGGCACCGTTGTCGATGCAGACGACTTGTGCGAGGCGATGATTAACACCGCTCGCGAGATGTCGCAGGAGTTGGGTAAGCTCGACGGCTGCACAGAGGAGGAGGCTTCGGCAATTAGCGCAATGGTAGGCTTGGGTGCTTTGAAGTACTTTATCCTCAAGGTTGACCCTAAGAAGACCATGTTGTTCGATCCACGCGAGTCTATCGACTTCAACGGCAACACAGGTCCGTTTATCCAATACACACACGCACGTATCTGCTCGGTACTCCGCAAGGCTGCAGAGCAGGGCATTGCGTTCGAGGGCGAGAATATCGCTTGCGAGTTATTACCAGAGGAGGTAGAGCTCGTTAAGATGTTGTGCGACTACCCTGCTACCGTACAGTCAGCTGGCGAGGCATTCGCACCTTCGATGATTGCAGCATACACCTACGAGTTGTGTAAGACCTTCAACGGCTACTACCATGACCACTCTATCCTCCGCGAGGAGAATGAGGCTGTAAAGAAGATGCGTCTTGCGCTTGCACAGCAGGTGGCACGAGTTATCAACCGTTCGATGCGATTGTTGGGCATCGATGTACCAGAAAGAATGTAAGAGACTATGGCTGGATCAAATTTCGTAGATTACGTAAAGATTTTTGCTCGTTCCGGACACGGAGGAGCAGGCTCGGCACACTTCCGCCGCGAGAAGTTTGTCGCTTTCGGTGGTCCCGATGGTGGCGACGGCGGTAAGGGTGGTTCGATTGTCTTGCAGGGCGATCGTCAATATTGGACACTCATTCACTTGAAATATCAGCGCCACCAGTTTGCCGAGGACGGCGAATGTGGCTCGGGTGCTCGTTCACACGGTAAGGACGCCAAGGATATTATTATCCCCGTACCACTCGGCACGGTAGCCAAGCAGATCTTCACCGATGAGGAGACGGGCGAAACTTACACCGAGGTTGTAGGCGAAGTTACTGAGCATGGCGATCAGCTTGTATTGTTGAAAGGCGGCCGCGGTGGCTTGGGTAACTGGCACTTCCGTACCGCTACAAACCAGGCACCACGCTACTCGCAGCCAGGCGAGGAGGGTTCTGAGGGTGCATTTATCCTCGAGTTGAAGGTGTTGGCAGACGTTGGTTTGGTAGGCTTCCCGAATGCGGGTAAGAGTACCCTACTTTCGGTTGTTTCGGCCGCTAAACCGAAGATTGCAAACTACGCATTTACCACCTTGGAGCCAAACCTCGGTATCGTAGAGGTACGTGACGGCCACTCGTTCGTCATGGCGGATATTCCAGGTATTATCGAGGGTGCGCACGAAGGCAAGGGCTTGGGAACTCGTTTCTTGCGCCATATCGAGCGAAATTCGATTTTGCTCTTTATGATTCCTGCTGACAGCGACGACATTCAGAAAGATTACGAGATTTTGCTCGGCGAGCTTACACAGTATAACCCTGAACTCCTCGACAAGAGCCGCATCTTGGCTATCACCAAGTGCGATATGCTCGACGATGATTTGATTGAGGAGATGAAGGCGCACTTGCCAGAGGGCATTAAGGCGGTATTTATCTCGTCGGTGGCAGGATTGAACATTCAGAAGTTGAAGGATATGTTGTGGACTGCTCTGCACGAGTAATGCGAGATTTACGCTACATATTTGTACTACTCTTTTTATTATGTTATAGAGGTCTCTCCGCGCAGGAGTTCGACCTCTATGATTTTAGGTATTATAAGCGCTTTGACACTGCCGAGGAGCTTCTAGCGCCAGAGGCAGATAGCACCGCAATCGCAAAATTCGCTCTCGACCGTCGTTTTTCTACTCGTGCTCTCGACTACAACTTTTCGGCCATACGCTTTGCTAGGCGCGGCGTGCCACAATATGAGCGCAAAACTCTTTTGAACGACCTCGAAGTGCCGTTTATTGGTGGTTCCACCATTCGAACTCTACAACTTGGCGAAACCCGTTCAGCAGACGAAACAAGGCTTCAAATAGACACTCTTAAAGAGTGTCGCACATCGGCAGGTTTTGCATTTTCGTCACGCAATATGCCCTACTCCATTTCGTTATCCACTGCACAAAAGCTGGGTAAAGATTGGTCTTTAGCAGCAAATTTAACCGCTCGCACCGGACGAGATTTACACATCGACGGTCTGTTTTGTAATTCATTGGAATTTAACGCAATAGCCACCAAGAGCTGGAGCGATACTCAAACTCTTTCAATTGCGCTTTTTGCAAAACCTTCAATGCGTAGCACACGCCTAGCCTCGACCAGCGAAGCATTTCAACTAACAGGCAATAACCTCTACAATCCAGCGTGGGGATATCAGGATGGTAAAGTTCGTAGTTCGCGTATCCGCAGAGAGTTTCTTCCGACGGCATTTGTCGGCTACGAGAATAAGCTCAGCGACCGCACAACATTGAATTTGGCAGCGACCTTAACAGCCGGTATCGAGAAATATAGTTCGCTCGATTGGTTTAATGCGCAAACGCCTGCACCCGACAACTATCGCTATATGCCGAGCTATTTCGACGACGAGGAGGATATCTTTCATGCCGTGGAGAGTGCGTGGATAGGCAACGACACCCGTTACACACAGATAGATTTTGATAACCTTATTGCCACAAACCGCCTAAACGGCAATGAGGCAACCTACGCCCTTTCGGAGCGAGTAAGACGTACCGTTCACGCCGCTATTCGTGGTGGTGCAACGACCAAATTGGGCAAGGGCAACATCTCATATGGTTTCGAGGTAACTACGGCCAACTATCGCAATTACAAGCAGATGCGTGATTTGCTTGGCTCGCAATACATTGTCGATTTAGACTATTTCCTGCTCGACGATGACACCTTCGGCAACTCCTTGCAGAACAACCTTGCAACACCGAATCGCCGCATCGAGGAGGGAGATCGCTTTGGCTACGACTACGCCATACGCCGTCACGATATTTCAGCATTTGCCACCTATCGTTACTCCACCGATAAATTAGAGCTCGATATTGCTGCAAAGGTTGGCTACTGCGACATATCGCGCCGCGGCTTCTATCGAAAAGAACTTTTCGCCGACAACTCGTTCGGAGTGTCGCAGCATATAAAATTTTCGCCATACTCACTCCGCATCAAAGCGAGCTATTTAGTTGCAGAAAATCACTTTGTAGAGGGCAATTTAGCCACCGAAACAAAACCTTGCGAGGAGGAGAGCCTATTCCTACAGAGCCAATACAACAATCGCACGATTGAGAGTCCGGCAATGCGCTACAATCATCGTGTAGACGTTCGTTATCTCTTCCAAAAGCCAAATATCTCGGTTAGCACCACCCTATTCCTAGTTGCAAACCTAAACGATACAGACGTACGCCATATTTACGACGATCTATCTGGGGAGTATTCCGACGTCGTTACAAGAGGAATAAACAAGCTTTGCTACGGTTTGGAGGTCGAGGCGGAGTATCGTTTCGCAGACCATTTCCGAGCTACAGCAGCTGCAACGCTTGGTAGATATAAGTATGTAACTGACTCATATGTATCGATTTACACCGATACAGCAAACACGCTGATTGCAAATCAAGTAGAAAGCCACGTAAAGGGATTGTCGCTCGGAAATGCACCGCAAGTTGCTATTACCGCAGGACTCTCCTACTATAACAAAGGTTGGTATGCAGCCATAAATGCGAACTATGCGGGTCTGCGTTATATCGAACCATCTGCAACGATGCGCACTGATAGGATTTTGGCTATGGCTGTCTCACCGGAACAACTCGAAGCTCTCACGACGCAAGAGCGACTGCGCGACGCCTTCACCATCGATTTATCGTTGTCTAAGAGTCTATATTTAAGTCGCGTAAGCAAGAAGATTTACAACACAGCTGCGGCTCCACGCTTTGAGGATAAGTACCCTCGTAGTCGTCTTATCTTCCGCCTTGGAGTGCGCAATTTACTCGGTTCAAGCAACATCGTATATAACGCCTACGAATCTTCTCGTCTTCAGCGATATAAGTTAGCAAACGAATACATCTATAACCGCCAGGCGTCTCGCTACATGTACGCCTATCCGCGCACCTTCTACGCCTCGGCAACATTTGCATTTTAAAGGCAAAAAAGAGCAGCCGAAAAGGCTGCTCTTTCAAGCTTTCAATGTATCAAAGTCTAGAATTCGTAACCCTCTATATTCCAAGAGTGCGAGCTCCAATACGATGCCGACTTATAAGCATCAACAGATGCTGTAGGAACATAAATAGAGCAATCAAGACTCTCCGATGACCAAGAGTAGTAGGACTCGCGACTGAACATATAATCACCTCCCTTTGGCGGATTTTTAGCTTTACAATAGACGCTACTCAAATTTGTGCAATTATAAAATGCCTTCTCTCCAATCGAAGTAACTCCCTTGCCGATTGTAACACTCTTCAAATTTTTACAATTTGCAAATGCTCTCTCCTCAATTTTAGCAACTCCATTGCCAATAATCACTTTGGAGAAATCGCCACCAGAAAAGCTTCCGTATGAGACTTCGCAATGTATTGTTAATTCACCCGCAAAATCATCAAACGCAATTTTTAATATTTAAGTCGGCAGTTTATATACTTCATTATATTAAAGCAATTTTTATATGAGAACGTCCTATCTAAAACCGATATATACTGGTTCCGAAACAGAAATCTTTTCAACCTCTCCGGTCGGCAAACCACTCTTCTTATTTAAAGGAAATATCTCAACCGTGTTGCTATCACGGCATGCCACCACCAAAGCTTTGCCATCAGGCGATATTGCAAAATGGCGAGGGTGACCTCCCGTTGGCAAATACTGCAACTTCTTCAATTTGCCATTAGCCAAACACTTATATATGGCAACACCATCAGAAGCCTTGCATTCTTTCTCTTTTCCAGCTCCGCTAACTCGCTGTGAAGCATAGAGATATCTACCGTCAGCGCTCAGCGCGATATGCGCACCACCCTCAGAAATCTCTCCGCTCAGCGAGCATCTATCCTGAAGCGAAAAGTCCGAAGTACGATATACCAGCACCTCATCACTCAGTTCTGTAACCACATAGAGATAGTTACCATCGGCACTAAAAACGCTAAAACGAGGTCCGCAACCAGCTGGCAATGACACAGACGATAGCTGAGGTACAACCAAGCGGCCATTCTCCACCGCAAAACGATATATCTTATCGGTACCAAGATCAACAACAACCAATGTCTTTCCGTCTGGCGACAAAGCCGAAGAGTGAATATGCGACCCCTCCTGGCGTGTTGGGTGCACGCCGCGTCCATCAAAGTGCAACAATCGAGGCTCTCCCTCTACATTTCCATCTTTGTCGAGCGGGAATATCGAAAGCGTTCCACTTGTATAATCAGCAACAATCACTTCACGCGAAAGCATAGTTATATGGCACGAGTGCGCACCCGTGGTAACATACTCCTTCATAGGCACCTGCAATGAAGCAAGTTCGATAACACCTTCTCGTCCGGCCAATACAGTTGCATCAAAAACGCAAAGCGACGATGTTGGTTCCAGGCTACGGAGTGCATAGACTTTATTGTTGTCTTCTGCGAGGTATGTATACCCCCAATAAGAGTTATTCGACCCGACTAAAATTGTCAAAGCCAACATTTTAAGCATTGATACCATAAGTTATTCTTTACATTTGATTTTAGGCAACTATTCCTCGTAACGGAAGCCTACTCCCTTGTGAGTCAGAATGTGATTTTCACCGATTTTACTGCGCAGATGGCGAATGTGAACATCGAGCGTACGAGAGCCAACAATCACCCCACTACCCCAAACGGCATCGAAAATCTCTTCGCGAGTGAAGATGCGCGGTTCGGAGGATAGTAGTCGCAAAATCTCGAACTCCTTGACGGCAAGCAGAACCTCTTTTCCGTCATCGGCAACAAATGAGTGTTGTTCCTCGACGAGTCGAGAGCTCTTCGGAAAGACTTCGCGCTCGCCGCTCTCAATTCTTTTGCATATAGCCCCAACGCGCGAACAAAGAACCTTCATGCTTACAGGCTTGGTGATATAGTCATCAGCACCTGCCTCGTAGCACTGAACAAGGCTCTCCTCCTCGCAAACTGCCGAGAGAAAGACAATCATCATCTTCGCAGTCAAAGGCTCTGCACGAAGTGCACGACACGCCTCACGTCCGTCCATCTCGGGCATCATCATATCCATAAGGATAAGATGCGGACGAAACTCGACCGCTTTAGTCAACGCCTCGCGACCGTTTGTAGCACAAGTCACATCGTAGCCCTCTTTTACGAGGTTGTACTGCACAAACTCGCGGATATCGGGCTCGTCATCGACAACAAGTATTCGCATCGTCTTTTAGGGTTTAGTTTTAAAATTAAGGCGCAATGGGTCTCATTGCGCCTTGTAGGTTTTGTTTTATTCGATATTAGTCGTGCAATGCGCTCAACTTCTCGAACAATTTGCCATAACCCTCTACCATGTCGTTGCGGAAAGCAGCATAGTACTTGCGTACCAACGATGCATTCTTTGGCTCAACCGGATTGTTAGCCTTGTGATAAAGCTCATTGCGAAGCTCTACACCCTCCTGCATGATTTCAAAAATCTCCTTCTCCTTGTCTGGACGGAAATAGATGGTCATGTCACAGTCGAATACCAACTCTTCGAGACGGTAGTCGATCTCCTTCTTCAAAAATCGTAAATTTGCCATAATAGTATCCTATTTTTATATCTTTCGTAGCACAAAGATAAGAAAAAAAGAATATCATGCAAAGATTTTCGAACTTTTTTATCGTTTTTACCCTGTTTTTACCAAGAAATAGTCTCGTATTCGCCTATAATACGTCCTTTTTCGTCCTTCTTATTCTTATGATGGTGATGCTTATCATCTTTATTATCGTGATTTGGCGTAGCGATGATTATTCCCATCTCCTCCTCTACTACTATAGGCTGCATTTGTGTTGACTGTGCAGGTTGCTCCGCCTCGGCAGGTTTAGCCTGAGGCTCGACAGTTGTACGAGTCACAAACTCGTCTACACCATAATCAAACTCGATGTCAGCATATCGCATCTGAGGAAGGATATTCGTAGCGAGATAGTTCCACACCTCCGGCATTCTACGCAATGCAATCTCCTTTTGAGGCTCGGTATGCGAGGTCGATTTCAAAATTGTTATCACCTGTTCCTTGTTAGGAACGTCCGAATTTTCAATCGCTGTCACACAATCACTCCAGCGCAACGCTTTGTGAGATGTCGCAATGCTTTGTGTTGGGTGATAGGTATTTACAGCGTAGTGATAGAGAGACTGAGCGCGCTTCGATGCGAGCGAATCATTCTGCTTAATATCGCCATCAGGTGAGGCGTAGCCAACAATATGAATCTCCGATACGTGCATCGTAGAGTCGCAACACTGCGCCATAAAATCTTTCAAATCAGCAATCTGCGATGAATTATCCGAATATGTAGGAACGATATTCGAGTTATTTACAGCATAGTGCATATCAAACTCCGCCGAACGACCCGAGTTGTGAGGGATTTTGTAGCGCGTGATTACGACATCTCCTTGTCGAGTTTGCGATACAAGAATTGCATTTGCCGCAGGGGCTTGATTGCTCTGAGCTGCCACCGCTGCGGTTGCACCCAAAGCTAGAACTGAAAGTAAAATCTTTTTCATACTCTTGTTGTATTGGTTTGTATGCCTAAACCAAACAACAACCGAGCCAAAAGAGCTATTCGTTGCCTACTTCCGGAGCCTCTTTGCGAACAATCTTATAGCCGATAATAGCAATCAAGAGCGACATCAGCGGACTGATGATATTGAAAAGACAGTATGGCAAATAGGTAATCGTCGCCACGCCAAGCACTGTAGATTGGGTCATACCGCACGAGTTCCAAGGTATAAGCACCGAGGTTACTGTTGCAGAGTCCTCCACCGAACGACTCAACAGACGACCCTCCAGACCGCGCTTTTCGTACAGCTCGCGGAAGGTCTCGCCCGTAATAATAATAGAGATGTATTGGTCGGCTGTGAGAAGGTTCGAAAAGAGTCCTGTTCCAAGGGTCGATGCAACAATGCTCGACGTGCGATAAACGAACTTCGCAAAGAGTTTTGTGATGGCCGAAAGCATACCGCTGCCTGCCATTACACCTCCAAAACACATTGCGCAAAGAACCAGCCAAATAGTATCAAGCATACCTTGCATACCCGAAGTCTTAACCAACTCATTTATAATATCATCATGCGTATCAACTGAAGTATTGGTTGAACATACCGTCATAAGCGCACGGAACACCGGAAACTCGCCGTCGCCAGCAACCTCTTTTATGATTTCGGGCTGTGCGATAGTCATCGCAATACACGCCATTACTACCGAGATAAAGAGCGTTACCAATGCAGGCAGGCGCTTCGCAATTAACACCATTGTAACGATTGGCACAATCAATAGCCAAGGTGAAAGATTAAATTTCTCTTGCAACACCTGCGACAGAACCTCCACCTGAGCCGAACTATCGGTCGAATGGGTAAAGCTTACCACCGTAAATACAATCATCGCAATAACGAATGACGGAACGGTAGTTATGGTCATATACTTAATATGTTCGAAAAGCGGTACACGCGCAGCAGACGAAGCCAGCACAGTTGTATCGGACAAAGCTGAAATTTTATCCCCAAAATATGCGCCCGAGATAATTGCTCCGGCTATCCAGCCCTCCGAGAAGCCTTGCGCCTTGCCAACACCCATAAGCGCGACTCCGATAGTTGCAATAGTCGTCCACGAACTACCAGTCACAACTGCCACGATAGCACAAATCAAGCAGGCAATTGCCAAGAAAAGTTTCGGGTGGATTATCTGCAAGCCGTAGTACATAAGCGTAGGCACTACTCCACTCAACATCCAGGAACTTGCGATTGCGCCAATCAATAGCAAGATAACAATCGCTGATGCCGAGGTTCTTACATTGTTGACAATGGCATTTTCGAGAGTACTCCACTTGCAGCGACAAAGGGTTATAGAGAGAAGCGCAGCTACAGATGAAGCCACCAAAAGTGCAACCTGGCTACCTCCCATTATAGCGTCCGAGCCAAAAACTTTTATCACAAAAGCCAGCATTACAACCAATACTGCAAGGGGTATCAGTGCCAAAAACACCGGCATATCATTATCCTTAAATAGTCGATTTCTTCGTTTCATAGGCGCAAAGATAGGCTTTTCTATCGAAAAACTTTTCAAAGTTTTCCCTTTTCTGCTTTAAGATTTGAGTTTTTATTCGTATCTTTGTCGGGTTATACCATATAAGGTATAAAGTGTTAAACTAAACAGAAGCATATTATGGCTACCAAGAGTACTATCGAAGTTCCTATTGAGGAGCAGACTATTCAGAGTGAGATTGCACCACAAGAGTGCATTGAGACAACAATCGCCACAGCAGAGGAGAAGAGCGAAGAGGCAGCGCCAATAGCTGGCGATATTGCCAAACTCGATAAGGAGGGTGTGCTTGCACGCCTTGCCGAGAGAGTTTCGGAGGAGCCTACCGTTGAGCTCCGCACCGAAGTAGAGGCGTTGAAGGTAGCCTTCTATAAACTACATCGCGCAGATATGGACGAGCGCCGCAAGGCTTTCTTCCAGGAGAATGGTGCTGATGCAGAATACACACCGCAGACTGACGAGGCTGAGGTTCGCTTCAAGGAGTTGTACAACATCTATCGCTCGAAGCGCGATGAGGCTGCTGCCATTTCCGACAAGGAGAAGGAGGAGAACCACAAGGCTAAGTTGGCTGTTATCGAGGAGTTGAAGCAGCTGATTGCTTCGGAGGAGGCTCTCAACACCACTTTTGCAAAGTTTCACGACTTGCAGGCTCGCTGGCGCAACATCGGTCAGGTACCACAGGCTCGCGTTAGCGACTTGTATGAGACCTACAATCTCCACATTGAGAACTTCTACGACTACGTAAAGATAAATAAGGAGTTGCGCGACCTCGACTGGAAGCGTAATTTCGAAGCAAAGAGCTCTCTCTGCGAGCAGGCAGAGGCTTTGACCGAGGCGTCTTCAATCGTTGATGCATTCCACAAGTTGCAGAAACTGCACGAGGAGTGGCGTGAGATTGGCCCGGTTGCGATGGAGCACAAGGAGAGTCTGTGGGAGCGATTCAAGAACGCTTCTACCATTATCAATCGCCGTCATCAGGAGCACTTCGAGAGCATCAAGGCGGAGCATGTTCGCAATTTCGAGCGCAAGACTGCTCTCTGCGAGGAGATTGAGAAGATTGTTGCCGAGGCTCCAACCTCGCACAAGGCTTGGAATAAGGTAAGCGAGCGCATACAGGCTATTCAAGCCGAGTGGCGCACCATCGGATTTGCACCAAAGAAGGATAACAACAAGGTTTACGATCGTTTCCGCGCCGCTTGCGATAAGTTCTTCGAGGCTAAGCACGCCTACTACACCGAGGCCAAAGACGATATGAACAAAAACTTGGGGGTTAAGACTACTCTTTGCGAGCGTGCTGAGGCAATCGTCGAGCGTGACGATTGGGCAAAAGCAACCGAGGAGTTATTGGCATTGCAGGCCGAGTGGAAGAAGTCGGGAACAGTTGCTCGCAAGCATGCAGATGCTATTTGGAAGCGTTTCCGTGCCGCTTGCGACAAGTTCTTCGAGCGCAAGTCGCAGCACTTCTCGTCGGTAGACAATGAATACTCTGCAAACCTCGCTGCAAAGCAGGCTCTCTTGGTGGAGATGGCTCAGGCTACAATCAAGTCGTTCGACGACATCAAGGAGTTCCAGCGCCGCTGGAGCGAGATCGGTTTTGTGCCTATCCGCAACAAGGAGGAGTTGCAGAAGCAGTACAAGGCCGCTCTTGACAAACTCTTTGCAGTAGTACGTAGCGCCGATCGCGAGCAGCAGATTAGCAAGTTCAAGAATAAGGTTTCGTCTATGCGCGAGTCGGGAGGCAAGCAGCTTCGCAGCGAGCGCGAGAAGCTCTACAACCGTGTTAAACAGCTCGAGCAGGAGATTCAGACCTTGGAGAACAATATCGGTTTCTTCGCTAAGTCGAAGGGCGCCGAGGCGATGATTGCCTCTGTCGAGGAGAAAATTGCACGTGCAAAGCGTGATATGGCCGACGCTATCGAGCGTGTAAAATTGATTGATTCACAAGAGTAAGCAAAAAAAGTAATTATAATTAAAAAGTAACAAAGGAAGTATGAAGAACAACAAAAGCTCAATTATTGGCTTTGTCCTTATGACCTTGGTGTTTGTGGCCTACATGATTTACGCAAACTACCAGGGCAAAAAACAGTTAGAGGCTCAACAGACCGTAGAGAAGAGAGAGGTACCAGCAAAGACAGAGGCTCAGCAGCCAACTACCACACCGAACAAGACGGTTTCTATTCCATCGGAGTTGGTAAATGGTGCAGACAAAGAGTCTGTATTTGAGGTTTCGAACGATGTTATAAAGGTTGAGTTTACAACTCGTGGTGCGCAGATGCGAACTGTAACCTTGTTGGACAAGGATTACACAAAGTTTGCAGACAAGAAGGAGGATCGTACCGAGCAGGTAAAACTCTTCGCTCCGTCTAACGACAACTTCAATATGTCGTACATTTTGAAGGCTTCGTCTGGTAAGAATGCTGTATCGACCAAAGAGTACAACTTCGAGCACATCAGCACCGAGACTCTCGAGAATAAGAAGGTTGTCACTATGCGCTTGAACCTCTCAAACGGAAGTTCGATCGACCACATCTACACAATCTACGACGAGAAGCGTCCGGAGCGTGACTACATGGTTGATTTCCAGGTTAAGCTCAACGACATGGCACCACTTATGGCCAACCAGAACAGCATTCACATCGACTGGAAGAACCTCACATATAAGAATGAGCGTAGCTTCGAGAACGAGAACAACTACACTACCCTAGCCTACCACTTCCCTGGTGAGAACGAGGTTGACAACTTGGGTATCTCAAAGGAGGCTAAGAGTGACAATCTTTCAGCTTCGGTTGATTGGATTTCGTTCAAACAGCAGTTTTTCTCATCGGCTTTGATTTGCAACTCGGCAACATTGCGTCAGCCTGCTATCCGCTTCAATACTGAAGATGAGAATTCGGGCTATATTAAGAATTTCAACCTCTCGACATCGGTAGAATATACTCCGCAGACCACACAGTACGACTTCGCATTCTACTTGGGTCCTAACAAGTTCTCGATTTTGAAAGAGTTGAAGAACAACAAGGGTGAGTCGCTCGAGATGGAGCGTATCATTCCACTCGGCTGGGTTCTTTCAACATACATCAGCCGTTGGGTTGTAATTCCATTGTTCGACATTATGCAGTCGTGGGATTGGAATATTGGCCTCATCATCTTGCTCCTCACTTTGATTGTTAAGTTGGCAATCTTCCCGCTCACCTACAAGAGTTACCTTTCGACAGCTAAGATGCGAGTTATCAAGCCTGAGATTGACGCCTTGAACGCAAAATACCCTCGCCAGGAGGACGCTATGAAGAAGCAGCAGGAGATGATGGCTCTCTACAAGAAGGCCGGCGTAAGCCCTATGGGTGGTTGCTTGCCTATGTTGATTCAGATGCCTATCCTGATTGCAATGTTCCGTTTCTTCCCTGCAAGTATCGAGTTGCGTGGCCAGTCGTTCTTGTGGAGCCAGGACCTTTCGTCGTATGATAGCATTCTCGACTTCGGCTTCAACATTCCATTCTACGGCAATCACATTTCGTTATTCTGTTTGTTGATGGTAATTGTAATGTTCATCTACTCGTACATCAACTACAAGTTGCAGGGCTCTTCGCAGCCGCAAATGGCGGGTATGAAGTTCATGACTGTCTATATGATGCCGGTAATGATGTTGTTCTGGTTCAACGACTACGCTAGTGGTCTTTGCTACTACTACTTGCTTTCGAACCTCATCACCATCTTGCAAACCACAATCATTCGCTATTCGATTGATGATACCAAGATCCGCTTGATGATGGATAACAACGCCAAGAAGAACACCAAGGGTAAGAAGTCTCGTTTCCAGCAGCGTTACGAGGAGCTTTTGAAGCAGGCTGAGGCTCAGCAGAAGAAAAAGTAATCGAAAATGGCATTTGTAGCACACATATCAAATGATGATGTAGCTGCATTAGAGGCAGTACACTTTGACGGGCGCATCGAGGTCGTTGAGACCCCTGATGCGCTTGCCAAGGCGTGCAAGATATTATCTAAAGAGCAGTTTATCGGCTTCGACACCGAGACAAGGCCTTCGTTCCAGGCAGGAGTAACAAACAAGGTTTCTCTGCTCCAGCTATCAACCGAAAGCCATTGTTTCCTAATTCGCATAAATAAGCTGCCACTAACCCGCGAACTTCTCGCTATTCTATCTAGCGACAAGATTATCAAAATTGGAGCTGATGTCCGCAACGACATTTCGGCTTTAAATAAGCTTCGTCACTTCGACGCCAAAGGATTTATCGATTTGCAGAACGAAGTGGGCAAATACGGCATCGAGGATAAGAGCTTGCGTAAAATTTCGGGTATTGTTCTCGGCAAGAAGGTGTCAAAGGCTCAGCGATTGAGCAACTGGGCTGCTAAGCAGCTCACTCCTCAGCAGCAGATGTACGCTGCAACCGATGCGTGGGTATGCATCGAGATCTACAAGCACCTAACCAAATAAAACCGCTAATAATGAAAAGGTTTGTATTAGCCATTGCCCTACTCTTCTCGATTGCGGCAACGGCATACGCACAACTCGACTACACCAAGTTATCGGGACACCCTCGCCTTCTTATAAAGAGCGGCGACATCAAAGCCGTGCACCAGAAGCTCGCTTCGGACGAGGTTTTTCGCCAATTTCATTACGACATCGAGGATAAGGCTCAACTAATGCTCACCGAGTCGCCAACAAAGCGTGTGATGACGGGAAAGCGACTGCTTAGCACCTCTCGCAAGGTTTTGGAGTGCGTAGGATTCTGCTCATACATGTATCTCGTAACCGAGGACGAGCAGTATGCGCGTCGTGCCGAGCAGGAGATGTTGGCCGTAGCGCAATACTCCGATTGGAACCCGAAACACTTCCTTGACGTTGCAGAGATGATGACCGGCTTGGCTATCGGCTACGATTGGCTCTACGATTGGCTCTCGGCAGATAGTCGCAAGATTATCGAGGACGCCATTATCGAAAAGGGTCTGCGCGCTGCAACCCCAAAGATGTGGTGGTACCGAGCAGAAAACAATTGGAATCAAGTCTGCAACGCCGGAATGGTAATGGGCGCGTTAGCTGTTTATGAACGCATTCCAGAGGAGGCTCAAACGCTTATTCAACGCTCTCTAAAGGGCAATCCTAAGGCGCAGACCGCCTACGCTCCCGATGGCGTATATCCCGAGGGATACGGTTATTGGGACTATGGCACTTGGTACGAGGTGCAACTCATCGAGGCACTACGCACAGCACTAGGAAACAGTTGTGATTTGGAGAAAGCTCCAGGCTTTATCGAGTCGGCAAAGTTTATTAACTTTATGCAAGCGCCATCGGGTGTATGTTTCAACTTTGCGGATAGCGGCTACTCCAAGGATAACACAAACCTACTACTCTATTGGTTTGCACTCGAGACAGGCAACTATTCACTACTCTACTCTGGTCATAAAATCGTAAAAGAGAAGGCTAAATATAGCGGTTTGTGTCGTCACGCGCCTATTGCGCTACTCTTTGCCTCTCGTTGCGATACTCAAAACTTAGAACCGCTAAAGGAGCAATTTTGGGCAGGACAAGGCAAGGTACCCGTATTTATCTATCGCAGCGATTTCGTAAATAGCGACGCTACATATTTTGCAGCAAAAGGTGGTTCGCCAATGATGAATCACGCTCATATGGACTCGGGCTCGTTCATCTACGAATGGGGAGGCGTGCGCTGGGCTTGCGACCTCGGCTCGCAGAGCTATCACTCGTTGGAGTCGAAGGGCATAAACCTTTTCAAACGCGGAATGAAAGATGCTCCACGTTGGAAGGTTTACAGACTCAACAACTTCCCGCACAACACCTTAACCGTGAACGAGACTATCCACGAGCAGCATGGTATGGCTACGATGGATAAGGTCTATAACTCGAATAGCAAGCACGGTGCGCAGTTCAATATGACCTCGCTTTTCCCGCAATTATCGAGCGCTGTACGCACGCTCTACATCGGCAAGGGCGACAAAGTTACCTGTATCGACCAAATCACAGCAAAAGAGGCAGATTGCCAGGTGCGTTGGAATATGACCACTACAACAAAGGCTCGCATAATAGACGATCACACTATTTCGCTCACACAAGATGGCAAGGAGGTAATTTTGAAGGTGGTTGCGCCAAAGAGTGCAAAGGCCTACATCAAGGATAATACCCCACCGGCATCGTATGATGCTCCAAACAAAGGTAGTTGGCGCGTAGGCTTCGAGTGCACCGCTCCGTCTAACAAGAACGTAACCATAAAAGTTGAATTAGTACCGCAGAGATAAGATATGAAGATGAACAAAGAGATTTTCCGAATAGCAATACCTAATATAATATCGAACATTACCGTTCCTTTGATGGGATTGGTATCGGCTGCTATTGTCGGTCGAGATAGCGGAACAGCAGCAGCTATCGGAGCGCTAAATCTCGGCGTCTATATCTTCAATTTCATCTATTGGAACTGCTCGTTTATCCGCATGGGTACAAGCGGTCTGACCGCGCAAGCGTACGGCGCAGGTAACTTCCACGAAACCACAGCAATGCTTGCACGCGCAGTTGTTATATCATTGGCATTGAGCGCCATTGTACTGATTTTCCAACGTCCGCTTGGCGAATTTTCGCTATGGCTGATGAATGGTAATCAAGAGGTTGCCGACTACTTCTACGCCCGCATTTGGGCAGTACCTGCGGGAATTCTTTTGTTTGGTTTGTATGGCTGGTTCGTAGGTATGCAGAATGGTGTTATTCCAATGGCCATCTCCATTATCGTCAACACATTGCATGTGTTATTTGGCTGGTGGTTTGTATTCTCGTTTAAGATGGGCATTGTCGGTATCGCCTACGCATCGGTAGCTTCGCAGTGGATAGGTCTTGTATTGGCCATTATCCTAGTTGCAATCTACTTCCGCAAGACGATGCGACCTATTGTCTTGCGCGAGGTGCTTAACTTCGCTTCGATGAAGCGATTCTTCAAGGTCAATGGCGA
Organism: Alistipes sp.; assembly: GCA_045648965.1. Classification (GTDB taxonomy): domain Bacteria; phylum Bacteroidota; class Bacteroidia; order Bacteroidales; family Rikenellaceae; genus Alistipes. Next base: position 6,529 of record JAZRPA010000010.1, on the reverse strand, counting down.
TATTATCGTGCGTACATTCTGTAATGTAGGCGTTTACACATTCTTTGCAGCTGCATCAAATAAGATGGGCGAAGGTGGCACGTGTGATGCAGCCGTATTGGCGGTTAATTCGACCCTTATGCAGTTGCTGATGCTCTTCTCCTATATGAATGACGGCTTTGCATACGCTGCCGAGGCTATGACAGGACGATTTATCGGAGCCAAAGATATAGTATCGCTGAAGAAGTGTCTGCGCTACTGCGTTGTTTGGACATTTGCAACAGCAATCATTGCTATTGCACTCTACCTTGTGGGTTGGGAATGGCTCTTTACATTCTTCCTCGGCAATGGTTCAGAGCAAGAGTTAGCAACCGTATTGGTTGTCGCAAGACGATACCTCGGTTGGATTGTGATTATTCCGTTGTTTGCTGCCCTTCCGTTTATGCTGGACGGCGTATATGCAGGAGCTACACTCACTCGCGCAATGCGCAACTCGATGCTCTTTGCAACGATTATATTCTTCGCGGTATATTATGCACTACAACCCGTTTTGAATAACGATGCATTGTGGCTGGCATTCCTGCTGTATATCATATTCCGTCTTGTTTTACAGTACTTTATGGCAGATCGCCTAAAGGACATCTATCGTCAAATCGAGAAGTAAAAATCGACCTTCAAGCCCCATTTCTGCTGGGTATCGTTTTCGATACCTGGGAGCGCTGTGGGTACACTCTTGTGTGATGGGTATCGTTTTCGATACCTAGAGAGATTGTGGGGTGTCGGCTAAAATAGTAAAGGTTATTAGGGGCTATTAAGGTAGAGCCGACACACTAGCACCCTTAACAACCCCTACCCCATTTGCCAGCAAAAAAAGAGTGAAGAAACTCTCCACTCTTTCACTCTCCACTATTCCGCGCCTAGCGACCACGAAGATATTGTGAATAGCTATCCCAATTACCACCAACACCCTTGTATCTCTTCAATGAAGAACTTGGCACATAAATAGGACAGCAGATACGACCACCATAGTAGTCAAACACCTCTTCACCAAGATATGGAGGTAGGACCACATTGCAATGCACAGTCTTTAGCGATGTACAATTATAAAAAGCTTTACTCTGAATCTTAGTAACGCTATCAGGAATAGTTACGCTTTTCAAATTACTACAACCCGCGAACGCCTTCTCTCCAATCGCAGTAACACTATTCGGAATGGTGATGCTTGTCAAACTACTGCAATCTTCAAATGCAGACTCTACGATATATTTAACATCTGAAGGTATCACAATTTCAGTAAACTCTTTAAGCTCTTTTTCGCCGACATAAACTATTGAGCGCGAGTAAATCTTACTATATCCTATTCTACACCAAGTTGACATATTTGGAACATATACACTCTTTAAATTCCAACAGTACTCGAATGCACCTTTTCCGATCCAAATAACACTATTTGGAATGGTAATGCTTGTCAGATTGTCACAGCTGCTGAATGCCTTATCTCCAATCCTTGTAACACTATTTGGAATGGTAATGCTTGTCAAGCTACTGCAACCACAGAATGCCTCCTCACCAATCGAAGTAACGCTATTTTCTATTGTAACTTTAGTAAATTTAGAGCCGGAGAATACTCCACTAAAATAGCTAGAAGCGCCAGGGATATCACAATGGATAAATAACTCTCCTGTACAACCAGAGAATGCAGACACACCAATCGAAGTAACGCTATTGCCAATTGTTACACTTGCCAAACTACAGCAACCATAGAATGCAAACCTTCCAATCTTAGTAACGCTATTTGGGATTGTTACACTTGTCAAACTACTGCAACCATAGAATGCAGAACCTCCAATCAAAGTAACACTATTTGGAATCGTAATACTTGTCAAACTTTTGCAATATCTAAATGCGCCATCTCCAATCGAAGTAACGGGTGCATCATATACCAACACACCTTTACCACCGTAAAAGAGATTATAGTCACTTTTTAAAAACTTTGAACTCAACTTTGCCCCATTGTTTGTACTGTAATGTACAACTCTATTAGCGACATCGACCTCCTTTCCGTCCTTGTTCACAAAGAGCCATTTATCGTTATAAAGAGCATATATATCATTGCCAATATAGTGCACTGATTTTACAAGGTTCCTGCCCATATCACCAACCAAAGCATACTCATCTTTACATCTAAGTAAGTATCCACCCTGTTTCCAAATGCTTATTTCGTCATATTGTACCGGCAGAATTTCTATATTGTTCGCCAAGTCAAGCACACCGCATTTTCCCCATTGCCAAACACGGTAGTGGTAAACATCAGACACTAATGGCTCAACTTTAGAATATCTTTTATTCGAAATCGCCTTACCATCAACTCCTACAACATACCACGCACCTTCTTTGCAAACAAAAGCGTGACCGCCTACAAACTTGGTTACCTCGCTAAATTGCGGTTTGATAATAAAGCCCTCTTTGCCATTTCTCTTTTCGCCCCAATAGCCATACAAATCCTTCTTAGGGTGTTTCTTTGGCACAAGATTCTGCGCCGAGAGCAACATCGGCAGCAAAACGAGCAATAAAAGCAACAGTTTCTTCATACAGCAAATACAACTACTTTACCTCAATCGTACAACCACTTTTCTTGGTCTTATCAAACGTGAGGGTATATGTCTTGCCCTCATAGTTAAACTTGAGTGTTACGGCATCTTTCGAATCTTTGCACTCGGTTTGAGGCAATGCCTGGAGAGACTCGTTGCCAACCTGAATAATATGGAGGAAATGGTCGTTTGTAGCAGCCTTCTTTGGCGACACCTCTACACGCCACTGACCCACCAATGGGTGATTATTTCGAGGCAGACCCTTGTATCGCTTCAAAGCGGGATCATCGGCCTTATATTCAGGGATTGGCCAGTTCTTACCATCTGACCAGAACTGCTTGCCTTCGCCGCCAATTCGTTCAATTACAGCACCCTTTGGAAGGAGTGTGCGGCAGATTGACTTTCCGCCTTGCGACACCTCCGAGAACTCACTCTTACCATTCATTATAGGCTCCGATGCGGTATGATAGAGCCAACGCTTTGCATACTCAGCCTTATCCGACTCTACCCTATCATAAACCACGAAAATATCGGGCTTAATCCAGACGAACTCGCGCACCACCTTCTCGGCCTTGGCTGCGTGATAACAACTACTAGCGTCCGATGCGATGTAGACATAGTCTTCAGTCTCCTTGTGAGCCAAGAGCTTACCACCACGGTTATAGCGCTGACCGCCATCATTTGGCGTTGCAACATCAGCGTCCTCGTGTGGAGCGGCCTTTGTCCAATGGCGTGGCATCTCCTCGCCCGGCATCAAGATGGTTATGCAGTTGTGAGCAACCGTACGGCAATAGTAGTGCGACTGATGTTGTCCCGGACTTGGACGCGTTCCTGAATCGAGCGCACGATAACCATTCTTATATATAACGAAATGATTTATGTCGTAGTGTTGGCGGTTCTTATCTTTACGTCCTGCGAGGAACACTGCGTATGTATCTTTCTCGCCCACACCCGAACGCATAACAATCTGACCGAGATTATTAAAACAGTGCGACTGCTTATTTTTTGCATCTACAACGGTTATTTCGTCGTCAGCATCGAAGTGATAACGATGCAAGAACGGCAAGAAGTGCATTGTCGAAGGGCGTGTATTCTGCTCATTGTAGCGAGCAACCAACGATGCAAACCAATTAAACTTCTCAGGATCATTCTTAACCAAAAGATTAGATAACTCCTTGACATGCACCACCATATTGCGAGGAAGCTTATTGTCTGAGTGAGCAGAATCGCCAATTCCGAACTCCTTATTATTTGGCAGGCATATCCAATCCAGATATTTCAAATAGCCCATCATATACTTCATCTGAGGCATAGGGTCGATACCTGTAGCCGAACGGAAGGTATAGATAAAGTTATACTCGGCGTATGGATAAGGATCGAAGCCATTGCCGATGGTTCCATTGTGGCTACCGCCATTTTTGCCAAGCATCTTCGCACGATGAACGGTCATTTTCTGATGAAGGTCATAACCATTATGAAGCATCTTCTCGCACTCCTCATCGTTAATGCCCTCACCGTAGAAGGTAAGACCAATATACCACGGAAGCGTTGCATTACCATGCATGGTTGAAGTGTGACTCGAGGAGATATTCTCGCGAGGACGCTTTGGACGAATGCCGTCTCCGTGCCAAGCTATGTCGTAGCACACTTTATAGAGTCGCTTACCTAAATCAGCACGTTCCTCGGCTGTAAGATCGTTATAGATCCAATCGTAGGCGCAAAGGGCAGTGATAATAGGAAACGCCTGGCCATTAGGATTTTCGTTCACACTCAAACGCTCATCGCAATAGGCGATAGCCTTATTGAGCAGCGTTTTCGTAAAATCGAGATATTTCTGATTCTTCGTAACTACCCACAACATAGCAGCATCTGCAGCGCGATAGCCATATTGAGCCATCGAATTATTTCTCTTTTTTTCATTTTTTGACTCATCGCCCTTCTCCATGAGCTTGTCAATGCGCTTTTGGGTGCCATTAAACATACGAGCATCAAAGAGCATCGAATTGCTCACAATCTGCGGCACATCCTCCGAAGTAAAGAACATACGAGGATGTTCAGCACGAATAGAGCCGAGCCATGCATAATCGTTCGCCTTGAGTTGAGCAAATGCGGTTGTTGAGACAAATAACAACGCCATCAAGATTGACAGTAATCGTTTCATATAGATAGTTTTTAGGGTTATGCTATTACAAAGATACATTTTTTAATCAAAAGTTAAAAATTAAGATATGAAATTAGAAAAATAATTTTTCTATACTCCTCCACTTTCAACTTTTATTCTTATCTTTGCGGTTACAAAAACGTCGAATACGATGAAACAAAGAGTTACCCTTAACGACAAGACCTTCGAGGTGATGATTCCGGCCGAGGAAATCGACAAGGCTGTAGCAAAAGTTGCCGAGAAGTTAAATGCAGATTACGCCTCGACCGAGAAGGCTCCAATCTTCGTTGGTGTTTTGAATGGCTCGTACATGTTCCTTGCCGACCTCGTTCGCAAGACAACATTCAACAACGAGATTACATTCGTTCAGATCTCTTCGTACGAAGGAACCCAATCTACAGGTACTATCAAGCAGAAACTTGGTATCGACTTCGATATCGAGGGTCGCGACATCATCATTGTGGAGGATATTGTCGAGACAGGTCACAGCATCAACCACATGCTCAACTACATCAACTCGTTCAATCCTCACTCTGTAGAGGTTTGTACCCTATTCTTCAAGCCTGAGAAGTATCTCTACGATATGCCTATCAAGTATTGCGCTATGGAGATTGGCAACGAGTTTATCGTGGGCTACGGACTTGATTATGACCAGATTGGTCGCAACCTAAAAGATATTTACGTATTAGCAAATGACTAATAACGAGGTGTTGGAGGGTGGCCGCAAATTGCCACTCGTAGAGGATTTCTACACGATTCAGGGCGAGGGCTTTCACACAGGAAAGCCCGCCTATTTTATTCGCCTTGGAGGTTGTGATGTAGGGTGTGCGTGGTGTGATGCCAAATACACCTGGAACCCTCGTATGTACCCTCCGACAGCCATCGAGGAGATTGTCGAGCGTGCCGTAGCGTGCGCCGCACAATCTATCGTCATCACGGGAGGAGAGCCTCTGCTCTACCCTCTCGACTATTTGACACAGTCGCTCAAGGAGCGTGGCCTTGCCATTTTCCTCGAGACATCGGGCTCGCACCCATTCTCCGGTATTTTCAATTGGGTATGCCTCTCGCCAAAGCGCAAGTCGGCACCTCTTGCTGAGGCATACTGTCGAGCTGACGAGCTGAAGGTAATCATTCAAAGTGAAGATGATTTAAAGTGGGCCGAGGAGTGCGCCGCAAAGGTCGGCGAGAAGTGCCTGCTATTTTTACAGCCCGAATGGAGCGTTGCCGAGGAGATTATGCCAATGTTGGTGGAGTATGCCAAGCGCAACCCACGATGGAGCATATCTATACAAAGCCACAAATATATGAGAATCCCATAATTGCTTCAGAGTATGAACCTTGGTAAGAAAGTTGGAGCACAAGTGGGCAAGACCCTCAGCAAAGGCAAAAAACATGCGTGGCGTGTGATTTTTATCATCACCATCGGACTTGGCATATTCCTGATAAGCCGTCCAGTTATCTCGCTAACTAAAATCCGAAAAGAGATTAGCGAACTCGAAAGAGAGAAAGCTAACTACGAGGAGATTATTCTTCAGAATAGAACATTCATCGAGAATTTGGAGAACGATGAAGTCTTGGAGCAGTACGCTCGCGAGAAGTACTTTATGCAGGGTAAAAACGAACAGGTATTTATCGTTGAATAACGGCGTTAAAAATGGGGTAATGATGCAAAAAGTGGCGCTTTTTAGTCATTAAATAGTGGGCGAGAAACGGAGTTTTTCTCGCCCTATTTTTTGCTTGCCTTTCCCTGATTACTTTGCAGGAAAAGATACCATTTCACAAAGTCTTTGAAATGCTC
>JAZRPA010000009.1:0-78549 GCA_045648965.1 Alistipes sp. | reverse complement strand
TTCAAAGACTTTGTGAAATGGTATCTTTTCCTGCAAAGTAATCAGGGAAAGGCAAGCAAAAAATAGGGCGAGAAAAACTCCGTTTCTCGCCCACTATTTAATGACTAAAAAGCGCCACTTTTTGCATCATTACCTTTTTTTTTTGCTGTGCGCTACTTTACGCGAATGAGGTTTATACCGTCACGAAGTGGCAGAATTACGTTCTCTACCCTATCGTCGTTGCGAACATACTCGTTGAAGGCGATAATCTCCTGCGTCTGCTTGTCCTTGCGTCCGACCTCCTCGACAACCTTGCCGTACCAGAGGATATTGTCGGCTAAGATAAACGAGTTGCTGTGTACGAGGTTGTGTTCGAACAACATCTCGTAGTAGGCTGTATATTCGCGCTTGTCACCGTCGATAAACACAAGGTCGTACTTCTCGCCGAGCTTCGGCGCAATCTCGAGCGCCGAGCCGATGTGCTGGCGAATCTTGTTGCCCAGGCCGCTGCGCTCGAAGAAATCGGCTGCAATCATCTCCAACTCGTCATCAACCTCGCAAGTGTCGATAAATGCGCCATCTTCGAGGCCTGCCGCCATAGAGAGTGCCGAATAGCCCGTAAAGGTGCCGATTTCGAGAATTCGCTGTGGGCGGAGCATACGCACGAGCATTTCGAGGAGCTTGCCCTGAATATGGCCCGAAATCATTCGAGGGTTAATCACACGCAGGTATGTCTCACGCTCCAATTCGTGAAGTAACTCCCCCTGTGGCGACGACATATCGCTGATGTATTGTTCTAATTTGTCCATAGTTCTTATTTATATAATAGTATCGACGGGTTTGTCCAGACCTCGTTGGCAACCTCCAAAATCTCCGAGGCGGTTACGGCGTTGATTTTGCGGTAGGACTCCTCGAGGGTGTCTACCTCGCCATACGCCAAAAGGCTCTTGCCGGCACCGAGCATATAGCTCTCGGCACCCTCAGTCAAGATTGCCATCTGTGCGATAAACTGTTTCTTCGCCATCGAGAGCTGACGCGAGGTGAGTGCACTATCCTGCAACTTCTTAATCTCGCCTGCGATAATCTCGCGACAACGATCCGTATTTTCGTGGTCCGACGAGAAGTAGATGCTTGCCAAACCACAATCAGAGAGCGACGAGTAGCTTGCACCTATATTATATGTTAGTCCATTGCGCTCACGCACGCTGATATTTAGGCGCGAGTTGGCGCAAGGGCCTCCCAAGATATTCGTCAGCAAGGCGTATGGCAGACGACGCTTATCGGCGAGGTTGTAGGCACGCGCTCCAATAATGCAGTGCGCTTGATGGGTGCGCTTATTCAAAACCTTCTCGAAAGGTACAACTTCTACGGGTTTTACGCGCTCGAACTCACGCTTTGTTGGGGCATAACAACCTAGGTATCGCTCGGCAATCTCCTTGATGCGATTAGGCGAGATATTGCCAATCGATGCAAAAACCATCTTATCCGTCGTATGTGTGCGAGCACGGAAGCGATGTATTGCTGCCGAGTCAATGCCTCTCAATGAGCGCGGAGTGCCGAGAATGTTGTGACCTAGCTCTGAGCCTGCGAAAATAAGATCCTCGAAGGTGTCGTAAATATCGTCGTTTGGCGAGTCGCGGTAGGTGTTTATCTCGTCGAGAATAACCTCTCGCTCCTTGTCGAGCTCTTTGTCAGGGAAGATCGAGTTGAAAGCCACATCGGCAACAAGCTCTACAGCCTTCGTGAAGTCGCCACGCAAAACCGTTGCGTGAATTGTGGTATCCTCCTTCGAAGTGAAGGCGTTTAATTCGCCACCGAGGTTTTCCAATCGGCAGTTTACTTGGTACGCCTTGCGGTGTTCGGTACCCTTGAAAAAGCCGTGCTCGGTGAAGTGTGCGATGCCAAACTCGCTTGCAAGCTCATCGCGACTACCTGCATTTATCATCAACGCGCATCGTGTCACACCGCTCTTTACCTGGCGGTGTATTCCGCGTATGCCGTTGGGTAGTTCGTATATGTAAAATTCAGAATTCAAAATGCAAAATTCAAAATTAAAAAATAGTTTTCCGTTTTCAGTTTTCCGTTTTCAGTTTCAGGAACTTCGCTGTGTGGCTCTGTTGGCATTTGGCTAGCTCCTTTGGAGTGCCCTCAAAGACGATTGTACCGCCCTCCGAGCCCGCCTCAGGGCCGAGGTCGATAATATGGTCAACACACTTGATAACCTCCATATTGTGCTCTACGATTACAACCGTATGACCAGCCGCAATCAAGGCGTTAAAGGCCTTGAGAAGGCGATTTATGTCGTGGATATGCAGACCTGTAGTTGGCTCGTCGAAGATAAACATCATGCGCTTATCTGTAAATTCGCGCGCTAGGTACGATGCGAGCTTAACTCGCTGACTCTCACCGCCCGACAGTGTCGATGACGGCTGCCCGAGCTTCACATATCCCAAGCCTACGTCGCTCAGAGTTTGCAGTCGCTCGATGATGCGTCGGCACTCCTTGGCGTCCTCGGCAAAGAATGCTATCGCCTCGTCAACGCTCATGTCGAGAATGTCGCAGACCGATTTGTCGCGATATTTGACCTCCAATACCTCGTCCTTAAAACGCTTGCCACCGCACGCCTCGCAAGTGAGCGTAATGTCGGCCATAAACTGCATTCCGACCTTGATGCTACCCTCGCCCTGGCACACCTCGCAGCGTCCTCCCGATGAGTTGAACGAGAAGTACGACGGCGAGATATTGTTATGCTTGGCGTATGGCTGCTCGGCAAATAGCTTGCGAATCTCGTCCCACGCCTTGATATATATTGCAGGATTCGAACGCGACGACTTTCCGATAGGGTTTTGGTCGACCATCTCCACACCTCGCAAGAGCGACATATCGCCACTCAAGCCATCGAAATCGCCTGGGTGATCGCCCGTGTCGGCCAGTTGACGGTGCAGCGCCGGATAGAGAATATCGCGCGCCAACGACGACTTGCCCGAGCCGCTAACGCCCGTGATGCAGGTCATAACGCCGAGTGGAATTTTGACAGTTATGTTTTTGAGGTTGTTATGTCGGCACCCCTTCAACTTTATATAGTTGCTCCAACCGCGTGTAGATGAAGGAATTGTTATTTCTCGCTTGCCTGAAATGTAGTCGGCAGTATAGCTCTCGGAGGCTGTCGTAAGATGCTCCAAATCGCCATTATAGACAACTCTACCGCCACCAGCGCCAGCCTCGGGACCGATGTCGATAATGTGGTCTGCGGCGCGAATTACCTCCTCCTCGTGCTCCACGACAATCACCGTATTGCCCATATCGCGCAATTGCTTCAGTACCTCGATAAGGCGGTGTGTGTCGCGTGGGTGAAGTCCGATACTTGGCTCGTCGAGAATATAGAGCGAGCCCGTAAGGTTGCTACCGAGCGATGTCGCAAGGTTTATACGCTGGCTCTCGCCTCCCGACAAGGTGTTAGATGCGCGGTCGAGCGTGAGATAACCCAGACCCACATCGCTCAAGTATTGCAGGCGGTTGCGTACCTCGGTCAAGAGGCGCTCCGAACTCTTGTTGTCGTAGTCGTCGAGCGAAACCGAAGAGAAGAACTCTATTGCCTCATCGACGGTCATGCGTACAACCTCGGCGATGTTCTTACCGCCAAATTGTACGTATAAAGCCTCCTTGCGGAGTCGTTTGCCCTCGCACTCGGGACATATTGCTTTGCCCATAAATCGCGCTTTCAAGACGCGATATTGTATCTTGTGGCGTTGGCTGTCGAGCATTTCGAAGAATGAATTTAGTCCCTCAAAATACTCATTTCCAAGCCATAAAAGTCGTCTTTGTTCGTCGGTAAGCGTGTGATATGGCGCGTGAATCGGGAAGTCGAACTTATGCGCATTCATAACAAGCTGATCGCGGAACCAACTCATTGTTTCGCCTCGCCAGCAAGCTATTGCATTGTCGAAGATGGTGCGCGACTTGTCGGGTACGACCAAATCCTCGTCGATGCCTGTAACCTTACCCCAGCCCTCACATCGCGGACACGCTCCGAGAGGATTATTGAACGAGAATAGATGCTCGGTAGGTCGCTCGAATTCGATGCCGTCAGCCGTGAAACTGGAGTTGAAAAGGTGCTTGTTTTCGCCCTCTATAATTACGCAACTATTTGTGCCGTAGCCAAATGCCTGCGATACGGACTCACGCATACGAGTGAGCGTGTCATCGTCGCTCAACACGCGTAGGCGGTCGATGATGATATATATGCCGTCGGCCGAACGCTCTAAATCGACCTCCTTGATAAAGTCGTCGATAAGTACGGTCTTGTCATCGACCATAAGTCGCACAATACCCTCTTTTACGAGCGTCAGCAACTTCTCGATGATGCTTTCGCCCTTGTCGAGCTGCATTGGCACGGCAATCACTACCCTTGCACCCTCGCCCAACGATAGCAAGAAATCGACCACGTCGTCGGTGTCGTAGCACTTGACCTCTACGCCTGAAATTGGCGAAATGGTCTTGCCGACACGTGCATAGAGCAATTTTAGATAGTCGTAAATCTCCGTAACGGTACCTACGGTTGAACGCGGATTGCGCGACGAGACCTTCTGCTCAATGGCAATGGCTGGCGCAATACCCGAAATTATATCGACATCGGGCTTCGATATACGCCCCAAGAACTGACGCGCATAGGCCGATAAACTCTCCACATAGCGGCGCTGACCCTCGGCAAAGATTGTATCGAATGCCAAGGTCGATTTGCCCGAGCCAGACAAACCCGTCACGACAATCAACTTCTCGTGAGGAATATCAAGCTCGATATTTTTGAGGTTGTGAACCCTCGCACCCTTTATGTAGATTGAATTACCCATTTGCTGGAAAATTGCTCTGATTGACTCTTTTTGCACCTTACTTGCGTCGTAAATGCTCACATAGGAGTACTATGCTGTGCTCTACGCCACTGCGTAACGCACAAAAATAGTCTAATCACCTCCAATTTTGAATTGTATGGAAATTTTTAATTTTTAACTCTCAACTTCTATTGTTACGCCTTCGACCTTTTCCAGCTTGGCAATAAGTATATCTGCCTCGCTCTCGCGGATACGGAGCGTCATCGTGCAGAGGTTGTCGAATACCTGCTCGTCGATGCGTGGCGACATCTCCTTGATAATACGCATCACGCCATTCATCGAGATGTACGAGAAGTCGACCTTGATAACCCTATCAACCGTCTTTTCGATAATTTTGCTTACGGCAATAACATCGGCTGTAGACTCCTTGTAGGCCTGTATTAAGCCCGAAACTCCCAATTTTGTGCCACCGAAGTAGCGCACAACAACAACCAGGCAATTTGTTAAATCGGCCGAGAGAAGCTGTCCTAAAATTGGCTTTCCGGCTGTTCCTGAAGGTTCGCCATCGTCGTTAGCTCGGAATGTTTCGCCCTGTGCTCCAAGACGATAGGCGTAGCAGTGGTGTGTGGCATCGTAGTACTCCTTACGCAGAGCGTCGAGCAACTCCTTAATCTCCTCCTCCGTCTCTACGGGGTAGGCATAGGAGAGGAATTTGCTGCTGCGCTCCTTGTAGATTGCCTCTGCAGGTTCTGCAATGGTTAAGTATGAGTCCTTTAGCTCTGCCACGATTGCTTAGTTAATCTTCTTAAAAAGTCTATTCCAGCGAATGTTATTCTCGCCCTTCGAGAAGATGATAAATTGTGCCTTACCCACGATGTGATCCTCAGGCACAAAGCCCCAGAAACGTGAATCGAGCGAGTTGTGGCGGTTGTCACCCATCATAAAGTAATAGTCCATCGCAAAGGTGTAAGAGGTAGCCTCCTCGCCGTCGATGAATATCTTTTGAGTCTTGATAGTCTCGTTATCAACAGTCATCTCAACCTCTTTGATCTGCAAGTTGTGACCCTCGTACTTGGTGATGATGCGCTCGTAGAGAGGAAGATTGCCGATTGTGAGCTCGACAGTTGCACCCTTCTGTGGTACCCAGAGCGGACCAAAGTTGTCTTGAGTCCACTCGAAGTTCTTGTGATGAGGGAAAATGTCGAGTGAGGTCTCTGTGTTGTTGTAGAGCTCTACCGACTCCACACTCTTGAGCTTACGCAACTTCTTTGCACCCTCTTCGGTTGTTGCTACATAGTATAATGGTGCAGAACCGTTGTACTCGGTGATGTTGAGATTGTGGAAAGTGTACTCCGATAGCGCCGAGGTAGTTTTTACGAAGTAGATGTGCTGACGATCCTTGCAAACACTCTCAGGATTTTGGTTCACATAGAGCTTTGTGTCTTTAATCAACAGAGTGTCACCAGGTATAGCTACGCATCGCTTGATGTAGTTCTCGCGCTTATCTATCGGGTGCGAAATCACGGTGTAAGTGTCGTGAAGGCGCTTTCTGTCGCCCTTGAATTCGTCGCGCAAGATGTCGTAGTATGACTCAGCAGCGCGCTCGAGAATTACGGTGTCGCCTGCAGGGAAGTTGAATACAACAACGTCCTCGCGCTCCACCTTGCCACGACCGCGCAAACGATGATAGTCCCACTTGATGCACTCTGAGTACGACTTCGTCTTGCCGTTAGAGAATGGCATCGAGTTGAACACGAACGGCATTGCCACCGGCGTATTTGGCACCTGTGGGCCATACGAAAGTTTGCTAACGTAGAGATAGTCGCCGGTGAGGATTGTTTTCTCCATAGACGATGTAGGGACTACGTAGAGCTGGAAGATGAAGAGGTGCACAAGGTGCGCCACTATCGTAGCCCATATAATAGCATCAACCCAACTATATATGAAGTTGTAAGCCGGATGTTTCTTTCTCAACGCCTCGTTCTTCGAGCCGATGAAGCGATAGATGAAACGCGAAATGAAGTGGTCGAAGATGAGTGGCAAACCGAGCAAAAGCCACAAGTTGTCGGTCCAAACAACGAACAACAAAATATATGCAATGCTGGCGATTGTAAACTTGGTCCAGCGATTCTTGAAAAATGCCTTAATTTTCTCCATATCGTTTATTCAAAAAGATCGTCAATAGTGAATACTCCCTTGCGCGGAGCGATGAACTCCGCTGCAACGACTGCGCCGAGAGCCAAGGCGCGACGCGAGAAGAGCGTGTGCTTAACCTCGATTTTATCCTCCTCCGAGAGGTATGTTACGGTGTGTGTGCCAGGAACGGTACCCTCGCGCAACGAGGTAATCTCGATAGCCTTCGCGTCGGTTGTCGGCTCGTTTACCCAGCTCTCTTTGCGCTCAACGCGCTTCAAGATGTCGTCGGCCAACGAAATGGCTGTTCCACTCGGAGCGTCCTTCTTCTGGGTGTGGTGGATCTCCTCGATAGCCACGTTGTAGCCCTCGAAGCGGTTCATCAATTCAGCCAAGTAGCGATTGAGACGGAAGGTGATATTCACGCCCAACGAGTAGTTCGATGCCCAGATCATTGTCGAGTTCTTCTCACGGCACAAATCCTGCAACTCGGTGAGCTTGTCGTGCCAGCCGGTTGTTCCACTTACGACAGGTGTGCCGCACTCGATGCAGGTGCGAACATTTGTGTAGGCTGTGCCCGGTGTTGTAAATTCGATTGCAACATCGACATTTGCCAAGTTCTCGGCATTCAAATCGGCTGCATTGTCCTGGTCTATAATAAGCGTTACGGAGTGGCCTCGCTGGAGCAAAACCTGCTCGATTTCGTGTCCCATCTTGCCGTAACCGATAATAGCAACTTTCATATTCGTTTCGTGTTTTAAATGTTTAACTCGCAAAGATAACAATTTTGTATGAAAAATAAAAGACAAATGCTATTGCATTTGCCCTTTATACTTAACATTGCTCAAAAATAGTCCTTGCGGAGGTGCTCCACTGCTTGCTCGCGAGAGGTCGCGTGCGGCAACTATCTCGGCAAACTCCTCTACTGTGTAACGTCCACGTCCGACATCCACGAGCGTACCCACAATGGCGCGTACCATATTGCGAAGGAAACGGTCAGCGCGGATTGTAAAGCGCAGAGTGTCATCGCTTTCTACCTCCCATTCGGCGTGCGAGACGTGGCAGATGTTGGTCTTGTTGTTGGAGTTTAGCTTTGCGAAGGTCGTGAAATCCTCCGTCTCGAGCAACACCTTTGCAGCCTCGTTCATCTTCTCGACATCGAGCTGATAGTAGCAAATCCACGCCGAGTGTCGGCGGAATGGCGATTTTACGGGCGAGAGGAGGTATGTGTATTCGCGCTCTATGGCATCGAAACGTGCGTGGAGGTTGTCTGCAACCTCGTAAATGCGCTTAATGGCGATGTCGTGCGGAAGCATTGCGTTGAGTTTGTATGCAATGCGGTCGCAATCTATCGCCTCCTCGCTGTCGAAGTGTGCAACATAGAACGAGGCGTTCACACCAGTGTCGGTACGTCCCGCGCCGACAATCTCGGTAGGACGACGCAACAGCTTTGTCAAGGCGTCCTCGATAACGCCCTGAACGGTAGGCTGCTCGGGCTGTCGCTGCCAGCCGCAGTAAGCCCCGCCATCGTATTGCAACTCAATGAAATAACGCATTCTCTACTCCTCTGCTTCAAGGCTCTTTGCAGCCTCGTAAATACCCTCGTACAATGATGGGTGAGCGTGGATTGTCGAGGCAATATCCTCGGCTGTTGCACCCAATGCCATAGCTACCGAAGGCTCGCCCAACATCTCCACTATGTTTGCTCCGATGATATGTGCGCCACGCAACTTCTTCTCGGCGTCGAAAATCAACTTCACGAAGCCGTCGCGGTCGCCAGCAGCTGCCGCCTTGCCCGACGAAGCAAAGCTATAGCGTGCAACCTTGTACTCAATACCCTGCTTCTGAGCCTGCTCCTCGGTCAAACCAACCGATGCAATCTCAGGGGTTGTGAAGATGCAAGCAGGTGTCAAAGCGTAGTCAATAGCCTTTGGCGTCTTGCCAAACATCTGCTCTACGCAGTTTACGGCTTCGACCGATGCGATGTGTGCCAAAGCTGGCGATGCGATAATGTCGCCTACGGCATATACACCCGCAACCGAAGTCTGGAACTTGCTATCTACTACGATTTTATCGCGCTCTACCTCTACTCCGACTTTATCAAGGTTTAGTCCCTCGATATTCGACTTAATACCTACCGCAGAGAGTACCTTATCGGCTACAATCTCCTTCTCTGTACCCTTCTGCTCAACCTTTACTACGCACTTGCCATCTACGACAGAAACGCCCTTTACGGCGGTGTCGCACATAACGGTAATGCGCTGGCGGCGGAATGCGCGCTCGGCTGCGGCCGACACCTCGGCGTCGAGCAATGGCATAAACTGTGGCATATACTCCACAACGGTAACTTTCACGCCCAATGATGCGTAGAGGAAGGCAAATTCGCTTCCGATAGCGCCGCTGCCCACTACAACCATAGTCTCGGGCAACTCCTCCAAAACAAGCGCATCGCGCGACGAGAGAACGTAAGAGTGGTCGATAGGAATAGATGGTACCTCGCGAGGTGAAGCTCCCGTAGCGAGAAGGATATTTTTAGCCTCATAGGTCTCCTCACCGACCTTCACTTCGTGAGCCGAAAGCAACTCTGCCGAGCCCGTAATAACCTCTACTCCACTGCGTTTTAGCAGCATCTCGACGCCTCGTCCTACAGTCTGAGCCACCAGACGAGAGCGGGCAACCATAGCCTTTAAATCGGCTTTTACATCGCCCTCCATAGCCACGCCATACGCCTTTGCATTCTTGCAGTAGTGATAGACTTGCGCGCTCTTGAGCAACGCCTTTGTTGGGATACAACCCCAATTAAGACACGTTCCACCCAATTCGGCACGCTCCACAAGGGCAACCTTTGCACCCAACTCTGCGGCGCGAACAGCTCCCACATATCCTGCAGGACCGCTACCTATAACTATTAAATCGTACATATTCTATATGTTTTATTATTTCAAAGTGTACTCTACTACCTGAGTTTTACCTCGCTTATCCTTGTAGGTGATGCGATACTTACCCTTGAAGCCGCGGAACTGAACCTTTCCGTTCTCATCGGCCTTGACGGTGATATTGGTCTTCCACTCGTGGTTAATAAGCTGGTCGAGAGCGTAGTAGGCAGGCTTCTCACTCATATCGCGATTGAAGAGTCCTGCCGAAGATGCCACATGGGCAGCACCGCAACCATCTACCGTATTCCACCAAGTAACACCCATCATATTCCTCTGCGAGAACCACAAACGATAGAGTTGCTGCGCAATAACACCCTGAATTATCAAACCTCGCTCATCGGGTGTCGGTGCGGTGATGGTGACCTCGCTGATGTGTATCGGCAATCCCGTTTCCGAAGCCCAACCGATATATTCACGCACCTGCGAAGGGGTCTGAATCAACTCTCCTTCGGCAATGCCCTGACACAATTTGGTGTCGAAGAGGTGCATCTGAATACCCATAATGTCAATCTTGCAGCCACGCTCCAAAAGTCGCTTTACCTGCGCCGTATATGCAGGTTTGCGGTGGAAGTCGTTGATGTTCAACTTAACCTCCTTCGGGAAGTACTGCTCCGCCCACTTGAAACTGCGATACGGGAAGTCGCCCGGCATCAAACCGTTACGGCTCTTTGCGATTGGGAAATTTTCGGGAATATAGTTCTGTTCGGCGCACAACGCACTCTCATTTACCACATCCCAACTCTGCACACGCCCTTTGTATCGTTCGGCAATTTGCTTGATGCGATTCTCAAATATCTGCGCCATTGTCTTGGTATATTCGGGGAATGCCGCTGCTGCCTCATCGAAGGACATCGCCTCCCACTCGGCACTCTTCTTGTCGCGCGAAGAGCGGCGATTAGGCTCGTTCGGGAACAACTCGTTAAATCTCGCACGCTCCTCCGCAGTGAAGGTGTCGAGTACCCAGCGAGGTTGCTGATACTGACGATTCCCCCATATCAGGATATGACCATGTGCGCGAATACCCTTCTTCTCGCAGAAATCCACAATCTGGTCGGTCGAGGGTCTGCGCCAATGAAATTGCGACTTTGGCTCTTTGCAGGCGTTCCACCACTCCTCTGTGTCGTGCTCCTCGGTGGCAAAGCGCAGTTTTCCCTGCTCCCACTCGAACTCTCGCCAATAGAACGGGAGTGTTGCCGAATTGAATAACTCGCCGTAGGCACGCTTGTAGCGGTCGTTGTACTCGCTCTTGCCCAGCTGGTTGAAGTGGAAGATGTGCGCACCAAAGATAAACTCGTGCGACACCTGCTCGATTTTGACCTCTCGGTTGCGACCGATATTTTCGAGTACTATCTCGCCATCGGCCTTGCGATACTTCTCGATATCGGCATCGATGCGAGCCTGCTCCTCCTCGTTCCAAATCTTCCAGTACGCCTCGCTCATATAGCCCTTAGTGTCCTCGGCTTGTGAACGAGGGAATACGGGCTGAGCCTGTGCGCCTATAGCTGTTGCAGCAAAAACAGCTGCCAAAAATATCTTTTTCATATTAGAGGTTGATTACTTTCAAAACCTCGCCATTATCCTCGACCACGGCGCGCTTCCACTTCTCCGAGTAGCCCGACTGCTCAATCTTGTCAGGGATATTCTTGCCGTTGCCATTCTCGATAAAGCCCTTCTCGTCCTCGGCCTTCTCGTTACCGTCGATATACTTCACGAGCAAGTACTTGTCGAGCGAATCCCACTTCTCGAAGAGGTTCTGAGCAGTTACTGTCGAGTATGCAGTCTGCAACTTCTGAGCCTTCTTTGCAGGGAGCTCAGCAATCTTTGCATCGAACTTCTCAACCTCGGCCAATTTCTCGTTCTCCCACTTGTCAACCTCCTCGCGAACGCGCTTGCCGATGATATCGTAGCGCAAATAAGCGAACTGTGCGATGCGGTTTGTAACCCAGAACATCGAGGTTGGCGAGTAGTGCAACATAGAGCCATTCTCCTCGTCAAGGCACCAAGGCACCTCGGTAGTGTTGCAGTAGATTGGTGTCAAAGGCGAGGTAGCAGCATCGTCGGTACCAAACCAAAGGATACCGGTCTTACCCTTGCGAGCCTGACCACAGAGCCAGAAACCGGTCTGCTGTGTAGCTGTAGCACGCTCGTTGCAGTACTGTACGCCGTCAACATTGAAGTACATCGGACGCCAACGGTATGGGCAAGCGTTGCCACCTGCGCCGATGTCGGTAGTCATATCCATTGGAGTGCCCTCGTAGTGGTCGCGCATAGCATCGAAAAGCTGCTTTGGCGACACTTTCTTGGTAGGCTTAACCCACAAAGGCATACGGTTCTTTGGGTTATGGCCCATAGCGTAGTCGGTGTACTGGTCCATACCCTCGGCTACGGTGCGGAAGAATGCCCAAACGCGAGCCTCGCAAGCACGCAAGCCGCTGAAATCGAGCGGAGCGTATGCATCGCAGAACGAGAACTCCTCGTCCTTGCCGTTGAAGTAGCCCATCTCGCGAGCAAACGAAATCACATCGCTAGCATAGAGGCAGTTCTCCTTGTCGTTGAGCGGGAAGGTCGATATGCGAGCCTGATTTGCGTGGCCCGATACGTATCCGTCAGGAATACGACGTGCAACCCATACGATACCCTTGCGGAGGTTATTGCCCTTATCATCAAGTTTCTCGCCCTTGCCGATAAGTTCCATAATCCACGCCTCGTTCTCGTCTGCAATCGAGAATGACTCGCCCGACGATGCGTAGCCGTAGGTGTTTGCCAAGTCAACAATCACCTGGATAGCCTCGCGAGCTGTCTTTGCACGCTGCAATGCGATGTAGATCAACGAGCCGTAGTCCATGATACCCTTCTTATCCTCCAACTCGTGACGACCTCCGTAGGTTGTCTCGGTGATGATAAGCGAGTGCTCGTTCATGTTGCTTACGGTCGAATAGGTGGTAGGAACTTGCTCGATAAGACCGAGATAACGGCCTGTATCCCACTCGTTTACTGCAAGCATCTTAGCCTTCTGCTTGCCGCCATTGTGCTTGTAGAGTGCACCATAGAGTTGGTGCGAGTCAGCTGCGTAGGTAACCATCACCGAACCGTCGGTCGAAGCTCCCTTTGTAACTATAAAGTTGGTGCAGGCAAATGCTGAAGTTGTACCTGCCAAGAGTGCCAAGGTTAAAAATAATCTCTTCATCTATATCTTTAAATTTTAGTTCTACTATTTGAATGCCTCGTTCAAGAGCTTAGCCAAACGACAGCTAGCCTTGATCATCATGTCGTAGTTGTCGTCCTCCATATTCTGTCTATAGACCATAAATGGAACCTCCTCTTCAGGTATGCAAATATCGAGGTATGAGGCTGCCATAGCACCGTTGTCGGCAATCCAATCGAGCAAACCGCCCTTGGTGAACTGCTCGAAGCGACCGTCCAAGCAGAGCTTCATATCGTAGGCTCTGAACGCTCCTGAGAAGCCAGCAGGATAGTTGCCAAAGCGGTTCCAAGTCTTTGACCACTTTGTTTTAGAGAACTTCTTTGCAGCTTTACCATACTCCGCCTTTGGTACCAAGTAGGTGAAGTCCTCGTAAGAGTGTGGATAGCCCTTGATACGGATGAGAGCAAGGTCGTGAATGTCGCACATCAAATCGATGAGCGTACGCAAAGCTGCGGTAACCTCTGCCTTTGAGTACTTGTCGTGAGCCTTGATAATCTCCAACTGGCTATTGATTGCAGCATAGGCGTCATTCTTGCTGTTCATCTTCTTGGTGATTGGCTTGAACTTCTTGTCGAGGTGGAGGTAGTGAATCTCCTCGGTATGCTTTGCATCGCCAGCCTTCTCCAACTGGTAGAGATACTTAATATCGTCTTTGTAGCTGTCGCCGAGATAGTTCTCAACAGCACTCTTCGCCTTTGAGTCGAGGTGCTCAATAGCAAGAATCACAATACCCTCGTGGCAGTTGTTGTGCCACGCCTGAGCTATTGAAGTGGTGAATGCTAAAGCTAAAAGTATAAAGATCTTCTTCATAATCTATATCTTGGTTAAAAAGGTTACTACTCTACTCTGCAAAAATTGTGTTCAAGATGTGAGCAAGGCGGTATCCTCCATAGAGAGTCGCCTTCGAAACGAGCTTGAATATCTCGTCCTTCTGCTCCTGGGTCAGCTGGCTTATATCTGTACCTGGAGGGGTAATCTGACGTGCGCGGTGTCCCATTTCAATGATGTCGAGACTCCACTCCTCGAGCGTACCTTTCTGAATTGCCTTAATCTCCTCCTCCGACAATACGTCAATCATCGCAGCAATCTCCTCGTATGTCTTATTCTTTGAACGCTTGTCGCGAGCAAGATAACCGTCCCAGAAGCTGTGGTAGCTAACTACTTTACCCTTGTTGAGCATATTCATATCCTTCTGGCTTGGGTAGATGGTCTCAGGGAAGTGGATATGTACAGGACAGTGCATATCAGGCACATAGTGAGCCATATTGATAAGTCGCTGACGTACAACCGAGTCTGGCAAGTTCTTGTAATTGCCATTGCTCAACTCCTCGAGTGCGCTTACAAGGTGGCCCATAACTCCTCCTACAGGTTTGCCCTGCTGGAAGTCATACGCCTTGCCGTCTGCTGTACTCTTGCCTGTGTGAGTGCGGTTTATCTCTTTGAAAACCTTCGAACCACGGAATGCATCCATCCACGAAGCGTAATATGGAAGTGTGTGCTTGAGGTAGTAGTGACACTTCTTCTTTGCCTCTGGAGTGAGGTGCATCTCAGCGATGTAGGCAGCGGCGCCGTGATTGTAGTTTTGCCACGCCTTTGCGCTTTCTGTGCTAAATATCGCAACGAGAGCGACTACAAGAATTGATAGTTTTTTCATACTTAGTTTTTTTAATAGTTTTATTTAGTTTATGTTGATTAGTATCTCTCTCCGAAGATTGATGAGCCGATGCGTACCATCGTGGAGCCGCACTCAATGGCTAACTCGTAGTCGTCCGACATGCCCATCGAGAGGGTGTCGAAATCGCTGTTGAAGTATGGTGCGAGTAGTTGCTTGTACTCAGCTAACTGCTCGAAGTCGTGGCGGATAACCAACTCATCATCGGTGTTGGTTGCCATGCCCATAACTCCTCGTACGCGAATGTTCTTCAGTGCCGAGAAGGCGTCGCTTTGCAGATAGTCGACAAGTTCGGCATATTTCCAGCCCGTCTTGCTCTCCTCCTGTGCGACGTGTATCTCTAGCAGAACGTCCACTACCCTGCCGATGCGTTCAGCCTCGCGATTGATGCACTCGATAAGGCGAATGCTATCCACCGACTGAATGAGCGATATGAATGGCACAATCTGGCGCACCTTATTGGTCTGAAGGTGGCCTATCATCTGCCACTCTATATCCTTGGGCAAGGCTTCGTACTTCACGAGTAGCTCCTGCACGCGGCTCTCGCCAAAGATGCGCTGCCCCGCCTCGTAGGCCTTCATCAGCGCCTCTACGGGGTGGAACTTCGACACCGCTACAAGCTTAACGCCCGGCGGTAGCAATGCGTGCAGTTGCTCTATTTTCGCTCCGATACTCATAGTCTCTTATCGAACTATCTAATTCGCAATTTCTGACCAATTTTAATCTTATCCTGGTCCTCCTCCTTGATGTTGTTCAAGCGACAGAGCTCCTTGAGAGTTGTCTTGAAGCGTACTGCAAGGCCACCAAGACAATCGCCAGACTCTACAACGTAGTACTCCGGTGTTGTAGTCTTCGGCTTGGTTGTAGTTGAAGTCGAAGACTTGGCTGAGGTCGATGTCGACGTCTTTGGCTTAGCTGTCGATGTTGATGTCGACGTCTTGCTTGTTGTCGTAGTAGTTGTCTTCGGCTTGGTCGATGTCGAAGATGTAGTTGTCGGCTTAGTTGTTGTAGCCGGCTTAGTTGCTGTTGTAGCAGGCTTAGCCGTAGTAGTTGTTGTCGTGGTTGCCGGTTTTGGCTCCGGTTCAACCTCGCTATTGAAGTCCTGCGCGTACTTAGAGTTGATATCGAAGTAGAAGCGCTTCAAAAGAATGAAGTCGCGGCGCAAGTTACCGGTCTTGAAGTCGATAATACGCTCCGGATCAAATGCTTGACCCATGTAGCGCATCTCGAAGTGAAGGTGCGGACCACTGCTTCGGCCGGTGCTACCGCCAAGGCCAATAGTTTGTCCTGCAGCTACTCTTTCTCCAGCCTTAACCATACGCTTCGAAAGGTGTGCGTAGTAGGTTTCGAGACCATTGTCGTGACGAATAACGATGAGCTCACCATAGCCATTCTCGTGGAACTTCGAGAAACGAACCTTGCCATTGAATACCGCACGGATTGTGTCTCCAGTCTTCAGCGAGATATCCATACCGTTGTGACGACGGCCATTGCGTGGGCCAAAGCGCGAAGTCACGTAGCCCTTGTAAGGATAGTGATATGCACGCAACGAGTCAACCAACTTAATTGGAATGCTCTCCGGAAGGCTGCTCAATGGAACGTTGTAGTATGGGAAGGTGTACTCTGTGCTCCAATACTTAGAGAATATGGTCTTGTCGGCCTCGATGGTGCCAATCTGAACATAACGCCACGTGTTGTCGTTGAGCAAAATCACCGCCAAATTTTTGTTTGCAGTAGCCAAGGTATCGATGACCTTGTCGGCACAGAATGGCTTTACAGGCTTGACGGGTGCATTCTTGTCAACTGCAGCTGCATTAACCTTTGGTGTGTGGTTGGTGTACTTTGGAGCCTCCTTTGTCTGCTCTGCCGGCTTAGCTGCAGGTTGCTCTTTAGGCTTTGCAGGAGCTGTTGCCGGTTTGGCTGTCTCGGCTGGCTTAACTGCTTCAGCCGGTGCCTTATACTGCTCTGCTTGCGCTTGTGCAGGAGCCTCACTCTTGGCTTGTGGTTGTGCGTTCTCCTGCTTCTGCTCCGCCTTCGGAGTTTCAGACTGAGGTGCAACGGCCAGAGTCTCTGCCTTAGGCTGGGTAGCCTGCGGCTGAGTCTGTATTTGTGTTTGTGCCTTGTCGCGCTTCTTGCCACGAGTCTGACCTTGAGCAGCCGCAAAGACGCTTAAGAGCACAAATGTGAATAAAACAACTCTTTTCATGTATATAAAATTTAAGTTATTAGTCTTGCTTACTTCATGCTTTTGAGGAGATCCTCCGCAGCCTCCAATGCCTTGTAGAACTCCTCGCCCCACTTGCGAATGATAGGCTCGCGCAACCCCTTGTAAACGGGGATTCCGAGCTTGCAACCATTTTCGCATGCCGACTTGCAGATGTACCAGCGGTGGTAGTTCAAACCCTCACCGCCATTCTTGAATTTCAGCACGCGAATTGGATAGAGGTGGCACGAAATAGGCTTCTGGAACGAGGTCTTGCCCTCGCGGTAGGCCTTGTCGATAGCGCACAACGCTACGCCATTATCGTAGCAGGTGAAGGCGCACTCGCCGCCATTGATGAGCGGTGTAGTGTAGTCGCCGTCGGCGTCCACAACCATAAATCCCTGCTCTTCGACCGCTTTGATACCCTCCTCGGTCATATATGGTTTGTAGTTCTCGTACTCCTCCTCGAGGATATCGACCTCTTCGATCTCGAGTGGAGCGCCCGCATCGCCCTCGATGCAACAAGCGCCCTTGCACTGCGACAAGTCACACGCAAACTTCTCCCTCAAGAGGTCGGCACTAACTATTTTTCCTTCGATTTCAATCATAAGCTCTATTTAGTGTCTGCTATCACCTTGTCGTACAACTCGCCGAGCGAGATGCCTGCGGTGCGAGCCTGCTTAGGGACAATGCTGCCGCTCGACATTCCGGGAATAGCGTTTACCTCGATGATGTAGGCCTTGCCCTCCTCGGTGATGATGAAGTCAATGCGGACAATGCCACGGCAACGGCACGCCTTATATGCCACCACTGCGTCGTGTGCAAGCATTGCTGCCCACTCCTCGCTGATTGGCGCAGGGGTAATCTCGTCGCTCATACCTGCAGTATACTTCGCCTCATAGTCGAAAAATGCGTTCTTTGAGACAATCTCCGTAATCGGCAAAACAAGCTCCTCCTCCTTTGTAATAAGTACGCCACAGCCGAACTCGCGACCTGTGATGCACTCCTCAATCAAGACCTCCTCGCTCTCGGTGAATGCGAGCTCAATAGCTGCTGCTATCTGCTCCTTCTCGGTTACACGAGTTACGCCAAAGCTCGAGCCGCTGGCGTTTGGCTTCACGAACAACGGCAAGCCAAGCTTCGCCACAATCTCATCTGCATCGTATACCTCGCCTTTATGCAAGAATACCTCCTTAGCAACGTTGATACCGCGCTCGGCTACTGCGCGCTTGGTCGACACCTTGTCGAATGTGATGGTTGAACTTACCTGCGAGCACGACGAGTATGGAATACCCATCATATCGAGATAGCCCTGCAACTTGCCATCCTCACCAGGTGTGCCGTGAATGATAATCAAGGCGTAGTCGAACTCGTAGCGTACACCCTCGACGGTGAGCGAAAAGTCGTTCTTGTCCATCTCGTACTTCTTGCTATTCTCGCTGTATGCCCAGCTGCGGTGGTGGAGGTCGATGACCTTAACGTCGTACTTCTCAGCATCGAGAGCCTCGCTTATCTGATGTGCACTGTTGAGTGCGATTTCGCGCTCCGAAGAGTCTCCTCCCGCCAAGAGCGCAATTCTAAGTTTCTCCATATCTATTTGTATAATTTGTTCTGAATGATGTATTTAGCCACCGCAGGGCAAACCTTTGCGGTGAAATTCTTGCCTTCAGCAATCTCCTTGCGGATATCTGTTGCTGCGTGCTCAAAGAGCGGTGCATCGCCGAGGAAGGTTATCTTGTCGGCAAACTTCTCAACCGAGTAACCCTCGCGCGGATAGACCAAAAGGCGGTAGTCGCGGAGTATCTCCTCGTAGTTGCGCCAGCGGTCGAAGCACTCGATGTTGTCGGCTCCGAGCAACAGGGAAAACTCCATCTCCGCGCCGAAGTTCTCGCGCAAGTAGCGCAGCGTGTTTATTGTGTAGGAGGGTTTTTCGAGTACGAACTCCACAGCCGACACCTTTATCTGCTCAGGATAGCGCGACGATGCACACGCCATTTCGCACATCTCGTAACGCGAAAATTCGGGTGCAAGCTCCGCCGAGCTTTTCAATGGGTTCTGCGGCGAGATGATAAATATCAACTCATCGCACAGCCCCTGCTCCACTACCCACTCGGCCAAGGCAATATGGCCCTTGTGAATAGGGTTGAACGAACCAAAGTATAGTGCTACGCTACGCATTCACGAGTTAAAAGTGCAGAGTTAAAAGTGTTAAATTGATAAAACTACTCCGCAAGGAAGTTGTCAATTATCTTGCGAGTATCGGCTACAGCAGTAGCGAGGTCGTCATTTATGACCTGGTGGTCGAAATGCTCGGCCTTCGATATCTCGAACTCAGCCTTAGCTACACGCTTAGCGATAACATCTGCTGCATCGGTACCACGACCCTCCAAACGCTTCTGCAACTCGGCGATTGAAGGCGGCATAATAAATATCGAGCAAGCCTTATCGCCAAAGATGCGCTTGAGGTTGATACCTCCCATAACATCTACGTCGAAGATAATAACATTACCCTTCGACCAGATGCGCTCCATTTCGCTCTTGAGTGTGCCGTAGCAGGTGCCTGCGTAGACCTCCTCCCACTCTACAAAGCTGTCGCTGGCAACCTTTGCAGCGAACTCCTCCTGCGTGAGGAAGTAGTAGTCTACTCCATTCTGCTCTACGCCACGAGGTGCTCGCGAAGTAGCCGAAATCGAGAACTCAAACTGTGGATAGTGCTTCAACAGTTCGCGCACAATAGTGGTCTTACCCGAGCCACTAGGTGCTGAAAATATAATAAGTTTACCTTCCATATTCTTATGCTTAGTTAGTAGTGAGTAACGAGTAGTGAGTAGTTGTGTTTCATTCTACTCTCGCCTACAAGATATTAAGAACTTGTTCTTTGATCTTCTCCAATTCGTCCTTCATCTCCACGACGAGCTTCTGAATGTCGTGCTGGTTGGCCTTCGAGCCCGTAGTGTTAATCTCGCGACCCATCTCCTGAGCGATGAAACCGAGCTTACGTCCCGCTTGCTCCTCGTTGTGAGCCACCTCGCGGAAGTACTTGCAGTGGTTCTCGAGACGCACCTTCTCCTCGGTGATGTCGAGCTTCTCGATGTAGAATATCATCTCCTGCTCGAGGCGGTTGTTGTCAACCTCCACGCCCAATTTCTCGATGCCCTCGCGGATACGCTGACGTACAGCCTCCACACGCTGAGCTTCGAATGGGATAATCTCGTTGCGCAACTTCTCAATCAAATCCACACGGCGCAAAAGGTCGGCGATAAGGATAGCACCCTCCTGCTTGCGGAAGGCATCGAGACGGTCGATAGCACCCTCTACGGCCTGCATGATAGCCGCCTTCTCGTCGTCGGAAGCCTCTGCAACGTCGTTCTGAATAACATTCGGCATCTTCATCACCGAAGGGATAATAGCCTCGTAATCGACCTCTACGCCTGCGTATGCCAATGCATCGTTCATCTGCTTTACGTATGCAGCGAAGAGAGGCTTGTCGATGCGCGATGCTGTTGCAACCTCGTTTGATGCCACCGAAATAGCCATATCGACCTTACCGCGCACTACGCGCTTAGATACGAGCGAGCGAATATCGTTTTCGAGTTCTCGGTATGCGGCAGGGGTCTTGAGGCCCAAGTCGAGCTGCTTTGAGTTGAGTGAGCGAATCTCTGCCGTGAACGTTTTTCCATTTACTACCACCTCGGCCTTACCGAAGCCGGTCATAGATTTTTGCATGCCTTTACCTATATTTATATAAATTTCGCGCAAAAATAGTAAAAAAAGTTGAGAGTTGAAAGTGGAGAGTGGAGAACTTTCGATTTTTTTGTAGGGGTAATATGGATTATAAGGGTAATAGGGGCAGAAAATCCCATAATCACTATAGAGCTAATTCTGCATTTTGCATTTTGAATTCTGCATTTTGAATTTTATTACCCTTTGTTTTATTGGGCAAAACCCGTGAAGATGTTATTCTGCGGAGCAGAACCAAGTCCCACATTATCAATGGGGGATTTAGGGGGTAATGTAAAGATTCTTACCCTTTTTTATTGCCTGGCGGCAAATAAAAAAGGGTAAGCTACTTATATCGCACCGCTACAACCGCATACCCTTGCTCAATTCCTTGCCTGGGGGAGTTCTGCAGGAGCTGGTCGTATAAGACTTACCCGGGTGCAAAAGTAAAACTTTTTTTATATCTTTGCAAAAAAAATAGAACAAATGAAGAAAAAAAATCTAAAACCATTCACCAAAGTAGCGCTCTCTTTGGTGGTTTTTGGAGTCCTGCTGGCCGCTGTAGGTTACTATGCATTTTTGGGTCAAGCTATTGATACTAAGCTCGATGTGCGTGTCAATGCCGCTACAACATACAACGATATCGTTGGGAAAATACGTCCTTCGCTGAAAACAGATGTTCATCGCTACGCATTCGATATCTATGCTAAGTGTGTGGACCTCGAGGGCCAATATGAGGTTGGAAACTTCTCGTTTGCACCCGGAACCTCAGTGTTCCGTATCGTCCGAAGAGTGGCACTTGGAAAGCAAACTCCCGTGAAGTTGGTTATTGGCACAGCGCGAACACTTCCGCACTTGGCATCGAAGATTTCGAAGCAAATATATGCAGATACCACTGCCCTACTTGCGGCTATGCGTAACGAGGATCTTCGCAAGGAGCTCGGCTTCGAGAAGGATAGCACGATAGCCCTCTTTATTCCGAATACCTACGAGGTCTATTGGGACGTTACCCCCGAGGATCTTTTGCGTCGTATGAACAAGGAGAACAAGCGCTTCTGGAACGAGAAACGAACTGCTAAATTGAAGCGCTGCGGATTGTCGAAATATGAGGTTATGACCCTCGCTTCGATAGTCTATGAGGAAACTAAAGCAAAAGATGAGATGAAAACCATTGCTGGCGTATATATCAATCGTTTGCGAGCGCGTATGCGTTTGCAGGCTGACCCTACGGTGAAGTATGCGATGGGCGACTTTGCATTGAAGCGTCTTATGCACAAACACCTCAAATTTGAGTCGCCATTTAACACCTATACAAACGCTGGACTTCCGCCTGCTCCAATCTGTATTCCGAGCATTGCGGCTATCGATGCCGTGCTGGATTTCGAGGAGCACGACTACCTCTATTTCTGTGCGCGTCCCGAGTTTGACGGACGTCATAACTTCGCGCGAAACCTCGACGAGCACAACGAAAATGCTCGTAAATATGCAGAAGCATTGAATAAACAGGGGATAACGTCGGCAGAATAAATAATTTTGCTATATTTGCACTATTAAATAGTGAAAAATTGCATGAATCCTTCGCTTTATCGTAATGAGTTGCTGACCAAGGGCGCGATACTTGGTTGTGTGATGTTAGCGTTCAACATTGCCGATGCTTTGATGCTTTGCTATGGTGGCGTGGCGTTGATAGTGCCTATGTCGTTGGTGATGTTGCTGTCGGTTGCAGCCTATATTTTCTTGCTCTATCGCTTTACGAAAAGCTACTCAAATCTTGTGATTGCAGGGCGTGAGAAGATGCCATTCTTCTCGTATGGCGAGGGTCTGCTATATGCGATGAATCTGTCGGGATTGGCTGGAATCGTAGTAGCTGTAGGTGCATATGTTTTTACGCACTATATTATTGGTTATGACAACTTTATCGATGCTAATGTAAAGCTGTTTCGAGAGTTTTATTCGTGGTTTCAGGTGGCAATGACCAAATCTGATATTCTGCGAGAAGTTGTCGAGTTCTACACCAACATGTATCAGAGTATGCTGACCTCGACTGAGTCGGGAGGTGCAGATGTGGTAGAGTCTCTTATCAGTGAAATAGAGAAGGCTGAGGAGCCGTCGATTATCACTAACTTGTTTGCCTATATGAGCGAGTATGTTATGTGGGGAGCAATCGTAGGTTTTGTTGTGGCAGCAAAGACTAAGCGCAACCCTTGGACCGGCTACAATAACTTTAATAATAATGAAAATAAACCGAACAATGAGCAATAAGATAGATGTATCGGTTGTAGTACCTCTTTATAACGAGGAGGAGTCGCTGCCTGAGTTGATGGCGTGGATTGAGCGCGTATGCAACGAGCATACACTCTCGTACGAGGTTATAATGGTAGATGATGGTTCGTCGGACTCTTCGTGGAGCGTTGTCGAGGCGTTGAAGGCGACCTATGGCGAGAAGTTGAAGGCTATTCGCTTTGCTCGCAACTATGGTAAGTCGGCTGCACTCTACTGCGGCTTCGAGGCTGCCGAGGGAGAGGTTGTCTTTACGATGGACGCCGATTTGCAGGATTCGCCCGATGAGATACCTGAGATGCGCCGCATGGTCTTGGAGGAGGGTTACGACCTTGTTTCGGGCTGGAAGAAGCGCCGCTATGATCCAATCTCGAAGCGTTGGCCGAGCAAGTTCTTCAATGCTACAGCTCGTTGCGTGTCGGGCATTAAGCTTCACGACTTTAACTGTGGCTTGAAGTGCTATCGCAAGCGCGTTATCAAGAGTATCGAGGTCTATGGCGAAATGCACCGCTATATCCCAATTCTCGCGAAATATGCAGGTTTTAAGCGCATTGGCGAGAAGGAGGTGCAGCACCAGGCTCGCAAGTATGGCGTGTCGAAATTTGGCATTGAGCGTATGCTGAAGGGTTATCTCGACCTCATCTCAGTGACCTTTATGTCGCGTTTTGGCCGTTCACCGATGTACTTCTTCGGCTCGCTCGGAACGTTGATGTTTCTTATCGGAGGTGGTACGACCATTTGGGTGATTGCCGAGAAACTGTATAAGCAGTTCAATAATATGCCGCTGCGTGCTATTGCTGATCAGCCACTCTTCTACTTGGCAATGATGACAATCGTACTCGGTGTTATGCTCTTCTTGGCGGGCTTCCTCGGAGAGTTGATCAACCGCAATTCAAGTGATAGAAATAAATACCTAATAGACGAAAAATTATGATTCAGAGAATTCAGACAATCTATTTGTTCTTTGCCGCTGTTGCAATGGCGATGACACTTCACTTCCCGTTGGGAACAATCGTAGCGGGTGCTGATGAGATTGTTCTCAACGCTTTCAACGTCTCGATTTTGGGCGAGAGCGTTCAGGCAACCTGGTTGTATATCTGCCTTATTGTAATGTTGGCGTTGCCTACCCTCTTGTCGGCAATCATCATCTTCTTGTATAAGAACCGTATGTTGCAGTTCCGCCTCTGTATGTCGAATATCGTGTTGCACGTGGGCGCAATGGCTTGCATCGCAGTATTTTGCTGGCGTATGAGTGTAGGTATCGCTGCTTTGGAGCCATACCAGGGCGTGGAGCCCATCTTCAAGCTCGACTGGGCTTCGATAATGCCGGTGATCTCGATTATCCTTATAGCGTTGGCTATGCGTGGTATTGCTAAGGACGAGGCACTTGTACGTTCGCTCGACCGCATCAGATAGCACAAAAATGCAATAATCGCAAAATAAATTTGGCAATAATAAAAATATTGTCTACATTTGCACCACCAAAAACGGAGATAATCCAATTTGGAACGATGAATCCGTAGCTCAGCAGGTAGAGCACAACACTTTTAATGTTGGGGTCCCGGGTTCGAGCCCCGGCGGATTCACGAGAAAAAGGAACAGAGAAATCTGTTCCTTTTTCTTTTTCAACGAGTTAGCCATCGGCGGGTTTTAAGGTGAGAATCCTGCCAAATTCCAGCGGTTACGCACTTTGCAACGCCATAAAATCGGGCGCAATCCGATGCAATCCCCCACTCCTCGAAAATCCAATCCCAAACGCAGAGAGAAAGGTGTGACCAACTTTTACATTCTTCAAAAAAGGTTACGACTTTTCGCAAAAACACTTGCGTGTTCCAAAGTGTGATGTTATGTTTGCAGTGTATAAAACGCTTTGCCACAGAGTGTTGTACTATTCTGAGAGAATCTGCAACCCTGTGCAATAAGCCAGATAACCAGACATAACATAAACTATTGCACCTATGGATAAAAGTACATTCTCGATTCTCTTTATTATGCAGAAGGGCAAGCCAAACGCCGAAGGCAACGCACCCATCTTTGCACGCATCACCATCAATCACCAAATGACACATCTTGCAACGCGATACTACCTTCCACCGGAGCGCTGGCTGCCGAAGGAGGGGCGCACCGTTGGCCGCACCAAGGAGGAGAAGGAGGTTAATGCTTACCTCGACAACCTGCGAGGATTGATCTACTCGAAGTACAACGAGATGTTCCTCGCTGGAGAACAAGTAACAGCACGCAAGCTCAAATGCCGACTAATCTCAAAAGATGAGAAGGCAATGACACTACTCGACCTCTTTGACGACTACATCAAGGACTATTCAAAACTTGTCGGTGTATCTAAAACGAAAAAGACATGCGACAGATATATACTCACACGCAACCGCATTGAAGAGTTTATGGCTTCGGAGTACAATCATACTGATATTGCGGTGAATGATGTTAATCCCAAATTCATAAATGGTTTTGATATATTCTTACGAACACGATACAAGGTGTCTAATAACTACGCCATGAAGATGATTCAAAGATTCCGTACAATCTACCAAGTTGCAATTGACAATGGCTGGGCAAACAAGAATCCGTTTTCGAGTTTTAAACTTAGGTTTGAGAATACAGAACGAGGCTATCTAACAATGGAGGAACTGTCCCTTTTGATGAATAAAAAAATCACATCAAAACGCCTTGAACAGATACGCGATGTCTTCGTGTTCAGCTGCTTCACCGGCCTTGCCTACTGCGATGCCCAGGCACTGACTGCCGAGCATATCATCAATGGTCCTAATAATAGCCCTTGGCTTCGCACACACCGCAAAAAGACATCGACGCCGGTAGATGTACCGCTATTAGAGGTTCCGTTGCAAATTTTGGCAAAATACGAGGGTTGTAACGCCAATGGCAAGTTGCTTCCTATACCCACAAATCAAAAGTGCAATGATTACCTCAAAGAGATTGCGGCGCTCTGCGGAATCGAGAAACGATTGACCTTCCACCTCGCTCGACACACCTTCGCAACAACGGTAACGCTGACAAACGGAGTGCCTATCGAGTCGGTGTCGAAGATGCTTGGCCACCGCAGCCTAAAAACCACCCAAGTCTACGCGAAGATCGTACACAACAAGCTCGCTGAGGATATGGCAAATCTATCTAATAGACTTCAATACTTATCAATGTAAGTTTTAGAAATATACATAATAAAGCCACCCTTGTTTTTTTTGTCGCGGGTGGCTTTGTTATTAAATTGTAGACAACTTAAATTATCGAGAATCAACGATGATAAATCGTCTCTACTAATGCACTATTTCTATCCTCCGTTACACCGACAAAGTGGTTGTGTATCTCTATATCTTCAACAACCCTGTATGATGGGTGCCCGTATCTGTTCTGTTTGCCAAAAGATGCAAAATAGAGGCTTGGTTTACTGTGCCACAATATATCGTCATTAAAACTCTTTTCAGATCCATGATGTGGGACTTGAATAGTGCCAATATTATCTTTTACATCACCAAGGTTGTGATAAATAGCCTCAATTATGCCATATCCGCCGCTTACTTGATTCAAGTCGGTATCGCCAAGATATAAACAAGCTACTCTTTTACTAATGAATGGAATCATATTGCAACCATAGCGAAATCTTCTGGCAATACACGAAACATTACATATAGAATTATATTTCTTGATATATTCGTGTTTATCAGATACCGGTCCTGAATAGACAATAAGAGAAGATTCGTTTGAAGAGCCATTCTTTTTAACGACATTCTTGTATGCCTCATTAATCTTTGCTCGATTTGCGATTATATAGTCCACATCGCCATTCAACAATTTATCCAAATCTAATCTGCGAGAGGCAATAAGGTCTATCAACTTTTTATAACGCGCATCTTCGTCTAAGTTGAATGGGATGTAACACCAGTCGCTAAAAGATCTAAACTTAATTTTCGTGCCACTACTTATTATTGCAGGAACGCTAGCATCCTCTTCATCGTGTACATACACATCATCTGGGCGAAAATTATCCCCATTTGTATTGCGCACTTTAACAATCTTTGTCGTAACACCAAAGAACGCCTCTGGATTAGTCATTAACGATTGCAAATCGTAATCTAGCTGCGACAAATATATCCATTGTGCCGCAGTTGGAATCAAAGGTATTATAACTCGTTTGATGTTGCAGTGGTCTTTTAGGTATTTCAACCCATTCACATGGTCATAATCAAAGTGTGAGATAAACAACAAATCTATATTTTCATTTTTGTCATAAAATGTCTTTATCTCAGCTTCAAGGATTGGCTTACCATTATTCACCTTGTACGCTGCTGTACTTCCACAATCATAGACAATGTTATAGTACCTATCGTTTGCTCTTATTCTCTCTGTATAGAATGCTCCTTGACCAACTGGATGAATAATTCTACATATCTGCATACGCCTCAAAAATTATAGATGAAAATCAGAAGTTATTTCTATTTTAAGTTGGTGATGGTTGTCGTTCCATTACCAACCGAGATATACATTAATCTAATATTCATCTTACTCCTTAACACAACGCACTGAATAGCCGAAGGCGCGACTGTAGTTGTCCACAGGGTTGACACCGCCACCGTGGGACATGAAGTGCAATTCGTACGCGTTGCCGCTGCTCGGAACAGGAGATGCCGACCAGCAATAGCCGTGCTCGCCGACAGCGTTCAACGCCCCACTGTCTCTGTTGCGATAGCCGACAACAGGATACCACGCTGTCGTCTCACCATCTGCAAGAGTCCAGTGACGACCGTTATTGGTCGGGTCCCACGGTGTGTCAGAGGAAGTCTCCCATGCAGTTGCCCAGAAGCCAGTGTCGCCACCATCTGGAACACGATAGCCGATTGGACATGGATCATGTAAACCCTTCGCTGACTCCGATGTATGCCAGCCATTCCCAGGTACGCTTCCGCCACGCCAACCAGTTGCAAAAGTCATAGGATTTTTCTCTGCAAAATCCATTTCATCAGAACTTGCTACATCCCAACTTCCAGTTGATGCTGCGAGAGTTGTTCCTGATTTTGCACAACTACCCATAAATGGATCTTTACGGCCCCACTGATACAAGAGACCAAATGCGCCAATATCGCCAGGAGTTGCCGAGGTTGCACCGAGATTGCGGTCCATCATTGTACCTGCGTTATTTGCATATACTTGGTCTGTCCAACCCTCCTCGGCACACCAAATATGCCAAGACCATAGGATTACATCCTTCGAGTTTCTAACTGCAATAGAGGCATTACCATTATTGAAATTCTCGGCAGTCGAGAAGTAGATATAGCCATTCTGATAACCAGTAGAGGCTATCAAATCACCCTCGTTTGGCATTACATCAGTACCAAATGTCTCCCAAAGCACCTCTGTCTTCTTTACATTACCAACTGAATACTCGGTATTGCCAATAGCAGCCTTGAATTTGTAGTTACCCGATGCCTGAACAAGATAGCAGTTAGCTGTTCCCTCTGCCGAGAGGTCGGTATAACCCGAAAGATCAATATCACCTTCGCTACCGCCTTCACCACCTTCGTTGTCGCCAGAGCCGCCACCAAGATTATTCCAGTCGTCCATTTCACAGCCAATATCAATCTTGATTGAAGTGGTCGAGCTATTGAGCACAGCTGTATAGGTGTATGATGTGCTTGGTTTGAAGTTGAACGAGTCCTCCAAGAGGTATGACACACTCTTTGAGTTAATCTCCAAGAGAGGCACTGTACCCAACAACATCTGTGGAGCAACAATAGCCTCATATACCACAGCCTCTCCATCAGCAAATGTGCGAATGCCAAGATTGTGCATCTTGATAGACTTTGCACCAGCATATGGATTTTTCACAATCGAACCACTATCAAATGAGAACAACACATCGGTAACGGTTGAGTGAAGATGTACGGTAGCGTCCTTCGGGAGTGAGCCTTTGTAGTCCTCGCCCGCCATAATTCTAACCATCAGGCGACTCATAGTATGCTTCATCTCAAGCTGTACTGCACCATCGCTCTCGGCAACACCCTCAGCCTTTGCCCAAAGAAGGTCGGAAGCCTCGTATGCACCCTCGACATCTTGATCGGTAGCGATTGAGAATGGCAACTCATCAACATCAGTCACATTGTCGATATATGGATAGTAGGCATAGACATCGCTCTTGCCCTCACCCCAGTAGATTGGGCGCTCGGTTGCCCACTTCTCACCATTGTATGCTACGCCCTCATTGTTGGCACGGTTGCCCGATACCTGAAGCGGTGCTGGAGAGCCATTGATATAATCAGTTACATATACACCGATTTTATCTCCAGCCTCAAAGGTATCATTTAATACACGCGTGCTTCCTGCGGCTACATTGAAGCTCATCTCGCCATTGGTTGCAAGTTCTGCCTCGTAGCCGCCCTGCTGACACGCCATAAAGCCGAGTGTCAGCGCAGATATTATATATAGGTATGTTCTTTTCATAGTTTTCTATTTTTATTCGTCATTCCGAGAGCCTTTAGGCTCGTGGGAATCTCCCTATTTGGCTTTTTAAGGGTTATAATGGAGATTGCAGCGTCACGTCGTTCCTCGCAATGACGGTAATTAACTAAAACTTCTTCTTATCAAACTTTGGTTTCTCGCCCATAAACTTCGGTGGACGCTGATTGAATTGCGAAGAGCCGCTTGTACTGCTCTCACCGTCCCAAGCACGGGTTTCAGGTCTTGCTGATGATGGCAACGACTCGTAGTCCTTCGCCTTGAACGCCTCGAACGAATACTCCTCGCCCGCATACTTCATAATGCGTTTAACCATCGCCTCACGAGATATTGCGTTGTAGTATGGGATATTGTTGTTCATACAGCTTGTTGCCTCCGAACGATAGACACCGCGGGCGTGCATATGTGCACCCTCGTAAATATCAACGACATCGGAGTATTGTGTGCTTATTCTTGCATTAGGCAGCGAAGACCTGGGTTAGGTTTGTCGTTTAGGCGCGGGTTGGATTCTTTACCAGTTCGTCCAACTCACGCACCTCTTTCTGAATATCTGCTATGCGTTCTGCGTAGTAGAAAAGTGCATCCTTGATTGTTTCGAGGAGCTCCTGGTTTGCGTGGAGCTTACCAATGCCGATGTAGAAATCAGCCATCGTGTAGCCGCGCTCCTCTGGGAGTAGGTCATGGCTACCGCAAGTACCTACATTTATCTGGAAGCGTTCGCCACCGAGCCAACACTTCTTCTCGTAGTAGATCGACACGCTCTGACCGAAGATTGGCTTGTTATTGGCATCCACCACCGCCAACTCCACATAACTTGTCGAGAGGCGATTAGCTCGCCACTGCTTGCCGAGCGTTGCCTGGAGGTGGCTTTCGATAAGTTCGAGGGTTGCACTCTCTGCGCAATCGTACTCACTGCCAAGCAGGATGCGTTTCTCCTCGCACTCGCGCTTAAAGGCTTGACCCTGCTCGGTTGCGTAGAAGGCATCGGCAGCCGCCTGCTGTGCAGCCTCGACCTTCGCCTTTGCGAGGTTGTCTTTGAGCTGCTCTATGCGGAGCTTAAGCTCGATCTCTTTCCAGTTAGCTGCCTCATCGCGAAACTTGCGAGTCTGGCTGAACTCGTCGATGTTTACCAGGGTGTTACCCTTAATCTCGGAAATCTGGTTGCGAAGGTTGTAAATCTCAACTAAAAGGTTCTCTTTGCGTGTCATAATCTATTCAGTATTAAGTGTTTAACTCTGCTTTATTGTAGTGCAAACATAACATCACATTTTGGAACACGCAAGTTAATTTGCAAGAATCTGCAATACATTAAGCACTTTATTTTCAATCTGTTAGACGAAGTCGCATCATATACCTTGCAGTAGATTCGCTCAATAAAAAGTTAGCCGAGACCCATTTTCGGATCTCGGCTGACACATTGCATTGAGAAGTCTTATGTTTTATAGATTTGTAGTGAATACTTTTTGAGGATTCTTTGCCATATCTTGAAGGCGTTTTGCAACCCTTTTCCAATCAAACTTTCCCGAAGTCATAACTACCGATTCATCAAAGTTGATTTCATCAAAGTAGGTTAATGCTTTTGCAGGCATAACTACATTCGCATTAGGAAATTTTATTGCATAGAAATGCAACATCTCATCAAGTGAATATTTAGATGATAGAGTTGCAATATCAACAAAATCCTTTATGCGAGTTCCATTTTGCGCTATTGCCGATAGTTTCATTGCTATAATATCAGGTATGCTCTCAAGTCTAACTCCATCAATTTCATCGGGGGCTTGTAGATGAGGATAGTTAAAGCGAATGCAATCAATCATTACTCCGCCAATAAAGCCTTTCAGAGTTTGCTGACGCTCAAACGACACCTTTAAGCCATACTTATCGACAAGCATAGTTTTCAATTCTTCGAGGTCGAACTCTTCGCAAGTAAAGAGGTCTAGGTCCACACTCTTACGATGACCAATACGCAATGCCAATGCTGTGCCACCTACCAAATTAAAGGATGCCAACAAAGGCTCTTGCTGTAGTTTTGTTAGAAGTTCCAGTGTTGCGGGCTCGACTGTCTGTGTTTGTAACATCTCAATTCCTCCTTTTTAAGATTGAAAGTGAATGATACGAAATGCAAATCAATGGGGCTAAAATAAGGGACCTCTTTTAGTATCTCACGAAAGCCTTCGATGCCACCATACATGTCAAATGCTGCATAGAAATCCTCTGGCGTCCCCAACTCAACAACTCTTTGCGCCACAAGCGTACGCGATGCCTGCCAGTCAAAGGTACGAAGATCATACTCCCACAACAATGCGGAATTGAGAGAGTGGTATCCACGCTTGTATTTGTTGATAATCACCATAGCTTTTCTATTATTTCACATACAAAGATAATGCTTTTTTATTAAATAATTGCAAAAATTGCAAACAAAGATATCCGAAGAGTATATATATAAGATATATTTATTTCCCGATTCTGTCAATTCTGCACGTGAGCACAATTGATTAGGGCTGCGATTGTGTTTTCAAACCTCCGAAGGAATTTAACCCCCTCCCCCTATGTGTGTGCACTTTGACAGTGAGTGTCGTGTGAGTGTAAATTACAAAACAGTCACAACTCTTTGATTATTCGTGCATAATGGGAGAGCATTGAAGCCCCGGCGGATTCACGCAAACAACCACCTATTTAGGTGGTTGTTTTGTTTTTATTGTGCGGTGTGCTTGACGCAGATGTTTGCAGAGCAGAGCCTGTCGATGCAAGCACCGCATTCTCTGCCCCACAAACTAATCCCAATGGACGAATTTTATATCCTAGATATAATCTCTTTCGATGGAGTATTTTGCTAGAAAAAAAATAAGCCTAAATAGTACATCGTATCGAAATAATTACTATCTTTGCAGTGCAAAGGAGCCGAGAGTGGTTCGTACATCACAATCGGTGAAAAGGGAATTCGGTGAGAATCCGAGACAATGCCAGTTGCTGTAAGTCCCGTCCTAGCTGCGAGTTACGTCCGTAACCGCAAGCGATACGAAAGGACGAATGTTAGTCGCACTCTTTGCCACTGATCCTAAGAGATTGGGAAGGCGCGACAACGGACAAGTCAGAAGACCTGCCTTCGCATTATGGATCTATTACCTGCTGGAGTATGGGTAGTGATCATGCAAATTTTATTGCTGAAATTTTTGTAGCTAACCGTGTATGCAATGGGCTTGTTGTACCCGTTGTTGCCACCCTACAAATCGATGCAATAACCACTATTTTTTACATTTTTTACACTTTAGAACTTGCACCTGCATTTGCGTGCGGTTTGTTTGGTAGGATAGAACTATGAAGAGACTTTTTGGAGTTTTGTTTGTCGCCCTATTTGCGGTTGTTGCCACCTCGTGTAATATCGACGAGGAGTTTACTGCTGATGTGCCCGTGCCTTTGAAGGTTTACGAGTACACGCCGGCTCCCGGACAATTTATCAACGATTTGGTAGCCAGCGGTTTCGATGGCTCACAGACCACCGCAGAAAGCGCCGTAGCGTATGCACAAAATCGTTTGAACGACAATCTCTATGTCTCGCTCGGTGGCTTCGGTGGATATATCGTTGTGGGTTTCGACCACGACGTTGCAAATTTCTATCAGCAGTACGATTTTGAAATTCTCTGCAACGCCTTCGACGGCTCGTCGGAACCTGGTGTAGTGTGGGTTATGCAGGACGAGAACCGAAACGGAGAGCCCGACGACACTTGGTATGAGCTGGCAGGCTCGGAGAGTGACAATGAGAGTACAATCCAAAACTATGCGGTTACCTACTACCGTCCAACCGAGGCAAAGTCGGCGGTGCAGTGGAGCGACAATCATGGGCAGAGTGGCGAGATTCGCTATCTCGGTGGACGACATAGCGGCGATACCTACTTCCCGCTGTGGATTGAGGGCGATAGCTATACCCTATCAGGCACCTGTCTCAAGGCGCGCAATTACAACGATGGTGTGAATTGGGTAAATCCTTACTACGGGTGGGGCTATGCCGACAACGAGAGCCCGGCAGACTTCTTGGCAATGAGAAAGAGCAACACATTCGACATCTCGAATGCGATAGACGGCGAGGGCAATCGTGTATCGTTGGAGTACATCAACTTTGTGAAGATACAATGTGCCGTAAACGCAGTAAGCGGCTCTTTAGGCGAGATTTCTACCGAGATATGTGGTATTAACGATATCAATGTAAACTAACATAAATTTTACGACTATGGAGAGAACTCAGGATTATTCTCAACCGTTACTCGAGGTTGTAATGGTTGAAGTGGAGGTAGGATTTAGACAATCTGATTCGCAGCAAGAACCTTCACCGTGGGACGATATGTAAAATTTAATACCTATAATAATATGAAGAAGAGTCTATTATTTGCAATGGTGACAACGTTGTTCGTTGCTTGTCAGAAGGATAATTTGGAGTATCAGACCACCGAAGAGTCGTTTGTTGTTGCGGGATACTGCGACGTAGAGAGCCGTACTGCGTTTGGAATGCCAAATAGCTCGGAGATTCCGTATCGCTGGTCGGCCGGCGACTACATCTGGTTGGGAAACAATAAAAGTTCTGCTATTGCCGAGGAGTGTAGCTTGGCTCAATTTGAGTTTAGGGGAGGTACAGCCATAATTGGCACGGGTCACATATTCTACAATATGACAGGCCAGGCCAAAAATGCCAAGGTACTCTCCTCGCAGACGGCAGACGGAAATCTTGGCAACGATGGCGACTTCGGTTACGCCACTTTGGACGAGTATGGCTCGTTCTACTTGGAGCATAAGACCGCCTACATTTGGTTCGACACAAAGAGCAGCGACAGCAGCATGCCGAAGCTTCTCTCAATCAAGCTTTCGACCGAAGGGACGGTAATTGCGGGTGAGCGCACCTTTAATTTCTCGGCGCAGGAGTGGGACGGCTCGACCACGAACAGCAGCTCGGAGATTACGCTCAACTTCGAGGGCGGATACAAGTTGCAACCGTCGAATAGCGGTGTTATGGCTGCTATGGTGGTGCTTCCTGCCGAGGTTGCAGGCACAAAACTCACCGTAACCTACACCTTCGAGGACGAGAGCTACTTCACCGAGGTAAAGACACCGTCGAAGAACTTCGTAAGCGGTGCTACACAGCGCATTGCAACCACTATCAGCAAGAGCGACTTGAAGAAAAATGAGCCTGAGCTCGGCTACGAGTTGCGAGTTTTGACCTTCGAGGATAAGGACGCAAAGTTCTCGCCATACTACTTGGAGTATGCTGATGGTTGGTCAGGTAGACTCATTTCGAAGTGGAGCGAACTCGTTGATAATCCGCAGTATAGCGGTCCGTTGATGTACGGAAACGACGCAATGGACGCAATGTATTATTGGTACGACGAGGGCAACACCGAGCTCTATCATATGTTCCCTGATAACTACGCATTCTGCTATTGGGGTGGTGGTCACGCCATTTCGAACTATTGGGGCGCCGGTTACTCGGACGAGGATAGAAATGGTCATATTTTGAAATACTACGGCCAAGACTACCTGGATCAGTGGGCAGGTAAGCCAGGTGCAGATGGCGCACTCGGTTGGTTCTTGTTGCAGTTGATGACACCAATCGCTCCGCACTCGGGCAACAACTTCTGCGTACACTATGGCTACAAGGATTTCTTCTCATATATCGAGAATCTTCCTGAGATTTCGTTTGCCGATGGCGAGGCGCGAGTTATCGACCATATGTGGGTTACCAACACCAACTACACCCTCAATCAGCTCCACAACGGCGTTAAGAGCGAGGAGGGCAACAGCTTTGGCGGTAATTGGACCGGCTTGCAAGAGGACGCTTGGCTCAAGATTGTAGCTCAAGGTTTTGAGTCGGTAGATGACGATGAGCCTACAACCGAGACGGAGTTCTACCTCGTGAATGGTCTTAATGTGGTTGAGACTTGGGAGAAGTGGGATTTGAGCGTTCTTGGCAAGGTTACCAAGGTGCGATTCAACTTCCTCTATTCGGAAGAGATGGGTGGTAAGTACGGCTTTACAATTCCTGGTTACTTCGCATACGACGATATTGCAGTACGATTTGAAAAGTAAAAATGGCTATGGTTTTGAATAAGTCGGCTATAATAACTATTTTTGCAGCGGCAATGTGCTTGTCGTGTAATATCGATGAGTATATTACCGATGGCAATGACTACGGCGATAGCCACTATCGCCCTGCTACGCAGAGCAGTAGCCCATATTGCACAAGGGTTTTTGAGTATACCCCAGCTCCGGGTCAGTTTATTAACGAGACCAAAACGGGCGGTTTCGATGGTACGCAGACCACAGCAGAGGCGGCTTGTCGTTATGCCGAGCAACGCTTTAATGATGAGATTTGGGTGTCGCTTGGTGGCTTTGGAGGCTATATCGTGGTGGGCTTCGACCATAGCATTGATAATACGGGTGGTTACGACTTTGCAGTGCTTGGCAACTCGTTCAACGGCTCGTCTGAGCCTGGTGTTGTTTGGGTTATGCAGGACGAGAACGGCAACGGAGAGCCTGATGATACGTGGTATGAGTTGGCAGGTTCGGAGACCGGTAAGGAGGAGACGATACAGAACTATGCGGTGACATACTACCGCCCTAGTGAGCCTCAGCAGCCGGTACGATGGACGGACAATCAGGGACGAGAAGGCCAAATCGACTATCTTAAGCAGTATCACCGCCAGGATTACTACTATCCGTTGTGGATTGAGGCGGATAGCTATACGCTTACGGGTACCTGCTTGAAGGAGCGCAATTACGACGCTTCGACAAATGGAACATATTGGGTGAATCCGCACTACGATTGGGGCTATGCCGATAATTTTAGCCCGATCGACAGACTCACCGACGACGAGAATACGAATGCTGATGTGAATGCCAACCACTTCAAAATTTCGAATGCGATAGATGCTGCGGGCAAGCCAAAGCACCTGGAGTATATCGATTTTGTAAAGGTGCAGTGCGGCGTAAATGCCAAGAGCGGCTGGCTCGGCGAGGTTTCGACCGAGGTGTGCGGCTTCTACGACTATAGATTGAAGAGCGAACTATAATAGATGAAGAGAGTTGTTAGAGTGATACTTATGGCGTTGTTCCTACTCCCTACTTCGTGTATGGAGTGGGACTACGGCTATGTAGAGGAGTTTAATATCACGGGCGAAGGATTGTTCATCTGCAACGAGGGTAATTTTCAATACGGAAATGCTACCCTCTCGTACTACAATCCCGATACCAAAGAGGTGGAGAATGAGATTTTCTACCGAGCAAACGCCATGAAGTTGGGCGATGTGGCGCAGTCGATGATTATCCGCAATGGTATCGGCTGGGTGGTAGTGAATAACTCTCACGTGGTCTTTGCTATCGACATCAATACCTTCAAAGAGGTGGGTCGTATCACCAATCTAACATCACCTCGTTATATTCACTTTTTATCGGACGAGAAGGCCTATATTACGCAGATTTGGGATAATCGCATCTTTATCGTAAATCCTAAGCGCTACGAGATTACGGGCTATATCGAGGTGCCGAATATGACTATGGAGAGCGGTTCGACCGAGCAGATGGTTCAGCATGGCAAATATCTCTATGTGAACTGCTGGTCCTACCAGAATCGAATTCTCAAAATTGATACCGAGACCGATCAGGTGGTTGATGAACTTGTAGTTGGCATTCAGCCGACCTCTTTGGCTTTGGACTGCAATAATAAGCTCTGGACGGTAACTGACGGAGGCTATGAGGGCTCGCCGTATGGCTATGAAGCCCCTTCGCTCTATCG
The DNA here is from genome assembly GCA_045648965.1 of Alistipes sp. Lineage (GTDB taxonomy): Bacteria > Bacteroidota > Bacteroidia > Bacteroidales > Rikenellaceae > Alistipes. Next base: position 41,329 of record JAZRPA010000009.1, on the reverse strand, counting down.
CATAGATTTGGAGAAGTTTGAGGTTGAAAAGCAGTTCCGTTTCAAGTTCGGAGATTGGCCGTCGGAGGTGCAGCTCAATGGTACAAAGGATAAGATCTATTGGCTCAACGACGATGTTTGGGAGATGGACGTAACGGCTGATTATATGCCTGCATATCCGTTCTTGCCATACAATGGTACACTCTACTATGGCTTGACCATTTGTCCTCGCTCGGGCGATGTATACGTAGCCGATGCTATCGATTACGTGCAACAAGGTATGGTCTATCGCTACTCGAAAGATAGAGAGTTGATAGATAGTTTTTATGTGGGTATTATTCCTGGAGCTTTTTGCTGGAGATAAGAGAGGCGTGAGATGAAGAGAGTCTTATTGGAAATATGTCTGCTGCTCATTCCTTGTGTGGTAATGGCTCAAGAGTCCGATACAAAAGATTGGGCTCGTAAAGGAATACACATTAAGGAGATAACCGTCTATGGCAAACGCCCGTTGAAGGAGATTGGTACCCAGCAGACCAAGTTCGATACTGTGGTTCTGAAGGAGAATATCGCCCTTTCGATGGCTGATGTCATAACCTTCAACTCTGCGATCTTTGTTAAAAGCTATGGTCGCGCTACACTCTCTACGGTAGCTTTTCGCGGTACGTCGCCTTCGCATACGCAGGTGTCGTGGAATGGTATGAAAATCAACAACCCTATGCTCGGAATGACCGATTTTTCGATGATTCCATCATACTTTATCGACGATGCCTCGTTGCTACACGGAACCTCATCGGTGAATGAGACCGGCGGAGGATTGGGTGGAGCCGTAAAGTTGTCGACCAAGCCTGCACAAAACTTGGGCTTCGGTCTGCAGTATGTGCAAGGTGCCGGTTCGTTCAAAACCTTCGATGAGTTCTTGCGTCTGACATATGGCGATAACCATTGGCAGGTCTCGACACGCGCAGTTTACTCTTCTTCGCCAAACGACTACAAATATCGCAACCACGACAAGAAGGTGAACGTCTACGATGAGGATATGAATATCATCGACCAGTACTACCCTATTGAACGCAATCGCAGTGGTGCCTACAAGGATTTGCATCTGTTGCAGGAGGTCTACTACAACACCTGCAAAGGCGATCGCTTCGGACTCAATGCGTGGTACATAAACTCCAACCGCGAGTTGGCAATGTTAACCGTTGATCACGGCAATGATACCGACTTTGAGAATAGACAGCGCGAGCAGACCTTCCGAGGCGTCCTCTCGTGGGATCATCTGCGTAAAAATTGGAAACTCGGAGCCAAGGCGGGCTATATCTACACCTGGATGGCGTACGACTATAAGCGAGATTTGGGCAACGGCGTAATGGCACATATGACACGCTCACGAAGCCGTATCAACACCTTCTATGGACAACTCGAGGGAGAATACTACATAGGTACAAAGTGGCTCTTTACGGCCAACTTGTCGCTGCATCAGCACATCGTCGAGAGCGAAGATAAGAACATTATACGACAAGATGGCAATAAAGCCATTGTGGGCTATCGCAAGGGTCGTCCCGAGCTCTCGGGCTCTGTTTCTGCAAAATGGAAGCCGATTGAGCGTTTGGGCGTGTCTGTTGTTGTTCGCGAGGATATGTTCGGCAAGGAGTGGACTCCTATAATTCCAGCCTTCTTCGTTGATGGTGTCCTCTCGAAGAAGGGAAATATCGTTGCTAAAGCCTCGGTGTCGCGCAACTATCGCTTCCCTACTCTCAACGATCTTTACTTCCTTCCTGGTGGTAATCCAGATTTGCGTAAAGAGAGTGGTTGGACCTATGATGTCGGTCTCTCGTTTGCTGTGGGCAAAGAGAGCGTCTACTCGTTGAGCGGCTCGGTCAACTGGTTTGAGTCGTTTGTTAAGGATTGGATTATCTGGCTACCGACACCCAAGGGCTTCTTCTCGCCCGACAATATCAAAGATGTTCACGCCTATGGTGTAGAGCTGAAGGGCGACTTGAATGTTGCGCTTAGCAAGGAGTGGCTGTTGGGACTCAACGGAACATTCTCGTGGACTCCGTCGATCAATATGGGTGAGCCGCGCACACCAGCCGATAAATCGGTAGGTAAACAGCTTCCATATGTTCCCGAATGCTCATCGTCGGTAACGGGACGTCTGTCGTGGCGTAAGTGGTCATTCCTCTACAAGTGGTGCTACTATAGCGAGCGTTATACAATGTCGTCAAACGATATCTCGCTTACGGGCAAATTGCCTAAATACTTCATGAGCAACATCTCGCTCGAGAAGCTATTTACATTACGTTGGGCAGACCTTTCGCTTAAGGGTACAATCAACAACCTCTTCAACGAGGAGTATCTCTCGGTGCTTTCGCGCCCAATGCCGGGTATCAACTTCGAGGTCTTTGTCGGCATCACTCCAAAGTGGGGCAAGAAAAAGTAGAATATGGGCGAACGCTACACCAAAGAGGAGTTTTCGCAAGAGATATCCGTTAAAGAGTATCTTGCTCGCTTTCACAATCCCAACGAGGTGTGGGACTACTGTCGTGCGTGTAGCAACTATGGCAAGCAGTGGGGGTGCCCTCCATTCGATTTTGACGTTGTAGGACGACTGTCAAAATATCGAAACATTCGTCTTGTTGCCATTAAAATCGGCTTGATAGACAGAGCGTTGTCGTCTTGTGATGTCGATGATATTCTGCGCTGCGAACGTATTCAACTCGAAAAGCGGCTGCTCGAATTGGAGCGAGAGCGTAATGGGCTTGCGTGCACATTTATCGGCAAATGCCTGCACTGCGGAGAGGCGCGTTGTGCTCGTCTGGAGGGGAAAGCATGCCGTCACCCTGAATTGGTTCGTCCGTCGCTTGAAGCCTATGGCTTTGATGTCGCAAAGACTTTGTTGGAGCTGTTCGATATAGAACTCCAATGGTCCACAAATGGCTCCCTACCCGACTATCTCACACTCACCTGCGGAGTGTTCTATGATCCGGCAGAGTAGCCGATTTTCCCTTTTGTTTTAGACTTACTTATACCTCAAACGGTCTGTTATCAGATTGGTAGCGAAACTCTTATCTATCTTTGCGCGAAAGACAAAAGAGAGATAAGATGAATCAATTTACACCTACCGAATACACACTGATATGCGTGGCTACGGGCCAAGAGTTTGATGATAGTGGCTGGTCGCTAGACCACCCTACTTACGCAAAATCCTCGCTAATTCGTACACGATACGCCAAGCGACGATTATCACTTTATAACGATAACAGCCTCTACAAATATCGCGATTGGCTGCCTATGCGACGATGGCTGTACTGCGATGCATCACACGCAACCTACAAGAGTACGGGGCTTGCGAAGAAGCTGGGCCTGAAAAATCTCTATATCACCTTCAATGGTTACCATCCCGAGCGAGGAGCTACGATGACAACTTGTTCGTTCAAGGAGTGCGAGGCTTATGCTGTTTGTGCCCGCACCGATAGCAGCGAAAATCGCGTTCTGGTGGTCGCCTCGGCAGGAAATACGGCCCGAGCCTTTGCGAAGGTCTGCTCGGTAAACAACATAAAATTGCTGCTCGTTGTGCCGGCCGATAATCTCGACGCTCTATGGTTTGATGCACCTCTCAACCCCGAGTGTGTTAAACTCATAGCTTGCGACAAGGGAGGCGATTATTACGATGCGATAGCCTTGAGTGAGATTGTTCTCAAATCTCCAAAATTCTATGCCGAGGGCGGAGCCAAGAATGTGGCTCGACGCGACGGAATGGGCACTACGGTGCTCTCCGCAGTGGCGGAAATAGGTCGTATTCCAGATTACTATTTCCAAGCGGTTGGCAGCGGAACGGGCGCTGTAGCAGCCTGGGAAGCCAATCTTCGTCTGCTTGAAGATGGTCGCTTCGGCGATAATACAATGCGGTTGATGGTGTCGCAGAATGCTCCATTTTTGCCGATGTACGAGGCGTGGCACAATCATTCACGTGAGTTGCTACCATATGATGCGGCTCAGGCTCGCGAAGATGCGGTGCGCATAGAGGCCAAAGTCCTCTCCAATCGCCGACCTCCCTACTCTATTGCTGGCGGCCTGTATGATGCTCTGAAGGCGACAAATGGCGAGCTCTTGTGTGTGTCGAATGAGGAGGCTCGCAGTGCTGCTCAACTCTTTTTCGAGACGGAAGGTGCCGATATTAACCCTGCGGCAGCAGTGGCGGTGGCTTCGCTTGTGGCGGAGGTGCAAGGTGGACGGATAGAGCGTGACGCGACGATTATGCTCAACATTACGGGCGGTGGCGAAGCGCGATATAGAGCTAATAAGGAGATTTTCTATCTGCAACCCGACTATATCTTTCCGCTTGAGGCGAATGAGAGTGATGTGCTGCGAAAAGTTGAAGAGTTATTTGCGTAAATAACTTTAAACTCGTAACTTTGTGGCCAAATATTATATACTATGTATCCAATTAAGTTTAAACCACAACTTAAAGAGAATATCTGGGGCGGACAGCGTCTGCTCGAGATTAAGAAGGGACTCTATTCCCGCAGTGTAGATAAGTCGAAGGTATACGGCGAGAGCTGGGATATTTCGGGCGTGAAGGGTTCGATTTCGAAGGTTGCAAATGGCTTCTTGAAGGGCAATAACCTCCAGGAGATTATCGAGGTCTATATGGGCGAGTTGGTTGGCGAGGAGGTATTCGAGCAGTTCGGCTTGGATTTCCCATTGTTAATCAAGAACTTGGATTGTAACGATACTCTCTCGGTGCAGGTGCACCCTAACGATGAGTTGGCTGAGGAGCGTCACGACTCGTTCGGTAAGACCGAGATGTGGTATATCGCCGACGCTGAGGAGGACGCAGTGATCTACCTCGGTTTCAAGAATAAGAATATCACTCGCGAGGAGTATATCCAGGCTGTTGCTGAGGGTACCGTAGCTGACATTTTGCAGGCTGTACCAGTAAAGAAGGGCGATGTATTCTTTATTCCTGCGGGCACAGTACACGCCTTGGCAAAGGGCTTGAATGTTATCGAAATCCAGCAGACTTCGGATATTACCTATCGTATTTTCGACTGGAACCGCGTTGATAGCGAGGGCAAATCGCGCGAGTTGCACACCTCGTTGGCTGTTGATGCAATCGACTTCGAGTCGGGTGTCGAGGAGTGCCGCCGCACCTATATTCCTGCTGCAAATGAGGAGGTTAATATCGTTGATTGTGAGTTCTTTAAGACCGATATGCTCGTCGTTGACGGCGTAGCCGAGTTGGACTACTGCAAGCGCGATTCGTTCACTATCTATATGTGTATTGAGGGCGATGTGAAGGTGTCGCTCGACAATGGCTCGACCGAGACTCTCCGCACAGGCGAGGTGATGCTCGTTCCGGCAATCGCAAACGAGGTTGTAATCGAGGGTAAGGCTCAAATTCTTGCAAGCCACTTGTAGTATGAAGGAGTGGTTTAATTTAGCACGCAGATCGCTATGTGCAGGTCTGCTTATCGGTTGCGCGGGCTTCGCTTACTCGATGACCGGAGGTGTTGTAGGTGCATTCTTGTTCTGCTTTGGCCTCTTTGGTGTGTTGTATGGCAAGTGGGCGCTATATACAGGCTATGCAGGCTCGTTTGCGTGGCGCGATAAGAAGGATTGGGGACGCTTGTTCTATATCCTTGCGGGCAATCTTGTAGGCGTTTTGGCTCTGGCGGCTATTCTCTCGGTGTCGAGTGATACGGTTATTGCAAAGGCTAACGAGGTGGTATCGAAGATTATTGTAGACCGCACAACATCGGAGTGGTGGAGACTTGTTATTCGCGGTATCGGCACTGGCTTTATTATGGAGATTGCAGTGCGATATGGTCGCGAGGCGAAGTATATGACCTTGTTTTTTGGTGTTCCCGTATTTATCTTCTGCGGACTACCCCACTGCGTTGCCGACATCTTCTACTATGGCGTTGATTGGTTTACGCAGGGCGGCTCCCCAACGAGCTATCTTGTGCCTTGGGCAGCTGCAATCATCGGAAACTTAATCGGTTGCAATGTTCCACGACTGCTAACCGTTAAAGAGTAAAAAAAGAGCCCACTAATATGGGCTCTTTTTTTGCTTGATTTTAAAAAAAATCTTAATTTTGGGACGTAATAATAGCCTTGCAAACATTAAGTGTAAATGCGACTATGAGAAATGTATCGGAGTTAATAGTGATGTTAACTTACAAAGATTTCACGGTGAAAAATGCTGCTGAAATCTTTGAAGCATGCAAGCATTCCAAGGCTAGATATTGGGGTCTCAAGGAGAATCCGCTCTCGCGAGAGGAGTTGAAAACGCTGTTTTCTCGCATGAAAGAGTGCGGAAAAACGACTTTTATGGAGGTCGTATCCTACACCGAAGAGGAGGGTCTTGAAGGGGCTAAAATTGCAGTCGAGTGCGGTTGTGATATATTGATGGGAACAACCTATTTCGATAGCATTCACACCATCTGTAAACAACACAACTTGAAATATATGCCTTTTGTAGGCAAAGTGAAGGGACGCCCATCTGTGCTTAGTGGCGAGATAAGCGAGATGGTGGCTGAAGCCAAAAGTTATCTCGAAAAGGGTGTGTATGGTATCGATTTATTAGGTTATCGTTATAGTGGGGATCCCGTTGAGCTACACCGCGCATTTAAAGAGTGTATTGATGCACCAATATGTATAGCGGGAAGTATAGACTCTTATGAGAGGTTGAACGAGGTCAAGGAGATTGCTCCTTGGGCGTTTACTATAGGAAGTGCCTTCTTTGAGCATAAGTTTGGCGACTCGTTTGTAGAGCAGATTGATGCCGTGTGTGAGTTTATGAATCCTCAGACGGAAACGAAGAGTACGAAACTTACACGCTATTTTCCTCACGAATATGTAGAAGACGTCTACTCTATCCCCTATTGGGCACTCTATAAGAAGGGTATTCGCGGATTGATTTTTGATATTGATAACACTCTGGTGCCTCACGGACAAGATTGTACAGAAGAGGTGGTCGCACTATTTGAGAAACTCCATAAGATAGGCTTCTCTACCCTGCTGCTATCAAACAATAGCGTTCAACGACTCGAGAAATTCAATCTCAACATTGGTGCTCACTATATTGCCGATAGCAACAAACCTCACGTGGAGGGTTATCAAAGGGCATTGGCAATGTTGCAGATGAGCAAAAGGGAAGTTGTCGTGATTGGCGACCAAGTATTTACCGATATATGCGGTGCTAACGATAGTGGCATTCCAAGTATCCTGGTAAAGTATATTGGTCACGAAAAATGGGAATGGAAAGGGTTTAGAAGATATTTGGAGAACATTATTCTGCTTCTTTACCGTTGCAATAAAAACTATCGCTATCGCTTGCTCGGGGAGCGCATCATGAATAAAAAGAGGTTGTTCTGCGAGCTTAATCCCACAACCTATGCCATATCTCTACAGAAAGAGATATTGAAGCGTCATCTTAAAAATTTGTTGGGCAGGGAAAGGTATGCCACCGAGCGCTCGCTTGAGAAACTGCCTGTTATTGTGGCTAGCTATGGCGGAGATATGATTAAAAGAGGGCCGGGAATTGACGCTCAGTTGCAAATAAATAAGGCTGATAATATCCGATTGGCGTGCAGCAGGATGAATGGCCTTGTTATACACCCAGGAGAGAGCTTCTCTTTTTGGCGCTACGTAGGCAAGACCTCCACGAAAAATGGCTTCACCGAAGGTCGCGTTATAGTTAATGGAAAGTTGGTCTCAGGAGTAGGTGGCGGGTTGTGCAATCTGGCTAATACGCTGAATAGACTCATAATGGACAGTCCTATGACGGTAACAGAGATTCATCACCATTCCGATGCTTTGGCGCCCGACCCTAATGGCGTGCGTGTGCCTTATAGTGCGGGAACGTCCGTAAACTACAACTTTATAGATTATCGTTTTAGAAACGACACAAATCAGCCTGTGCAGTTGTGCGCTTGGTGTGAAGACGATTTTCTGCATACGGAGCTTCGAACAACCGAGGAGTTTCCGTTCAGCTATCGTATCGTTGAAGAGGGACACCACTTCCATCAGGAGGATAATGGCAAATTTTATCGTAAGTCGAAAATCTACAGAGAAATCATTGATAGGTCGTCAGGCGAGGTTGTGAAGCGTGAGTTGAAATGGAATAACCGCTCTGAAGTAATGTTTGATTATTCACTAATCCCTTCCGACCAAATAAAATAGAGATAACCGCCGTTAAAGAGTAAAAAGAGAGCCGAGCGAACTGCTCGGCTTCTTTTCTATCTCTACCACTCCGAAGGGTTGTAGGTTGATTTCGGAGCGTTCTTCACATTCGGGAAGAATGTGTGGCCGGTCTTTTTCTCGATCTCGGCAACTGACATCGTCTGTCGTGCTGCGCCACCCTTATGCTCAAACCAGAAGCCTACGCACTGCAACTCATCGGCTGAGCAGTTGCCTACCCACTTGCCGCTATGGCCCTTCTTTGTGCGAAGAATAACCTTGTAGAAATGCGTTGGAACGGCACAAGGCTTACCCGCACCCTTGTTGTCATATGCGTATCCGTAGCCTGGGGCAAAGTGTACTCCCGTAACAACGTAGAGTGTATCCGAGCACATCCAATCATCACGCAAATCGCCTTCAAGGGCACCCCAAGATGCGCCATTGAGCGACTGCAACTGCGGAGCCATATTCGTATAGTAGAAGGTTGTTGCGTTGTCTGCGTCCGACGCCAAGCGGTCAGCCGAAGGGAGCTGATGACCTCGCGAGTGGCTATACGACGAGCCGCCCTGCGGATAGTAGGCATTTTTGAGGTTTGGCTCGTAAACATCATCGACGCAGCAAGGGTCATAACCCCAAGCGTTGGTACGATGACCGCTACCCTCGGTATAGCACTTGTGGAGCGGATATGCCACCCACAACGCGCAGTGCTTCTCCTTGTCGAAGCAGAACGAGTAGTTGCGCAACTTGTTGTTCGAAGGCAACTTGTCGTGGTAGCAATACTCCAAATTTGCATTCTCGACCTTTGCAGGCATCTCAGCCCAGCCGTCTGTGTTAAGCGGCTTAACATATGCCTCCTGCGTTACGGTGATGACCTTCGAGGTGTTGTCGCGCTTGCTCTTAATTACAATCTGTCCCTTGCGTACCTCGGTAACCTTCGAAGCTGCGGCAGTAACCTTAATCCAATACTGCTCGCCATTCTCCACCGAGAGCCAATCGACGCTCGGAATAATATCGTACTCGAAGTTTGCGAGCACCTGCACGTCCTCTACTCCACCCTTGGCATCGAACTTTAACGACTCGGGGCGAATCTGCAAATATGGCTCAAAAGCCTCGTCACCGCCACTTGTAGAGCACGCCACAATGGCACAACAGAGTGTAAAAAGAGATGTTAAGATCTTTTTCATCGCTTAATGAGTTTTACAACGTTCTCAACATGGTGGGTGTGCGGGAACATATCCACCGGCTGAACAGCCACCACCTCGTACATCTCGTTCATCAACGCCAAATCGCGTGCCTGAGTTGCAGGGTTGCAGCTCACATAGACAATGCGCTCGGGCGCTGCGTTTAGAATAACCTCGATAACCGGCTCATCGACACCTGCACGCGGTGGGTCGAGGATAATCACGTCAGGACGGCCATTCTTGGCGATAAAGTCGTTGCTCAGCACCTTCTTCATGTCGCCTGCGTAGAATACCGTATTCTCGATGCCGTTAATCTGCGAGTTGATCTTTGCGTCCTCGATAGCCTCAGGTACATACTCGATACCTACAACCTTCTTGCAACGCTTTGCGCAGAAGTTCGCGATTGTTCCCGTACCGGTGTAGAGGTCGTAGAGGGTGTCGCCCTCCTTCAAATCGGCGAACTCGCGAGTAACTTTGTAGAGCTCGTAGGCCTGCTTCGAGTTGGTCTGGTAGAACGATTTTGGACCCACCTTGAACTGCAAGCCCTCCATCTCCTCCATAATGTGATCCTTGCCTGAGAAGCAGATTGGTGTCAAATCGCCTGTCGAGTCGTTCCACTTCTCGTTTACGAATACGATGGTCGATGTAATCTGCGGGAATGCCTCATTTACGGCCGACAACAACTTCGAAATCTTCTCCTGGTCGTACTCGTTGAAGATGACCGAGAGCATAATATCGCCAGTCGAAGCGGTGCGGAGAATCATTCCGCGCATCAAACCCTCGTGGGCACGTGCATTGTGGAACGAGTAGCCCTGCTCGATGCAGAACTCCTTAATGAAGTTGCGAATCTCATTCGATGGCGACGCCTGCAAGTGGCACTCCTCGATGTCGAGAATCTTGTCGAACATATTCGGGATATGGAAGCCCAACGCAGGCTGTGGTGCAATATCGCCCGCCTCGGCAATCTCCTCGTAGGTCAACCAACGACGATCTGCGAAGGTATACTCAATCTTATTGCGGTAGTAGAGCTGCTGCTCCGAGCCAAGACAAGGGCGCACCTCAGGGATATTGAGCTTACCGATGCGTACGAGCTGGTCGCACACCTGCTGAGTCTTATACTCGAGCTGTGTTGCATACGGAAGATTCTGCCACTTACAGCCTCCGCAGACGCCAAAGTGCTTGCAGACAGGCTCGCAGCGCTTGCCCGACTTCTTCACAAAGTTCACTACCCTACCCTCCATAAAGCGGCGGTGAAGCTTTGTAATCTGCACATCTACAATATCGCCGGGTACGGTCATCGGCACAAATACCACCACGCCCTCGTGGTGTCCCATAGCCTTACCCTCGGCTGCCAAAGTTGTAATCTCCAACCCCTCAATAAATGGGTGTGGTCCTCGTTTTCTTGCCATAAATCTTTGTTTCGTTATCTTTGGGACAAAGATAAGGAAAAATTAAAAATTAAAAGTTAAAAATTAAAATTAGTTGCAACCACAAAAAAAAGAGCGAGAAAACTCTCGCTCCTAATTCTGCATTAACCCTGCTTTGCAGGCTTTTCCTCCTTCGCACCTCGGCATAGAGCAAGCAAACTTGCCCTCTGCTCTCGGTTTGTCGTCAGTTTTGCATTTTGAATTCTGCATTTTGAATTTTGCATTCTTAAAGCTCTTTTATCGAAATCGCTACTCCACCGCCTGCAGCCAACACAAGGTTAAGCTTCGACTTCGAAGTTACGGTCTTCTTTGTAACGGTGTATGAGTGCGGATTATCTAAATAGTGCGCGTCCTTGCCGTCGGCGTAGATTGTAGCCTCGTACTTCTTGCCCTTCTCGAGGAAGTCGAATACGAGTGGCAAAGTGCGCGAGTTCTCGTCGGTGATACCGCCAATAAACCACTCGTTCTTGCCCTTAGCCTTACGTGCAATCAAGATGTAGTCGCCAGGCTCGGCTGCGAGGTAGTGGCTCTCGTCCCAGTCGATAGCTACATCCTTGATGAATTGGAATGCCTGCGCCTGTGCCTCGTAGTTCTCCGGCAAATCGGCTGCCATCTGCAAAGGCGAGTACATCGTAACATACAACGCCAACTGGAAACACAAAGTGCTCTGTACGCAGCGATTTTGCTTCTTCTTGCTTGTGGTCTGGTCGGCGAACTTAAGGTTTACGATACCTGGAGTGTAGTCCACAGGACCACCATTCAAGCGAGTGAACGGCATAATTGTCGCGTGGTGAGGTGAGATGCCGCTGTCGGCATTAGTGCAGTACTCCTGACCACGGCAAGCTTCATTGCCGATAAGGTTTGGATAGGTACGGCACAAGCCCGTAGGACGTATAGCCTCGTGGCCATTTACCATAATCTTATGCTTGGCAGCCTCCTTCACAGCGTAGAGGTAGTGATTTACCATAAACTGACCGAAGTGGTGCTCGCCCAATGGCTGAATATCACCCACATAGCCGCTCTTTACGGCGGTGTAGCCATACTTGTTCATAAACGAATAGGCCTGCTCCATATGACGCTCGTAGTTGCGAATTGACGACGAAGTTTCGTGGTGCATCATAAGGCGTACACCCTTAGAGTGAGCATACTTATTGAGCATCTCCACGTCGAAGTCTGGATATGGAGTCATAAAGTCGAACACATAGTCCTTCTTGCAACCAAACCAATCCTCCCAGCCGATATTCCAGCCCTCGACTAACACCTGGTCGAAGCCGTGCTCCGCTGCAAAGTCGATATAACGCTTTACATTCTCGTTGTTTGCACCGTGATTTGGACGAGGTGTAACCTTTGTATAGTCGCTCTCGCCGAGCTTCACGCCATTGAAACCTTTGGTGTAGTTCCAGCTGCTCTTGCCGAGCATCAACTCCCACCAAATACCGATATACTTCACGGGCTTGATCCACGATGTATCCTCCAACGCGCAAGGGTCGTTCAAGTTCAAGATGAGGTTCGATGCAAGCATCTTGCAAGCGCTGTCGGTAACCTGGATTGTACGCCAAGGCGAGTGACAAGGTGCCTGCAACCAGCCCTTATAGCCGAGTGCATCGGGTGTAAGGTGTGATGTGAAGACGTTGGTTTTGTCGTTGAGTTCGAGGTGCATACACGAGTAATCAACCAAAGCTGCCTCGTGAATGTTGATGTACAAACCATCGTCCGAGCGCAGCTGCAACGAGGTCTGCACTCCCGTAGGTGAGAATGTGCAGATACTTGCTGTACCTACATTACGGCTATATTTTGGCATAAGCTGACGAATCTCGCTCATACGCGAAGCCTCGTACTGATACTCCTGAGTAGCGTAGCAACCAGGAATCCAATATGCCATATGGTCGCCCGTCATTGCGAACTCGGTATACTCCTCCTTGATTACGAAGTAAGCGAGCTTCTTCGACTTCTGTGCTGGGAACTCATAGCGGAAACCCAAACCGTCGTCGTAGAGGCGGAAACGGATATTTACCAAGAAACCACGCTCGTCGCGACACAACTTAACGAGCAACTCGTTGTAGTGGTTGCGAATCTTGCTACTCTCGCCCCATACAGGCTCCCAAGTCTCGTCGAAGGTTGCAGTCTCGCTACCGAGCAACGAGAAACCCTCACGCATCGAATAAATCGGACGCTCAGGCTTGCCGTCGTGGAAGCCATAAGTTGCATAGGCGTTGTCTACAAACTCGAAGCCAAGTCGGCTTGGCTTTACAACCTCCTTGCCTTTGTAGGTAAGGGTGTAGGTTGGTACTCCCCCATCGTCAAGCTTGAATGTTGCAACGAGGTTGCCATCTGGCGAAGATATGCTCTGCGCCACAGCGGTAAGGGCACAGAGAGCCCCTACAATCATTAAAAATAGTCTCTTCATTCTATTCAGCTTTTGTCGAGCAGTAGAGGCAGCGATGTACGCCACCCTCTGCCAATTGGAACTTATACTCTACGTTCTCGTTGTTGCAGATACACTTCTTGTTTGGACAAACCAAGCCCTCGACCTCCACAGCCTCGTGGTTGTGAAGCGGCTCCTTGCCCTCCTCTGCCCACTTGAGCAAAGTGTAAATCAACGCCATACGTACGAATTTTCCATTCTCTACCTGACGGAAGTATGCTGCACGTGGGTCGGCATCAACCTCCTTGGTAATCTCGTTTACGCGTGGGAGTGGGTGCAAAACTGCCATCTTCTCCTTTGCTAAGGCCATCTTCTCGGTATCGAGGATATAGCAATCCTTCACACGCTCGTACTCAGCCTTATCGGCGAAGCGCTCCTGCTGTACGCGAGTCATGTAGAGAATATCCAACTCGCCCATAACCTCCTCCAACGACGAAACCTCACGGTACTCTACACCATTCTTCTCACATACGTCGTGCTTGATATAATCTGGCAAACGGAGCGAATCGGGAGCGATAAGGATAATCTTTGTGCCCTCGTAACGCGACAACGCCTTGATCAAAGAGTGAACTGTACGACCATAGAGCAAGTCACCGCAGAAACCGATTGTGAGGTTGTCGAGGTGACCCAACTCGCGAGTGATGGTCAAAAGGTCGGTCAAAGTCTGTGTCGGGTGTGCGTGAGCGCCATCACCAGCGTTGATGATAGGTACACGCGAAACCATTGTTGCATCGAGCGGTGCACCCTCGATGTGGTGGCGCATAGCGATAATATCGGCAAAGCAGCCCACTACGCGAACGGTGTCCTCTACGGTCTCGCCCTTGCTTACAGACGACGAGTTTGCGTCCGAGAAACCGAGCACATTGCCGCCCAACTCCATCATTGCTGCGGTAAAACTCAAACGAGTACGTGTCGAAGGCTCGTAGAAGAGTGTAGCCAACTTCTTGCCCTTGCATACCTCGCTATACTTCGAGCGATTGGCAATAATATCCAATGCCAATGCTACGATATCATCGGTCTCCTGACGGGTAATGTCGGTAGGATCTGTTAAGTGTCTCATACTTTATGAATTTATTTAATCCAACTCTCGTCGCTTGGGTTATTGCGGAATGCGAGGATACGCTCCTTCCACTCAGGTGCGATGTAACCCTCCTCTGCTGCAACCTCTACGAGTGCGTCGAGGTTCGACAAAGAGTAGTTTACGGTGTTAGCTGCGGCAATACGCTCCTCGCCACGCTTCATGCCATAGGTGAAGATACTAACAATACCCAAAACGTCAGCTCCAGCCTCGCGCAAAGCCTCTACAACCTCAATGCATGAGCCACCGGTTGAGATCAAGTCCTCGACAACAACAACCTTCTGTCCTGCCTCCAACTTACCCTCGATGCGATTTGTACGGCCATGATCCTTCGCACCGCTACGCACATAACCCATTGGCAAGTCCAAAATTGTAGCTACGATTGCTGCGTGAGCGATACCTGCTGTCGATGTGCCCATCAACACCTCGCACTCAGGGAAGTGCTTCTTTACCAACTCAGCCAAACCTGCCTCTACATTCTCACGAACGCTTGGTGCGGTCAAAATAAGGCGATTGTCGCAATATATCGGGCTCTTAATACCACTTGCCCAAGTGAATGGCTGCTCCGGACGCAAAAATACAGCGTTAATCGAAAGCAACTCCTTTGCAATTTTCTTCTCCATAGTCTTATATCTGTTTTAAGTTATTATTCTGCTAAAAATTCTTTGCAGCAACGCTCGTAAGCCGCTACAGGGTCCTCTGCTGCTGTGATAGGACGACCTACAACGATGTAGTCCGAACCAATCTCGCGAGCCTGTGCAGGGGTCATAATACGCACCTGATCGTCCTTCGAACCATCAGCGAAACGCACGCCAGGAGTGATTGTGAAGAACTCCTTACCGCAGTGTTCCTTCACGAGTGAAGCCTCGAGTGGCGAGCAAACTACGCCGTCAAGACCCGCTGTCTTTGCATTCTCGGCATACTTGGCGATGCAGTCGTTGATTGTTGCATTGATGAGCAACTCCTTCTGCATACGCTCCTCGCTTGTCGAGGTGAGCTGAGTTACAGCAATCAACAACGGACGAGTGCCGTCCTCGCGAGTCAAACCCTCCAATGCACCACGCATCATATCAACAGTACCTGCTGCATGAACGTTGCACATATCAACATCAAGGCGCGACAAAACGCTCATCGCCTTGCGAACGGTGTTTGGAATGTCGTGCAACTTGAGGTCGAGGAAAATCTGGTGACCACGAGCCTTAATCTCGCGAACGATTGCAGGTCCCTCGGCATAGAATAACTCCATACCAATCTTTACGAAAGGCTTGCGACCTGTGAACTTATCCAAAAACGAAAGTGTCTGCTCCTTGCTGCTAAAATCGCACGCAATAATAACATCTTTTGCCATAACTTATTATCTTTTATTCAATTATTCCAATTATATCACTTAATTTTTCGATACCGAGACGCTCCATAACAAATGGCAACTCCTCGATAATCTCCTTGCAAGCGTAAGGGTTACGCAAGTTCTCTGCGCCCACCTGAACGCCTGTAGCACCAGCCATCATCATCTCGATAACGTCCTCAGCCGACGAAACGCCACCGCAGCCGATTACAGGAATTTTAACTGCGTGAGCCACCTGATAGACCATTCGCACCGCAATCGGGAAGATCGCTGCACCTGAGAAGCCGCCCATCTTATTGGCGATTACCGGCTTTCTGCGAGCGATGTCGATGCGCATGCCGAGCATTGTGTTGATAAGCGTAATGCCGTCAGCACCTGCCTCCTCGCACGCCTTTGCGATAGCAACAATGTCTGTTACATTTGGCGAGAGCTTGATAAATACAGGCTTTGTGGTAACCGCTTTAACAGCCTTTGTGACCGCAGCAGCCGACTCGGCCGATGTACCGAAGGCCATACCTCCGTTATGCACATTTGGGCACGAGATATTTACCTCCAAAATCGCAACCTGCTCCTCCTTATCCAACTTCTGGCAACACTCAACATACTCCTCAATCGAGAAACCGCTGATGTTGGCGATAATCGGCTTGCGGAAAATTCTGCGCAACTCTGGCAATTCGTGTGCGATAACCGCATCTACGCCAGGATTTTGCAATCCTACCGAGTTAATCAAGCCCGATGGACACTCCGCAATACGAGGTGTCGGATTACCGAAACGAGCGTCGCGAGTAGTTCCCTTGAACGATATTGAACCGAGAATGTTAATATCGTAAATCTCGGACATCTCCTTGCCAAAGCCGAATGTTCCACTGGCAGGAATTACGGGGTTGTCAAGCGCAACACCGCACAACTCAACCGAAAGATCTCTTACCATATAACCTCCTCCTTCTTAAATACAGGGCCCTCCTTGCACACGCGCTTCGCGCCCTTTGTTGTCTGAATTGAGCAACCCATGCAGATACCGAAACCGCAGCCCATGCGCTCTTCGAGCGACACCTCGCCCGATGTGTTTGTAGCCGAGCAAAGAGCCTTCAGCATCGGAAGTGGTCCGCACGAGTAGAAGTAGTCGTACTCTACGCCGCTCTCGGCTATAGCGTTGGTAACAAAGCCCTTAATGCCCACCGAGCCATCGGCTGTAGCGATGATTACCTTTGCGCCAGCCTCCTCGAACTTCTCGGCATAGAAGATCTCCGACTCGGTATTGAAGCCAAGCACTACTGTTACCTCCTTGCCACGTGCAACCAAGTCGCGAGTCAAGCGATAGAGCGGCGGAACGCCTACTCCACCACCAACGAGCAATGGCTTTTGGCACTCGTGGTCGATATTGAAACCATTTCCAAGGCCTGTCAATACATCGAGTTGAGTACCCTCTGCCATCTGCGACATCAAATCGGTGCCCTTGCCTACTACTTTATATATAAGTGTAAGCTCGCCCTCGTCGTAGTTACATACCGAGATTGGTCGGCGAAGATACAAGCCGTCGAGAGCAATCTCCACAAATTGTCCTGCACGAGTGACGCCTGACACATCACCTGCGAGCTTCATCTCGTAGATGAGAGGTGTCAGAGCCTCGTTCTTTGTTACGGTTAGAATAACCCTTTGCATACTACTCTATTTTGCTCTATACTCGGCGTCGATAGTCGAAACTCCGAGAGTGATCTCCTCCAATACGTCGAGCAATGCGCTAACTGTCTCGAGTGCAGTGATAATCGAAACGTTGTTCTCTACCGCTGCGTGACGAATTTCGTAGCCGTCAAGACGTGTATTGTGCTGATTTACATCAATAGTATTGATTACATAGCTTACGTGACCCTTAGCCAATGACTTGATGATATCGTCGCTACCCTCGCTAATCTTACGCAACATACGTGTGCGCAAGCCGTGCTCACGAAGGAATGCTGCGGTACCCGAAGTTGCCTCCAAGTTGAAACCGAGGTTGTAGAAACGACGGATAAGTGGCAAAGCTGCCTCCTTATCCTTGTCTGCAATAGTCAAGAATACGGTACCGTAATTTACGATAGTCATACCCGAAGCCTGCAACGACTTGTACAAAGCGCGTGTGAGCGAATCGTCGTAACCGATAGCCTCACCGGTTGATTTCATCTCTGGCGAAAGGTACGAATCTACACCCTTAATCTTTGCGAACGAGAATGCTGGCGCCTTAACGAAGTGACGCTTGCGTTCCTCGCCATATACCTTAGTGATACCCTGCGAAGGCAACGACTCGCCCAACATTACGCGGGTTGCAATCTTCGCCATAGGTACATTTGTAGACTTCGAGAGGAATGGTACGGTACGCGATGAGCGTGGGTTTACCTCAATTACATAGACCTTATCCTCCGAATCTACGATGAACTGGATATTGTAGAGACCAACGATGCCGATTGCGCGACCAAGGCGTACGGTATAGTCAATCATCTGCTCCTTAACATTTGCGCTCAACGAGAACGATGGATATACGCTGATTGAGTCGCCAGAGTGAACTCCGGTGTGCTCGACGTGCTCCATAATGCCTGGGATAAATACGTTGCCCTCGGCGTCGCAGATAGCATCAACCTCAGCCTCCTTACCCATGATATACTTATCCACCAATACCGGCGAATCCTCGGTAACCTCTACTGCGTTGTGTAAGTAGTGGCGCAAAGCCTGCTCGTTACCTACAATCTGCATTGCACGACCTCCCAATACGAAGCTTGGACGTACCAATACAGGGTAACCAATCTCGGCTGCTGCGGCAACACCCTCCTCGATGTCGGTTACAGCCTTGGCCTTTGGCTGAGGAATACCAACCTCGCGCATAATAGCCTCGAAGAGCTTTCTATCCTCGGCTCTGTCGATAGCCTCGATACCTGTACCTACAACCTTTACGCCCATCTTCTCGAGTGGCTTAGCAAGGTTGATAGCGGTCTGGCCACCAAGTGTTACGATAACACCGTCCGGCTTCTCCATGCGGATAATGTTCATTACGTTCTCCACTGTGAGTGGCTCGAAGTAGAGCTTGTCCGAGATTGTAAAGTCGGTCGAAACGGTCTCTGGGTTATTGTTGATGATGATAGCCTCGTAACCAGCCTCGCGGATAGCCCAAATCGAGTGTACGGTCGAATAGTCGAACTCTACGCCCTGACCGATACGGATAGGACCCGAACCGAGCACTACAATCTTCTTGCGGTCGCTAACTACCGACTCATTCTCCTCCTCGTAGGTCGAATAGAAGTATGGCACATAGCCCGAGTACTCGCTTGCGCAAGTATCGATAGTCTTATATACTGGCTTAATGCCCAACTCCTGGCGCAGCTCGAATACCTCCGACTCGGTCATGCCCCACAACTGGCCGATAAACTTATCGCCAAAGCCAATGCGTTTAGCCTCGAGCAATACCTCGCGATCGCCCTTGTGAGCCTTAACCTCGCGCTCGAAGTTTACGATATTGTCCATCTTCTTCAAGAAGAACATATCGATCTTTGTGCGGTCGTAGATGAGCGAGCGGTCAACACCGCGACGCAACAACTCTGCAATACCGTAGATGCGATCGTCGGTTGCGCGGGTGATATACTGCAAAATGTCGGCAGTAGACATCTCGTCGAACTTCTTGTGGTAGATGTGGCAAACGCCCGTCTCGAGCGAACGAACAGCCTTCAATAAGCTCTCCTCGATAGTACGGCCGATGCTCATAACCTCACCGGTAGCCTTCATCTGTGTGCCGAGCTCGTTCGATGCCTCGCTAAACTTATCGAATGGGAATCGAGCAACCTTGGTTACGATGTAGTCCAATGCTGGCTCCGAGCAAGCGGGACCATTCGAGAGCATAATCTCGTCGAGAGTCATACCCACAGCCACCTTCGCAGTTACACGTGCGATAGGGAATCCGCTCGCCTTTGACGCCAAAGCCGACGAACGCGAAACGCGTGGGTTAACCTCGATAATATAGTAGTTGAACGAGAGTGGGTCCAACGCAAACTGCACGTTGCAACCTCCCTCAATCTTCAATGCGCGAATAATCTTCAATGCGCTGGTACGGAGCATCTGAGCCTCCTTGTCGGTCAAGGTCTGACATGGAGCAACTACGATAGAGTCACCTGTGTGAACACCTACAGGGTCGACATTCTCCATATTACAGATGGTAATTGCGGTGTCATTGCTGTCGCGCATTACCTCGTACTCAATCTCCTTGTAGCCCTTGATACTCTTCTCAACCAATACCTGGTGTACTGGCGAGAGTGCCAATGCGTTACGCATCAACTCGCGCAACTCCTCCTCGTTATCAACGAAGCCACCTCCCGTACCACCGAGTGTGAATGCCGGACGGAGCACCAACGGATAGCCAATCTTCTTGGCAACCTCGACACCCTCCTCGATTGTATTTACAACCTCCGATGGCAATACCGGCTCGCCCAAGTCGATACAGAGCTGCTTGAACAACTCTCTATCCTCGGCCTGCTCGATACTCTCGAACGATGTTCCGAGAATCTCAACGCCACACTCCTCCAATACGCCCTTCTTTGCGAGCTGTACTGCGAGGTTAAGACCTGTTTGGCCTCCCAAGCCAGGAACGATAGCGTCCGGACGCTCGTAGCGAATAATCTTTGCGACATACTCCAACTTCAAAGGCTCCATGTAAACCTTGTCAGCGATGAATGTGTCGGTCATAATGGTTGCAGGGTTCGAGTTAACGAGAATAACCTCGTAACCCTCCTCCTTCAATGCAAGACAAGCCTGTGTACCTGCATAGTCAAACTCGGCAGCCTGGCCAATAACGATTGGACCCGAGCCGATAACCATAACTTTCTTTATATCTGTTCTCTTAGGCATTGTGATTCTCCTCCATCAATTTAATGAACTTATCAAAAAGATATGCGCTATCGTGCGCGCCCGGAGCAGACTCCGGATTGTACTGTACCGAGAAACTCTTCTCCCCTACGCACTCGATACCCTCGACTGTATTGTCGATAACGCTGCGGTGAGTAACTGTGAGCGGCGTTTTCTCCAACGACTTCTCGTCAACAAAGTAGAGCGAACCCTGAGCTGTAATCTCAATCTTGCCGCTCTCCAAATTGCGAACAGGGTGACCACCACCACGGTGTACGCCCTCAATCTGAGTAATCTCTGCTCCGTAAGCCAATGCTACAAGCTGGTGGCCGAGGCCTACGCCAAAGATTGGCAACTTACCACGCAACTTCTTAATCAACTCTACAACTACAGGTACATCTGCCGGTGCACCAGGACCATTCGATACGAGAATACCATGAGGGTTGAATGCCAAAATCTCCTCTGCCGAGGTGTTGAATGGCACAATCACCACGTTGCAACCCTGCTTGTTGAGCTTGCGTACCAAGTTTAACTTTGCACCGCAATCTACCAAAACCACGTCGAAACGGTGGTTAGGAGTGCGCGAGTACCAACGCTTCTTGCAGCTTACGCGCTCTACTGCATTGTGAACCTCAGGTGTTGCTGCGATAAGAGCCAGCGCCTCCTCCTTTGATGTCTCGGCTGAAACGATTGCTGCGCGGCAGCTCTTCGAGTCGCGAATGATGCGAGTGAGCATACGGGTGTCAACACCACTAATGCCCGGAATATCGTACTCCTCCATCAACTCCGAGATGGTCTTTGTGTAGCGGAAGTTGCTCGGAGTCTTGCACTCCTCGCGAACTACCAAGCCTCCGATTGTGAGGTTGCGTGCCTCGAAATCGTCGTCGGTGATACCATAGTTGCCGATTGTAGGATAGGTCATCACAACAATCTGATTGGTACAGGCAGGATTTGACAAAATCTCCTGATAGCCGGCCATTGAGGTGTTGAATACGATGTCGCATACCGTCTGTGTGTCGGCACCGAAACCGTGACCCAAGAACTCCTGACCGCTCTCCAAAACTAATTTTTTGTCGGGTTGTTTCATTTTGTTTAAGTATTTTGTTTGTTATTTGTTTTCCTTCCAAACCGTCTCACCACCGAAGAGTGTTAGCATACAGCGACCATAAACCTCCTCGCCTTCGAATGGTGTAGCCTTGCCCATCGACAGAAACTCGCTTGTATCAATCGTGTAAGGCTTTGTAACGTCGAATACGGCGATGTCGGCTCTTTCGCCCACCTGCATTGCTCCGCCCAAGCGGAAAATGCGACGCGGATTCTCCGACATCAACTGAATCAACTTCTCAATCGTAATCACGCCCTTGCGTACAAGGTGTGTGTAGCATATAGCAAACGAGGTCTCGATGCCCACGATACCCATCATCGAGCCCTTCAAACCGCGCGACTTCTCCTCTGCGGTGTGAGGTGCGTGGTCAGTGGCAATAACCTCGATAGTTCCATCTTTGATACCCTCAATAAGCGCAGCTCTGTCCTCTGCGGCGCGCAACGGAGGATTCATCTTGAAGCGCCCCTCCTCCTTGAGGTCTGCGTCGCACAATACAAGGTAGTGCGGTGCTGTCTCGCAAGAGATGTCTGCATACTTCTGCTTTGCCTCGCGAATAATTGCAACGCTCTCCTTGGTCGAGATATGACAGACGTGATAGCGGCACTTCTCCTGCTCAGCCAACTCTACATCGCGCTTGATTGGCCCCCACTCACTCTCCGAGCAGATACCCTTATGACCGTGAGTGCGAGCATATTCGCCGTCGTGAATATATCCTGCGTGGAGCAACGCATCGTCCTCGCAGTGTGCCGCGATAATGCCGTCAACAGCTGCGATGCGCTTCATCGCCTCGCGCATGAGCGGCTCTGTCTGAATACCGTTGCCGTCGTCCGAGTAGCCAACTGACAATGGTCGTAAAGCCTCGATGTTGGCCAACTCTCTGCCTGCGCGATTTGACGAAATAGTTGCAAAAGGCAACACCTCGATTACCGCCTGCTCGTCAATCATCTGTTGCTCGACGGCGATAGTCTCTGGCGCATCGGGAGCAGGTTGAAGGTTAGGCATTGAGCATACGGTTGTCACTCCGCCGCGTGCTGCAGCGCGTGTTCCGGTGGTAATCGTCTCCTTTGCAGAGTAGCCTGGCTCACGCAAATGCACATGCACATCAGCCAAGCCATAAGTAATAATACAACCCTCCGCATCAAATACTTCGGTGTCAACGTCAGCTGTAAGCGACTCCCCTATTGCGGCGATCTTTCCGTCGGCAACAAGCACGTCAGCCTTGCGGCTAACACCCTCTGCTACAACGGTTCCACCCTTCAAAAGTAACTTGCTCATAACCTATAATTACAAAACAGGCGACCCGATAGGCCGCCTGATAATAGTTAATTCGTCAAAACAGTAATAGAATGAAGAGGAGAGCAAATTGACAAAGACGGCTGTGGGGCGATATGCTCGCTCGCGTAGCCCTCTGTCGGGCAAGCCTTTATGTCAAGAAATGCAACTCGCATCTTCTATCCTATCCTCTTATTTTGTGCAAATATATTATTTTTCTCGCAATTTACAAAGTAAATTAACCTAAAATTTGCTATCCGCGTGGTAAAATCTTCACGCCGAGCTTCGCGTAAGCTCTCTCAGCCTTAGCCAGAGCCTCCTCAATCGAGGTGCCGGTAGCCAAAATTACACCAAAACGACGATGTCCACACACCTCTGGTTTGCCGAAGAGTCGAATCTGAACGCCCTCCTCCTCGAGTACCTTCTCGATGTTCTCGAACTCCACCTTGTCGGTGTCACCTTCGACAACAATCGCCTTAGATGCGCTCGGTGCGATGAAGCGGACAGCAGGGATTGGCAAGCCCAAAACGGCGCGAGCGTGAAGTGCAAATTCAGACAAGTCTTGCGATGCCATTGTCACCATTCCGGTGTCGTGTGGACGTGGCGAAACTTCGCTGAATATAACCTCGTCACCCTTGATAAACATTTCAACACCAAAGATTCCGTAACCGCCTAGTGCATCGGTAATTGTACGCGCCACCTCTTGTGCTTTTGTATATGCAATTTCGCTCATTGGCTGAGGCTGCCACGACTCGCGATAGTCGCCGTCAACCTGGTGATGACCGATAGGCTCAAGAAGTGTAGTACCACCGATGTGGCGAACCGTCAAGAGTGTAATTTCGTAGTCGAAATCGACAAAGCTCTCAACGATTACACGGCCTGCACCGGCACGACCTCCCTCCTGTGCAATATGCCAAGCGCGGTCAATATCCTCTACCTTTTTAATAGTAGATTGACCGTGTCCCGACGAGCTCATAATTGGCTTTACAACGCAAGGGATACCAATCTCGGCTACAGCCTTCTCGAACTCCTCGCGAGAGTCTGCAAAGCGATATGCGGCGGTCTTTAGACCGCACTCCTCTGCTGCCAAGCGACGAATACCCTCACGATTCATCGTAAGCCATACAGCCTTTGCAGTAGGTGCTACGCGGTAGCCCTCTTTCTCGAGCTCTACAAGCACGTGTGTTGCGATAGCCTCCACCTCAGGAATGATAATATCGGGCTTCTCGGTCTCGATAATCTCGCGCAAACGCTCGCCATCGAGCATCGAAAGCGTGTAGCTGCGATGTGCAACCTGCATTGCAGGAGCATTCTCATAGCGGTCGAGTGCAATAACCTCTACGCCAAAGCGTTGCAATTCCAGAGCTACCTCCTTGCCAAGCTCGCCCGAGCCGCAAAGAATAGCCTTTTTTGCCACCGATGTAAGTGGAGTTCCTATCTTCATTTTATCCTCGTTTTTTTTGTTTTTAGGCTCTATCTATCGAATAATGGTCTCTGCGCGATCTGGACCTACCGAGATAATCTTTACAGGTACGCCTGTCTCCTTCTCGATAAACTCTACGTACTCCTTAAACTCTGCAGGGAACTCGTCGTAGTTGCGAACGCCGCAGATATCGCAGTTCCAACCCTTAAACTCCTTGTAGATTGGCACGATATCGTCTGTACACTCGTATGGGAAGTAGTCGAGCTGCTTGCCGTCCAACTCGTAACCAACTGCAACCTTGATAGTTGGGAACTCGTTCAAGACGTCGCTCTTCATCATAATAAGCTCGGTTACGCCGTTCATCATAACGGTGTACTTCAATGCTACCAAGTCCAACCAGCCACAACGACGTGGACGGCCTGTTGTAGCACCAAACTCGTTACCAATCTGACGCAAAGTCTCGCCTGTAGTGTCGAACAACTCAGTTGGGAATGGACCACTACCTACGCGGGTGCAGTATGCCTTGAAGATACCGTAAACGTTGCCGATGCGTGTTGGAGCAACGCCCAAGCCGTTACATACGCCAGAACAGAGGGTGTTCGACGATGTAACGTAAGGGTATGTACCGAAGTCGATATCGAGCAACGAACCCTGAGCACCCTCAGCCAAAATCGAAGTGCCGTTGTTGAGAGCCTCGTTAACCATCTGCTCGCTATCTACGAACTGGAACTTGCGCATAGCCTCGATGCCCTTGAACCACTCCTTCTCGTAGGCGGTGATGTCGTACTGATAAGCGTACTGGCGGAGCATCTCCTCGTGCTTAGCCTTCAAACGGTTGTAGCGCTCCTCGAAGTCAGGCATCAAAATATCGCCTACTCGCAAGCCGTTACGGCCAGTCTTATCCATATAAGTTGGACCGATACCCTTCAAGGTCGAACCGATCTTGGTCTTGCCCTTTGCAGCCTCACTTGCAGCGTCGAGCATGCGGTGAGTTGGAAGAATGAGGTGAGCGCGCTTCGAAATAACCATATGCTTCGATACATCTACGCCCATCTTCTCGATGTCGGCAATCTCCTCTGCGAGGATTACGGGGTCGATAACAACGCCGTTACCGATAATGTTCATAGCCTCATCGCGGAAAATTCCCGAAGGAACAGTGTGCAACACGAAGCTCTTGCCCTCAAATTTTAACGAGTGACCAGCGTTTGGACCGCCCTGAAAACGTGCAATAGCCTGATAATTAGGAGTCAATACATCGACAACCTTGCCTTTACCCTCGTCACCCCACTGGAGTCCGAGAACTACATCTACTTTTTTCATTTTATTGTGTGTTATTGTTGAATTCACATTTACGGCTGTAAAGATACAACTTCCTATTATAATAGGAGGTATGGCATAAGTTGCAATTATTAACAATTTTTCAACCTATTGTTCAACTCACAAAAAAAAAAGAGATTACCGAAGTAACCTCTTTTTGTGAGTTGAGCTGCCGGGACTCGAACCCAGAACGACAGAACCAAAATCTGCTGTGTTACCATTACACCACAGCTCAATCCGATGCTCGTAAGCGGTGGCAAAGGTAATACATTTTTCTTAATTAGCAATAATTTTTTAATTCTAAATTCTGCATTCTGCATTTTGAATTCAGAATTCTGCATTTCTTAGTCCAACCAGCCCAACTCGTAGTAGTGCACCACCTGCTCGAGTGCCCTATCGCGTTTAGTAGGGTCGTAGTCGGTCTTGAGGTCGTTGCCGAACATCTTGGCAAACATCTGCCAGAAGCCTGCCACAAAGCCTCCTCTAAAGTCTTTAATTATCTGAAATGCAGTGTATTCGGTCTCTCTGTCGATGAGTTTTAAAAGCACCTTACCCTCCGAGACGGTCATCTTTAAAATCTCGGGCGTATATTTCTTGATGAGTTCCTTCTGGAGCTGCTTTGCGAGCTTCTCCTGCTCCTTTTTGTCGCTGACGGCAAGAAGCTGCTGCTCCATATTCTCCATCTCGATACGAGCCTGCTTGGCTAGTGGATAACACTTCTTTACGTGGCGTACAAGTCGCTGATAACGACGCATATCGGGCTTACGCGAGTATTTATATATAGGGAGAATGTGAACTAGCGGTATTGTGTCGCCCTCCTCGATGGTCCACTCTATGTGCCAATAGCCCGAACTACGGCGTTGTGCCATAGCACTTGGAATGGCTATCGCCATCAATAGAAGCAGTATGAGGAGTCTTCTTTTCATAATTCTTACTGCAAATATAACGAATTAGTTGAAAATTTGAGTACATTTGCACCATAAAAATGTAAAAAATATGGAGACTGGATTATCTTTTACCGCTACTATGCGTGTTATGCCGGAGGTTACGGCGGAGTATATCGGCTCGGGCGATTTGGCTGTATTGGCTACGCCTGCGATGTGTGCTTTGATGGAGAATGCTGCAATGATGGCTGTTGCACCGCATTTGGAGGAGGGTCAAACAACCGTTGGAACAGCGCTCAATATCGAGCATATCAAGGCCACAAAGGAGGGCGATACAATTACTGCAACTGCTGTTCTTACAGAGGTTAACGGCCGTGAGCTAAAGTTTAATATCGCAGCTCGTGATGAGGTGAGCCTTATTGGCGAGGGTACTCATACTCGCGTTATCGTAAATCGCGAGAAGTTTATGGCGAAGCTTAAGTAGAGCGTGCGGTTTAAGCGTAAAAATGGCGGTCCGAAAAAGACCGCCATTTCTCTTTTGTGGCTATTCTGCTATTTTGCAACGATTTCGTAGCTACCAGCTGAAAGTAGGATAACTGTACCCTTCTCCTCTCCGCACGAGAGTTCCGAATAGCCCTTTGGAAGACGTACTTCGGCAGTAGTTTCGTTCGGAACCAAAAGCTTAATCTTCAACTCGTTGCCAGCTTTATCTGCACTCATTTCGATGTTGCCAAACTTGGTCGGAACAACACTCTCGATGTGGTTGAGTGTTGCAAGGTTTGGCTCTACGGCAAACTTCTTAAACTGCGGCTCGATAGGCTCGATACCCGCGATGTGCTTCGAGAGGATAATCAAACCTCCACCGCTCCACGCGTGATTATAGGTGCCATGTCCACTCTTGTAGGTCATTCCGCGACCGCCGGTGTACTCCCAGCCCTCCCACAATGTAGTGTAAGGTGCAGCAACCATCTCGCCAAAACGCTTCTCCATACGCGCCATTGCCTCCTCGTAGTAGCCCATCTTGCACAACGCCTCGAGAACATATTTCTCCATGTATGTGCTTGACTGATAGTGCTTTTTGAAGAATTGACGCATCGCCTCGTAGCGCTCCTGTGGAACAAAGCCTGCGAGCACGGCCATTGCCTGTACACGATCGTCAGGCTGGTCGGTGTATTCAGGTGTGCGATACTGCTGCAACTTCTCGTTCCAATAGCGCTTGTTGAAGGCACCAATCATCTTGTCGTAGTTCTGCTCCGCCATCATCGCATCTGTTTCGTGGCCGGTCAAGCGAGCCTGCTTGGCGAAGCCCTGCAATGCGATAGCGTACCAGCACTGCTGCAAAGCCTCCTGGTCGATATTTGTGCCCCAATCGCCCCAGAACCAGCCACCTTTACGAAGGTCAACCAACTCTTTATTTGACGGATTCCAAACGTCGAATACATAGCGTTTTACTCTGTCGTAAACCGCCTCGATAGTCTCGATATCGCCGGTCTGCAAATAGTAGGTGTAGAAGCCGTAGTGACCCACTGCTGCAAGCATCTGACAAGGCAGCTCCTGCATAAATGAGCCTGGAATTGGCGAGTAAATCGTACCATCTTCGCGCTGATGGTTCATCAATTCGTGAATTGCCTTGCGGGTGAGCAAATGTGCACGCTCGTCAAAGACGTAGCCGGCCTGTCCGAGCTCGATAACTACATCACCCCACCACTGTCCGCGTTCGCGATCAGGGCAATCCATATAGATGTCACGCATATTTACATATAAGGTGCGTTGCGCCTTCTGCCACAGCTTGTTACAGAACTCGTTGTCGCTATTGAACGAACCTACGAAATCTGCGTCGTAACCGCTCTCGCGATACTTTACGTCGAGCACTTCAACTCCCTCAGGCACAAGGTATATAACCTCGTGACCATTGGTCCAAATTGGAGTCTCGAACTCCTGCTCTCCCTCACGAGCAATATACTCGGTATAGAAGGCGCGTGCAGGGCCAATCCAATAGTCGTCGGTGTAGATCTTTATCTTCTCACCGCCCTTGGCGCGCACCTTGAAGTATGGTGTCACCTGGGCGTTGTACGGAAGCTTGCAGATAAGCTCTCTACCCTGCCACTTTTGTCCCTTATAATCAAGCAGTTCGCTCCAACGGAAGAATGGAATAGGACGCTCCTGAAGCTCGCCCCAATCGCTCTTCTCGCGAGCTACAACCACCGCCTTTGGCCACTCCTTGCTATCGATGTCCTGTGTCAAATCGAGCGCCTTATTTGCGTCGTATGCCACATTAGCACCCGCCACGCGGTATTTTCTAAAGCCCTGCAAGTTGTGTTCCATTGGTGCCTGCCACATAGCCTCATAGCGCACTGCAGACCACGTCTCATCGCTTACAACTTGGGTGCTTGATGTGCGAAGGTCGAAGTATAAACCTGGTGTAGCCGAAACTCTGTGGCTAAATGAGTTACGTGCGTAGTACTGAACTAGCACTTTAACTTCATTTTTGCCCTTTTTGAGGTTTGGAATCTCCTTCAAAACATCGCAATAGCTATCCTTCGGAGTAGGACCGCGCTTCAATCCTCCCTCGCGAACAACGAGCTGGTCGTTCACCCACAACCAATACTTGGTGTCGGCTGCGATGCGAAGCTCTGCATTCTGCGTCGAGTTGAGTTTAAACTCCTTGTGGAAGAGCTGCCAATCGCCATCGGCAAGCTTCTCGCTTGTAGTGATAATCTGCGCCTCAGCAACTCCCGATGAGCACGAGAGTATCTTTGCTACAGCAAAGTACAGCAAGGCAGATAGCGCTAAAAAAATAATGAAATATCTCTTCATTGTTCTGTTAAATAGGTTATTTATTCTACAAATATAGCGATATTTTGGAAATATCGAGCACTACCCTGCTAAAAATATCAATATTTTTACTATCTTCGCGCCAAATTTGAGAATAAACACAACTACGATATGTTTGAAAAACTTACAGACCGCTTAGAGAGGTCATTCAAAATTTTAAAGGGTCAGGGTCGCATCACCGAGATTAACGTTGCGGAGTCGCTCAAGGAGATTCGTCGTGCGTTGATTGATGCCGATGTGAACTACAAGGTTGCAAAGCAGTTTACCGACGAGGTTAAGCAGAAGGCTCTCGGCCAGAACGTTCTCACAGCCGTGTCGCCAGGTCAGATGATGACCAAGATCGTGCGTGATGAGTTGGCTCAGTTGATGGGTGGCGAGGCTACCAGCATCAAGCTCGAGGGCAACCCTGCCGTTATTCTCATCGCAGGTTTGCAGGGTTCGGGTAAGACAACCTTCTCGGGTAAGCTCGCAGCTCACATCAAGAGCACCAAGGGTCGTCAGGTGTTGCTCGTAGCGGGTGACGTATATCGTCCTGCAGCTATCGACCAGCTCAAGATTCTTGGCGAGCAGATTGGTGTGCCTGTTTATACCGAGGCGGGCAATCAAAACCCTGTAGAGATTGCTGAGAATGCGATTAAGCATGCGCGTCAGAACAACTACAACGTAGTGATTGTCGATACCGCAGGTCGTTTGGCTGTCGACGAGGCGATGATGGAGGAGATTACCAAGATTAAGGCTACGGTAAACCCTTGCGAGACCCTCTTTGTGGTGGATTCGATGACCGGTCAGGACGCTGTGAATACTGCACGTGAGTTCAACGAGCGCCTCGATTTCGATGGCGTTGTATTGACCAAGCTCGATGGTGATACCCGTGGTGGTGCTGCGATTTCGATTCGCTCGGTGGTGAACAAGCCGTTGAAGTTTATCTCGAGCGGCGAGAAGATGGATACCTTGCAGGTGTTCCACCCTGAGCGTATGGCAGACCGTATTCTCGGTATGGGTGATGTGGTTTCGCTCGTGGAGCGTGCTCAGCAGCAGTTCGATGAGCAGGAGGCTCGCAAGCTCACCAAGAAGATTGCCACTAACAAGTTCGATTTCAACGACTTCCTCTCACAGATTAACCAGCTCAAGAAGCTCGGTAACCTCAAGGACGTGGCGTCGATGATTCCAGGTATGGGCAAGATGTTGCGCGATGTGGAGATTGGCGACGATGTTTTCAAGCAGACCGAGGCTATCATCGGCTCGATGACACCACTCGAGCGCGAGAAGCCTGAGATTATCAATGCTCGCCGTCGTGAGCGTATCGCTAAGGGTTCGGGTACTACCCTCGCGGACGTAAACAAGCTTATGAAGCAGTTTGAGGATATGCGCAAGATGATGAAGATGGTAACCGGCGGCAAGTTGAAGATGCCGAAGATGATGCCTGGTATGCGTCGATAGCGCCTTACTATTTATAAAAAGGTGAAGGGGACAGCGAGCAATCGCCGTCCCCTTCTTCATCAATAGCCCAAAAATTCAATCAATAAACATATAACACGATAACTTCACTTTGTGTTTGTTACATCTGTTACATCTGTTACAATGTTGCACGCGCATGTAACAATGTAACAATGTAACAGATTAGACTTCGGAACACCTCCTTTCTGTTATGGAACCCTCGTCAGATGGCGGAGAAGTTGCTCGAGGTAGTGTCACTATCTTCCTATCCACTAGCAATTTGCCCTGCTTAATTGCTCTGCAAACGCGCACCCTTGCGCTAACGTCGCTAAGCCCTAGCTCCTCGATAAGTTTACTAATAAGCACTGCTCGCTCCACCCCGTTTGGGTAGTGGTTTCGCATTATCGCCACGCAGTCGTCCTCCGCAATGGCGTTCTGCGTAGGCATCTCGCACTCCTCGGGTAGCCCCTCTTCGGTGATGTAGAAGGCGAAGGAGGCAAACTCCTCGTTGCGGCAGAACTGCGGCTCGACCACCGAACGCTCCTCAATCTTGTGTACATAGATCATTGTTTCGGCCTTGCGCTGGAGCGTCGAACCGATGTGTCCACGCGCCTTGTCGCTGTTCGGATTGGTGTGTAATACACACATTATGTGGCAGTTATACTCCGTAGAGAGTGCCATCAACTGCCCGACAACAGCATCACTCTCCTCTATGCAGTTGCTGTTGTACATCAGGTCGCTAATGCCGTCGATGACCACAAGCTTAGGCTTAAATAGCTTGACGGCATCGGCCATCATCGTGTAGCGCTCCTTGGGTTCAATCTCGCGCAATGTCAGGGTGCGGAGGTTCTCGTAGGCGACCTCCTCGTCCCACCCTGCCAGGCGGTAGACGCGCTTAAGCACTCGCTGAACGTGGTTTGCAGATTGCTCGGTATCAATCCATAACACCTTCACATTCTTGGGTGTTATGCCGAGCATCTGAGGCTCTGCTTTACGTAGTAGTGCACCCACAAGAGCAGTACATAAAAAGGTCTTTTTGCTCTTGGCTGCACCTACGATGGCAGAGATATTGCCCTCGGAGGCGATGATACTCCCGTAGCGCGATAACACAGGTATCGGGTCGGGAACCTTGCTGTGTATATCGATGAGGTGGGGCTCCAGCGAGCGAAAGAGCACCTGCTCCTCAATCGTTACACGCACTTGCACGGGGGCATACTTAGGTGCAAGCTCGTCGTGGATTCGACGTTCCTCGTCGGTTTTGAGCGACGACTTATCGATATTGCCCTTGGTCATATTCAATAATTGACCGAGGTTAACACCCACCCTCGAGGTGGCGTGTTGTGTGGTAGTTACGCTTGGTAAAGGCATAGCAGTAGCACTACCAACACTATTGGTGTTTGTATTCATATAACGTAAGTTTTAAGCTGATTACTAAAGTATTGAAAAGACGCGTCGACTGCGTTTCGTGGTGCAAATATACAACGTGAAAAAGCCCTTGTCAAGAGTTTTTGCCAACTTTTTTTTCGCGTATTTGCTATCGCGCTAATTATCAGATGAATAAATTTTTGAACACGCGGCAGATTTGTTACATTGTTACATTGTTACATTGTTACGTGGGCGTGTAACAGTGTAACAAATGTAACAAGAGTAACAACGCGACAGCCTGAGCGAGGTTTTGTGCATTTTTAAGTTTGCTTTTTTTAATTTTTAATTAAAAAGTTACTATCTTTGCGACTTAAACACACTTTTTAGAGTATGCATAAGAGCGGTTTTGTAAATATCATCGGTAATCCGAACGTCGGAAAATCGACCCTGATGAACGCTTTAGTGGGCGAACGTCTCTCAATTATCACATCTAAGGCGCAGACTACACGCCATCGTATTATGGGTATCGTCAATGGCGACGACTTCCAGATTGTCTACTCCGACACGCCAGGCATCTTGAAGCCTGCCTATAAGTTGCAGGAGTCGATGATGAACTTCGTGCGTGGCGCGGTGAGCGATGCTGACGTGGTGCTCTACGTCACCGACACTGTCGAGGAGCAGGGCGAGCGTTCGGCCGAAATTATCGAGAAGATAAAGTTTAGCGGTATCCCTACAATCGTAGTTATCAACAAGATAGACCTCTCATCGCAAGAGAAACTTGAGAAGATTGTAGCCGAGTGGCACGAGCGCCTTCCCGAGGCGGTAATCATACCTGCATCGGCCAAGGAGCAGTTTAATATAGAGGCGATTTTCGGCTCGATTTTGGAGCGTCTGCCCGAGGGTGAGCCATACTATCCGAAGGATACTTTGACCGACAAGACCTTGCGTTTCTTTGCATCGGAGATTATCCGCGAGAAGATACTCACCAACTACGACAAGGAGATACCCTATTGCTGTGAGATTGAGATAGATAGCTACAAGGAGGAACCCACTATCGATCGTATTTCGGCGACTATTTACGTCTCGCGCAACTCGCAGAAGGGTATCGTTATCGGCCACAAGGGCGAGCGCCTCAAGAGGGTGGGTCAGCAGGCTCGTGCCGACATCGAGGCATTCCTTGGCAAGAAGGTCTTTTTGCAGCTCTTTGTAAAAGTTAATGACGACTGGCGCAATAACGACCGCCAGCTCAGCCGTTTTGGCTACAACGACAACTAAACGAAAAAAAAATAGAAGCATTGCGTAGGCTAATTTTCGGCATACTGTTCATCGTTTGCATCACAACTTCGGCTGTGGCGCAGTACAATCGCGACTACTTCTTCTATATGGGACGTCGCCAGATGATGGGCAATGACTTCAAGGAGGCAATCCGCACCTTGAATGTGCTGTTGCGCTTTGACGAGAACGCCTACGAGGGTTACTTTCTGCGTGGCATTGCCAAGTTTAACCTCGACGATTTGCTTGGTGCTGAGGCCGACTTCACGAAGGCTATAGAGAAAAATCCTGTCTTTACAACGGCCTTCACATATCGTGCGATAACACGCTCTCGTTTAGGAAATTACGACGATGCGCTGTCGGACTTCCGCGAGGCTATCGAGCTACGTCCCGACCTCCCAAATCCCTACTATAGTCGAGGTGTTACACGCCTAATGAATCAGCAGTTCGAGGAGGCGATTGAGGATTTCGACAACTTTATCCGCTACGAGAAAAAGGTTGCCGATGCCTACCTCAATCGCGGCGTCTGCTACCTTCATCTGAAGGATACGGTGCGTGCCTACGAGGATTTCGAGCTTGGTATTCGCACCAACCGCGAGAGCCCTATGGGCTATAATCGTCGTGGCTTGCTGCTTTTACAGCAGAAACGCTACAAGGAGGCTGAGCAGGACTTCGATATGGCAGTGAAGTGCGACTCGACATTGGCGATGACCTTCTTTAATCGCGCATTGGTCTATAATGAGACGCTTCGCCCAATGAAATCGTTGGCTGACCTTGATCGTGTAATTCAGCTCGATTCGACAAGTTCGATAACATATTTTAATCGTGCTATAATTCGCTCGCAGATAGGCGATTATAACCGCGCACTTGAAGATTATAATAAGGTGGCAGAGTACTCGCCCGACAATGTGCTTGTCTACTACAATCGCGCACTACTCTACCAGCAGCTTGGCGAAATTAAACTTGCCGAGGCGGACTACTCGAAGGCCATTGAGCTCTACCCCGACTTTGCAAATGCCTACCTTGGTCGCAGCTATTTGCGCTACCTTTTGGGTAACGAGAAGGGCTCCAAGAGCGACAAGCAGATTGCTGACCACAAAATTGCGGAGTACAAGTCGCGCCTGAGCGATACGACATACTCGATATATGCTGATACGACACGCCGCTTCGATAAGCTTTTGTCGTTCGATACGAAGATGGCAGGCTCGACAACCTTCGAGCGCATCACTTCGCGCCGCGTAAACAACGAGAAGATGGCGCTTCTGCCTATGTTTAAGTTTACGTTCACGCAGGACTCGACCGTGCAGACGGCCACAGCACGCAAGTACCACTCGCAGCGTGCGGAGGACTTTATCAAGCATATGGACAACCCATATTTGGTGCTTTCGTGCAGAGATAGCAAGCTTCTGCCCGACTCGCTCGTAGCTATGAACCGCCGATTGAAGAGTGAGACAAACGCCAAGACAGCAACATTCGAGGAGTTGTTCTCGTTGGCCGTTTCGGAGTCGTTGGTTAAGCAATATACGAATGCTGTAAATACCTATACTACAGCCATTCAGCTCTCGCCAACTAATCCGTTCGTATATCTCAACCGAGCAACCACACAGGCCGAGATGATTGACTTTATTGCGTCGATCGAGAGTGCCTATAATCGCATCTCGGTGGAGAGTGACCCTGCGCGTCAGCTGCATAGCACTACGACTCGCACCTACAACTACGACGAGGCTATTGCCGACTTGACAAAGGCGATAAAGCTCTATTCGGGCTTCGCCTATGCCTATTATAATCGTGCGAACCTCCTCGCCTTGTCGGGCAAGTTGCCTGAGGCTTACGATGATTACACGAAGGCGATAGAGTTGAACCCGAACTTTGCCGAGGCGTACTACAATCGCGGCTTGATACAGATATATATGAAGGATACGCGCAAGGGTTGTCTCGATATATCGAAGGCTGGCGAATTGGGCATTGAGGAGGCTTACGAGGTGTTGAAAATATACGCAAAGCAATAATTTAGCAAACACACATTAAAAACTTAAATAACAAACAATTATGACTCAAACAATTCAAAGAAAATTGAACGACTCTGCGTTGGCTCGTTGGGGTGCGATGGTACTCATTGCCCTGATGATGCTCTTTGCGCATATGTTCGTTGATGTGATCTCTCCATTGCAGGAGATTATTCAAAAAACTCACGGCTGGATGCCATCTACTTATGGTGCATTCGCTAGTTCTGAGTATTTGCTTAATGTATGCGGTTTTTTGATTGTCGCAGGTATCATTCTCGACAAGATGGGTATTCGCTTTACGGGATTGACCTCTGCTATTGTAATGATTGTGGGTGCGGCTATCAAGTTCTACGCTGTTAGCGATTGGTTTGCAGGCACTGCACTCGAGGGTTGGTTAAACTCGTGGTGGACTGCAATGCCGGGTAGCGCAAAGCTTGCATCTCTAGGCTTTATGATTTTCGGCTGTGGTGTTGAAATGGCGGGTATCACTGCCTCAAAAGCGTTGGCTAAGTGGTTCGAGGGTAAGGAGATGGCTTTGGCTATGGGATTGGAGATGGCTCTCGCACGCGTAGGAGTATTTGTTATATTCACAATATCGCCCCGTTTGGCAGGTAAGGTAGATCCTACCGTAGTAAAACCCGTTGCATTCTGCTTAGCACTTCTCGCTATTGGTTTGCTCTGCTACGCGATATTCTGCATTATGGACAAAAAGTTCGACAAGCAGCTTGGTGTAGATGGCGTTCAGGGCGATAGCGAGGAGGAGTTTAAGTTCTCAGATGTAATCAATATTTTCAAGAGCAAGCTCTTCTGGATTGTTGCAATGTTGTGCGTATTGTACTACTCGGCAATCTTCCCATTCCAGAAGTTCGCCACCAATATGTTGCAGAGTAATCTCAAGCTCTCCACTCAAGACGCTTCCGATATTTTCCGCTGGTTCCCTATCGGCGCAGCTTGTATCACCCCACTTCTCGGATGGTTCCTCGATCGAAAAGGTAAGGGTGCAACAATGCTTATTCTTGGCTCAATCTTGATGATTATATGCCATCTTACATTTGCATATCTTCTCCCTGCTTATCGCAGTGAATTTGTTGCTTATACAGCTATTGTTGTCCTTGGAGTTTCATTCTCTTTAGTTCCTGCGTCATTATGGCCATCTATTCCAAAGATTATGGATAAGCGTTTCCTCGGTAGTGCTTATTCTTTGATTTTTTGGATTCAGAATATTGGTTTATGGCTCACACCTAACATTATTGGCCGCTCGTTGGAGGCAAATAATCCTGGCATCAAAGAACACATCAAGGCAGTAGATGGAAAAATCAGTGACTGCGTATCAGCAATAACATCTACTAATGTTGAAGATTTTAAAGAGAATATTAAGGTCGCAATCGAGAATGTTGCAAACAGAATTGTAACTGGACGACCTGTTGAAGCTGACGAGGTAGCAAATGCTCTCGAGGCTACAGGCGCAGATTCGCTTGCTGTTATAACCGATATTACAAAAATTGCAGAGAGCACTGTGGCTACACCTTACGACTACACCGTGCCAATGTTGATCTTTGCATCGTTGGGTGGCTTGGCGTTGTTGTTCAGCTTGTGGTTGAAGGCGATGGATAAGCGTAATGGCTACGGCTTGGAGTTGCCAAATATCAAGGAGTAATTTTATACCTATATATATATCATTGCATAGTTTTTCGTTAAAAAAAGTTAAAATTAAATTTTCTTCTTCTGTAATATCAAATGCGAAACGGAAGATTGTTGCGAATTGAAACTTTAAAGCGAATATATGTAATGATTTAAAATTAAAATTTCCGTCTTATCGGATTTTTCGTAAGCCTTTCCACTTGGGAGGGCTTTTTCGTTGGGTTTTGGGGAGGTTACAAATCGACATCGAAAAACGCGAAAAATACAACTTGACGGATATTTTGTTGCAAAAATATTTGGATATTAAAATTCTTTAATATATCTTTGCTCTAGACATTTCCCCAAAAAGTAGTGCTTGATGGTCTGATTTAAGGCTGAAGACGGACAAAATAGCGGGATATGGCAAGCAAAAAACACAACACACTTATATTTATTAACAATTAAAAAAAATGTTATTATGAAAAAGGTATTTTTACTTTTGGCAATGGTAGGACTTGCATTTGCAAGTTGTGAGCCAGGTGGCAATGAGCCAGGTGGTAATGGTGGTAACGGTGGCGGTGAGGTTGCTGGCGCTGGTGAGTTCGAGTTGGTTGTTTCGAACATTGGCGAGTCAACTGCAACTGTTAAGATCACTCCTAAGCAGGAGGGTCGCACATACTACTGGGGTATCCACGCTGAGGCTGACGTTAAGGAGTTCGCAACTACTGCAGCTTTCATGGAGGATTGGTATGCTTACATGAAGGAGGCTGTAGATGCAGGTAACTACACATGGGCAGATCTCCTCGACAGCGATGTTGTTGAGTACACAACTAACAAGGTTAACCCTAGTACCAAGTATGTTCTTTGGGCATTCGGTATCGATTTGAACGGTAACCTTACCAGCACTGATCTCACTTATGTAACTTTCGAGACTAAGGCTTCTACTTTCGATCCAACTACTTGGTATGGCTACTGGAACGTAACTGCTCCTAAGCACGTATCTGACGGTGTTGACCCATTCACTAACAAGTCTGTTACAGAGTTTGTTGACGAGGAGTTGTCGAAGGTTGTTGCTATCACTGACGCTAGCGAGGACTTCGGTGCTGGTTATGTATATATTTACGGTTGGGACGGCGTATTCGAGATGGAGATGCCTATGCTCGGTGTAATCTCTGGTAACAAGATTAAGTTGGCTAACAACACTGTTCTCTTCACTGAGAATGACGACACTTACGGTCCACTCGACTACGGTTGGTTCGGTATGTCGTACCTCGAGAGCTACGGCGACTGGTACACCATCGGTGGTACATACGACTGCTACACATTTACTAACACAGGTTCGGGTACTGCTACTGTAACAGCTTACCAGGGTCAGCTCACTGACGGTTCTCCATTTATGACTGACTACTACTGCTTTGCTGCGGTTATCACAACTGGTGAGTACGAGGGTGGTATGCTTAGCTACAGCCGTTCGGACGGTCAGGCTGCTTTGTACCTCTCTGGCGAATCTATGACTGCTGAGTTCCTCGCTCCACTTGAGGAGGTTTCAGTTCAGAAGTTGAACGCAAACAAGAAGTTCAAGGTTGCTCACAAGAACGCAACTCCACGTGCAGCTGCTAAGATGTTCTCTTCTATCGCAAAGTAATTTAGAACATCAAATAATGAAGATGGGTATCCGATTGGATACCCATCTTTTTTCTACCAAGTGAATTTAGAGAGTATAAAGAGATTAGGGAATTTAGCGTATCACATCACTAAACTCCCTAATTTCACGATCCTCACTAATCTCTCTACTTACTCTTTCCCAAAACCTCTACGAGTTTATCGCACATCGTCTCCCACGAGAAGCGTTTGCGCTCCTCTGGGAAGTGCTCGGCAAAGTGTTGAAGTGTGTCGTCCTTGTAGAGTTTTGCGATAGCCGCGCGTACGTCCTCGACTGTAGGCTCACACACGAAGCCCACCTTGCCATCAGGCACAATCTCGGGCAGGCCGCCCACACGCGTTACAACCATAGGAACGGAGAAGTTGTAGGCTATCTGTGTCACGCCACTCTGCGTAGCTGTGCGGTATGGCAACACCAACGCATCGACAGCCGAGAAGTAGTACTTCACCTCCTCGTCCTTCACAAATCCTTCGTGTAAGACTACCCTATCGCCCAAGCGATTGAGAATATCGTAGTATTGCTCTTTATTGTTGTAAAATTCGCCAGCAACGAGCAATCGAAGATCCTTATCCTCAATCTTCTCAAAAGCCTTTAAAAGCAGGTCTAAGCCCTTATAATCGCGAATAAGTCCGAAGAAGAGAAGATAACGCTTCTCAGCATCGAGCCCAAGATGTTCGCAAGCCTCGGCGCGCTCCACCCTTTCGCCGAAGTGCTCGAACATCGGGTGAGGCGAGAATATCGCAGGAGCCGAGGTGTAGGCCTTTAATTCGCCACCCACCTGCTCCGACATATATACGAAGCCATCAACCGCACCGAGATAGTAGCGGTTGAAGGGTTTATCAATCAAATGGTGTTCGTGAGGCTCGACGTTGTCGATTTGGCAGATGACCTTCGTCTTGCCATTTTTGCGAGCTATGCGAGCTATTGTACCGAAGCATGGCGCCATAAATGGAGTCCAATACTTCATCAAAATCATATCGGGCGCCTCCTTCTTAAGGCGGTTTCCGAGAGCAATCCAATTCAGCGGATTGCAAGTGTTCATCACACGCTCGATATGTAAATCGTGCGGAGGTGGCGTATCGACCGTTTGACTCTTGCCGGGGAACAACAACGAAGGGTATTGCAGCGAGAAGGTATAGACCTTAACCTCATCTCCGCGACGCTGGTACTCGCGTGCCATAGTCTCCATAATCGACGCCAAACCGCCACGATATGGGTGTGCTGGACCAAGTATTACAATCTTCATACCAATCGTTTTTTTGCCATTATTAGCTAACTAAAAATGAAAAATTAGTTTTCTGTTTTCAGCTTTCCGTTTTCCGTTCTTATCTACTCTTCGTACTCTAAAATATCGCCGGGCTGGCAGTTTAGTTCGTGACAAATGGCTTCGAGCGTCGAGAAACGCACGGCCTTGCTCTTACCCGTCTTTAAAATAGAGAGGTTTGCAAGCGATATACCAACCCTCTCCGACAACTCGGTGAGCGTAATTCCGCGTCTGATTAGCAACGTGTCGAGCTTTACTTTAATTCCCATTTGTCATTCGTTTTACGTTAAACATACCGAACCGATTACGAAGATAGGGATATTTTTCCGCATTTCCAAATTTTCATTTCGCCCTAAACATAGCCTAAAATGTTATAAAAGTTGCTTTTGTGGGGCTTTAATTGCAAATTAGAGCCACATTTGCTACCTTTGCGCAAAATTAAAATCAAGAGAATTATGGCAGATAAAACATTGTACAACTTTACGGCTGCACCCGAAAAGGTCGATTTTATGCTTCATGCGACTATCGAGTCGTTGTGTTCGGACCTGCTCAACGTTGCAGGTGTAGATGCAAAGCATAAGGGCATCAGCGTAGATGTTCTGATGCAGGATAATCGCTCGTGGGTACTCTCGCGTATGGCAGTCGAGATTGACCGTCAACCCGAGCAGTACGAGGAGTATAAGGTTGCTACGTGGGTAAATCCACACGCTTCGCGCCTTATTTCGCCACGTAATTTCGAGCTTATCGACAATAGTGGCGCAGTGTTCGGCCGTGCGGTATCGCAGTGGTGTGTAATCGACTTTGAGAAGCGTATGCCTGTGTCGTTGGAGGAGGTTGACCACCTCTTCGAGGGTAAGTTCTGCGACGCTCCATCGCCTTGCGAGACACCTCGCAAAATTCGCGGTATCGAGCCAAGTGTGACACGCCAGCACAAGGTTATGTATAGCGATATCGACTTCAATCGCCACGTTAACACTATGCGTTATATCCGTATGATGCTCAATACCCTACCGATTGAGTATTTGACCGAGTGCCGTCCTATGCGACTCGATATTCACTTTGCAAAGGAGTGTCGCTTGGGTGAGGTGCTGACTATCGGCTACGAGCAACGCGACAATCTTTCGCTCTTCGAGATTCGCAATGGCGAGGGTGCTGTAGCCTGCACCGCCGCAATCGAGTGGCGATAAACAGATGTGAAATTAAAAAGAAATGCCGAGCAAAACTGCTCGGCATTTACTTTTTTAGGTAATGATGCAAAAAGCGGCGCTTGGACAAAAAGATAAGTGCTTGTAAATTTGTAAATTACAGCGATATTTTAGAGATTAGTAGAAAACGGTTTCTACTAATCTCTATTTTTTATGGTAAAAAAGCGCAAAATTAGGTG
>JAZRPA010000008.1:0-93174 GCA_045648965.1 Alistipes sp. | reverse complement strand
GGGGTCGAAGTACTTGATGCTCTTGCCTGAATATTTCTCGTGTTGTGAGAGGTCAAAGTCTGTACGGCTATGAATACCCTCTACCTCCTTGAAGCCGAAGGGCATGAGGAACTCGATGTCGGTAGCGGCATTGGCATAGTGGGCCAGCTTGTCGTGGTCGTGGTAGCGATAGTGGTCGTCGCCGAAGCCGGGGGCCTTGTGCCACTTCAGACGGGTCTCCTTCCACTTGGCAAACCACTCGAGTTCTGTGCCAGGGCGTACGAAGAACTGCATCTCCATCTGCTCGAACTCGCGCATACGGAAGATGAACTGACGAGCAACGATCTCGTTACGGAAAGCCTTACCAATCTGTGCGATACCGAAAGGAAGCTTCATACGACCGGTCTTCTGTACGTTGAGGTAGTTTACGAAGATACCCTGTGCAGTCTCAGGACGAAGGTAGATTGTGTTGGCACCCTCAGCGGTCGAACCCATCTGAGTCGAGAACATAAGGTTGAACTGACGAACATCTGTCCAGTTGCGAGTACCCGAGATAGGGCAAACGATCTCGCAGTCGAGAATAATCTGCTTCAACTCAGCCAAATCGCTATTGTTCAAAGCCTCGGCAAAGCGGGTGTGAACGCCCTCGCGCTTCTCCAAAATCTCCTTCACGCGTGGCGAAGTTGCACGATACTGCTCCTCGTCGAACGACTCACCAAAACGCTTGCGAGCCTTCTCAACCTCCTTTTCAACCTTCTCGTCGAGCTTTGCGAGGTAGTCCTCGATGAGAACATCGGCACGGTAGCGCTTCTTCGAATCCTTGTTGTCGATGAGTGGGTCGTTGAATGCTGCAACGTGGCCTGAAGCCTCCCAAGTGCGTGGGTGCATAAAGATGGCAGCGTCGATACCCACGATATTCTCGTGGAGCTTAACCATCGAATCCCACCAATAACGCTTGATGTTATTCTTCAACTCAACGCCATTCTGACCGTAGTCATAAACTGCGCCCAAACCATCATAAATCTCGCTTGAAGGGAAGATAAAACCATACTCCTTGCAGTGTGCGATCAACTTCTTAAACAATTCCTCTTGTGTCATAACTATATTGTGTTTTTTTTGTATTTTTCTTTTTTCAACGCGCAAAGATAGGAAAAAAGTCGCAGATTTTTTAATTAAAAAT
This sequence comes from Alistipes sp., assembly GCA_045648965.1. GTDB lineage: Bacteria > Bacteroidota > Bacteroidia > Bacteroidales > Rikenellaceae > Alistipes. The sequence continues at coordinate 92,015 of JAZRPA010000008.1, read as the reverse complement.
TAAAAATTAGAGTGTTGGTGCTGCCATTTCCTCTTCGCAGCCCTCTTCTGTCTCGATTTTTACTCTGCGGATAATCTCGCCTTCATAGTTTATGAGGTAGCGATAGTTGTCGCGCGAGGCGGAGAAGAAACCAGTCTCGATGTCGAACTCCAAGTGGCTGTAGATTACCGGAATAACCTTGCAGCCACACTCGTCGATAGCTCCCATTTTACCACCTTTGGCCACAATGGCACGGCCCTCACAAAACTCGCTTGCCCACGAGTAGATGAATGGGGTGATTTGGTGTCCGTCGCTATCGACAAAGCCGTAGTGATGACCTTTGCAAAGGCGTGTTATGCCATCGTATTTCGGTGGTGCAGAGTATTCGGCCTCACAATCCTGCATCAGCAGATGAGGCAGTGCAGCATCGAGTTCGTCGTGGCGGTTATTGTCAATGAAATCAACAAGTTGAGAGATGTCGTTGTCGGAATAAATCTCCCATTTGGCATACCAATATCTCAACGGGTAGGCCGCGCCGTTATCGCAGATGATGACGTTCGACGGTGTGAGGTTGTTGTGGCAGAAACCGATTGCGTCGAGACGACTCTTCATCTTCTCCACTGCCGTTATTAAATCGTAGGCTCGGTAGTGGGTGACAGCCTCTTTGAGTGTTTGGCCCGATGGTAGCACCTGCAAAATAATGTCGAAGTTGTGATGTTGCCCAAGCGAATCGACCATTGTGAGCTCTTCGCGGAGAATACGATTCTCGATAAGAGGGCCGCGACTGCGCTCTCTTGTCAGGCACTCCAACTGTTCAATATGTTCTAGGCTTTCGCGGTGAAACGGCAGGTAGAGCAGGTAATGAACACCCTCCCATAAAATCTCCGTCTCGATTGCCGTGTGGGTACGGCGGACTATCGGTGCATCGTTGCATAACAAAGGCTCCATCTGCCTCAAGCGCTTGAAATGGAGCGCCGGAGCCGATAGAGCCTCTTTGAAATATGTCATTGTAGGTACCACGACCTACTCAACTATTTTGCGAATGTTAAACCTTTGAGTTTATCCCACTCACCTCGAGTGAAGTCTGGGAATGCTACCGGCATCGAGTTATTCTCGATTGAGGCTGCGGTCAACTCGCCGATGCACGACCACTCGGCTGCATCATATACGTCCTGGTCAAGTGGCAAACCGTGGCGCAAGCAGTAGATGAGACGCGAGTCCATAATGAAGTCCATACCTCCGTGACCTCCAACCTTCTTTGCGGTCTCCATCAACTCCTTCTGGATAGGGTGGCGATACTTCTCCATCAAAGCATCGAATGCCTCCTTTGGCAAGAACTTGTGCGAGTTGAGATCCTCGTGATTAGGCACTACGCCGCTGTCTGCCATCTTATCGTGCTGGAGCAAAATGCCCTCTACAGGGTACTTATTAGCAAAACCCTTTGTGCCGGTCAACTGATAGAGACGGCTGTATGGGCGTGGGGTGTAGACATTGTGCTGAAGCTCGATAGTCTTACCCTTGTGTGTACGGATAAGGGTTGAAGTGTGGTCGCCATTTGCAAACTCCTCGGTGCCGAGCAACTTCTTTGCTGTAGCCTTGCCACACCACGACTCAGTATCCATCGAAACGAGATGTGTCATACGGTCGCCACGGTGAATGTTGAGTGCGAAGCATACAGGGCCAAAGCCGTGAGTTGCATATACGTCGCCACGATGTGTCTGATTGAACTTCAAACGCCAACAATCGTGGTATTTATCCCACCACTCATCGAGGGCGTGGATGTAGGCACCCTCGGCGTGGATAATCTCGCCAAAGAGACCCTGCTGAGCCATATTGAGTGTGGTGAGCTCGAAGTGGTCGTAGATGCAGTTCTCGAGCATCATACAGTGCTTGCGAGTGCGCTCCGAGGTATCAACCAACTGCCAGCACTCGGCTACGCTTGTTGCTGCAGGTACCTCAATAGCTACGTGCTTGCCGTGCTCCATAGCATATACAGCCATTGGAGTGTGAGCCTTCCAATCGGTTACGATATAGACAAGGTCGATGTCGTTGCGCTGGCACAGCTCCTTCCACTTATCTTGGCCGACATACTCTTCAGCACGCTTACCACCTGCTTTTTCGATAATTTTCTGAGTCTTGTCGAGGTTTTCCTGCACGAGGTCGCAAATTGCTACAATCTCAGCACCCTCGATAATGGTGAGTCGCTTTGCAAAGCCCTTGCCTCGCATACCGAGCCCGATAATGCCGACACGAACGGTGTCGATAGGCTTTGCCGCAAAACCGAGCATCGAGGTCTGTCCCTCAGCACGCTCAGGCTCAGCAAAGTAAATCATACCGTTCTTGATGGTGTATGACTGTTTGCTGGTCTCAATCGATGTGTAGATGTATCCGAACATGGATATAATAGCTAAGACTAAAAGTCCTATTCCTACTTTCTTGCTATTCATAATAGATTTGAGTTAAAGTTTTTGTTTGTAGTAGACAAAGTTATGTAAAAAATTACAAACCGCAAAAGAAAAAGGTATGGAATCAATTCCATACCCCTTATGATTTGTTACAACTTGCCGTTGCTCTTGAACGAGTAACTCTCGGTTGCACTGATGATTATGTGATCGAGCAGCTGTATGTCGAATAGCGAGGTTGCCTCCTTAATGCGTTTTGTTATGTCGAAGTCGGCTCCGCTCGGAGTAGCACTTCCCGAAGGGTGGTTGTGAATGATGATTATGCGTGTCGAGAGCAACTCCAAAGCTCTCTTTACAATGAGTCTATGGTCTACGACGGTCGCCTGCACGCCACCTTTGCTTATGCAGGTGCTCTCGATGATACGATTCGAGTTTGTGAGGTATATTGCCCAGCACTCCTCGTGCTTCAACTCCTTGAGCTTCGGACGCATAGCGCGTACTACATCGTCGCTCGATGAGATTACCTCTTCGATGGCTCGGTCTGCTGAGCTGACACGACGTCCCGCCTCTATGGCACCATGAATACGCTCTGCTCGCTTGCTTCCAAGGCCTGCAACCATTCTCAAACGCGGAGATGGCATATTCGCAATTGCAGAGAGCGAGCCGCACTCGGCTACCAACTCCTCGGCCAAAGCTCTATCCTCCAAAATGATGGATAGAAGCTCCGCATCGGAGAGTGATTCGATGCCCCTTACGGCAATTTTGTTGCGAATATCCTGCATGGCGTAGTTTTATTTGCTCATCTTATCCAAGCGGTCGAGCATACGTGCAATCTCCTCATCACTAGGCTCGTAGGTTGCCGATTGTGCAGCCTTCTGCTCGGCCTCCTTCTTCGAAGAGCCGATGCCGTGACCCACCTCCAAGTTGTCGACCAATACGGTGCAGTGGAACGAGCGTGTCGCGCCAGCTCCCGTAGGTGCTCCCTTGGTGCGGAAAAGTACGGTGTGGTGGTTCTTCTGACCCCACTCGATAAGGCGGCTCTTGAAGTCTGTCTCGGTCTCGTCAACCTCTTCGAGCGAGAGGTTTGTTGGATATATCTTGTTGATAAGCAATCTGTTAGCAAAGTTGTAGCCCTGGTCGAGGTAGATTGCTCCCATCATCGCCTCGAATGCATCGCCAAAGACGTGCTTCTGCGTTGCATTTATCGAGCGACAGCAGACAATCTGCTTATCCAAGCCGAGCTTGCAGGCAATGGCGTTGAGCGACTGGCGCGATACGAGCTTCGAACGCAACTTCGTGAGTTCGCCCTCGTTATAGTCGGGATACTCGATAAAGAGGTAGTCCGAGGTGATGCTCTCGATTACGGCATCGCCCAAGAACTCGAGTCGCTCGTTGTTGATCGAGCGGCCGCCTATGTCTATAGATGCCGATTTGTGCACCAATGCCAACTTATAGAGTTCGATATTATTCGGAATGAAGCCGAACATATCGTCGATGAGTCGATAGTATGATTTGTTGCGTCCGAAATTACGGCGTATCGGACGGAGTATAAAGTCAATCATCTCTGCGTTTAGATTTTACGGAACACTACGGTCGAGTTGTGACCTCCGAAGCCGAAGGTGTTGCTCATTGCGCACTTCACCTCGCGCTTTTGTGCCGTGTTGAGTGTCAAGTTAAGTTTTGAGTCTATCTGTGGGTCCAACTCCTCTACATTGATGGTCGGAGGTACAACACCTCGTTCGATTGCCATAATGCAGGCCAAAGCCTCTATTGCGGCTGTGGCACCGAGCAAGTGGCCCGTCATAGACTTTGTCGATGAGATATTCATCTCGTAGGCGTGGTCGCCAAAGAGAGTCTGTACGGCGGTCAATTCCGCCATATCGCCAAGTGGCGTCGAGGTGCCGTGAGTGTTGAGGTAGTCGATATCCTCAATCTTCAGCTCGGCATCGTCCAATGCTTCGCTCATCGAAATAATAGCACCCTTACCCTCCGGGTGAGGTGCTGTCATGTGGTGTGCGTCGGCAGACATTCCGCCGCCGGCAATCTCGCAATAGATCTTTGCACCGCGCTTCTTGGCGTGCTCATACTCCTCGAAGATGAGAGCGCCGGCACCCTCGGCAATAACAAAGCCATCACGACCCACGTCGAAAGGACGCGAGGCGGTTGAAGGGTCGTCGTTGCGAGTTGAGAGAGCGTGCATAGAGGCAAATCCGCCTACTGCATCTATTGTGATAGGGGCCTCCGAGCCACCCGTAACGATAACGTCGGCCTTACCCCAGCGAATGAGGTTCAAGGCGTCGATCATTGCGTGGTTCGACGAGGCGCAAGCCGAAGTAACGCTGTAGTTTGGACCCATAAAGCCATACTTTATAGAGATGTGTCCGGCAGCGATATCGGTGATAAGACGAGGTACAAAGAAAGGGCTGTGGCGAGGGTATCCGTCACCCTCGGCCCAGCCCACTACCTCATCGTGGAATGATTGGATACCACCTATACCCGAACTCCAAATAACGCCTGCGCGCTCTTTGTTTAGGGTATCGAAGTCGAAGTTTGCATCCTCGACTGCCTCCGTAGCCGCGATGAGTGCAAACTGACAGAAACGGTCATATTTGCGAGCCTCTTTGCGGTCGAAGTAGTTGGCCCAATCGTAATTTTTTACCTCGCAAGCGATGCGCGACTTGAACTTAGTGGCGTCAAAGAGAGTGATTTCAGCAGCACCGGAAACTCCTTTTTCGAGATTTGAAAAATACTCTTCGATGTTGTTTCCGATAGCGTTGATGGTTCCTATACCTGTTACAACAACTCTTCTAGCCTCTTTCATCGTTGCTTCCCGCTTGTGAGACTTTTTTCAAAGTGATATTAGACTATTTGTGTGCCTCGATGTAGTTGATAACATCACCTACAGTCTGGAACTTCTCAGCCTCCTCGTCAGCAACCTGAATGCCGAACTCCTTCTCGAACTCCATAACGAGCTCTACAGTGTCCAACGAATCTGCACCGAGATCGCCTGTGAATGTAGCCTCAGGGGTAACCTCCGATGCTGGAACGCTCAACTTGTCAACGATAATCTTAACAACTTTTTCTTGAATTTCTGACATAACTTTCAGTTTTTAATTTAACAATAATTTAGTTGCGTATATAAAATATCTTCTAATTTTCGGTAAAAACGCATTTGTATGTTGCTCTGAGCGAGAAAATTTCTCATTTCGAGCTAAAAATATACAGACGCTACGGTGCAAATGTAGCACTTTTTTATTATCTTTGGCATAAAATTACAAATAATTTATGAACAAAACGACTTGCGTTGAGTGTAAATAATTAAAAATCAGATAAATATATGAAATTACTTCTTATCTCAAATTCTACAAACGCCGGTGAGGCATACTTGAAGTACCCGATTGGCCAAATTGGCGAGCATTTGCAGGGCGTTAGCGAGGTTATATTTGTTCCATATGCTGCCGTAACTTTTTCGTATGACGAGTACGAGCGCAAGGTTCAGGAGCGCTTCAACGAAATTGGCGTGAAGGTGCGCTCGATTCACCGCGAGAAGAACCCTGTAAAGGCTATCAAGGAGGCTCAGGCTATCTGCGTAGGTGGTGGAAACACCTTTGCTCTCACAAAGAAGATGCAGGCGCAGGGCCTTATGAAGGCTATATTGAAGCGAGTTAAGGAGGGTGTTCCGTATGTAGGTTGGTCGGCAGGTAGCAACGTTTGCTGCCCGACAATATGCACAACCAATGATATGCCAATTGTAGAGCCGGAGTCGTTCAAGGCTATCGGTGCGGTAAAATTCCAGATTAACCCGCACTATCTCGATGCTAACCCTGAGGGTCACGCAGGTGAGACTCGCGAGCAGCGTATCGAGGAGTATATTGAGGCAAATCCACGTCGCTACGTAGTAGGTTTGCGCGAGGGCTGTATGTTGCGCTACATCGATGGCAAGTTGGAGCTTATCGGCTCGCGCCCAATGCGAATTTTTAAGAAGGGTGTTGCGGCTTACGAGGTAAATGCAGGAGAGGACCTCTCTTTCTTATTATAATTGACTCTTTTGGCTAATGGCCAATAGCTAATGGCTAAAAAATGATGACCGAAAAGCAGGTGCGTGGTGCAATAGGTGAGCAGGCGGCGGTGGATTACCTCCGCCAAAATGGCTTTATGATAGTCGAGCGAAACTACCGCACAGGTCGTAGCGAGGTCGATATTATCGCTTCGCGCTACGATGAGTTGCACTTTGTGGAGGTCAAAACTCGAAAATTCAGCTCGATGACCTTGCCCGAGGAGGCGATTACCGAGCAGAAGATGCGCGCAATGCGTCGTGCTGCGTCGGCCTATATGGCTCAGCACCGCTCGATGTTGGAGCCTAAGTTCTCGCTTATTGCCGTCGAGATGGTTGGCGATAGAGTTGAAGCGCTACGCTTTGTCGAGGACGCACTGCAATATAATTGGTAAACTATCCGTAAAATGAAATTGCTCTACAATATCTGCATAGCGATATATGTTGCACTTATCCGTCTGGTCGCACTATTTAACAAGAAGGCGCGACTCTGGTGTGATGGGCGCAAGGGTATGGTGGAGCGTGTGCGCCAGGTGATAGGCGATGAGTCGAATATCGTATGGATACATGTGGCGTCGTTGGGTGACTTCGAGCAGGGTCGACCTTTGGTCGATTATGTGAAGGAGCACTATCCCGAGTATAAAATTTTGCTCACCTTCTTCTCGCCGGCAGGCTACGAGGTGCGCAAAAATTACCCAAATGCAGACTACGTCTTCTATCTTCCGGCCGATACACGTCGCGAGGTGCGTCGTTTTCTCGATGTTGTACGTCCTAAGGTGGCGATTTTTGTAAAGTACGAATTCTGGCTAAATATGCTCTCAGAGCTGCGTAAACGCAAGGTTCGCACCTATATCGCTTCGTCTATTTTTCGCAAAAAATCGATATTTTTCAGCCCTTTTGGTGGTATTTGGCGAGAGGCGCTCAAGGCCTTTGATATGCTCTTTGTGCAGGACGAGAAGTCGAAGGCGTTGCTTGCTGAGATTGGCATAGAGAATGTGGTTGTGGCCGGCGATACCCGCTTCGACCGCGTGTCGGCTATTGCCGAGCAGGCAAAACGTGTGGAGGTTGTCGAGGAGTTTAAGGGCGATAAGCGACTCTTTGTTGCAGGCTCGACCTGGGGAGCCGATGAGGATATTCTTTTGCCGCTGATAAACGAAAATCCCGATATTAAATTTGTGATTGCTCCTCACGAAATGGACGAGACTCGCATCGAGCGTATTTTGCGCGAGGTGAAGGGCGGTGCGGTGCGCTATACACAACTCTCGGAGGGGTGTTTGGCCGATAAGCAGGTGCTTGTGCTCGATACGATAGGTTTGCTCTCTCGCGCCTATGGCTCAGCCGAGTGGGCATATGTTGGTGGTGGCTTTGGTGCGGGTATTCACAACACTTTGGAGGCGGCAGTCTATGGCTTGCCCGTAGCCTTCGGTACAAAGTACCGTAAATTCAAGGAGGCTTGCGATTTGATAGAGCTTGGCGTTGGTCGTTCGGTGCAAAACGAACACGAATTGAAGGCGTGGTTCGATGAGTTGAAGAGTGACGCCGACTATCTCGCCCGTCTTTCGGCCCTGGCGAAAGTCTATGTCGGCCAACATCGCGGTACAACCGAAAAGATTGCAAATGCCATATTTGGCCGCAATAATATCTTTTAACTTCGATTTTTTTTAATTTCTAATTAAAATCTGCGACTTTTTTACTATCTTTGTCGCGATTATGAAGAAAATTAGAAACTTTTGTATTATAGCCCATATCGACCACGGTAAGTCAACCTTGGCCGACCGTCTGTTGGAGGCTACCAACACTTTAAATCAGCGCGAGATGCAGTCGCAGGTGCTCGACGATATGGATCTCGAGCGTGAGAAGGGTATCACAATCAAGTCGCACGCCATTCAGATGAACTATGTGGCACGTGACGGCGAGCACTATACGCTCAACCTTATCGACACCCCGGGACACGTCGACTTCTCGTATGAGGTGTCGCGTGCTATCGCTTCGTGCGAGGGTGCTTTGCTCGTAGTAGATGCTACGCAGGGTATTCAGGCGCAGACAATCTCAAACCTCTATCTCGCCTTTGGTAACGACTTGGAGATTATCCCCGTATTGAACAAAATCGATATGCCGTCGGCAATGATTGACGAGGTGAAGGATCAGATTGTCGATCTGCTCGGCTGCGACCACGACGATATTCTTTGCGCTTCGGGTAAGACGGGCGAGGGTATCGACGAGGTGTTGGAGGCGATTGTAAATCGCGTTCCTGCTCCAAAGGGCGACGAGAACGCTCCTTTGCAGGCGTTGATTTTCGATTCGGTGTTCAATCCGTTCCGTGGTATTATCGCATACTTCCGTGTCTTTAATGGCGCAATTCGCAAGGGAGAGCATGTTAAGTTCTTCAACACGGGCGAGGAGTACGATGCCGACGAGATCGGTGTTTTGAAGTTGAAGATGCAGCCTTGTGCCGAGTTGAAGGCGGGCAATGTAGGATATATCTGCTCGGGTATCAAGAACTCGAAGGACGTGAAGGTGGGCGATACCATCACTTCGGTATCGAACCCTTGCACCGAGGCTATCGCAGGTTTCGAGGATGTGAAGCCGATGGTCTTTGCGGGTGTCTATCCAGTTGAGGCCGACCAATACGAGGATTTGCGCGCTTCGCTCGAGAAGTTGCAGCTCAACGACGCTTCGCTCACGTTCGAGCCCGAGAGCTCGTTGGCTTTGGGCTTCGGTTTTCGTTGCGGATTCTTGGGCTTGCTCCACATGGAGATTATCCAGGAGCGTCTCTACCGAGAGTTCGATATGGACGTTATCACAACCGTGCCGAACGTATCGTACAAAATTACGACCACGATGGGTGATGTTGTTGAGGTGCACAACCCGTCTGGATTGCCTGAGGTTACCAAGATTGACAAGATTGAGGAGCCTTACATCTTGGCGCAGATTATCACCAAGGCCGACTTCTTGGGCCCAGTGATGAAGCTCTGCATCGACAAGCGAGGAATTTTGAAAAATCAGACATACATTACTCAGGACCGTGTTGAGGTCAATTTTGAGATGCCGTTGTCGGAGATTGTGTTCGACTTCTACGATAAGTTGAAGAGTATCTCGAAGGGCTACGCTTCGTTCGACTACCACCGCACGGGCTACGAGACAAGTAAGTTGGCTAAGTTGGACATCTTGTTGAATGGCGACCCTGTAGATGCCTTGTCGTCGTTGATCTATGCTGACCACGCCTACGACTTTGGTCGCAAGATGTGTGAGAAGTTGAAGGAGTTGATACCACGTCAGCAGTTCGATATCGCTATTCAGGCGGCTATTGGAGCGAAGATTATCGCTCGCGAGACTGTGAAGGCGGTACGTAAGGACGTTACGGCGAAGTGTTACGGTGGTGATATCTCGCGTAAGCGTAAGTTGCTCGAGAAGCAGAAGGCGGGTAAGAAGCGTATGCGTCAGATTGGCCAGGTACAGGTGCCACAGACTGCGTTCTTGGCTGTGCTTAAAATGGATTAAGATTATGGCAAAGAAAACGATTATAGACCTTTTTGAATCTTCGGTCGAGAAGTTCGGGGAGAAACCTTTCCTGCTCGAGAAGGGAGCAGTGGAGTTTGAGCCTACAACCTATCGCGAGGCTCGTGAGATAGCATTGACTACCGGTGCAGGTCTTGCTGCGCTCGGTATCAAACCGAAGCAGGCTGTTTCGATTTTGGCTGAGGGTTGCAACGCTTGGATAACCTCGGAGTTGGGACTCTTGTATGCGGGCGCTATCAGCGTGCCGCTCTCTATCAAGTTGGAGGAGTCGAACGACTTGTTGTTCCGCTTACGCCACGCTGATGTCTGCGCAATCTTCGTTTCGCGCAATCAGCTTCCGAAGATTCGTCGCATTCGCGAGGAGTTGCCTCTGTTGAAGCATATCATTGTTTGGGGCGATGTCGAGCTTGAGGAGGGTGAGATGAGCCTTGCTGAGTTGAATGCTATGGGCGAGAAGTACCTCGCAGAGCATCGCGAGGAGTTCGTTGCTATCGGTCAGGCGGTACAGAACGACGACTATGCGACAATCACCTACACTTCGGGTACTACGGCCGATCCAAAGGGCGTAATCCTTACACATCGCAACTATACGGCAAATGTTGAGCAGGCATTGACCCGTATCTCGATACCTTCGGACTATCGAATGTTCATCATCTTGCCACTCGACCACTGCTTTGCTCACGTTGCGGGCTTCTATATCATGGTGGCTTGTGGAGCATCGGTTGCTACTACGCAGGTGGGTCGCACACCGCTCGAAACATTGAAGAATGTACCGGGCAATATCCGCGAGGTTAAGCCGCACGTGCTCTTGTCGGTGCCGGCCTTGGCAAAGAACTTCCGCAAAAATATCGAGGCTTCGATCCACAAGCAGGGCCCAAAGGTTGAGAAGCTCTTTAAGTTCGCCTTGAAGGTGGCATATGCCTACAATCAGGACGGCTACACCAGGGGCAAGGGCTTGCGCTTTATGCTGAAGCCGCTTGTGGCATTGTTCGATAAGATCTTGTTTAAGAAGGTGCGCGAGGGCTTTGGTGGTAACATCAAATTTTTCGTAGGTGGTGGAGCACTGCTCGATGCTGAGCTGCAGCGCTTCTTCTACGCCGTAGGTATGCCAATGTTGCAGGGCTACGGCTTGTCGGAGGCTACGCCTATCATCTCGGCTAACTCACTCGGCAAGGGTCGTCATCGCTTCGGCTCGTCGGGTAAGGTTATCCAGCCTCTCGAGTTGAAGATTCTCGATAGCGAGGGTCGCGAGATGCCGGTTGGCGAGAAGGGCGAGATTGTTATCAAGGGCGAGAATGTCATGGCGGGCTACTGGAAGAATCCTTCAGCTACGGCCGAGACCGTTGTTGACGGTTGGCTCCATACGGGCGATATGGGATATATGGGTAAGGACGACTTCCTCTATGTCTTGGGTCGCTTCAAGAGCTTGTTGATTTCGAGCGATGGCGAGAAGTATAGTCCCGAGGGTATGGAGGAGGCTATGGTCGATAAGTCGCCATATATCGATCAGGTTATCTTGCACAACAACCAGAGCCCATATACTATCGCTATTGTAGTGCCTAACAAGGAGGCCTTGCGTCGCGATGTAGAGAAGGACGCAGCAAAGGCAGCAGAGTTGATTGACGCCGAGATTCGCAAGTATCGTACAGGAGGCGAGTTCGGCGGAGAGTTCCCTGATAGATGGTTGCCGGCAGCGTTGGTAATCGTTGACGAGGCCTTCACCGAGCAGAATGGATTGGTGAACAGCACCATGAAGGTTGTTCGCAATAAGGTTGAGTCGCACTTTGCCGATCGCATAGACTACGCCTACACCGCCGAGGGTAAGCCACTTCTCAACGAGAAGAACCTTGAGTCGTTGTCGAAGTTGCTCTAATAGGCTCCGACAACCAACCGCATAAAATAAGAGCTTGTCCGAAAAGACAAGCTCTTATTTATTATATATAAGTATCGGCTAGCGATACTGCAAGCCCTTAACCTCGGTCCAGCGACCGTCGGCACCCACCTCTACAGGTGAGAACGATACATACCAGAACGGAGTCTGGTAGTGGAGTGGAGCCTCGATGAGGAGGGTGTTCCAACCCTTCTTCAACTTAATCTTTGCAGGCTCGCGCATCCAGAACAACTGCTCGTTAGTCCAGGCCAAGTTCTGAATATCAGCATACTTGTAGGTGCTGAAGTGGTACGAGTACATACCAGGCTCCTGCCATGGTGTAGGAGGCACAACCGGCTCGCCGTTGATAGTAACCTTACCACCTGTTTCCCACTCGCCCTGCTCGCCAATACCTGCCGAGCGACGGGTCGAACGTGAAGGGGTCTCGAGCGATACCCAAGCCGAAATCTCGCGATCCTCCTCCGAGTAGATCTCAGTCTTGAGGTAGGCAACACGCTCTGCGCCTGTATATCCGTCGTGAGCCTTAGCAAAGGCGTGGAGGTTAATCGAACCACCATAAGCCTTCTTCCACTTCATCTCCTCCATCTTGGTACCCTTCTTTGCAGGAATTGTCACCTGCCATGGAATATGTGCAGTTGCTACCCAGTGGCAATCTACATCTTTGAACTGGTGGTCGCGGTGGTATGCAACCTTCTGCTCGAAAGCGATGAGGTCGTGGTGTCCCTGATTCTCAGGGCCAGGTACGAGCATATCGTAGTCGAGACCGTAGCCCTTGCCACCAACCCAAGCGCGCTCAGCGAATGGAAGCATAACGATAGGCATACCATTTACAGGGAAGAGCTGCTCCTCCGACTCAAGTCGTACGTCGTTCCACAAACAGAGAATGCCACCCAAAGCGCGGTCGTTGCCCTTCTCGGCAGCACACATCTGGTGGAGGAAGTGACGGTGCATATTGTTCACAGGGTTGCTGTGGTTGAGATAGCCCATGTATGAGTCGAGGTATGGGTTCTTGTATGTCTTATTCTCGGCAATACTATTTTTGATCGCCTCGTTCCAAATCTGGCAAACGGTCGTCGACGAAGGCTTAATTCCCGGGTCCCAAACGATAGGAATACGGTTGTGCTTAGCCAAGAACTCCTCGTAGTAGCGTACGAAGCCCTCGGCGTCCTTCATCTTGCGACGTACCTCGTCCGAGCCGAGGTGGATATAAGGACAATCCTCAGCCGAAATCTCGGCGAAGAACTCGGCAAAGAGCTTGTCGAGAATCTTCATACCCTTCTCGCTCTCCATCTGCACACCAAAGATAGTCCAGAAGTACTGGCTGTGACCAGGAATGTCGAGCTCAGGGATAATCATCACACCGCGCTCCTTCGCATACTTAATCACGTCGCGAATCTCGTCGTAGGTGTAGAACTTACCAGGATTACGTGCTGCAGGGCAGTACTTCGGATCGTTGAGCTGTGGATAGCACTTGCTCTCGATACGCCAAGCAGGATTGTCGGTCAAGTGCCAGTGGAAAACGTTGAGCTTGTAGGCCGAGAAGAGGTCGATATCCTTCTTAAGGTTCTCCACCGAGCGGAAGTTACGACCTGTGTCGTGCATGAAACCACGAATAGGGAATGCTGGGTAGTCCTTAATTTTTACGACGCGAACCAAACCATTCTCGTCCTTGAGCTGCTCGAGTGTTACCTTTGCCCATACCATACCCTGCTCGGTCTTGGCACGGAGAATGGCTGTGCTCTTTTTGATCTCGATGGTGTAACCCTCCTCCGGTAGGTCAAGCGAAGCGTCAACCTTGGCGTCAATCTGCTCAATCAGTACCTTATTCTTACCCTTGTACGAAATCTCCACCGGGGTAGGAATCAACTCTTGTGCTGCAAGCACACCTGCGCAGCATACCAAAACGAGGCAGCAGAGCGCAAATTTCAAATTCTTCATACTATTCTCTTTAATTTAGTTTTTGCTTATTGGTGTTGTGGGCGGAGCAAATCCTGAACAACCTTTACCGGCGAGAACGTCGAGATAGGCACATCTACGAAGATGGTGTTCCACTTCGCCATTGCGCCATTCCACAAACCAGGCAACTCCTGAGCGCGCAACTCGCGACCACCGCTCGACTTCGACGAGATAAAGCCCGTCTTAGGGTCGGTGTAGCCCATGAGGTTGAACTTTGTGCCGTCTGCCTTGCGAACGCCGCAAACCAAATCAACAGGGTTGAAGTGGGTCGCCTCCTTCATGAGTGGCATATCCTCAGCCGAAATCTGGCTCGACTCTGCAATCTGCAACGACTGTGTGCCGTCGTCGTTCTTTACCCAGAACGGACCACCGCCAGGCTCACCCTCGTTGCGTACCATACCGCAAACGCGGATAGGACGGTCGAGGAGTGCTGCCAAGAGAGCTGTGTCGTACTCGGCAGGGAGCTTGGTGCAGAGCTTCTTCTCTACGAACTCGGCGACCTCGGCCAAGTCGGTTGCACCCTCGTTCAAAGCTTTGAGGTGGGCAAATGCCTGCGCTTGAAGGTCGAGCAAGATACCCGCCAAAGCCTTCTTGTAGCGAATGGTATCGCTACGAAGGGCGTCGGTGGTAACGTTGTCGATATTCTTCACAAAGATTACGTCTGCCTCGATGTCGTTCAAGTTTGAAAGCAACGCTCCGTGACCCGCAGGGCGGAACAAAAGCTTACCCTCGTCGGTGAGGAACGGAGTGTTATCAGGATTTACTGCGATAGTATCGGTCGAAGGTTTTTGCTCCGAGAAGGAGATGTCGTACTTGATGCCGAACTTAGCCTCGTAGTGTGCTACACGAGCATCGAGCAACGCCTTGAATGCCTCTTTGTGCTCAGGCGATACGGTGAAGTGGAGTCGCGAAACGCCCTTCGATGCGCCATACTGTGCGCCCTCCATCAAGTGCTCCTCGATAGCCTTGCGAGCACCGTCAGGGTAGTTGTGGAAGGTAACCAAACCCTTTGGCTTTGCGCCGTAGTTGAGACCCTCCTTGATGATAGCCGAAACCACCGCCTTGTCGTCTGAGAAGTCCACGCCCGTAGCCTTCAACTCCTCGTAGAAGGCGAACTTCTCGATATTCTGCAAGAGGGTGTCGATACCCTTGCCACGCTTGTCGTCGTTCACAAACTCGAACAACTCTTTAAACATACGGGTTGCAGCACCTGATGCAGGTACGAACTTTACAACCTCGAGCTTCTCGGCAACCTCGTCGTAGTGATTTACTGCCGCCTCGCAAGCCTCCTCCGAGAGACAGAGAATGCCATCCTCGGGCGATGCCGCCTTTACCACCTCGAGCGAAGGAAAACCGCTCTTGAACGCTTCGATTTGAGCCTCAACTTGAGCTACGGTCAAGCCGTGAGCCTCGATTTCGTGAATCTGATTTTCGTTAAACATTGTATTGTAGTTTTAAGGTTTTTGTCCATTATCTCCCAAAGATAGCAATAAAATTGCTAATTACAAAATAATAACCCCTTTCCTTCTGTTCGATCTCCCATCCGCAAAAATTTTGGCATATTTTTGGCTCTGTGTAGAGGCGAAAATTTATCTACGATGAGAAAAATTGTTATCCACTCGCTTCGTGCCGAGTTTCGAGCTCTGATTCGTGGTCTGCTGACCAATGTCGAGGCCTTTTTTGTACCATCCTCTTCGCGTGAGGAGCTGCTGCGCATCTGCCGCACCTCGAAGTGCGACCTTGTGCTTACCGATGATGTGCGAATGTTTATGAATGGCTCCGACACCGTCGCCGAGATGCGACAGGGCGGCGCACTGCCGCAGATTTATGTCCTCTCGCACGACCTCTCCGAGGATACGGTAACGGCACTGCTCGAAGGTGGTGTAAATCAGTTTATTGCTCTTCCCGTCGCGCCCGAGCGACTGAATACGAAGGTGGCAACGCAACACAAGGAGTTCGTATGATGCTCTCGTGGGGCGATTTGGCAACCTTGGCTTCGGCCTTGCCGCTGTCGTTTGTGGTGGCGCAGACGGGACGTGCCGCATATCGGAGAGTGCGAGGTTTGGCGGTTGCAAAATGTGTGGCGAAAATCTCCGAGATGATTGTGGCTGCGGAGGATCCGAGCGATATCGATATGCGCTCCCTGCGGTCGCGTTATTCGGTTGGGGTGGTGCTCGATTCGGTGCTTTTTATTGCCGAGAAGATATATGGCTCCTCGCTCAACCGCTTGGTACTGATTATCGAGGTGTGCGAGCTCGATTACCATCTGCTCGGGCTTGTTAGGCGGAGTAGTGGTGTGCGTCGAGTGCGCAACCTCTCGAAAATATCACTCCTGATAAATTCTACGATGGTGTCCGAGTGCGCGGAGGTATATATGGAGGCGTCGCGCAACGATATTCGCTTCTACGCTATGGCGGCACTTGTTGCAGCTCGACCCGAGCGTGCAATGCAATACCTCGGAAAGTTTAATGCTCCGTTGAGCCTGCACGAGGTGGCTGTGATTACCTATCTTATGCGCCGAGCAGGTACAGCCATTGCCTATACGCCACTGCTTGCGTCGCAGAATAGGAATTTGCAGATGGTGGGAATATATCTCTGTCATCACTTCCAGCTCTCCGACGCCGAGCCTCATCTGCAACGATTGGTCTCTTCGGAAGATGATGAGGTCGCCTATATGGCGTTGCAAGCGCTCTGTGCCATTCGTGGCGATATCTCGACTGTGCAGGTGGGGCGCGCTTTGCAGCGATTTATGCCTTATCAGCGCATCGCCTTTATTCTTCGAGCTGTGCATAATTGCTACTCGTTGCGTTCGTGTGCTCACCACCTTTCGCGCGAGGAGTGTGCTCTCTTTTCGCATCGTATAAACTCTTATAAATGCCGAATTGTATGCAACTAATCTCACTTTTACTACTTCTTTTTTCGGCGGTGATGTTGGTCGGAGCGGTGCTGTTTGTCGCCCGCTGGCATCACACCTATCGCAAGTCCTCGCTGGTGCATCTTCTGCGTGAGGACGTTGGCCATATCGGAGTGTCGGCCATTGTGGAGTACCCCGAGACGCCTGCACCCCTTGTTGCACTGCTCGAAGAGGAGTATCCGCGTAGCGAGGCGGTCATAATCACAGATTTGCAGGGCGGAAATCCTCAACTCGGCGAGTTGGTTAAACGCTACTACCTTGTACGTGTAAACCATACCCACCTCGACGGGGTGCGAGCGCTCTATCGTTCGCGCCATCGCGCTTTGCGCCGCGTTGTGGTGGTCGATTTGCCTATGGAGTATTGGCGACAGGCCTCGGCCATAGGTCGGGAGGTCGCTTCGTACGATAATATCCTCTACCTGCAGGGCGAGAGTATCGTCGAGCAAAATGCCTTGACCTATTGTGCTAATGTTGTGGCGTCGCAAGAGTCGGCAAAAGGGATTGTACTGAGGAGTATCGTGGGGGCAGATGCACACCTCGAGCGAGGTGTTGAGGTTGGCGATACAGGCAATGTCACCTACCTTCGAGCCGATCGTCCCTTGGCGTGGCGACGGGAGTCGGTTCTGTCGGCCTTTTTGGTGCTCGCTATGCCTATGCTTGTGGTGCCCGTGGTTGTGGTGGCGAGAAATTGGTTGTTGCTTATCTCGGCCGAGATGATTTCGGTGGTGATGTTGCTATTTTTGGCGGTATCGTCTTCTGTGGCAACAAAAAAGAGCCTCTTGGCAAGGCTCAATACGGTATTTCAACATTTCTGTCGTTTCTGGGTTGGGTGGTTTACTACTCAACGAGGGTCGAAAATTCGCGATACTTCTCCTCCCCCTTCTCGGGTGCAAGCACGAAATAGACCTGCACGCTATCGCGAAGATGCTCGGCCAGAGTGATAGCGTCCTGCTCGTCCGAGGCCATAAATGCGGTGGCTAGGGCATCAGCCGTAGCACAACGAGGTGCGATGACGGTTGCTGAGAGCAGGGTGGTGGTATGAGAGTGACCCGTCTGCGGATTGAGGGTGTGCGAGATACGTTCTCCCTCAGCATTGTAGTAGAAACGGCGGTAGTTGCCCGATGTGGCAAGTGCTGCTCCGCTGATGCGTACCACACGCTGTTGATGTGCGCCAGGCGAATGGTTGTTGTCGAACGGAGTGTCAACACCCACACGCCAAGTGGAGCCCTTAGCATTTAGTCCCTTGGCTCTAATCTCTCCGCCTACCTCTACAATGTAGTTTGCGGAGCCTTGTTTATCGAGCCACTCGGCAATCAAATCAACGACGTAGCCTTTGGCAACCGAGTTTAAATCGAGTTGTAGGCGTGGATCCTCCTTTACGATACGTCCGTTCTCGAGTCGGAATTTTGAAAAGCCGACAAACTGAATGAGTGAGTCGATATTGGGCTTTGCCTCGCGATTTTTCGCAGCAAATCCGTAGGCGTCAACCAATGGCTTGACGGTGATATCGTAGCGCGGTGTCAGGGCATTAACCTTTGTTGCAATCTCGATATTTCGTGCGATGTGAATATCCACCGAGTCAGTCTCGTTATTGTTTACTCGGCTCAACAACGAAGTTGGACTGAATATCGACATCGATGCGATGGCCTCCTCGTTGATGCGGTTCATCTCGCCAAAAATCTCTACCTCGGAGAGCTCGGTTTCGGCGATAATATGGTAGGTGGTGCCGAGCATCGAGCCATCGACGGTTCGATACTGCTTTGGCGAGGAGCACCCTACCAAAAGCATTGCGGCGAGAATAACTAAAAGTCTCATTTTATTGGATATTTACGTTCGAGTAGAGCCTCCGAATCCCTCACGGCGTAGCGATACCAATCGTAGAGTGTGCGTGTGCGCTTCTCGTCCGAAAGGTGCCAATCCTCACACTCGAGTCGCATACGCTGCGAGAGCATGTATATCAAGATGGCAGCTGAAGCAGACACATTGAGTGAATCGACCATGCCGCACATCGGAATCTGCAAAAATTCGTCTGCCTCGGCCATAATCTCCTCCGAAACGCCTGTCTTTTCGGTGCCGAAAACAAGCACGAACTTCCCCTTTGTAACGTCGAATGTCTCGGGGGTGCAACTCTTGTGGTGAGGTGTGGTGGCGATTATGCGATAACCCTCGCTGCGCAGAGCCTTTACGGCGTCGGCTGTTGTTGCGTGGCGGTTGATGTCAATCCACTTGTCGGTGCCGAGTGCGATGTTGAGCGTTGGCAGGAAGGGGCAAAGCTCCTCGACGGTGTGAATGTTCTGCACACCAAAAGCCTCGCAGTGGCGTACAATCGCGCTGGCATTCTGGGCATGGAACATGTTCTCGGTCATCACCGTGATATACTCGGTACGCATATCGAGTGCTCGGGTGAGTGTCTCGATGCGGCTCTCCAAGAGAAACGAGGAGAGGTAGTCGATGCGTTCGCGCAACTCGTCGAGCGAGAGATTATTTTCGATATTTGTCATCTTCATCGAGTATTTTGAGGTAACTTTCATATCGCGAAAAGGCAATCTCTTCGCGTTTTACCGCTTCGATTACGGCACAATGTGGCTCGTGGGTGTGGGTGCAGTTGAAGAACCTACACTCTCCCGCACGCGAAATCATCTCTGGGAAGTAGTGCCACAACTCCTTATCGTCGATGTCGATTAGGCCAAAACCCTTTACGCCTGGCGTGTCGATGATAAAGCCATCGGCCGTGCGGTACATTGTCGAGAAGGTTGTGGTGTGCTTGCCCTTGTGGAACGAGTCGGAGATCTCGCCCGTGCGAATCTCTATCGTAGGGTCTATTGCTCCGATAAGTGTGGATTTACCAACGCCCGAGTTGCCCGAAAGGAGCGTTGTTTTGCCCGATAGCATCGCCTTTACGCGCTCGACGCCGATGCCCTTGGTCGCCGATATGTCGATAACTTCGTAGCCAGCACCCTCGTAGATGCGGTGAAACTCCTCGATAGCTTCGGGGGTCTGCTGCAGAAGGTCAATTTTGGCCAGTAGAATGGTTACGGGCACTTTGTAAGCCTCGCAGGTAACCAAGAAACGATCTATAAATTCTACTGCAGTAACAGGCTCGACGAGTGTTACAACCAACATTGCGCGATCGATATTCGAGGCGATGATATGCGACTCCTTCGAGAGGTTCGATGCGCGACGGATAATATAGTTGTGGCGCGGAGCAATATCGACAATTACCCACTCGCCATCGTCGCCCGCCTCGCAATGTACGGTATCTCCCACAACTACGGGGTTGGTCGAGCGAACGCCACGCAAACGCAGTTTGCCGCGCATACGGCATCGCAAAATCTCGTTCTCGTGCAATACTTCGTACCAACTGCCCGTGGCACGCATTACCAATCCTTCTATTCTCTGCATAGATTAAGCCTCTGGTGTTATGAGTTTCTCGACAGGCTTAGTTTTCTCCCAATACTCAATAAGTGGGTTTGCGGCCTTGCGAACGATATTGAACGAAATGGAACTATCGAATTTTGCCGGCTCAACCACGTTAAGACGTGCGTTGAGAGCGAAAATTGCTGCGTAGAGGAGGCTCAATACAAGCAGTCCCTTGAAGACTGCGAATACGATTCCGAGCAGCGTGTTTAACCACCCTAATTTAATCAGCGTCAGCGTCTTGGTGATGAGTTTTGATACGAGGAAGATGAGAATGATGGTGACCAACATAACGATGACAAAACCGCTTATTGTGGCGTACTGCTGGTTGATGTGGAGTAGTGAACCTACCATTTCGCCGTAAGATAGGGCGAGAAAGACTCCAATACAGATGCCAATCAAGCCTAGCAGTTGCGAAACGAAACCATCTTTTTGTCCCCTATAAATCATCCAACCTATGACGGCAAGAGTTATAATGTCGAAAAAAATCATAGCAATAGCATTTTAATAGTCGTACAAAGTTAGCAATTTATTCTATAAATTCCTATCTTTGCACAATAATCGTGATGATATGAGAAAGTTTTTGGTATGTTTGGCGCTTCTTGCCGGAGTGGTAATCTCAGGCTCGGCGCGTGAAGTATATTCGATAAATAGTGGTTGGCAATTCTTCTATATGGAGGAGAATTCCAGTGATAATGCTCGCGAGGTAACCTTGCCGCACACTTGGAATCTCGATGCCTTCGTGGGCAATGGCTCCTATCGCCAAACCTCGGCCAACTATCAGCGAACTCTCTATATCCCGAGCGAGTGGCAGGGTAAGCGACTCTTTTTGCGCTTCCACGGCGTACAGAGCGTTGCCGATGTCTTTCTGAATGGACGCCATATCGGCGATCACTTCGGAGGCTACACTGCGTTTGCATTCGAGATAACCGACAATGTCTCCTATGGCGGCAATAATACGTTGCTTGTGGCTGTAAGCAATACCTATCGTAACGACGTACTCCCAACTTCGGTTGAGGAGAATGTCTATGGTGGCATCTATCGCGATGTTGAGCTTATCGTGGCCGATAAGACCACCGTTTCGCCTCTCTACTATGGTACCGATGGTGTTATGGTGCACCAAACTGAGGTTACTAAGGAGCGTGTTTCGGGTCGTGTGGACGTGGCGTTGCTCGGTCGCAAAGATTCTCAGCACAATGTTACTGTAGATTTTGTTGCCCCTGATGGCTATGTCTCGCTGACAAAGAGCGTGAAGGCTAAAATCGACGGTAATCTGCTCTCTGTGCCGTTTGTGATTGAGAATGCGGAGTTATGGTCGCTCGGCTCGCCAAGTCTCTACACCGTGCGAGTTTCCATTGGTGAGGATATTGTCGAGGTGAAGACCGGCTTCCGCAAAATCGAGGTTACTGCCGAGAAGAAGTTTACGATAAATGGTCGTCGCGTAAGAGTTCGCGGCGTGGTGCTTGGCCACGACCGTATGCCAAAGGGAAATGCGCTTTCAAAGGAGGATATAAATTCGGATCTAGCTCTTATTCGCGATATGGGCGCAAATGCGTTGCGTTCGGTTATGGGCCCTCACTCGCAGTACCTCTACGACGAGTGCGACCGTCTCGGTATGGTGGCTTGGGTCGATTTTCCATTTGCTCGCGCTCCATTTTTGAGCGATATTCCATACTATTCGACAGCACGTTTCGAGGCAAATGGCTTGCAGCAGATGCACGAGATAGTTCTTCAGAACATAAACCACCCTTCAGTGGCGATGTGGGGTGTGTTCTCGTTGCTCAGAGGTAACTCAAAGCAGCAGATGGACTATATCCGCAAGCTCAACAGTACTGCCAAGAAGCTCGACGTAACACGTCCTACAGTGGCGATTAGCAACCAGGACGGCGACATCAACTTCATCACCGATTTGATCGTTTGGCAGCAGGCCGTAGGCTGGCAGAGTGGTGAGACTGCCGATCTCGATATTTGGCAGAATGCGTTGCGCACAAATTGGAGCCACCTTCGTCAGGCTGTATGCTATGGCGAGAGCAGCAATAGTGTGCGCTATGGCGATAGCGGCTCAGCCAAGTCCTCCAATGCCTTTGCAGCACAAGCGCGTCAGCGACTCTTCCACGAGGAGTATTCTCGCTTGATAGACGAGGAGTTGTTCTGGGGCGTGTGGCTCAATTCGATGTTCGACATGGGCTCGGCTCGCTATGTGCGTGGTGTGCGTAATTCAGGCGTTGTAGCGGGCGACCACAAGCGCTGCAAGGATCTCTTCTACCTCTATAAGTCGCAGTGGAATCGTCGCAAGGGAACGCTCCATATTGCTGATAAGAAGAATGATTTTAGAGGCGATGAGAAGCAGGTGTTGACCGTCTATTCGTCGTCTGGACAGCCCGAGATGACCATAAATGGTGAGGGTGTTATCTGCAAGAGCATCTCTCCTATGATATACCGCACCGATACCCTGACCTTGAAGGGTACCAACGTAATAAAGGTGAAGGTGATGGATAAGAGCGACGAGATGACGCTTACAATTGGCAACTACCTAAAAGTGAAATAGCTTCGCGACCCTCGCACATCAGCATGTCGAGCATCGAGGCATTTTCGACAAAGGGGGTACGGTCCATAAACATCTGAAAGTATTGGGGGGAGCGGAATTGGCTCTCCCTTTTTTTGTCGCGTAGGTCGATTGCTGCCTCGCTAGGCTCGATGTATAGCTCCGAGAATTTGTGCTTTGGCTCTAGGCCTAAGATGTCGAACTCAGCCTGCAAGATTTCGCGGTTGAGGTCGGTCAAAAACTTCCACTCACGCTCGTAGATTGGTGCGATGCGGTCAGCTACGTAGTCGAAGTATGGCGACGAACGGTAGGCCGAGAGTATCGCCACCCAATGCTGGTGCTGCCAGCGCTTCGAGTTGTCGATGCGCATATCGCGCATAGGCGTACGAGGTCGGTTTGCCTTGATGAGCGGCACCGACAACACCATTCCGCCCGTAGGTGTTACAATCTCGGTGCGGTTGCGCTCCGAACGCTTTACGTAGTTCTCGCCGAGGTCGATAACAGCCTCCTCGCCACCCTGCAAGAGGTTTGCGAAGTATTCAACGTTTCCCCAATATGTAAGTGGTAGTATAACCATATTTTATAAAAATTATTCTAATCGGTAAATTTTGCACCAATCGTCGGTCGCCTAACTCCTCACATACGCCTTAGTATGCTGCGGGTTGGTCGCCTAGCTTGGCCCAAAATTTCCTCGATTACCTCTAATTTTTGGGTTAGAGTTTATATGAAATTGTCAATTATCAACTGTCAATTGTCAATTTTATTTCCAATCTCCGTTAGCCTTGATTAACTCGATAAGGTGTTCGAGAGCCTCCTCCTGCGGGATATTGCGCTCGACGCACTCCTTGCCCTTGTAGAGCGAAATGCGTCCTGCACCCGCTCCGACATAGCCGTAGTCGGCATCGGCCATCTCGCCGGGACCATTTACGATGCAGCCCATAACTCCAATCTTCAACCCTTTGAGGTGCGAGGTGCGAGCCTTGATGTCGGCCAGCGCCTGCTCGATATTGTAGAGCGTACGACCGCACGACGGACAAGCGATATACTCGGTCTGCGAAAAGCGTGCGCGCGAAGCTTGGAGAATTATCAGCTCAATTTCGTTCAACTCCTCCTCCGAAATGTGCGGTGCATCGATCCAAACGCCGTCTGCCAAGCCGTCGAGCAAGAGCTGTCCCATGTCGGCTGCAGCGTGGAGTGCAACCTCCTCCTTCGAACCCTCGTAGTGACGACGAATAACAACGGGTTGTGTGCTCTCGTTGTTGAGAATTGCGGCGCGCCACTCGGCGGTAGGGTTTTCGCTTATGGCGTCGATAACTATATAGTCGTCAGTGATTTCGCTGTGCGCGATAATAGGAGCCGAAGTGCGACGGCGGTACTCGAATGGCGAGTAATGTTCAGGGTGTGCGACCTCGAACTCGCCCGAACGATTAGCAAAGTGTTCAACCAACATTTTTGCTACGGGAACCTCATTTTCGGGAGCTTCGGTGAGTGAAACGCGGATTGTATCGCCCACGCCGTCAGCCAAAAGTGCTCCAATGCCTACGGCGCTCTTGATGCGACCCTCGATGCCGTTGCCCGCCTCGGTTACGCCGAGGTGGATAGGGAAAGTCATATTCTCGCGCTCCATAGCCTCGACCAAAAGTCGGTAGGCGTGGACCATAACGCGAGTGTTGCTCGATTTCATCGAGACAACCACCTGGAAGAACTTCTCCTTGACGCAGATACGCAAGAACTCCATTGCCGACTCGACCATTCCCGCAGGTGTATCGCCCAACTTATCGACGATGTGCTTGGCCAACGAGCCGTGGTTTACGCCTATGCGGAGCGCAACGCCACGCTTGCGACACTTCTCTATGAGTGCTTCCAACTCGCCACCACTTGTGCGGTAGTTGCCTGGGTTGATACGCACCTTATCGACCGACTCGGCTGCGATAGATGCAATCTCGGGTACGAAGTGAATGTCGGCAACGATAGCGGTAGGGTAGCCCTCCTTGCGAACCTGTGCTACGATGTCGCGCAACGCCTCGCCCTCCTTCTTACCCTGCGCTGTAAGGCGCACAATGGGAGCTCCCGCATCGGCTATGCGCTCAATCTGCGCTACGCTTGCCTCCACGTCGGCGGTCGCCGTATTTGTCATCGACTGCACGGCAATAGGGTTGTTGCCACCAATGGTTGTTGCTCCGATTTTAACCTCGCAACTCGCTCTTCTTGTGTATTTGCTTAGATTCATAGTACAAAGTTAGAAAAATAATTTTGCATTTTGCATTTTGCTTTTTGAATTTTCGTATCTTTGTACCAAAGATAATATTTATGGATATAGCACAACAAAAACGTAAGGAGAATATCGCCGAGTACATATTATATTTATGGCAGATTGAGGACCTGCTTCGTGCATTGCAGTTCTCGCCTGAGGCGGTATATTCGACACTCGTAAAACCGCGTAAGCTCGAGATGCAGCAGGAGCAGATGCTCATGGCGTGGTATATGGATATTGCACACCTGCTCGAGCAGGAGGGTAAGGAGAAGTCGGGACACCTCGACCATACATTGCACCTTATCTCCGATTTGCACGACCTTCACTTGCGACTTATGAAGCAGCAGGATATAGCTGAGCTATATCGTCAGCGATACACCGTTCTCACGCAGTACCTTCCGACTCTGCGTTCGATTCTCGGTAAGGAGAGCGATATGAGCGATACAGAGTTGTGCTTCCGAGCGCTCTATGCTGCAATGCTCTACCGCATAAAGGGGCAGGGCGAGAGTGTTGTTGCAGATACCATCGAGGTGATTTCTCCGTTCATCGCAACCCTTACCGACTACTTCCATAAGGTCGAAAAGGGTGAAATTGACCTCTTTAAGGAGTAATTTTTAGAGATAAGTGCGATTTTTCGTGCATTTTTCGAAAAAGGTTTTGCAAAATCGAAAAAAGGTTGTACCTTTGCACCTCGCATAGGGAGATTATGCGCTTAAAGTTGAGAGTAAAACAATAAAAACGATACAACTATGGCAATGAAAAGAACTTACCAGCCATCGCGCCGCAAGCGCATCAACAAGCACGGTTTCCGCGCTCGTATGGCTACTGCGAACGGCCGCAAGGTATTGGCTGCTCGCCGCGCAAAGGGTCGCAAGAAGTTGACTGTTTCTGACGAGGCAACTTTCAAGTACAATTAATCTGTAATCAATTACGATTAAAATATAAGGGACTGCAAATAGCGGTCCCTTATATTTTTCTTGTGATAAGGAGCAATCTGTGTCACATCACAAAATTTTACCCCTCCGGGCTGTACGTTTTGTACTATCCCGAAGGTATCTCTTTTGTGATGCGCCACATCTTACGCCTTCTGACAAGAAAATGCTTTTAACTTTTAACTAAACAAAAAAAAACGAGCCACATCTAACTCGGTTTTTTTGTTTAGCCAATCGGATTGAATTCCTCTTTGCTTACGCCACAGATTGGACAAACCCAATCCTCAGGAATATCCTCGAATGCTGTTCCTGGTGCGATGCCGCCATCAGGATCGCCTACTGCCGGATCATAGATCCAAGCACATACGGTGCAAACATACTTTTTCATAGTCAATAGTTTTTTTGAAGTCGTTTATTCAAAGTTCTTAGATGTTCTACCAAGCAATCGTCCGTCCATGTAGAGCTCTACCTTGTATGTTCCAGGTGCAAAATTCTTGCCTGAGTCGTGGTAGAAGATATTTACACCCAAATCTTCGTTCTGGTAGCTAACCTCACGCGAAGCGGTGCAGCCCTTGTTCTTGCCGTTGTGCGAGAAACTTGATGAGCCAATCAAATGGCCGTCTGGATTATATATACAGAGGTATACTCTGCGGTTTCCTGGCTTTGCAGTAGTATTTGCTGCAATGGTAAATCCTACGCTGAACGATGTTGCCTGCTTGATACGAGTAACGGCGCGCTGCTTGGCATTCAATGCGGTGATAGAGATACCACGGGCATTGAGTATCGCCGCCTGCTTCAGTCTGTTCTCGTTCTCTTTGTTCTTCTCCTCAGCCTTATCTGCGCGGAGTCGCTCAGTTGTAATCTCTCTGTTAAGAGCGATATTCTTGGTTACGAGACTCTTGTTTACCTCGTTTACCGAGTCGAGCTGGTGGAGATAGTTCTTCATCACGGCACGCAAAGTACCAACCTCCTTCTTGTACTTGTTGATGGTTGCGTAGTTCAAACGACGCTCCTTCTTGAGCTGAGCGATGATAGAGTCTCCCTTGTGAAGCTCTCTTGAGATAGAGTCATTCTTAACGCCCAAATTGTCGTACTCCTTGCGCAAGTCGGCAAACTGGTTTGCGAGGGTATCGCGCTCAATCTCCAACTCCTTGTGCATCTCAATCAACTCGGCCTCTCGCTTCTCCCTGTCAATCTTGTTTTGATGATTGAGGTTGAAGTACAAAGCTGAAACGCCAGCCAAGATGATGACCAACAAAATTACCACTACGCGGTAGCCCAAGATAGACTTCCTGGCAGCCGTATAATTCTCTCTATCCTGATCGTAATCCTCCTCGGGAAGATAGTCGAACTTCTCCTCGTTATTCTCGTTGTTGAGGTTCTCCTCAGGGTTGAAATTGTATTTATTCTCTTCCATATTCTAGATATTTTGCGCAAAGATAGTTATTTTTTTACATTTCGCTACTCGGTGTCGTCGAAACCGCTATTTTAGCACTCTATTTTTACTTTTTATCTCTGATTTTGCTCGAAAGAGGGTAGCGTAGACCCTCGTAGCGGCGGAGGTAGGCGCGAATCTCGCCTACTCGTACCGGCGAAGAGAGCATCACCGGAATTTTATTTTCGTCGTTGGTAATCCAGATAAAAAACTCTGTGCCGTCGGTAAACGAGAACTCCTCCGAGGTGCCTATCGTGCAGGCAAATTTCATAGTGTCGAAATCGCCCAACTTTGGTACGGTGAGCGTCTCGCGTCCGATAAAGCGGTAGGTTAGGTGGCGGATAGTATCCTCCAAAACCATATCCAGCTGTCGCTTGTCGCCCTGGCGGAACGACTTTAAATCGACCGAACGAAGGTTGAAGTAGAGCGATACAGCGTCCATGCTGTTGGGCGTGAGTGTCATCGTCTTTTTGCGCGGAGTGTCGCTTTTGCGTTGCGACCATGTATGCACCTTCATAGCCTTCCAATCGTAGCTGTAGTGGCTGCGGAAGGTGTATTTATCCTCCTTAATGTCGCTCTCGAAACGCTGTGTGCGCAGAGTCTCCTTGTCAACCCATATATCATAGGTGTCGTCCATGTCGAAGAACCAACGGAAGAATGGCAGGGTGCGTCCGTTGCCGGTTACGCGATAGACCTCCTTGCCGTTGAGGGTGTCGATACGGGTTGATACGGTAACCTCTCCGGCCTCGGTGTTAGGTATCAGTGCGGCACGATAGGCGGCGCGATAGTACAACACTTCGCCGTTGTGGTATCGCTGTGCCGAGGAGGTTGCCACCCCTACAACTAGCAATAACGCAGATATCACACCTTTTATAAATCTATTCATGCCGTTAAACTATCTTGGTTACGAAATTTCCGAGAAGTCACTCTTGTTCTCGGGTGCATAGCGGTCGCGCAACTCTCGCAGAGCTAAGTGCTCAGGATGCGAAAGGGTTGCATCGACCTCCAACAACGATATTGCCAACGTCTGCGCCACCTGCAAAATCTGGTTGTCGTAGGTCGGATTGGCAATCTTCAGGTCAAAGGCGTCGCCACTCTGCATTGTGCCGTTTATGTCGCCCGCACCTCGCAACTTGAGGTCCAATTCGGCCAACTCGAAGCCGTCGGTTGTCTGACACATCGCCTCCAGGCGCTTGCTCGACTCCTTTGAGAGCTTCTCGTCCGACATCAGCACGCAGTAGGATTGCTCCGAGCCTCGTCCTACGCGGCCTCTGAGCTGGTGCAACTGCGCTAAACCGAAGCGCTCGGCCGATTCGATGACGATAACCGTAGCATTTGGCACATCGACACCCACCTCGATAACTGAAGTGGCAACCAAAATGTGTGCCTGACCATTTTTGAACTCCTCCATAGCCTGCTGCTTCGCATCGGGCTTCATCTTGCCGTGACACACCGCTACACGATATTGCGGTAGAGGGAAGTCGCGTACAATGGCGTCAAAACCCTCTTGTAGCGACAGGTAGTCCATCTTCTCCGACTCGGCAATCAACGGATAGACCACATAAATTTGTCGTCCCTTGGCGATTTGACTGCGCATGAAATTTTGCAGAGAGAGTCGTCCCGACTCGAAGTAGTGATAGGTCTTTATTGGCTGACGACCTGGCGGCAAACCTTTGATGACCGAGACGTCGAGGTCTCCATAGAGCGTCATAGCCAAGGTTCGCGGAATTGGCGTTGCCGTCATTACAAGGATATGCGGCGGTTGCGAATTTTTGGTCCACAATAGCGCACGCTGCTCCACGCCGAAGCGGTGCTGCTCGTCGATAATTACAAGTCCAAGGTTCGAGAACTTTACTCTATCCTCAATTAGGGCGTGGGTGCCCACTAAAATATCTATCTCGCCCGCCTCCAAAGCGGCCAAAATCTCTTTGCGCTCCTTGGTCTTTGTTGTGCCCGTTAAAATTGCGATGCGCACGGGTACGCCCTCGCACATCTTCGATATCGAGGCGAAGTGCTGGCGTGCTAAAATTTCGGTCGGTACCATCATGCACGACTGGAATCCGTTATCGCCGGCAAGCAACATTGCCAGCAACGCCACTACGGTCTTGCCGCTACCTACATCGCCCTGCAACAAACGGTTCATCTGAATGCCCGATACGGTGTCGTTGCGAATGTCGCGCACGGCCGCCTTCTGACCTTCGGTCAACTCGAATGGTAACTTCGTGTGGTAGAAGGTGTTGAACATATCTCCCACCTTCGGGAAGAAGAAGCCGTCTCTGCGACCTGTGCGCTCAGAGCGGCGTGCCTGTATGTTGAGCTGAATGCCGAAGAGCTCGTCGAATTTAAGTCGATATTGCGCCAATCGCAACCTCTCGGGCGATTGCGGGAAGTGGATATTATAGAGTGCCTCCTCAATCGACATCAAGCCATATTTGCGAATGATATATTCGGGCAGATACTCCTTGATATGGCCGCGCACAACGCCCCACAACGAGCAGATGATGTTGTACAGACCCTTTGTGCCGAGTGTGGTCGATAGCTTCTCGGTCGATGAATAGATACCCTGCAAGCCACTCTCGATTTTGCGTGAAAGAGCCTTCTCAACAATCTCAATCTCGGGGTGGATAAGTGACATCTCGCCACGGAAGAACGACGGACGGCCAAAGACGATATATTCGCGGTTTTGTTCGATAGCCTTCTCAATCCACTTTATGCCCCTGAACCAAATCAACTCCACTCGCCCCGTATCGTCGGCTGCATATACCGAGAAACGCTGCTTCCTGCCCTCGCC
The DNA here is from genome assembly GCA_045648965.1 of Alistipes sp. Classification (GTDB taxonomy): domain Bacteria; phylum Bacteroidota; class Bacteroidia; order Bacteroidales; family Rikenellaceae; genus Alistipes. The sequence goes on along the minus strand of JAZRPA010000008.1, from coordinate 61,926 downwards.
AGCAAACGACTTGCCTATAACGCGAAGGCGCAGCTGAATATATGCCGATGAGTTATCTTCCGTCACCTCCCTTACTTTGTAAGTGCGCGAGCGGTCAATATATCTGAATGGGAAGTGGTACAGCATATCGCGCATAGTGACAATACCAAGCTCCCTCTCCAGCAACTTGGCACGCACCTCTCCTACGCCCTGCACGAACTTAATCGAATTATCCAACATACTTCCCATACTGCAAATATATATAAAATCGTTCTGATTGGCAAATTTTGCACCTTTCTTCGAACGACAAATTCCTCACATAGACCCACTATGCTGTGGATTTGTCGCCTTGCAACGCACAAAATTTTCTCAATCATTGACAATTTTTATGTGTGGCGTAGAGCTAAGAGTTAAAAATTATTTAAGGGTGTTAAAGGCATTAAGGGGAAAAACTACTCACTATTTTCTATTTTTAGTTTTCCGTTTTCCGTTTTCCGTTTTCCGTTTTTTTACTATCTTTGTCCTCACTATGACGAATGAAGAGATTTTGAAGGGTCTGAACCCTGCGCAACGAGCTGCTGTCGAGGCTTATAACGAGCCCTCGCTGATTATTGCGGGTGCAGGTTCGGGCAAGACAAGAGTGCTCACAACCCGCATCGCCTATATGTTGGCGCAGGGGGTTCCGCCGCACTCGATAATGGCACTTACATTTACCAACAAAGCGGCTAACGAGATGCGCGAGCGTATCGAGAAGATGGTTGGTCCGCAGAGTCGCTATATTTGTATGGGTACATTCCACTCGGTCTTTTCGCGAATCTTGCGCGAGAATGCCGAGGTGTTGGGCTATCCGAAGGAGTATACAATCTACGAGCCGAACGACTCGAAAAATCTGCTCAAAACCATTATCAAGGAGAAAGGCCTGAGCGACGATAAGTACAAGCCTAATGTTATCGCTTCGCGTATCTCGATGGCGAAAAATAATCTTATCACGCCGGGCGCTTATCTCCAGAATTCTACCTTTGCGACCGAGGATAGACGTGCGCAGATGCCAGAGTTCGGAAATCTCTACGCCGAGTACTGCCGTCGTTGCAAGCTCAACGGAGCGATGGACTTCGACGATCTGCTCCTGCAGACAAACTTCCTCTTTCGCGACCACCCAGAGGTGTTGGCGCGTTATCAAGAGCGTTTTCAGTATGTGTTGGTTGATGAGTACCAGGATACAAACAACTCGCAGTATATCATAGTTCGCCGTTTGGCGCAGTTCCACTCTCGCATCTGCGTAGTGGGTGACGATGCGCAGAGTATCTACTCGTTCCGAGGTGCGAAAATTGAGAATATCCTCTCCTTCCAGCGCGACTATCCGCAGGCGAAGGTCTTTAAGTTGGAGCAGAACTATCGCTCGACGCAGACGATTGTCGATGCGGCAAACTCAGTTATCGACCACAACTCGCGACGATTGAAAAAACGCTGCTTCTCGGAGGGTGCAAGTGGCGAGAAGATTCGCATCTTCAAGGCCTACACCGACCGCGAGGAGGCCGACTTGGTGGTTGGCGACTTGCGCGACAGAGTGCGTGAGGGTAGTGGCAAGTGGAGCGATGCGGCGATTCTCTATCGTACGAACAATCAGTCGCAGGCGTTGGAGAATTCGTTGCGCCAGCGCGGTATTCCGTACCTCATCTACAAGGGTAGTTCGTTCTACGACCACAAGGAGGTCAAGGATATGCTTTCGTATATCCGACTTATCATAAATCCTCGCGACAACGAGGCCTTTAAGCGCATCATCAACACTCCGGCACGCGGTATCGGCGATACGACGGTGGCTCGTATCGAGGCGATAGCGCAGGAACAGCAGATTTCGATGTGGGAGGCGGTCGATAAAATGGTTGAGCGCACTCCTGCCGATGCGGTTGAGAGGGCTATCGTGAAGAAGGTTACAGAGTTTGTGGCTCTTATCCGCTCGTTGTCGTTGGAGCGTGAGCATAAGGGACTCTACGACTTTGGTATGGAGGTGGCAGTGCGAAGCGGCTTGTTGCCGTTCTATCGCGAGCAGAATACACCCGAGGCGCAGTCGGCGGTGGCAAACTTGGAGGAGGTAGTTAACTCGATGCAGATGTTCTACGAGCAGGTCGAGGCCGAAATACGTAATGGCGAGCGCGAGGAGTTCGAGGGTGCTACAATCGAGGAGTGGTTGCAGTCGCTGATGCTCCTTACCGACATGGATAAGAAGGAGGACGAGGAGGATAAGGATCGCGTGACGCTGATGACCGTCCACTCGGCCAAGGGTTTGGAGTACGAATATATCTACGTGGTGGGTTGCGAGGAGAATCTCTTCCCGTCGCAGCGCGCACTCGAGACCGTCGAGGGTATCGAGGAGGAGCGACGATTGTTCTATGTGGCACTCACACGTGCCAAGTCGTTGGCTACGCTATCGTGCGTGGATATGCGCTTCAAGTGGGGAAATATGGAGTTCTCGAAGCCAAGCCGTTTCCTCGCCGAGATTGACGAGCAGTATGTAGAGTGCGACTTCAACCTTCGCAAGCCGCGTGGCGAGCAGAGCGAGGTGAAGGTTGCAAGCGGTGGCAAGGAGGAGTCGGCGATCGATGTTTTGCGTCGTCGCTTCGATGTTCGCTATCAGCAGAAACCAAAGGAGGAGCGAAGAGAGGTTGGCCGAGAGTTGGGCGGCTTCCAAAGACCACATCCGACACCACAGCGCGACGTTACGGGTATGCGCCGAATGAACAACTCGACCGTAGGTCAGGTTACGTCGGAGGCGTGCGCCTATGCTGTGGGCGAGCGCGTCGAGCACCCTAAGTTCGGACGTGGCGAAATCGTGCAGGTTGTACCTTTGGCTACCGACCATAAACTTGTTGTCCGCTTTGCTTCAGGCGAGGAGAAGACCCTGCTTTCGAAATTGGCAAAACTTACAAAATTATAGTCGCTATGACACCGCTCGTTTCGATCTGTGTTACCACTTACAATCATGAGCCCTACTTGGCTACGGCTCTCGATGCGATTTTGGCGCAGCGGTGCGACTTTGGCGTGGAGATAATCCTCGGAGAGGATTGCAGCAGTGATGGCACCCTTGCAGTTTGTCGCGAATACGCCGAAAAATATCCCGAAAAGATAACCCTTATAGCCTCGACCGAGAATGTCGGCTGGCGTGCGAACTATCGTCGCTGTGTGGAGGCTGCCAGGGGCAAATATATCGCCTTCTGCGATGGCGACGACTATTGGTGCGACGAGAATCGTTTGGCCGAGCAGGTGGCACTTATGGAGCAACGTCCGAATGTAGGATTGTGCTACACCCTTGCTGAGCGCAGAGATGCCGAGGGCGCGTTGGTTGGTCGTTTTCCGATAGGGGAGGGGCATACCACGCTCGACACACTTCTACACGATTGGTGCGTCGAAAACTGCACAACTTTGGCTCGACGCGACCTCGTTTTGGACTATTACACCACCGAAAAACCCGAAAATCGTCCCGAGTGGCTGACCGAAGATTTGCCGATGTGGCTCTTTGTGGCGGCCCATTCCGAGGTGGCATATATCGACCGCGCAACGGCCGTACATCGTGTTTTCCCCGATAGCGTAAGCCATAGCACAAGTCTCGCAAAGCGTCTCGCTTTCTGCGACTCGTCGTCGAATATAAAGCTCTGGTTTGATGAGTGTTACAATGGCTCTCGCCAGCGAGCATATCTGTTGCATGAGCGTATGAATACGGCTCTTTGGGTCTATTCGCATATCGGCTCGGTGGGCGATTTCGTGAAGCGCTGGTGGAGTGAAGTCGAGGCTCGCCCGATGCACATTTTGAGCATTACGCCATATGGACTTTTTGTAAAGAAATTGTTGCGAAAGAGGTAAATTATGAAAAGAGAAGAGAGATATAAAGCCGTAATCGACTACTTCGAGAAAGCTATGCCCGTGGCGGAGAGCGAGCTCAACTTCGAAAACCCCTACCAGCTGTTGGTGGCGGTTATCCTTTCGGCGCAGTGTACCGACAAACGAGTAAATCTCACTACGCCTGCTCTTTTCGAGGCCTATCCGACACCTTTCGACTTGGCAAAGGCTTCGGCCGAGGAGATTTATGAGTATATCCGCAGCATCTCCTATCCGAACAATAAGGCGAAGAATTTGGCCGCCATGGCGCGTATGCTTGTGGCGGAGTTTGGCGGCGAGGTGCCGAGCGATATCGAGCAGATGATGCGCCTGCCGGGCGTGGGTCGCAAGACGGCGAATGTTATGGGTGCGGTAATCTGGAATAAGGAGGTTATGCCCGTTGATACTCACGTATTTAGAGTGTCGGCACGTATCGGCCTTTCGGTCGGAGCAAAGACCCCTCGCGCAACCGAGTTACAACTCGAAAAATATATCCCGTCGCACCTACTCCCAATAGCACACCATTGGCTTATTCTGCACGGTCGCTACACCTGTATAGCTCGCAAGCCGAAGTGCGAAAATTGCGGCATTACACAGTGGTGCAAGTACTTTCATAAAAAATCGTTCTGATTGGTAAATTTTGCACCTTGTTGCGGACGTCAAATTCCTCACATAGGTTTGCTATGCTGCGGATTTGCCGCCTTACAACGCACAAAATTTCCTCAATCATTGACGATTTTTGAGCTTTGGAGTATTTGTAAAAATCTCATTTTTAACTTTTAATTTTTAATTTTTAATTAAAAGTCGCAGAGTTTTCTTATCTTTGCCGCGATGAATATAGATAAAGAGAGAGTTGAGGAGCTCCGAAATCTCCTCGCCGAGCCTCGCAAAATCGTTATCGTGGGGCATACAAATCCCGACGGCGATGCCATTGGCTCATCGTTGGCATTGGCTGAGGTGCTGACCGCTCGCGGCCATAAAGTAACTTGCACCTTGCCGAACAATTACCCGTACTATCTGCGCTGGATTCCCAATTCGGATAGCATAATTATCTACCGCAACGACGAGGAACATCTCACCGAGAAGGCTCTCGATGAGGCAGATGTTATCGTCTGTGCCGATATGAATTCGCTCACTCGCGCCGATGCATTGGGTGAGGTAGTAGCGAAGAATACCACAGCAAAGAGAGTGTTGATCGATCACCACCTCTTCCCTGCTGAGGGCTTCGATATTATGTTCTCTTACCCCGAGTCGTCGAGCACTGCGTTTTTGATGTATACCGTCATCGTAGCGCTCTATGGGCAGGAGGCGATAAACGAAACCGTAGCTACACAGCTCTACGTCGGCATTATGACCGATACAGGCAACTTCGCGTTCTCGAATCTTACACCCGAGTTATTCCAGGCTGTGGCCGCTTTGTCGGGTACGGGCATCGATATTCCGCAGATCTACAACAACGTCTATAACTCCTTCACCGAGGGTCGTGCCAAGTTGTTTGGCTACACCATACATCGCAAGATGAAGACCTTGCTTGGCGGTCGTGTGGCATATATGTCGCTCACCGAGGAGGAGATGCGCCGCTACTGGTTCCAGCAGGGCGATAACGAGGGCTTCGTGAACTATCCGCTCTCGATCAAGAAGATGAAGATGACGGCGATGTTCACTGCACAGCAGGGCTTTATCCGCGTGTCGTTGCGCTCGCGAGGAAATATCGACGTCGACACATTTGCACGTCGCTACTTCAATGGCGGTGGTCACAAGAACGCTGCGGGTGGAAAGTCGTTTGTTTCGATGGAGGAGACCATCGAGCACTACATTAAATCGGTAAATGAGTACCACGCTGAGGGGTTGGTATAAAAAAATAATGCGCTATGTTTAAAACTTATTTGCGACTACTTGGTTATGCAAAGCCTATAAGCAGGTACGCTGTGCCGTACTTCTTCTTTGCTGCGTTGCACGCCGTGTTCAATACATTCAACTATGCAATGATTGTCCCAATCTTGAACACGATGTTCGACAAGAACTATGTCTTCGTACCTGTTACGGAGATGCCGGAGTTGTCGTTCAAGGGTGAGTCATTGCAGTTGTGGTTAAACTACGCCTATACGCATATTTTCGGCGAGGTGTGGGATATTGCCAATGTTCTTATGTTGTTGGCGGTGGTTCTGATAGTGATGAACCTCCTGTCGAACCTTTTCCGCTACATGGGTGGATACACGGTGGAGAAGATGCGTGTAGATACCGTTCTTCGTATGCGTAATGCTATGTTCGATAGCGTTATCAGCAAGGACGTGGGCTATTTCAGCGGCCAGCGCAAGGGCGATATTATGTCGCGTATCACCTCTGATGTGGGTGTTGTGCAGTTCTGTGTTACCAACACGTTGCAGGTATTGTTCCGTGAGCCATTCCTCATCATTGGATATATCGTGCTTATGATAAATATCTCGTGGCAGCTGACACTCTTCTCGGTACTCTTCTTACCTGTGGTTGGTTTGATTATCGGTAGCATCGTTAAGAAGTTGCGCTATCCGGCAAGCCAGAGCCAGCAGCGTATGGGTGACATGGTCAGCGTGCTCGACGAGTCGCTCGGCGGTATCAAAATCGTAAAGACATATACTGCAACAGAGTATATCAAGTCGAAGTTCCACTCTCTGAATAAGACACTTGCCGACACATTGCTTTGGATGGCTCGTCGTCAGCAGTTGGCTTCGCCAATGAGTGAGTTCCTCGGTATTACAGCCGTGGCTATCATCTTGATTTTTGGTGGATCACTTGTTGTTAATGACGCCTTGAGTGCAGCGGGCTTCATCGCATTTATTGCAGCCTTCTCGCAGATTACACGACCTGTTCGTGCCTTTATCGACCAGTTCTCGAGTATCAACCAGGGTGTTGCATCGGGTGAGCGCCTCTTCGAGGTTATCGATGCTGAAAATAAGATTAAAGATGCTCCGGATGCAAAGGACTTCGATGGCCTTAAGGAGAAGATCGAGTTCCGCGATGTTCACTTCTCGTACGACGACTCGCGCGAGATTATTCACGGCGTATCGTTCGAGGTACGCAAGGGCGAGACCGTTGCGTTGGTGGGCCCTTCGGGTGGTGGAAAATCGACCTTGAGTGAGCTTATGGAGCGATTCTACGACGCCGATAGCGGAGATATTCTCTTTGATGGCGTCTCTATTCGCGACTACAAGCAGGATTCGTTGCGTAGCGTGATGAGTCTCGTTTCGCAGGAGACTGTGCTCTTCAACGACACGATTAAGAGCAATATCGCACTCGGCCGTCTCGACGCTACCGACGAGGAGATTATCGAGGCGTGCAAGGTGGCAAATGCTCACAACTTCATTATGGAGAGTCCTAAGGGCTACGATACCAACATCGGTGACCGCGGTGCTAAACTTTCGGGTGGTCAGCGCCAGCGCTTGAGCATTGCTCGTGCCGTACTCAAGAACCCAGAGTTCCTTATTCTCGACGAGGCTACTTCAGCCCTCGATACCGAGAGCGAGAAGCTCGTTCAAGATGCCCTCACCAAGCTTCTTAAGGGTCGTACTTCCGTAGTTATTGCTCATCGCCTCTCAACCATTATGAATGCCGACCGCATCTTCGTAATCGACGAAGGTCGCATCGTCGAGGAGGGTAAGCACGACGAGCTTATCGCCAAAGGTGGAGTTTATGCTAAGCTCGTAGAGCTCCAAAACGTGAAGTAAAAATCGTTCTGATTGGTAAATTTTGCACCAATCGTCGGTAGCCGAAATGCTCACATACCTTCTAGTATGCTCCGCTTTCGTCTCCTAGCTTGGCACAAAATTTCCTTAATCATTTACGATTTTTAGGGAGGCCGTTCTGATTGTTAAATACAACACTAAAAAGCATGGGTATCGCTTTCGATACCCATGCTTTATTGAGTCTGTTATCGTCTATCCTTAACTACCTTAACGCCTTTAACGCCCTTATTTATTATAGGTAATAGCTTAAAACTTCGCGTTTAGCTCTTCGCACCTCTTGCGGAGGAAGGCTGTGAAGTCGGGCGAATCGACAACCTCGATATCCTCGGCTAATCCCATCACAAAACGTCCAATACCGGCGTAGTTGCAGACCATAGTGTCGAGCAACCAATGCGTCTCGTCCTCCTGCGTGAGGTCGCGCTCCGAGAGTGGATACTCCTCGATGAGGAGGTTGTGCGCCATAACGCCCAAGCGTAGTTTTACGGGCATCTGCTCGAAGCCCATGGTGCGGAAGATGTCTATATAGCCGCACTTATGCTCCGCCTTGTGCTGCCACTCGTTATCGAGCACTTCGACTGCGCCAATGCGGGCAGTATTAAAGAGCTTTGTCTTGTTGTCCGAGGTGTCGAAGCACCAAATCTGCACATAGTTCGTCGTAAAGGCTATAGGTTCGACCAGACGGTCGCGCTTGGTGCCGGTGTGCGACGAAGAGTAGTTGTGAAGCACCACTTGGCGATGCTCTTCGATAGCTTCGATGATGCGATTTACATTCTCGGCATTCTTGCCCTTGACGATACTATTGGCAAGCGAGGTGCAGTTATATACCGAAGAGAGCTTGCGGCGCAGATTCTGCTTGAGCATATTCGTGTCGTCCAATGCTCCGATGAGCTGATTTACGATGTGCGCCTCCTCGTCGGTGAAGTGAATGAGCTGCGAAATATCCTTGAAGTAGGGGCTCTCCTTACCCAGGCGATATACTCCGCCCTCCTCCTTATGCACCACGAAGCCCACCTCCTTGAAGGTGTCGATATAACGATAGATTGAGCGATACGACGTGTCGAGCCGCACCGCCAACTCCTCTATGGTGTAGCGATTGCTGCTCGTCATCATCTTCATCAAGCGAAGTACTCGCTCAATCTTAGGTTGATCCATAAATAAAATTCAGAATTAAGCCTTACCCTTCTGCTTCTCGAGTCGGTTTGCGCGCTTGCTCTTACCCTGCATTGACGGCATATACTTCGCCTTGCCGAGGTTAAAACCTACGCCGAGATATACGTTGGCCGAAGATTGATACTGCGGCACGAGAATCTTCTGCTGATAAACTGCATAGCGAGTGTCGATAAAGTCGGCACCCAAGAAGAGGTGGAATCCCGGTGGGTGGAGGTTCAATGCCCAACCGAGTACGCCAGGCTGATTTCCGTTGAGGAAGGTGTGGCTAACCGATGTCGAAAGCCAACGTCCGATGCGGAAGTTGATAGATGCAGTGAGCTCGGTACGGGTGAAGTTCTGGCAGAACTCGGTATGCGATAGCAATCCCAATGCAACCCAATTATTCCAGAAGTTATACTCGATACCTCCGTTCAACGACCACGACAGACGGGTAATGTACTGACCCTCCGGCTGAGCCATCTCGGCATTGTAGCCGCCATTGATTTTAGCCTCTCCGGTGGTGAGATTAAATCCTTCGTAGAGGAAGTTTGCGCTACCCTTGGCGTTTACGGTATTTGGAGCATACCACTTGATAAAGCCAATATCGTTGGCTCCAACCGAGATTTTGAGGTGATCCTCCAAGCAGCGGAACTCGAAACCGATGTCGGCACCTACACCCCAGCTCTTGATGTTCTTCAGAGCCTGCATCATATCCTGCTGCATAATTCCCTCCATAGAGAGTGGGTCGCCGGCATTGTAGTTCGGAGCAAAGAATGGGCTATTAGCACGAATGCCGCCCAACAACTCAGCTCTAACGTTGTTCTCGTTGATGTCGAGATACATCTTATCCATCTTCATCGAGATGTCGGCAAGACCTACCAAACCCTTAACGCGGAAACCGAAGGTCATAAAGTTCTTGATAGGAATAGCGAAGCCAAGACCTACGTCGATATACTCACGGTTCGAGATGTGGGTATCGCCCAAGTCGTAGTAGCCGTTCGAGAGATTCTTCATCGCCGCGAACATATCCTTCGAGAGGGTGATCTCGGTGTTAGAGCGGAGGTTGATGCCAAAGTTCCAGAAAATCTTCTTGGTGTGGGCACCAAAGCCGAGAATTGTGGTGTTGAGGTTCATGCTCAAACGTCCCTGGTCGCCCAATTTGTTCAAAAATTCGTCGGCCGAGATATTGTTGTTCATAAAGGTGTAGATACCTCCGTCTTGCTTGTAGAAGAGGTTGTTCACCGAGAAATAGTTGTTACCAAAATCTACACCCAAGCTACCAGCTACAGGAATTTTGATATATCCGCGAGTCGGAGCCAGCGCTGCGTTCATATCTGTACGGAAGAATGAGCCCTCCATAAAGTATGCGGTGCGCATCTGTGCCGATGCGGCGATTGCGCTACACAAGGCAGCCACAAGAACAATGATTATTTTATTGAAACGCTTCATAGCTTATTCTCCCTCCTGCTTTAAGAAATCGAAAATGTCAATTGTTAATCCGTCACGAACTCGCAACTTCAACTTGCCCTCGACAAACTGATCCTTTGACAACTCTGCTGAAGCTGCACCGGTATCGTAGATTGAGAGTTTGAGTCGTACGCCGTGGGCAGCCTTCAAACCCTCGAGCGAGCCACTCTCGCCGAGGTCGAAGTCGAGGTCGATGGTCGAAACTTTCTTCTCGCCGTCGGTCTCCTTGTTGTAACCCTTGATTACGCAGTCGTTGATGTTGAGACGAGCCTCAATGCCATCGGTTGTGCCCTCAGCATTAACGAGCTCTGCCGAGAGAACAATGTTGAATGGAATGGTTGAGCCAAACTCAGCCACAAGGCCTACATCGCCCACCTTTAAGCCATTTGTGCTGTCGGCGATTGTTGCGAAGGTCTCGTTAAGGTTTGTGATAGTTGCCTCGTACGAGAGCTCAACCTCATCGGTAAACTCAAATGGCAACAACACTTCGTATTGGTACTCGATGTCGTAGCCCTGAGCTGCTCTCTTGAGGTCGATGGTTATCTCCTCGTTCTTGTTTGATGAAGCCTCCAAATCTACGCTGATTTTGTTAGGCAAGCCCTTCAATATCTGCGAGAGGTTCTCGACAGCGATGAAGGTTACATCCTTTCCTACATACTTCGATGCGTGATGTGGAGTCGAGATAACGATTGTCGAAGGACCATTTCCTGCGATAGATATTGTAGGAACCTCGATTGTAGTGATAACACTGCCCGCCTTGTCGTAGGTGCAAACCTTAGTGTTTGCATTAAGAGCTACGCCAGTAGGGTTATCCTTAAGACGAAGTGTGAGGATTGGGTTGATGTTGAGCGAACCAATCTCCAAGCTGCCCAAACCCTCCAATTCGCCAAGGCCGAGCTCTACATTCATGCTCTCCGGCTTAACAGCAATATCAACCTTACCTGTGAAGGTGCGTACCTCGATGTCGTCGATGTTGAAGTCGATGTCAACCTTCGCATCGTTTACAGCCGAGAGGTCGATTGATTCGCCACTCTTAATTTTTACGCCTCCGGTAACAGGGAACGACTGGTTGAGTGTAATTTTGCCGTTTTCGATAGCCGGAATGTTCTCCAAAGCGTCGAACTCCAAGGTCTTGATAAGGGCAGCCTGCTTAGGTTTCCAAGACTCGTTGATGGTGAGGATATAGTCGCCATTCTCGTTCTTCACGATAAGGCCCTCATCAAACATCTTCTGAGTAGGGCGGAGCATCTTGCCGAGGTTTACAGCTACATTGATGTCGAGCTCCTCGACAGGGAATGAACTGCCGGTGGCCAACTTGAAGTTCATCGAAAGTGGCTCGTTGCTGTTAGCTTTGCCAATCTTGATGCGCTTGATGTCGGCAATCATCTCCGGAACGTCGATTGTCTGAGCGATATAAGGAACATTGTCCTTCAAGTCAAAGTCAAATGTTTTGTCGTCACTCCAAGTTACAACCGAGTTTGCAGTATCGATATTCAGACGAGTGTCGGCAATACCGATAGAGATATTTAAGTTCTCCGGTGGAGTGATTGTCGATACGAGTACGGTATGGCCGTCGAGGCTCTCCATGTGGATAGATGCGCCAATCTTCTCGTTGATGAGCAACTGACCATTCTCCTGCTTGATACCTGTGCTGTTCTTGCAGTCGATATACTCGAGCGAGAGCTCAACGCCCTGCGACAATTCGGTGGTCGAAGCCAACAATACGTTGGTACTCTCATCGAGGAGCGCGTGGTCGCGGAAGTGGAGTGAACGTGGGAGATCAATCTCGATTTTTGGCGAGATGTCGGATCCGGTGAGGTTATCCTGAATAACACACCACTCCAGACCCTTAACCGAGATATTTAATTTGCTATCCTCGGTAAATGCAACCTTGTCGATAGATACGCCGCTAGGCATACCGTTGAACGACTGTGTGAAATACTCCTCGTAAGTAGGAACGTCGAAGTGGCTAATCTTCACCTCTACATCCTTATATTTAGGCTCAGCCTGAATAGCCATCTGTGGCTTAGAGTTGCCGCTGAGGTTGTAGTTACCCTTGCCGAGATTTACCGAAAGGTCGTACTTGTAGGTAATCTTGTCGTGAATATCCAACTTACCGTTTGTGAAGGTGTGATCGCTGTAATCAATCTTGTGGAGATATACCAAAACCTCAATCTCCTTCTGTTTAGGAGCAATAGTCAGCTCCTTCGACAAGATGTTGTGAGTTGCAACAGGGAAGTCGTTGCCATTCTCATCGCGGAGATAGTAGCCTTCAGGGAAGGTTACGTTGATATTGAGCAATCCGCCGGCTACAACATCGTTCAAACCCTTCAAATCGATTTTGAGGTTGAATGGTGCACCGTAAGGGTGATCCTCGCAACCGAATTCTACCCAATCAACCTTCTCCAACTGCTCCAAAATCTCGATTGTAGCATCGAATACGATATTCTCCTCGCCACTCTTCGAGAGTGAAGTGAGTCCCAACATATTGAGCAACGATAATGTCTTGTCGTCGATAACGCCCTGCTCGGCGAGTTGGCTCGGAATTACGAAGTCAACATCTTTGGCGATGTTGATAGGCTCAATCTGCATAACCTGGCCAATCTGGTTTGGCATATTCAAGTCGATAGGCTTGTTGATACCGCTAAAGTAGAGCGATGTAGGCAGCGAGCCAAACGAGAAGCTTATCGGATCCAACTGCGGCGATAAGCCTGTGATGTTAGGGATTGAGATGCCCTCGATTGACACCTTCTCATACTTTGTAGGGTCGTCGCCAAACGATGAGAATGTAATCTGATACAGACCATCTTCGTTGGTTCCAACCCACTCGTTGTTGCCCAAAAGGTCGGCAAGCGAGATAGGCGCAACATCGCCGATTGGGAGAAGAAGCTCCTCTCCGCCGACGGTGACTTCGCCCGAAGTGTCGGCAAGGTCAAATTCGCGGTCTACGCAACCTACAAATGACAATGCAACGCACACAAACAGTACGGTAAATACTCTTTTCATATTGCAAGTAGATAAAATTATGATTTTTCTGTGATTAACTCTTTACAAAGTTAAGTTTAATTTTTTAAATTAAGTACGATTTTCGCAAAAATTTGTATCTTTGGAGGGAAATATGGCGGAAAACGAGAAAATATCACTAAAAGAACAGGTTGCAATGCTTCCTATGTCGGCAGGTTGCTATCTCTTTGAGAATAGCAAAGGGGAGGTAATCTATGTCGGCAAGGCCAAACATCTGCGCAATCGAGTACGTTCCTACTTCGTGGAGAGTCGCGACCACTCGGCAAAGGTGCGAGTGATGGTGCGACAGATTGCCTCGATGCGCCATATTGTGGTCGATAGCGAGACCGATGCGCTCTTGCTCGAAAATTCGCTTATCAAAACCCTGCAACCACGCTATAACATTCTGCTCAAAGACGATAAATCCTACCCTTGGATTGCTGTGACGGCCGAGGAGTTCCCGCGAGTGCTCTCGACGCGACAAATTGTACGTGACGGTTCGCAGTACTATGGCCCTTACGGCTCAATCTCTGCCCAAAGGGCAGTCCTCGATTTTATTCGTGAGGCGTTACCACTTCGCAGCTGCCGTACGCGAATGACCGAGGAGAGTATCTCGAAGGCGAAACACACCCCTTGCTTGCAGTATCATCTCGGCAACTGCAAGGCCCCTTGCATCGGCAAGTGCAGCATCGAGGAGTATAAAGGTTATGTCGATATCGCTACCTCGGTTTTGAAGGGTGATTTACGTCCCGTTCGCAGCTACCTCGAGGGCGAGATGATGCGTGCAGCCGAGGAGTTGCGCTTCGAGGTTGCGGCTCGCTATAAGGCTCGCCTTGAGTCGTTGGAGCGTTACGCTTCGCGCTCGGTGATTGTGAGCGCTAAGATGGGTGATACAGATATCTTCTCGTTGCTGGTTGATGACGACGAGGCTTACTGCAACTTTTTGCGCGTTCGCAACGGCTCGATTACGGCGGTCCATACTGCGACTATTGCCGTGGGTGTCGAGAGTGATGAGCGCGATATTATGACGCTTGGTATTCAGCATATTAAGGAGAATATCGCGGGCGAGTTGGCGCGCGAGGTTTTGGTCTCGGTGATGCCTCACGAGGAGCTATTCGAAGGGGTGAAATTCTCCATTCCGCAGAGGGGTGAGAAACACGATTTGTTGGAGTTTTCGTTGCGCTCGGCAAAGACCACTCGCGCGGAGCGACTGAAAAACCTCGAAATTCACAATCCGGCACGCCATACCGACCGCCTTATGGAGGCTATGCGCCGTGAGTTACGCCTGGCGAAGGAACCTCGTCATATAGAGTGTTTCGATAACTCTAACTTGCAGGGTACCAACCCCGTAGCGTCGTGCGTGGTGTTCCGCGACGGCAAGCCTTCACGCAAGGAGTATCGCCATTTCAACATAAAAACTGTGGTCGGCGCCGACGACTTCGCTTCGATGCGCGAGATTCTTACACGCCGCTATTCGCGACTGCTGGAAGAGGGCTCGGAGTTGCCTGATTTGATAGTTGTCGATGGCGGTAAGGGCCAGCTTTCGAGTGCCTATGCTGTCTTGCAGGAGCTGGGCATTGCCGAGCGGGTGCCGATTGTCGGCCTGGCAAAGCGATTGGAGGAGATCTTCTATCCTAACGACTCTATGCCGTACTACCTGAGCCGCACGGGCGAGCCGTTGAAGGTTATTTGCCATATTCGAGACGAGGCGCACCGCTTCGGAATTACGCATCACCGCAATCGCCGCAGCAAGAATTTTATTAAGACGGGCTTGGAAGGTATCGAAGGTGTAGGCGAAAAGAGTGTTACAGCACTTTTACGCCACTTCCGCACGGTGTCGAATATCGGCAAGGCATCGCTTGATGACGTTGCAAAAATTGTCGGTCAGTCGAAAGCTCTCAAAGTTATCGAACACCTACAAAAAGAAAAAAGCCAATAGCTAATACTATCGGCTTGAAAATAGGTAAATACCTATATTTGTCAATTATTTCACTGCTACTGCGTCGATCTCGACCTTTGCGCCCAATGGCAAAGCTGCAACCTCGTAGCACATACGAGCAGGCTTCTCGCCCTGGAAGTACTCCGCATATACCGCATTCATAGCTGCGAAATCCTTGATGTCGTCGAGCAATACAGTTGTCTTAACGATGTCGCTGTACTCCATTCCAGCCTCCTTCAATATAGCGCCGAGGTTAGCCAACGACTGGTGTGTCTGCTCCTCGATGCTCTCAGGCATAGTGCCTGTTGCAGGGTTGATTGGGAGCTGTCCCGAAACATAGAGTGTAGCCTCAGCCTCCACAGCCTTTCTTGCCTGCGAATATGGGCCTACTGCTTTTGGTGCGTTCTCTGCCGCGATAGTGATAACTTTTGTCATACTTTTTTTGTTATAAAATTGTTCTGATTGGTAAATTTTGCACCTTGCGTCGGTCGCCAAATTCCTCACATAGGATTACTATGCTGCGGATTTGTCGCCTAGCAACGCACAAAATTTCCTCAATCATCTCCAATTTTTGGTTTTATGAATTAAGAATTAGTTTTCCGTTTTCAGCTTTCCGTTCTCGAGGTATTTGCCAACGATAAGTGCTGCATCGTAGACATACTCCGCGCAAGGACGCTTCTGGTAGTACTCCGCAGTGCGAGGCGATGGGGTAGGCTCGTCCTTCGGGCGGTCCAAGCCGAGCAACGAACGACAAACGATATTGCCATTCTGCTGGCGGAACTGCTCGGCAAACTCCTGAACAAGGGCGTAGTTAGCCTTCTTAGCCTCGGCGTTGTCGGCCGTAGGGCATGGCGAGAGGAAGCTTGCCACGAAGGCCATTCCGCTAACCGCTCCGCACACCTCGCGCAAGCGTCCCAAACCGCCACCAAACGAAGCAGTGATTGTGGCCACCATCTTCTCGTCGAGCGAGGTGATGTCGGCGTAAGCCATTGCTACCGATTGAGCGCAGTTGTAACCCTCGTTGAAAAATGCTTTGGCACGCTGGGCACGCTCCTCGGCACAAAATTTTACGCTATCCATACTCGAAATAATTTTCGGTAAAGATAGCGTAAAAAACGGAAAACTGAAAGCGGAAAGCGGAAAACTTGAAAAGTTTTTGGTTTTCCGCTTGTAGTGGGAAACGGAACCGACGCCAAACCGAGTGCAGAGATTGCTTGCAAGCTATGCCGAGGTGCGAAGGAGGAAAAGCCTGCATAGCAGGGTTAAAGCGGAAAACTTTTAATTCTTGAACGAGAGTTCGTTGTTTTTGCAGTCGATGACTATCGGTTGCGACTTGTCGACCTTGCCTGCCAAGATGCGCTTCGAAAGTTCGTTGATAACCTCTCGCTGAATAACGCGCTTCACAGGGCGCGCGCCGTATGCCGCATCGTAGCCGACGTGGGCAATCCACTCTCGCGCCTTGTCGGTTACACGAAGCTCGATACCGCTCTGCTTCAACATCTTATGTACGATGCCAAGCTGAATATCTACAATTTTGAGAATATCCTTTTCGCTCAGCGGCTCGAACATCACAATCTCGTCAATGCGGTTCAAAAACTCTGGTTTGAGGTGTTGTTTCAATTGCTCGATAACCTCGTTGCGAGTAAGCTCTACAATATCCTCCGATACTTCGCCCTCCTTGTTCATCGCACCAAGGAAACGCTCCTGAATGGTGAGTGCGCCCATATTCGAGGTCATGATGATTATTGTATTGCGGAAATCGACCGTGCGTCCCTTATTGTCGGTCAGGCGACCATCGTCCAACACCTGCAAGAGAATGTTGAATACATCGGGGTGAGCCTTCTCGATCTCGTCGAGCAGAACCACCGAGTATGGCTTGCGACGTACCGCCTCGGTGAGTTGTCCGCCCTCATCATAGCCTACATATCCCGGAGGCGCTCCTACCAGGCGCGATACGGCGTGGCGCTCCTGATACTCGCTCATGTCGATGCGTGTCATCATATTCTCGTCGTTGAACAAGAACTCCGCCAAGGCGCGTGCCAATTCGGTCTTTCCTACACCCGTAGAGCCGAGGAAGATGAACGAGCCAATAGGCTTGCGCGAGTCCGAAAGGCCTGCTCGTGCACGGCGTACAGCGTCCGAAACTACGCTTATCGCCTGCTCCTGACCGACAACTCGGGTGCGAAGCACAGTCTCCATATTTAGCAACTTCTCGCGCTCGGAAGCCAACATTCTCGCTACGGGTATTCCCGTCCAACGCGATACCACCTCGGCAATATCCTCGGCATCGACCTCCTCCTTAATCATCGAGCCCGCCGAGGTGTTCGCCTTAAGCTCCTCGTTGAGCGATGCGATGCGCTTTTCGGCCTCGACGATTGAGCCGTAGCGAATCTCGGCAACCTTACCATAGTCGCCTACACGCTCGGCCTGCTGAGCCTCGACTTTGAGGTTTTCGATACGCTCCTTCTCCTGCTGAATTTGGCGGATAAGGTCGCGCTCGCCCTCCCACTGACGGCGCATAGCCGTGGATTTTGACTTTAGCTCCTCAATCTCGTTATTTAGGGTTGCGATACGCTCCTTGTCGCCCTCGCGACGGATAGCTTCACGCTCGATTTCGAGCTGGCGAATACGACGGTCGAGTGAGTCTAACTCCTCGGGTACGGAGTTCATCTCCAGACGCAAACGCGATGCTGCTTCATCGACCAAGTCGATCGCCTTGTCGGGCAAGAATCGCGAAGTGATGTAGCGGTGCGAAAGCTCCACGGCCGAGACGATAGCCTCGTCCTTGATGCGCACCTTGTGGTGGTTTTCGTAGCGCTCTTTCAGACCTCGCAAAATCGAGATGGAATCCTCGGGCGTCGGCTCCTCGACCATAACCTTCTGAAAGCGTCGTTCGAGAGCCTTATCCTGCTCGAAATACTTCTGATATTCGTCGAGTGTAGTGGCTCCGATGGTGCGCAACTCGCCACGCGCAAGCGCCGGCTTGAGAATGTTAGCGGCGTCCATTGCTCCGCTGGTTTTTCCGGCACCTACAAGGGTGTGAATCTCGTCGATGAAGAGCAATACTTCGCCCTCACTCTCAATCACTTCGCTGATAACGAGCTTGAGTCGCTCCTCGAATTCGCCCTGATACTTTGCACCTGCGATTAGGGCTCCCATATCGAGCGAAAAGATGCGCTTCGAAAGGAGATTTTCGGGTACATCGCCGTCGATAATTCGGTGGGCAATACCCTCGACAATAGCAGTCTTACCAACGCCCGCCTCACCCACGAGTACGGGGTTGTTTTTGGTGCGGCGCGAGAGGATTTGTAGCACTCGGCGAATCTCCTCGTCACGACCAATTACGGGGTCGAGCTTACCCTTCTGGGCCTGCTCGTTGAGGTCTATGGCATAGCGCGACAGAGCCTCAAATTTCTGGTTGTTTGCCTGATTTGTTTTCATATCATTTGTGTTTTTTTGTGTTCTGTTTTCTGATTTTCGCCCCAACAAATCTTTTGCCACGCGGTTTTTTGGTGTCGTTTTGTCGCTTCGGAGAGTTTAGATGACAAAAAATCTGCCAGCCAAACGACATTTTGTCGGAAAAATGACAAGAAATAGACAAAGTTTATTAACTTTGTGGCGATTATGGAGAAGTTTATTGTATCGGCTCGAAAGTATCGCCCTGCCACCTTCGCAAGCGTGGTAGGACAATCACATATCACCTCGACATTGAAAAATGCAATCGAGCGTGGTCAGTTGGCTCACGCCTACCTCTTCTGCGGACCTCGCGGTGTGGGTAAAACCACTTGTGCGCGAATCTTCGCGAAGGCTATCAATTGTCAGCACCCCGTAGGTGCAGAGGCGTGCGATCAGTGCGACTCGTGTCGCTCGTTCAACGAGAATCGTTCGCTCAATATCCACGAGCTCGATGCTGCATCGAACAACTCGGTAGAGGATATCCGTAACCTTATCGAGCAGGTACGCGTTCTCCCTCAGATTGGTACATACTCGGTGTTTATCATTGATGAGGTTCATATGCTCTCGTCGTCGGCGTTCAACGCCTTCCTTAAGACGTTGGAGGAACCACCGCAGCATGCGATATTTATCCTCGCAACCACCGAGAAGCATAAGATTATCCCAACAATCCTCTCGCGCTGTCAGATTTACGATTTCAATCGTATCCGCGTTGAGGACGCAGTGGGCTACTTGCGTTACATCGCGCAGAACGAGGGCGTAGAGGCAGACGATGAGTCGCTCAACCTTATCGCTCAGAAGGCTGATGGCGGTATGCGTGATGCATTGTCGATGTTCGACAAGGCGGTGTCGTTCTGCGGTACAAAGTTGGAGTATCAGGCTGTTGCGGCAACCTTGAATGTCCTTGATTATGAGACCTACTTCCGTTTTACCGATTTGCTCCTCCGTGGCGACTATGTGAATGCGCTGTTGGAGTACGATGCGGTGTTGTCGAAGGGTTTTTCGGGACAGATCTTTATGGGTGGCTTGAACCAGCACTTCCGTGACCTCTTGGTGGCGAAGGGCCCTGCAATCTCGTTGATTGAGTATACGGGCTCGTTGCTTGAGAAGTATCGCCAGCAGGCTGCAATCTGCGAGCCGGCATTTCTCTTCGGAGCAATTTCGCTCCTCACCGAGGCCGATTCGAAGTTGCGCACCTCGTCGTCGCAGCGATTGCTTGTCGAGTTGACGCTGATGAAAATTTCGACACTCGGTCAAAAAAAAAACCTTGATCTGACCGCACCAATCGAGGCTAACTACCCGTTGCCCGATTTGAATGCGCCAAAACCGCAGGTGGTGGTAGCCCCACAACCCGCTATAACACCCAAGGTAGAACAACCTACGGTAGCGCCTGCACCAACTCCTCAACCAATACAGGAGCAGGTGCCGACCGTTAAAACGGCACCCGTTGTGGAGGCGGCTTCGGCGATTGAGCCTAAGCCCGTAGTTGAGGTAAAACCGACCCCTGCGCCAGCCCCTGCCCCTGCGCCTGCACCGGCTACGGAGGAGAAACCGAAATCTTCGGTGTTGCTTGGTGGCTCATTGGCTTCGCTGCTCGACAAGGTGTCGAATGTTAGCGACGAGGAGGGAAAGCCTTCGCAGATTGTGGTTGATGAGGAGAGCGAGGCGAAGATGTTGCGCGAGAAGGAGGCTATCATTAAGCGAATGTGCGTCGACAGACCTCGTTTTATCTCGGCATTCGAGAATATCGAGTTCGAGGGCAATGTCGTTAAGTTGGCCGTACCGTCCGAGGCGTTGCGAGATGAGCTTCTTGGAGAGCGTTTCTGGATATTGAAGGGTATTGCCGAGGAGGCGAAGATTAAGGGCTCGCTCGACATGAAGATCGAGATCAAGGAGATTGATTTTAAGCTTAAGCCCATAAAGCTCGAAGATAGGGTAGCGCATATTCGTAAGGTGATGCCCGAGTTCGAGTATATGCAGAAGGCATTAGATATGGACGTAGAATAAAAACAACGAAAAAATATATATACGAAAATGGGAAGAAAGAATTTTGTTGAGGAGTTGCAGTGGCGTGGTATGATTCACACAATCATGCCGGGCGCAGAGGAGCAGCTCGCAAAGGAGATGACAACCGCTTATCTTGGTATTGACCCAACTGCAGACTCGTTGCACATTGGTCACTTGGTGGGCGTTATGATATTGAAGCACTTGCAGATGTGCGGTCACCGTCCAATCGCTTTGGTGGGTGGTGCTACAGGCATGATTGGCGACCCTTCGGGTAAGTCGCAGGAGCGTAACCTCTTGAACGAGGAGGCTTTGCGTCACAATCAGGAGGCTATCAAGGCACAGTTGGCTCGCCTTATCGACTTCGATTCGGACGCCGAGAATGCAGCCGTGATGGTGAATAACTACGACTGGATGAAGGAGTTTTCGTTCCTCGATTTCGCACGCGAGATTGGTAAGTGTATCACCGTAAACTACATGATGGCGAAGGACTCGGTTAAGAAGCGCTTCAATGGCGAGGGCGACGGTATGTCGTTCACCGAGTTTACATATCAGCTCTTGCAGGGTTATGACTTCTTGCACCTCTACCAGACTATGGATTGTAAGTTGCAGCTTGGTGGCGCGGATCAGTGGGGTAATATCACCACCGGTACCGAGTTGATTCGTCGTAAGCTTGGCTCGGAGGCTGAAGCGTTCGCTATCACCTGCCCACTTATCACTAAGGCCGATGGAACAAAGTTCGGTAAGACCGAGAGCGGTAACGTGTGGCTTGATGCTCGCTACACTTCGCCTTACAAGTTCTACCAGTTCTGGTTGAACGTTAGCGATGACGATGCGAAGCGTTATATCAAGATTTTCACCTTGCTCGACCGCGAGACAATCGAGAAGTTGATTGCCGAGCACGACGAGGCTCCACATTTGCGTGCGTTGCAGAAGCGCTTGGCCGAGGAGGTTACTACAATGATTCACTCGCGCGAGGAGTACGAGAAGGCTGTTGAGGCTTCGCAGATTCTCTTCGGACAATCGACCTCGGAGGCGTTGCATCGCCTCGACGAGCAGACCTTGTTGCAGGTGTTCGACGGAGTGCCACAGTTCAAGGTGTCGAAGGAGGAGTTGGGTTGCTCGTTTATCGACCTCTGCGCCGAGAAGAGCGCAATCTTCCCATCAAAGGGTGAGTGCCGTAAGATGATTCAGGGCGGTGGCGTATCGCTCAACAAGGAGAAGGTTACAGATATTCAGCGCGTGGTAACTGCTGAGGATTTGATTGCCGAGAAGTATATCCTTGTGCAGCGCGGTAAAAAGAATTACTATCTCGTAATTGTAGAGTAAGTGGCTGCAAATTTGTATACGATAGAGTTGGAGGGCATGGATTTCCATGCCTTTCACGGTTGTTACGAGCTCGAACAACAGACGGGTAGCCACTTCGAGGTGTCGCTCCGCATCACGACCGAGTTGGGTAAGGTTGCTGAGGAGGACGATGTGACCAAGGCAGTGAACTACTTGACCGTCTACGAGCTGGTGCGCGAGCAGATGCAGCGCACACAGTGCACAATCGAGCGCGTAGCACAGAATATAATAGATGCTCTGCACGTCCGCTTTCCACAGATTCACGAAACGGAGTGCAGGGTTACTAAAATTGCCCCACCTCTCGGAGGTAAGGTGGCCAGAGTAAGTGTGGTGCTGAAGGGTTAGGCCACACAAGCAAAAGGTTAGTTAGGTTTTTTATGAGAGAACAGGGTAATGACTCGTTCGGCAGCAAGATTGGTGCCGTGCTTGTCGCTGCGGGCAGTGCAATAGGACTTGGCAGCATTTGGCGATTTCCATATATAGCGGGCGAAAATGGCGGCGGAGCATTTGTGTTGCTCTACTTTCTATGCGTATTGTTGCTCGGTATTCCGGTGATGTTGTCGGAGTTTGCCATCGGAACATATACGCGCAAAGGCCCCGTGAAGTCGTATGGCCAATTCTCGAAGTGGTGGCGTCCACTTGGCTACAATAGCATCATTGTCTCGACTCTAATTTCAGGCTTCTACTACATCGTGGCGGGTTGGTCGCTCTACTATTTTGTGGCTTCAATCAACGGCACACTCTATTCAGGAGCCTCTTTTTACTCGATTTTCGAGAATTTTCGTGCATCGTGGAAGGAGCCACTCTGCACAATGCTCTTTATCTTAGCTACGCATGTCGTCGTGGCAAGTGGCGTACGCAAGGGCTTGGAGCGCACGGCAAAGTGGGTTATGCCGATACTCTTTGTGATGCTTTTGGCTATGGTTATTCGCTCGGCTACAATGCCTGGAGCGAGGGAAGGCTATGAATTCTTCTTCAAGCCCAACTTCTCGAAGGCATTCACTATCGAAACCATTATGGCGGCTATCGGCCAGGCCTTCTTCTCGCTGTCGATTGGCCTGGGCTGCATGATTACCTTCTCTTCATACTTCAAGAAGGGCACAAATCTCTCGACTACGGCACTATCATCGTCGATGCTTACCTTCCTCGTGGCGATTCTCTCGGGTATGATCATCTTCCCTGCGGTCTTTAGCGTGGAGGGTTTGGAGCCAACACAAGGCCCGACGCTTATATTTGAGACGTTGCCGTTTGTATTTAGGGATATGCCGTTGCCCGAGCTGTGGTCGGCGATATTCTTTTTGCTGATTGCTATGGCTGCTTTGACCTCGACAATCACGTTCCACGAGGTTAATACCGAGTATATTCAGGAGAATCACAACCTCTCGCGCCGTAAGAGTGCTATCATCTCGACCGCAGTGGCTGTCGTGGCTGCGATTTTATGTCTGCTGTCGAGTAGACTTTTCGACCTCTTCGATAAGGCTACAGCCGATATACTTATGCCACTCGGAGGACTTTTGACCTGTATTTTTGCGGGCTGGTACCTCGACAAGGCGGTATTCCGCAAGGAAATTTCCAACGACGGAAAACTCCGTGCGCCACTATTTGGTGTGTTGCGATTTCTGCTTAGATGGGTAGCGCCGCTACTTATTGGAACTACCTTTATTTATAATTTGGCTTTTTAGAGAATTATTAGTACTTTTGCGCTGATAAACAGATAACAAACTTTATTTCACAAATATAAAACAAGAACAACTATGATTTCGTACAAGGAATTGGGTCTTGTGAACACCAAGGAGATGTTCGCAAAGGCAATCAAGGGTGGTTACGCTATCCCTGCGTTCAACTTCAACAACATGGAGCAGTTGCAGGCAATCATCATGGCTTCGGCTGAGACTAAGTCGCCTGTTATCCTTCAGGTATCGAAGGGTGCTCGTAACTACGCTAACCAGACTCTCCTCCGCTACATGGCTGAGGGTGCTGTTGAGTATGCAAAGGAGCTCGGTTGGGCTAACCCACAGATCGTTCTTCACCTCGACCACGGTGATTCGTTCGAGACTTGCAAGTCTTGCGTAGATATGGGCTTCTCGTCGGTTATGATCGACGGTTCGCACCTCCCATACGAGGAGAACGTAGCTCTCACAAAGAAGGTTGTAGAGTACGCACACCAGTACGGTGTAACCGTTGAGGGTGAGCTCGGCGTTTTGGCAGGTGTTGAGGACGAGGTAGAGGCTGAGGAGAGCCACTACACTAAGCCAGAGGAGGTTGTTGACTTCGTAACTAAGACCGGTTGCGACTCGTTGGCTATCTCGATCGGTACTTCGCACGGTGCTTACAAGTTTACTCCTGAGCAGTGCACTATCGACCCACAGACTGGTCGCCTCGTACCACCACCATTGGCATTCGACATCCTCGAGGCTATCGAGAAGGAGCTCCCTGGCTTCCCTATCGTACTCCACGGTTCGTCGTCGGTTCCACAGGAGGAGGTTGAGACTATCAACAAGTTCGGTGGTGCTCTCAAGGCTGCTGTAGGTATTCCTGAGGAGCAGCTCCGTCAGGCAGCTAAGTCGGCAGTTTGCAAGATTAACATCGACTCTGACTCGCGTCTCGCTATGACCGCAGCTATCCGTGAGGTATTCGGCACTAACCCTGCTGAGTTCGACCCACGTAAGTACCTCGGTCCAGCTCGTGAGAACATGAAGAAGCAGTACATCCACAAGATTAAGGAGGTACTCGGTTCTGACGGTAAGGCAGAGTAAAAAAATCGTTCTGATTGACTCTTTTTGAGTCGCTCATCGATAACCCGATTGCTCACATACGTTTAGTATGCTGCGCATCGGGTTTAACTTTGTTTTCTTCCTTCTCGCAAGGCATAGTGTAAATGAAAATTTACTCTCTGCACTTGCTTCGTGCGTCAGTTCTTGTTTGCCTCAAAAATAGCTCAATCAACTCCTATTTTAGAGAGAGGAGAGCTAATTTTAATTCTACATTTTTAATTTTTAATTAAAGAAAAAAGACGGGTAATACCCGTCTTTTTCTATATCTCTTCGAAGATGCCCTTCGAGATGCCGTTGCGCATACGTATCAGCCATTTTGCCTTTTGGAATTGGAAGGTTAGGCTGTAGAGTACGGCCAATATCTTTGTATATTTGCGCTTCTTGCGTTCGTCTCTAAAGAGCTCCTCCTCGGTACCGAACTTCTCGGCGCGAATGCGCTTGCTTACGCCTACGCCATACGAGAGCTTATCGAAGTACTCGGGTGTGAGCTTGCGGTCGGCGATGTGGTGGTAGGCTATAGCGTGAGGGGTGTAGAACACGCGCTCACCCAGATCGCGCAGACGCTTGAACATGTCGTTCTCCTCGCCTCCTGACAACGCCTCGCCCTTGCGGCCAAGGTCGGTGTCGAAACCTCCGTAGAGGTTGAAAAGCTCGCGGTTAAATGCCATATTTCCGCCCGTAGGGGTTACTGAACTAGTGATAGTAATAATCTCCTTGCCCAAGTCGAGTGGGTTGGCAATCATCTTCTCGGTATAGTGCGACATCCATTTCGGACGAACAGAGTCGTAGCGTACCTTCAACGCTCCTGCACCGGCAAATGCGCCGTGGTTGTGAAAGAGGTCGAGATATGCCGATACGTAGCCCTCGTTTACGGTCTCGTCGTCGTCGATAAAGGCAACAAACTGACCCTTTGCCTCTACAATACCGCGGTTGCGGGCAAACGAAAGACCCTGCTGTGGCTCATCTACCAATCTGATGTTTATATCGGAGTGCTCCTTCGCAAAATCTGTAACTACCTCTGCCGTATTGTCGGTAGAGTTGTTATTTACAACCACGCACTCCCAGACAGCTTTATCGGCATCTTGTTTAGCCACAGAGTCGAGTGTGCGCTTCAGCGATGCTGCGTTGTTATATGTTGATATGATAATTGACAATTCCATGCCACAAAGATAATATTTTTTTGCATATTATTCGTTCTGGAAAGTCAACTATTTAAATTTTTTGAAAATTATTCAATTTATCACCCTGCAGCCACCTGGCTACGTTCGCTTGTGGCTTGCGCGACGCATTTGCGACGGAACGAAGCGGGCGTCTCGTTGTATCGGTGTTTGAATAACTTTATAAAGTGCGAGATGTTGGCAAAGGCGCACTCGGCACCTATCTCCGATACGGTGCGCGAGGTTGAGGCGAGCAGAATCTTTGCACGGTCGAGTCTCTGCTCCACAATCCAACGGTGTGGCGAGGCGTTGAATAGGCGCTTAAACTCCTTCTTGAATGAGGTGAGTGAGCGATTCGTAATTTCGGCAAGCATCTCAACCGAAATATCGTTAAAGATATTGTCGTAGATAGAGCTGATGAACTGCCCCGATTCGGTATCGGCCGAGCGTAACACCTTGCGGCGAATACAGCCGTCCTCCTCAGAGAGGAGTAGGTAGACCAACTCGTTGAGTTTGATGCGCTGACCCACGTCGTTGTGTAGCAGTCCTGAGCTGCGCAGCGAGAGATCGATGCTGAGAAAGAAGTTGCGGAGAGGTGTTGAACTTCGTACACAGGCAAAGTTTCGCGACATACACTTCGAGCAGGTGTGGTGCGAAGAGAATGAGAGACTATAGTTTATGTTTAGCCCGAAGATTACCTGCTGCAGACGTTGCGCCGAGAGGTAGAATGTAATCTGCTCGTAGCGGCCGTTTGCCCCGACGATATTCTCCTCGTAGTGAAAGCCTACGTCGAGCAGAAAGATGCTGCCCTCCTCTATGGAGTAGGAGTAGTCGTTGCAGTAGAGGTATTTTGTACCCGAGAGTACGTAGCCAATGGCTATGCGTGTGAGTGATAAAGAGCGTACGCCTGAGTTTTCGCGTTCGGTGATTTTTACAACGTCGGACATTAGCGCGGGAGATGCCGAGGTGTTAATTTTGTTGTTCATTAGATTTTTGTTAATTTGTAAAATGGTTGTTATTTGTGTGCAATCTGTCTCTTGTCGACTATTGCGACACAAATATATTCTAATGAAAACATTTGATACGGTCGAGTGGTCCTAACTGCGTAAAAATAGGTCGAAATGGGTCAGAAAAGTGAAAAGTGCCCCAATTTTTGGGCAAAAATTAGGCAGTTGTAAAATTCTTTTATTACCTTTGTCTTGGATAAAGTTTTTTGTATGAAGGAGATAGTAATAGACTCGTTGGAGGGGTTGAAAGAGGTTGCCGAAGAGGTTATCGGTGCGCTTGACGGACGCAATGTTGTGGCATTTTGCGGCTCGATGGGTGCAGGTAAGACCACGCTTATCAGCGCTATTATGGAGCACTTGGGCTCGCCCGATACCGTAACGAGTCCGACCTTTGCTCTCGTAAATCAGTATAGCACAGCCGAGGGTGATGCGGTCTATCACTTCGACTTCTACCGTATCAACCGCATCGAGGAGGTCTACGATATGGGCTATGAGGAGTATTTCTATAATGGCGACCTGTGCCTTATCGAGTGGCCGGAGTTAATCGAGGATCTTCTGCCGGAGGACGCAATGGTTGTTCGCATCGAGGTTCTCTCGCCAACCGAGCGAAAGTTTACAATCGCGTAAGATAGATTTATACTTATGTATAATAATAAGAAACGGACCCGAAATTCGAGTCCGTTTTCTTATTTGGTTGCTTAGATGATTACTCAGCAACTACCGAGAGAGTGATCTCTGCCTTAACCTCGCGGTGGAGCTTAACAGCAGCCTTGTACTCACCTACAGTGTTGATTGCCTCAACAGTAACATTCTTCTTCTCAACCTCAACGCCCTTCTCTGCGAGTGCAGCAGCGATGTCAGCCGAAGTGATTGTACCGAAGATGCGACCCTCCTCTGCCTTTACAGCGAAAGTGAGTGGGAGGTTAGCAATCTTCTCAGCGAGCGCCTGTGCGTCAGCCAAGATCTTAGCGTCCTTGTGAGCGCGCTGCTTGAGGTTCTCTGCCAAAATCTTCTTTGCAGAAGCAGTAGCAGCCTTTGCGAAACCCTGTGGAATGAGGTAGTTGTTCGCATAACCTGGCTTAACCGAAACGATGTCGTTTGCGTATCCGAGGTTCTCTACATCCTTAATCAAAATAATCTCCATAGTCTCGCCCTCCTTTATTTCATACAATCGGTTACGAATGGCAAAATTGCGAGGTGACGTGCACGCTTAACAGCCTGTGCCACCTTCTTCTGGAACTTCTGCGAAGTACCGGTCAAACGACGTGGGAGAATCTTACCCTGCTCGTTGAGGAACTTCTTCAAGAATTCACCATCCTTGTAATCTACATACTTAATGCCGAGCTTCTTGAAACGGCAATACTTCTTCTTCTTCTTAACGTCAACCGACACTGGGTTGAGGTAGCGCAACTCGCCACCCTGGTTCATCTCTGCCATAGTTTACTCCTCCTTGTTTTTGTTAGCAAGCTTGGCACGACGCTTCTCAGAGTACTCTACTGCGTACTTGTCCTGCTTGAAAGTTAAGAAACGGATAACTCGCTCATCGCGACGATACTGTGTTTCGAGGGTGTTGATCAACGAGCCCTCGCCGGTGAACTCTACCAAGAAATAGAAACCGGTTGTCTTCTTCTGAATCGAGTAAGCAAGCTTCTTCAAGCCCCAGTTCTCTGCATTCACAATCTGACCGCCGTTCTCGGTGATGATTCCCTGGAATTTGTCAGCAACCTCTGCTACCTGAGCCTCAGAAAGCACCGGAGTGACAATGAAAACGGTTTCGTAATTGTTCATAATACTTTAATTATTAAAATGTTTTGTGCTATTTAGCGGGTGCAAAGATAAGAAAATTTTGACAATTGGCAATTAAAATTGATATTTTTTTATAAAAAATACCGTTTTTTCACCGATTTCGATTTTTTTTAACTATCTCTATTTCAGTATAAACTACTATTTTGATAATTTCTCGATTTTTTTCGCTAATTTCGAAAAATAATATAACTTTGTATTCTGAAGAATACGTGTTCGTACGTTGCAACTCTTTTGTTTAGTAAATGGTTTGTTACTAAGATGTTGTAATACGATAGCTTAAACCTAAAATTTGACAATGAAAAAGCTTATACCTCTATTGGCCTTCGCGCTTGTGTTTGTTGTTGGTTGTAAGACCGATAACACCGTAGATGTTGTATCGGGCGACGGTGGGGTGGTTTTGAGCGTTTCGCTTGCGCAGACCCGAGTCGCGTTGGGCGATAAGGTGGGCGACACCTATGCCACCTATTGGAACGAGGGTGATAAGCTTGTGGTAAATGGCGAGCTGTCGGGCGAGGCGATAATCAACGCCGAGAACAGGTCGAAGGCGGTGTTTAAATTTTCAGAGGAGGCGACACTCACATATCCTTTCAATATTACCTATCCATACTGCGCAACAACCACTGCCGAGCAACCGATGGTTGAGTTCCCTACCGAGCAGAACTATGTCGCGGGCACTTTCGAGGCGGGTAGTGCGCCAATGTGCGGATATGTTGCTAACGAGGGCAGTAGGGTAACTCTCAATCACCTTGCGGCAATTTTGCATTTCCCTGTAAAGGCGAAGTTTGACGGGGTGGTTTTGGACAGAGTTGTTGTAACTTCGCAGAATAAAATTGCAGGCGTATTTGAGGTCTATTGTCAGGGAACAACAGTCTTGGCAACAGAGGGTTGCGAAAATATTGTAACATATTCATTCCCTGAAAACTTTACTCTTTCGACCACCACGCCAAAGGATATTTTTATTGTGCTGCCTGCCGTCGAGGTTGGCTCTTGCAAGATTGAGTTTGTGGAGGCATCGGGCGAAAAGATGGTGGCAACCTGGTCGCCGAACGCACCTCTCTCGAAGGGGGTTGTTCGCGAGTTTAAGACGATTACCTATCAGCCAAATTTATCCATTGTATTGCCGTCGATGACTGTTGAGTCGGACGATTTGATTTTGTCCTATAAGAAGCATGCGGATAATGACGAGATTAAAATTATGAGCTTTAATGTTCGCACCAAAACCACTGAGACGGACGAGGCGAATAATTGGGATAATCGCAAGGAGGCTTGTGTAGAATTGATCAAAGATCAACTACCTAGCATTATCGGTTTTCAGGAGGCACGATACACCTCGCAGTGGTCGTACCTGAAAGAGCGACTTGCCTACAACTACGAGGGCTTCGGCGTAAATCGAGATACGGGCGAAGAGAGCGGCTCGGGCGAGGTTATGGGTATTCTCTACAATAGGTTTGTCATCGAAAAGATTGACGGTGGCACTTTCTGGCTCTCCGAGACACCCGATGAGCCATCAAAAGGCTTTGGCTCAAATCATTGCAGATGTGCCACTTGGGGTCTGTTCAAGCATATCCCTACGGGCGAGATATTCTACTACATCAATACTCACCTCGATCATCAGGCTGATTTGGCGCAGGTTGAGGGTATGAAGATTATAGCGCAGCACTTCGAGGAGTATAAAGACACCTATCCGTTGTTCTTGACCGGCGACTTTAATGTGGGCTCGGCAAATGTTGCAATAGATCCAATAGAGAGCTATATGTATAATACCCGTGATGTTGCTCCGGCGTCATTAACCGACTATAATGCTACGTATAACGGCTATCAAACCTCGGGTACTCACATGATTGACCATATCTATTGCAGTAACTATTTGCGAGTGGTGGAGTATCACACCATAAATGAGACGTATGGCGATGTAAACTTTGTGTCGGACCACTATCCGATCTATGCAATTGTCGAGTTGAGGTAGTGTATACCATTTTAGTCGAATAAATAACATAATACGATTATGAAAAAATATCTGCTTTTGTTCGTTTCAATGCTGTTGTTTGCGGTTGGTTGTCAACCAAACACTCCGCCGGAGGTTGTATTGGACGATAATAGTTTGACATTGAGCCTTCCGCTCTTGCAGACCCGTGTGGCTCTGGGTAAGGAGGGTGATGACAATACTTACCCTGTTTATTGGGGTAAGGGAGATAGGGTAGCCGTGAATGGAGTTTGTTCCGATGAGGTTGGCTCCGATGAATACAACAAGCCTACGGCAACTTTCAACTTTGGTACAGAGAAGCTCTCCTATCCGTACAATGTGACATATCCGTACTGCACGCTTTCTACGGCTGAGAAGGCTTATGTGGAGATTCCCGCAGTGCAGACCTATGTGAAGGGAACAATCTCTCCAAATAGTGCGCCGATGTGTGGCTACGCCGAGGAAGGTGATAATATCGGGCTTAACCACCTTGCAGCCGTATTGCGTATCCCTGTGAGGGCTGCACGCGAAAAAACAGCTCTGGAAGAGGTGGTTGTAACCTCGACATCGGGAAATAAACTCTCCGGTATATTTGCGGTCGATTGCAAAAATACGACTATTTCGGACACAGGAAGCAGTAAGAGCTCGCTGACCTATACACTGCCCGAAAACTTCTCTTTGTTAGGCGTAGAGATAACCGACCTCTTTGTGGTTGTGCCTGCAGGTGAGATTGGTGATTGCACAATTGAGTTCGTGGAGCGCTCGGGCGATAAGATGATTGCAACCTGGAGTCCGAGTGAGGCATTGTCGAGAGGTGCTGTCTACGAGTTTAAAACTATCCATTATGAGAAGGGTACAACCTGCGAGTTGGAGGTGCGTGATTTGTCGGTGCTTGAATTTAAGAAGTATGCGAGTGCCGATGAGATGAAGGTTATGAGCTTTAATGTGCGTACTACGCTTGAAGAGTCCAACCCAGAGAATAGTTGGGACAATAGAAAAGAGGCTTGTGTGGAGCTTATTAAGGATCATATGCCAACCATTCTTGGAGTACAGGAGGCAAAGTATGCACACCACTGGACCTATCTAAAGCAACAGCTTGCGGCGGATTACGATGGATATGGAGTAAGTCGTGACACCGGCAAGGAGAGTGGTAATGGCGAAACCATGGGTATCTTGTATAATAGAAGAATTATTGAGATGATTGAGGGCGGAACATTCTGGCTCTCCGAAACCCCAAATACTCCGTCGAAGGGCTTTGGTGCAAACTATAGCAGATGCGCCACTTGGGGCGTGTTTAAGCATAAATCTTCGGGTAAGAAGTTCTGCTATATCAACACCCATATCGACCACGAATCTGAGTTGGCGCAGGTCGAGGGTATGAAGCTTATCTCGAACTTCTTCGAGAAGTATAAGAATGACTATCCGTTGTTTATTACTGCCGATTTTAATATGAGATCCGACAATGTGGCATTCGACCCAATCGAGTCCTATATGTACAATACTCGTGATGTTGCGCCAGAGGAGCTTACCGATTACAATACTACATACAACGGCTATATAACAACCAAGGATGTCGTTATCGACCATATCTATTGTAGCAATTACTTGAAGGTTGTAGAGTATCATACCATAAACGAGCAGTACGGTGGTGTGAACTTTGTTTCGGATCATTATCCGATTTACGCAATCGTTAAATTGAAGTAGTACGTTAGATATTTGTGGTTAGTAGCCACAAATAGTACCATACGATAAATCTGCCCGCCTTGCCGATAAGCATAAAGAGTGCTGACGGGGCGAATTTTGCGCGGTAGAAGCCTAGTGCTACGGCGATAACGTCGCCTATGATTGGCACCCACGAGAGTAGGGCTGCCCACGAGCCGTATTTGTCGATTCTTGCCTTCTGCTTTTCGAGGGTTTCGGGTTTAACGCCCAGCTTCTCTATCCATTTCCACTTTCCTACGCGGCCGATGCCGTATGATGTTAGGCCTCCAAGGAAGTTGCCTGCTGTGGCTATGCCGATAACGGCCCACGGTGAACCGCCTGCCACAAGCATACCTATAAGCAGCACATCTGCACTAAAAGGTACTATTGTAGCGGCCAAAAACGAGCCGATAAACAGGCCCCAGTATCCGAGGTCCATTAACCAATCCATATGAATTCAAAATTCAAAATTCAGAATGCAAAATTAGAAATTAAAAATTAAAAGACAATAAGGGGGGTAAGGGCATTAAGGGGAAATTAAAAATTAGTTTTCCGCTTTCCGTTTTCCGCTTTCCGTTTTCCGT
This sequence comes from Alistipes sp., assembly GCA_045648965.1. Classification (GTDB taxonomy): domain Bacteria; phylum Bacteroidota; class Bacteroidia; order Bacteroidales; family Rikenellaceae; genus Alistipes. The sequence continues at coordinate 28,998 of JAZRPA010000008.1, read as the reverse complement.
TTTTTTGGCTTGTTCTTTGCAATAATCTGCGCAAAAATAGTTCAATCATGAGAAAATTCTTTGCCTATTTTATCCCTATTGTACTCACTTTTATCATCGGTGCATTGGGTCATTATCTTCAGGGTGATGCGCTTCGAGAGTGGTATCCAAGCTTGGAAAAATCGTTGCTTACACCACCTGCGGCGGTCTTTCCGATTGCTTGGAGCGTGCTCTATCTTTTGATAGGTATTTCGGCAGGAACGATGCTTGTTCGTGGCGATATGGGGGTGATGAGATTGTGGTTGTTGCAGCTTCTGCTCAACTTTCTGTGGAGTGTCTGTTTTTTCGCATTGCGCAGTCCGTTTATGGGCCTTCTTGTACTGCTTGCGCTCGATGTAGCGGTCTTCGCTTATATGCTTTGTACGATCGGTCGACGTCCAATTGCGGCTTGGCTTTTTCTTCCATATATGATTTGGCTGATATTTGCCACCTATCTAAATACTTATATCTGCATAAATAATCAACGGGTGGTGGTTGAGGTTGTAGAGGAGTCAAATGTCTGAAATGGAGCATTCTTTGGCGGGTTGTTTGTCAACTGAAAAGATCTTTTTTTAAGCGATTTTACCAGATTTTCATATGACGAATTTCTGGTAAAATGAGGGTGTTCTGATCTTAATCATATGACCTGGTCACTCGTGTAAATGTGTTTTAGCTAGTGGGTGTGTGGCGCTTAGCTTAGTGGCGCGTTTTTTTTATGTAAATTTAACCTTTTGCGAAAAGGGGTGTCTTATTATTGTCATTTTTGACGATTAGAGGCTTCCTGCTGGGGCATTTTGTGCGACTTCTGTTTTGTGTCGAAATGTTGCAAAAATGTCTCAGCTGTTTGGGGTGCAAATTTGGGCGGGTAGCTAATTTATGCACTAATTTGTGAAAGAAAATAATTTATTGAAAATCAGCAAATTTCCTCTCCTGAAAAAATATCGCAAAAAAGAGTGCCCGAATTTGCTATTGTAGAAAATTTTGCCTACATTTGTCGGGTAATAAAGAGTATAAAATCGAGTGTTTTGAGCCGGGTCCGAAGCAGGATAGGCGGTAAATACTCAAACATTTGGCGGTAATGCACTGTAAATCAGCGTGTTGTATCATCGCCAAAGCCCCCAGGTTATGCGCGTATGTGAGCAGGTGGGGCAGGTAAAGACAAAGTCTTTGAAGAATCCGAATAAACACATCTTGACCTAAAAATATGTTACCGGTAAATTCTAACATCGTTAAGCAGGGTGAGTCGTCGAATGATGGTTCGCGTATTCATCTCTATTTTGATAAGAATAGTTCCGTTTGGATGGCGTATGGTGCTTCTGCCTACTCTCTTCGACTATTTGTGAAGAAAATGGGGTATGATTGCTTGCGTGGTTTTTCCGATGTATTGCAGATGCCATGCACATTGGTGAATGATGATACTGTAAAGTGCGTCGTGAAGGAGTTGGAGGTTGAGCTTTGTGAGGGTGGCGCTTATGTCTGCCTGCTTGCGAATGCAACATTTGATAACGACGACTACCTCCGTTGGATAGAAAAGTTGTGTCAGGTCAAGAGTGTTGCTGAGGAGAAAGTTGAAACTCCGGTCAGCAAACTTGTGCCAAAAGATGCCTATATTCCGGACGGAATGTCGGGATTTGCAAGAAATGTTAAGCGAATGTTCGATTGCTTTGCGGCATTGATTGCGATGATAGTCTTCTCGCCACTCTATCTGATTTGCTACATTTTGATTAAGCGAGAGGATGGTGGCCCTGCAATCTATCGCCAAGAACGCATTGGCCGATTTGGTCGACCTTTCTATATCTACAAGTTCCGTTCTATGCGAATGGACGCCGAGAAGTTGGGCCCTCAGTTGAGTAATGCGGGTGGTAAGTCTGACCCTCGATTGACTAAGGTCGGTGCATTTATCCGTGCGCATCACCTTGACGAGTTACCTCAGCTGTACAATGTATTCATCGGCGATATGTCGTTCGTCGGACCGCGTCCCGAGCGAAAGTTCTATATCGATCAGATTGTGGAGCATGACAAACGATATGTTTATCTCTACCAAATTCGTCCGGGAGTAACCTCTCCGGCAACGCTCTACAATGGCTATACCAACACGATGGAGAAGATGTTGAGCCGCTTGGAGTGGGATTTATACTACTTGGGACATCGCTCGTGGTGGCTGGATTTCTCGATTCTCTTCAAAACGTTCTGTAGAATAGTCTTCGGAAAGATTTTCTAAACAAATCATAGTATGAAAATAGCAGTAGCAGGTACCGGTTATGTGGGAATGTCGATTGCGACACTCCTGGCGCAGCATAACGAGGTCGTTGCTGTGGATATCGTTCCCGAAAAGGTCGAGAAGATAAATAATCGCATCTCGCCAATTCAGGACGAGTATATCGAGAAGTATCTCTCCGAAAAGGAGCTAAATCTTCGAGCAACGCTCGATGCAGAGTCGGCATATCGTGATGCTGACTTTGTTGTGATTGCTGCTCCGACAAACTATGATAGCGATAAGAACTTCTTCGACACTTCGGCTGTCGAGGCTGTGATAAAGGTCGTTATGGCGGTCAATCCGTCGGCTATAATGGTTGTAAAATCGACCGTACCGGTAGGTTTTACGGAGTCTGTGCGTAAAAAGTTTGATACCAATAATCTGCTCTTCTCGCCGGAGTTCTTGCGTGAGAATAGAGCCTTGTACGATAACCTCTATCCGAGTCGAATAATTGTTGGTCGCCCCGAGGGTGATGAACTCCTCGATAATGCTGCGCATAAGTTTGCGGAGTTGCTCTGCGAGGGCGCTTTGAAAGAGAATATCGATGTTCTCTATATGGGCCTGACCGAGGCAGAGGCGGTAAAACTCTTTGCAAATACCTACCTTGCATTGCGAGTGAGCTATTTTAACGAGTTGGATACATACGCCGAGATAAAGGGGCTTGATACACAGGCAATAATTGAGGGTGTTGGGTTGGACCCGCGCATCGGAACTCACTATAATAACCCGTCGTTTGGGTATGGAGGCTACTGCTTGCCGAAGGATACGAAGCAGCTGCTGGCGAACTATGCCGATGTGCCGCAGAATATGATGACGGCGATAGTGGAGAGTAATCGCACACGCAAAGATTTTATTGCGGAGCAGGTATATCATATGGCGCAGGAGCTGGGCGCAACGACGGTGGGAATTTATCGCTTGACGATGAAGATGGATTCGGATAATTTCCGTCATAGTGCGATACAGGGTATAATGCGCAGATTGAAGGCGAAGGGTGTCGAGGTTGTGGTCTATGAACCGACTTTGGAGGACGGCTCGGAGTTTTATGGTTGTGAGGTGGTGAACGATTTATCGAGGTTTAAAAAGCTCTCGGGTGTAATCTTAGCCAACCGCTACGACACCAACATCGCCGACGTCACCGCAAAAGTCTATACCCGCGATGTGTTTGGAAGAGATTGAATGTTTATGGGTATAAAATCACTAGTATTTTGAGAATGTTTAGTAATATAAACCATCGTAGTAAACGCGTAGTCTATACAGCTGTTGCTGCTGCTTTTTCAAAAGTTTTGGCGATGGCTGTTCCAATCATTACGGTAAAATGGGCGCTAGAATATTTAGGCCAAGAAATATATGGTTTATGGGGGGCAGTAACATCGTTTTTTGCATTGTTTGCATTTGCGGACCTGGGTCTGGGCAATGGCTTACAAACAGCACTAAGTAGAGCCTATGGAAAAGAGGATGGTCTCTTGCAAAGTAAAATAATATACAACACATATGTTTTGCTGATTCTTATTGCTGCTATATTGATAATTTCGTTTGTGGCTATATATCCATTTGTGAATTGGGCAAAGGTAATGAACGCAGAGACCGAAAGAGCAACACAACTCGTAGGTCCATTAATCTTGTCTATGGTGATACCTAGATTGTTAAATATCCCATTATCTTTAGTGCAGCGAGTGCAGTTAGCTTATCAAGAAGGATACAACAGTCATCTTTGGCAAAGTGCAGGAACATTATTGAATCTACTCTTTGTATTTGTAATTTGCAAAATGAATTTAGGACCAATCGCTCTTGTTGGTAATGCGCCAACGCTGTCTATAATAATATTTACCTTGAATTCTGTGGTATATTATTACGCCAATCGCAATAGGTGGGTAGCTATATCCTTGAAATTGATAGATTTAGAACTTATAAAAAAACTATTATCAATGGGCGGTAAGTTCTTGTTGTTATCAATATTGACAACAATAGGGCTGACAATGGATACTTTTATTGTTGCAAAAACAACAAATCTATCTGATGCTGGAATGTACTCAATCTTATATAAATTAACCTCATTTGTAAGTGTAGCTTGTGCTATGATTAGTACACCCCTGTGGGCTGCAAATGGAGAAGCTATAGCTAAAGGAGATTATAGATGGGTTCGTAATACAACCAAGAAGGTGGTTGTTATATCATTGATGATATCTATATTAGCCGGCGTGCTTTTGTCTTTGTGTGCTATTCCTATCTTAAATGTGTGGTTAAAAGAGAATTATGAATATTCATATTGGTGCATAATAGGTTTGTGTGTTATGCAGATAATACTATCTGGTATCTCTCCATGTTTTATGGTGTTGAATGCGGCAAATGTTATTACTAAACAAATTGTAGCATTTTCGTTTTTTGTTATTTCTTCAATATCGCTGAAATTATGGCTTGCTCCAAGTTTTGGCTTGTCTGTGATACCTTGGATTTCCGTGATTTGTTACACAGTTATAGTAATACCAGTCGTATTGAAATGTGTAGGGCGAATTCTTACGCAAGATTCAAAGGTGCAAAAACAAGAATATGGCAACTAAAAGGAAAATATTTATAGTACTCCCATTTGTGCTATTTTTAGTAAGCTCGATTTATTCGTTTGCTTTTGCTCAATGGAGCGTTGACGAGTATGGCCGATGGGAAATGTTGGGTCGAGTAGACTTTTTGAAGTGTGGATTGGATTATATTTCGTTGTTTACAATATTATGGTTTGCATGTCATAGCGCTAATAGAGCATGTGTTAGTAAAGAACTTTCTTTTATTGTTCCGCTGTTGATCTTTGCTGTGATATTTTGGACAGTGCTGACTATCGCAAAAGAAGGTTTTGTTGCTACGATATACACACCTGGTTCACCATTGTCGTATTTAACAGTATTTGCTGTTTATGTAGGATTTGACAATGAAAATTGGAGAGTGGTTAATCGTATAGCGCCAATATTTGCCACTATTTATGTGTTATTGGCAATACTACCATATATGCAGTTGAAAGAGATGGGGGATATTAATAATATAGCTGGAAATAATCCTATTACTTACTTTATGATAACGACCTTTTGGTGGGTAAGTGTTGCATCTATAGAAATAACCCATAAGTCCATATATTACAAATTGTGGATTGTTTTGTTGATAGCCGCGTGTGCATTCTTGGCGTTTTCTTTGACTCTGCGTTCTTGGATGATACAATCTGCGTTATTGCTTATTTTGACTTTGACGCAAATTAATAAGTCTAAGTTGTTAAAAGCTATTTTAGCTACGGTTGTAGTTGTTGCAGTTATATGGGGGATTAAACAAGTTGCGGGTTCAAGTGAGATGCAGGATGAAGTGGATGCATTTAATGAGAAATTAACAGAGGATACCAGATCTCAACAATATGACAATTTGTTCGAGGCGATTTCTATTGATCAGTGGGTGTTAGGCGGAGGAATGAATGCGTCATACACTTTTAATAGCGTTGGTAATTATAAGCACATCGACAATCAATATTTATTGTTGTTGTTTAGATATGGAATTTTGTTAGCTATTCCATGGATTAGCATATGGCTATTAATACTATTTAAGAGAAAAACAATGTATGATCTAAGTGCCGTATATGTTGTTGTGTTATGGTTGATGGCATTAGGAGGATTATCGGTTTATAATGCAATAATAGTGAATCCTCAAAATATATTGTTGGCAATGGTTGCAGGACGAGTATTGTATCAAAAATTATATTATAGAAACGATGTGTACTCCGCGTAATATTTTGTATGTGGGTAGGTTTGGATTACCCGAAACGGCTGCTGGTATACGAGTTTTTAACAACATTAGAATCTTGAATGCTATTGGATGCCAGGTGCATTGTTTATGCTTGACTAACAATGAACAAAAATATGTCCAGATATCTGATAGCGTACATTATCATTTCGTTTCAACGAGTACGAATAGGCGTATTAATAAATTATGCGACTTTATTGAATTGCTAATTGCGAGAGCTGCGTTTAAAAATGTCAAAGCACATGTAAAGAAGTATTCAATAGATACGGTGATACTATACAACGATCTATTTATGTTATCATGGAGACTTTTAAAGTGGGCTAAAAGAAATAACATAAGAATAGTGGCGGATGTTACGGAATGGTATGATCAGCGTCCAAAAGGAGATAAGTTAATCAATAGGATTGTTCCATATTTAACAGACAAGAGAATAAGGTTGATAGACCCACAAATCAAAAATATTATTGCAATAAGCCCGTATCTTGCCGATTTCTATCAGCAAAAACGATGTAAAGTTCTTTTTTTGCCGCCTATATTCGATATCGCATCTAAAAACTTTGAATCCAATACTGTTAATGCTGGTTGTAATAAATTGAAATTTGTGTATGCCGGCACGGTAGGTAATAAGGATATTTTAGCTCCGTTTATATCTGCAATTTGCAATGTGAATAAATGTAACTCAAGAGCCGAATTTCATATTGTAGGATTGTCCGAGAGAGAACTTGAATGCTATGGAGATGTAGACACATTCAAACGATTAGGTGTATATGCTCATGGCAGACTTTGTCATCAACAGACCTTGGAGATTGTGGGAAAAAGTGATTTTAGCATCCTATTACGTCAATCATTGAGATATGCGAAAGCAGGTTTTTCCACAAAGTTTGCAGAGTCAATGTCATTAGGAGTGCCTATGTTGTGTAATCGAGTAGGAGGTGCAGAAAAGATAATAGAAGACCGAGTAGATGGAATATTATCTAATTCGGTTAAAGTTGAAGATCTTTCATTGCTGATAGAAGAATTATGTAAAATGCCAATTTCTTCTATTCAGGCAATGAAACATGCTGCATATACTAAGGCTAATAAAGTATTTGATTATAGGAGCTATATAGAACAAATGAAAACCTTCTTGGGATAGATATGAAAGAGAAATGTAAAGTAATGATGTTTGTGGACGATTATTCAGGAGGAGCTGGCAATGTTATTCAGATTATGGCAAATGAGTTCTATCTGAAAGAAAAATATCTTCCTACTGTAGTAACATTAAATCCGCATTCATTAAAATACAAAATAGATAGACATATTCAAACAATAGAGCATCCTTTGTCGCAGTATAAATCCATAAATAAGGTTTCTCAATTTCTCAAAATGGTGCGTTCTGTTGGTAGAATAATTGAAAAAGGAAAACCTGATGTGATAATCTCATTTCTAGATAATATAAACACACTGGTTTTATTATCGCAGTACTTTAATCATTCTATACCTATAGTTGCGTGTGAACGAAGTAATCCGATTGTAGTACATCCAAACAAACTTTGGAGTACATTGCGAAGTATTGCGTATCGTCGAGCAAATATTGTAACTGTGCAGTGCTCGAATTTCAAGTCCTTTATGCCTTCAATACAAGATAAGGTGCAAATAATGCCAAATCCTGTATTATCACCAGCATGTGAAAAAACAGATTATGCAATTAGTGGCGCCGTAAAGTTTGTTTCTTGCGCTCGTTTGCATCCGATAAAGCAACATTATAAAATGATTGAAGTAATTGAATGCTTGTATAAAAAAGGTGTTGATTGTTGTCTTACAATTTATGGAGATGGACCAGAACGCAATAATCTGGAAAATATAATTGCTATTAAGGGTTTGCAGAATATAGTAAATTTACCAGGCGCAGTTCAAAATGTCCATCAATTGCTTTCGGAAGGTGATATCTATTTGATGACTTCGTATCAAGAAGGGTTTCCAAATGCGCTATGTGAAGCTATGGCAGTTGGTCTACCTACAATATCTTTTAAATGCCATGATGGTTTAATGGATATCGTTCAAGATGGTGTTAACGGATTTTTGACAGAAATGAATGATGTGCAGTCTATGGCTTATAGAATGGAGCAATTGTCGAAAAGCCAGTTATTACGCAAACAAATTGGCGAAGCTGCAAAATGTGCTATGAAACAGTTTAATGTAGATACAATCTACGAAAGGTGGGATGAGCTTATTAGAAACCTAGGAGTAATGTCATAGAATATGAAAATAGTACAAATTGTTCCGCAATTATCATCTGGAGGTGCAGAACGCTTTGTTGTAGACTTGTCGAATGAATTGAGTCTGCGGCACGATGTCGTGTTGGTTGTCAGTCATTCGTTGTTGGAGCAGAATGCGTTTTATTTACCAGAAGTGTCGGAACGCGTGACGGTATGCTCCTTGAATAAGAAGTTAGGATTTGATTTTGCATATCTCTGTCGTCTATACAAAACCATAAAAAAAGAGTCTCCAGATGTTGTACATACACATGTAGGGGCGTACTTACATTTTGCTCTGTTAAAATGGCTGTTTCCGCGAGTTAAATTTGTGCATACAATACATAGTGAAGCGCGAGCAGAATCTGGCGGTCGTTTGTCTGCGTTCCTAAAAAAAATATTCTTTAGAGAAAGATACTGCACTCCTGTAACTATTTCTGAAACATCCAATCGCAGTTTCTGTGATTTTTATGGCGATAATGTTAAATCTGTGCTAATTTACAATGGTCGCCCTTTAAGTGTGTCGTGGACAGATGGAAATTTAGTGCCGCGAATTGAGGGGCGATATAACTTTGTGTCAATTGGCCATATCTCTAAAGTCAAAAACCATATGTTATTATGCTCGGCTGTCGATCAATTAACAAAAAAAGGTGCGCCAATAGAGTTGTATATGTTTGGCAGATTCGTGGATGAAGATATTGTTAATGGAATTAAGGAGTTGAATAACCCTCATATTCATATCTTGGGAGAAAAGACAAATCCTCGACAATATCTTCGCAATGCAGATGTGTTCTGTATGTCATCTGTAAGAGAAGGTATGCCTATTTCTTTGATTGAAGCGTTGTCGTGTGGATTGATTCCAATATGTACAGCAGTTGGAGGAATTTCAGATATGATAGAAGATAATAAGACTGGTTTTTTGTCCAAAGATTTTAGAGTTGAAACCTATGTTAAAGCAATAGAAAGATGTCTGTCGTTATCGGATAATGAATTTGCGGAGATGAAACATCGATGTCAAAAACAGGCAGAACAATACTCTATAGAAGAGTGTGCTAAAAAATATGAAGATTTATTCTGCATATAGCTATATGTGCAATTTTACGAAGTAAGCAGAGTATAACAAATTAACAAAACAATATGGCGTATAAACATTTAATTTTCCCGAAGGATTCACTGTTTTTGGTGACAGGTGGAGCGGGTTTTATAGGATCAAACCTCTGTGAGGCAATTTTAAATTTAGGATATCGTGTTCGCTGCTTGGACGATCTGAGTACAGGTAAACAAGAAAATGTGGACATGTTTGCAGGCAACCCGAATTACGAGTTCATCAAAGGCGATATAAAAGATTTGGATACTTGTCTTCAGGCTTGTAAAGGTGTGGATTATGTTTTGAATCAGGCTGCATGGGGTAGTGTACCTCGTTCGATTGAGATGCCTTTGTTCTATTGTGCAAACAATATTCAAGGAACATTGAATATGATGGAAGCTGCGCGTCAGTGTGGTGTTAAGAAGTTCGTATATGCATCAAGCTCTTCGGTTTATGGCGATGAGGCTCATCTTCCAAAGAAGGAGGGTGTTGAAGGCAATCTTCTCTCTCCATATGCTTTGACAAAGCGCTGCGACGAGGAGTGGGCAAAGCAATATACGAAGCATTACGGCTTGGACACCTATGGTATGCGCTATTTTAATGTGTTCGGTCGTCGCCAGGACCCTCACGGAGCTTATGCTGCCGTAATCCCAAAGTTTATCAAGCAGTTGCTTAACGATGAGCAGCCTACGATAAATGGAGATGGTAAGCAGAGTCGTGATTTTACATATATCGAGAATGTTATTGAGGCAAACTTGAAGGCTTGTTTGGCTCCAAGTGAGGCGGCCGGTCAGGCATTTAACATTGCTTATGGTGGTCGAGAGTATTTGATAGACATCTACTATGCATTGACAAAGGCGCTTGATAAAAATATCGAGCCGATATTTGGTCCGGATAGAAAAGGCGATATCAAGCACTCCAATGCAGATATCTCGAAGGCGCAAGAGTTGTTGGGATACGACCCTGAATATGATTTTGCAAGAGGCCTTAATGAGGCTATAGAGTGGTATAAGAATAATTTGTAGAAATATGAAAAATATGAAAGAGACTAAAATTTGTGTAATCGGCCTTGGTTATGTAGGTTTGCCGTTGGCTCGTTTGTTTTCGACTAAGTACAAGACAGTTGGTTTTGATATGAGCCAGCGTAGAGTGGATGCTCTTATGGCGGGACACGATGCAACATTGGAGGTAAGTGACGAGCTATTGCAGGACGCAATAAATAATCACGGTTTTGTTTGTACCACTAAGTTGGAGGATATCCAGGATTGCAACTTCTATGTAGTAGCTGTTCCTACTCCAGTTGATGATAATAACAACCCTGACTTAACACCTCTTTATGGTGCGAGCACTACTGTGGGTAAGGTGATATCGAAGGGCGATGTAGTTGTGTATGAGTCGACAGTTTACCCTGGTGTTACAGAGGATGAGTGCCTTCCAGTTGTAGAGAAGGTCAGCGGACTTAAATTCAATGTAGATTTCTTTGCAGGATACTCACCTGAGCGTATTAACCCGGGAGATAAGTTACACACAGTGGAGAAAATCAAGAAGGTTACATCTGGTTCAACTCCTGAGATTGGAAAGTATGTAGATGAAGTATATTCGTCTGTGATTATCGCTGGAACACACCTTGCGCCTACAATTAAGGTTGCCGAGGCGGCGAAAGTTATTGAGAATTCGCAGCGAGATATTAACATCGCATTCGTAAATGAGTTGTCGAGAATATTTACAAAGATGGGCATTGATACTCTTGATGTCTTGGAGGCTGCCTCTACGAAGTGGAATTTCTTGCCATTTAAGCCAGGCTTGGTAGGAGGCCATTGTATCGGTGTAGACCCTTATTATCTCGCACAGTGCGCTCAGCGATATGGATATAACCCAGAAATCATTTTGGCAGGTCGCCGTATGAATGATGGTATGGGCGAGTATGTTGCTAATCAGGTGATTAAACTGATGCTGAAGAAGGGTATTCAGGTTTTGCACTCAAATATAGTGATACTCGGTTTTACTTTCAAAGAGAACTGCCCAGATGTTCGCAATACCAAGGTTGTGGATATCGTCAATGCATTGAAGGAGTACAACTTAAATATCACCATTTACGATCCGTGGGCAAATCCTGCAATTGCCGAGCACGAGTATGGTCTATCAGTAACAAACGAATTGCCAACTGATAAGTTTGATGCAGCGGTGATGGCAGTTGCTCATAATGAGTTCAAAGATCTTGATGTAACATCAATGGTCAAGACTGGCGCTGTTATATATGATGTGAAGGGAATGCTTCCACGAGAGATTGTTGATGGAAGATTGTAGTGGAAAAATGTTTGTGAAGCGTATATGAAGATATTGTTGTCATCTCCGATAGGATTATCTGGTGGTATCGCACGATGGACAGAGCATATTTTGAACTATTATGCGGAGCTCCAAGACCATTCTTGTTATATGGATTTTATGCCTATGACACTAGACCGAGACAAAGATTCCAAAGTTACCAGTGGCTTATGGAACAGGATATGTAAAGGTCTTGTGAACTATTATATTATCTCTCGACAAGAAAGAAAAATTCTACAAGAGAATAAGTATGATGTTATACATATAGCATCAAGCGCCTCAATCAGTTTGACAAAAGACCTATATATGATTCATATTGCACATAAGCGAGGTGTAAAAGCTATAATACATTTCCGTTTTGGGCGTATCCCAGAATTAGCGCGTCAAAAGAATTGGGAGTGGAAGTTGTTGTGTAAGGTTGTTAAGAAGGCAGATATGGTTGTTGTTATAGATAAGATGTCTTATAATACTTTGTTACAAGCAGGCTTTACAAATGTTAGATTGCTACCAAATCCAATCGCACCAAAAGTCCTTGAAATAGTAGGGTGTGGTGAAGAATTGACTCGCAAAAATCGAGAGATATTATTTGTTGGACACGGATATCGCACAAAAGGAATATATGAGCTAGTTGCCTCTTGTAGAGATATACCACATGTCAATGTGAAGATGTTAGGGGCTATTTCAGACACAACAAGAGATGATTTGCTTAGATATTCCGGCAATGCGGAGTGGTTAGATATTGTTGGTGAGATTCCATATGAGCAGGTAATAGAGGCGATGTTAAAGTGTGATGTGTTTGTGCTTCCGACATACACTGAGGGTTTCCCGAATGTTATCTTGGAGAGTATGGCGTGTGGCTGTGCTATTGTAACAACATCTGTGGGTGCCATTCCTGAAATGCTCGAAGAGGAAGATGGTAAACACTATGGCATAATGGTGGAGCCTCGCAATGTTGAGCAACTGAAGGATGGTATTGAGAAGATGTTGTCTGATGCAGAATTTAAGAATGAGTGTCGTGAGAATGTTAAGCAGAGAGTAAACGAAAGGTATAATATGGATTCTGTGTGGCGACAGATGGTCAATATATGGAACGAAACAGCAGCGCAATAATGGGATTAAAAAGTAGAATCAAGAATAATCGTTTTATTCGAGGGCTATATTTCTGGTATAAATCATATTTCGGATATAGCAGAAGTTCTTTTGGTTATATAGCTGATGATGTGGTCCTTTCACCTCCCTTCGTAGTGTCAAATCCTAGAAATTTGTATATTGGCAATAATGTTGGTATTGGAGGGAATGCCCATCTCTCTTGCTTGAATGCGAAGTGCATAATCAAGGGTAATGTCGCTATTGCACACGGATTGTCAGTCCATACTGGCAATCACGCCCATATCAAAGGTATGTTTATTACCGATATAACAGAGGCAAATAAGCCTAAGGGTTACGATGAGGATGTAGTTGTCGAGAAGGATGTATGGATTGGTTGTAATGTCACCCTCTTGTCGGGTGTAACCGTAGGTAGGGGCTGTACTATTGCCGCTGGTGCGGTGGTGGCGAAAAGTACACCTCCTTATGCGGTGATTGGTGGTGTGCCGGCAAAGTTTATAAAGTTCAAGTGGACTATCGATGAGATTCTTGAGCATGAAGCGGCTCTATATCCTGAGGAGGAGCGATTCTCGCGTGAGGAGTTAGAGAAAATCTTTGAACAATATCAGAAAAAATAAACAATAAATATAACTCACAAATGTCAATCTTTAAAGACAAAGTCCTGTTGATTACAGGCGGTACTGGTAGTTTCGGAAACGCCGTACTTCGTAGATTCCTTGACTCGGATATCAAGGAGATTCGTATCTTCTCGCGCGATGAGAAGAAGCAAGACGATATGCGTCACGCATTGCAGAACCCTAAGGTGAAGTTCTACATCGGCAATGTGCGTGACAAGCAGTCGGTGGACGTTGCTATGCGCGGTGTAGACTATGTCTTCGCAGCAGCAGCTCTCAAGCAGGTGCCTTCGTGCGAGTTCTTCCCTATGGAGGCTACAATGACCAATGTTGTAGGTACAAACAATGTTCTCCTCTCGGCTATCGAGCACGGTGTGAAGAACGTGGTTGTTCTTTCGACCGATAAGGCAGCTTACCCAATCAATGCTATGGGTATCTCGAAGGCATTGATGGAGAAGGTTGCTATCGCTAAGGGACGTGAGCTCGGCCAGAACGCTACCACAACAATTTGCTGTACTCGCTACGGTAACGTTATGGCATCGCGTGGTTCGGTTATTCCGTTGTGGGTTGAGCAGATGGAGCAGGGTAAGCCTATCACCATCACCGACCCTGAGATGACTCGCTTTATGATGACCTTGGACGATGCTGTAGATTTGGTAATCTACGCATTTACTCACGGCGAGAATGGCGACTTGTTCGTTCAGAAGGCTCCGGCTGCAACTCTCTCGACTTTGGCTGAGGCGTTGAAGCAGACCTACGCAAAGGTTAATCCAGCCTATGGCGAGACCGAGGTTAAGGTTATCGGTACCCGTCACGGTGAGAAGTTGTATGAGACTCTCGTAACTCGTGAGGAGATGGCTAAGGCTATCGACATGGGCGACTACTACCGCATCCCTTGCGATACTCGCGACTTGAACTACGACAAGTTCTTCGTTGAGGGCAGCGAGGAGGTTTCAAAGATTGAGGATTACCACTCACACAATACACATCGTCTTGATGTTGAGGGTATGAAGCAGTTGCTCTTGAAGTTGCGCTTTATCCGCGAGGATCTTGGCTTGCAGCCACGTTCGAAGGCTAAGGAAATTCGCTCAGAGTAAAAGCTGTCTAACAAGGCTACTTTGTCGTTGCACTTGCCTTCGAAATGCTCATTTACGCCGAGTAAACTCCGCTTTCTCGGGCTGCGTGCGCCTAAAATTAGCACTTGTTATACAACTTTTTGATATAGTAAATCAAAGGAAAATAAAAAGCTAATGGCTAACGGCTAATAGCTAAAAGCTAAATAGTATGGCAAAGGTAACAGTTGTTGAGGGCGAGATCTATCGCGATGAGCGAGGTCAAATCTCTTCGTTGAATGCTTTTCGCTTTCCGGGCGTAGAGCGTTGCTACTTTATCCATCACCCCGATACATCGGTAATTCGTGGTTGGCATGGACACCAATTCGAGAAGAAGTGGTTCTATTGCGTGAAGGGCTCGTTTACCGTGGCGCTTGTCGAGGTTGATAATTGGGAGAACCCATCGCCTGACTTGGAGGCGCAGATTTATAATCTCACCGAGCAGGATAGTAAGATTATCTGTGTTCCCGAGGGTTATGCCAACTGCATCAAGGCTCACGAGAAGGACTCGGTATTGTTGGTCTTCTCAGGCAAGATTTTGGAGGAGGCGTTGAAAGATAGTTGGCGCTACGATAAGTCAATGTGGGTAGATTGGGATAGAGTTTAAATATAAGGTAATTTCGGCGTTATGCTTCTCCTCAAAATCCTCATTTACGCCAAGTAAACTGCGGTTTTTCGGAGTTCGCAAGCCTTGAAATTACGCTTCTATTATAAACTCTATTGTATAAGGCAAATAATTTATCTATGAAAATTTTGGTAACAGGCGCAAAGGGCTTTGTGGGTCAAAACCTCTGCGCGCAACTTAAGAATATCCGTGACGGCAAGGCGAAGTGCTATGGCGAAGTTGCGGTAGAGGAGATTTTCGAGTACGATATCGACTCTACAGCCGATGAACTCGATGCATATTGCCGTGAGGCGGACTTTGTCTTCAACCTTGCAGGCGTGAACCGTCCGCAGAATACGGAGGAGTTTATGGAGGGCAACTTTGGTTTCGCTTCAACCTTGCTCGAAACTCTCGAGAAACACGGAAACAAGGCTCCTGTAATGCTCTCGTCGTCAATTCAGGCAACCTTGGCTGGTCGCTTTGGCGATAGCGAGTATGGTCGTAGCAAACGAGCCGGCGAGGAGCTATTCTTTAATTATGGTACGCGCACAGGCGCACGCGTATTGGTATATCGCTTCCCGAACTTGTTCGGTAAGTGGTGCCGTCCTAACTACAACTCGGCCGTAGCGACCTTCTGCAACAATATCGCAAACGACTTGCCAATCATGGTCAATGACCGCTCTACGGAGTTGGAGTTGCTCTATATCGACGACTTGGTCGATGAGATGATAGCCACCTTGCGAGGCGAGGAGCACCACTGCGAGTTTGAGGGTGTCGAGACTGTTTTGTGCGAGGAGGGCAAGTATTGCGCTGTGCCAACTACGCATAAGGCGACCCTGGGCGAGATTGTCGATTTGTTGGAGGCATTCAAGGCGCAGCCGCAGACTCTCGTAGTGCCTGAAATTCCGTATAACTCGTTTGCAAAGAAGCTCTATTCGACCTATTTGAGCTACTTGCCGAAGGAAAAGGTGTCGTTCGAGTTGAAGATGAACTGCGATGCACGCGGCTCGTTTACCGAGTTATTGCGTAGCGAGAAGTGCGGTCAGGTTAGCGTAAACATCTCGAAACCGGGTATCACCAAGGGCGAACATTGGCACAATACCAAGTGGGAGTTCTTTATCGTGGTGTCGGGCAAGGGACTTATTCAGCAACGCCGAGTAGGCTCTGACGAGGTGCTCAACTTTGAGGTTTCGGGCGAGAAGATTGAGGCTGTACACATGCTCCCTGGCTATACCCACAACATCATCAACCTCTCCGATACCGAGGATTTGGTAACTGTTATGTGGGCAAACGAGGCGTTCGACCCGAATAAGCCGGATACCTATTTCGAAAAAGTAGAAAAATAAGATAAAGTTGGTATGGGACTAATTGAGAATATAGTTCGAAAGTTAAGAAAAAAGCTATATAGCCCTGAACGGTGGGCTCGCTATATAGGTGTTACAATTGGACATAATAATTTAATTGGTAAAAATCATTGGAGTTCCGAACCTTATCTTATAAGTGTTGGATCTAATTGCCAATTGACAGATTGTAGAATATTTACACACGGCGGTGCACAACCCATCAGAGATATCCATCCAGATTTTGATTGCTTTGGCAAAGTAATAATCGGAGATTATGTGTATATAGGAAGCAATGCGCTTATAATGCCAGGGGTAACTATTGGTAATAATGTCCTTGTAGCCGCAGGTAGTGTTGTTACTAAATCGATTCCAAGTAGAATGGTTGTTGCTGGAAATCCTGCAAGAGTAATATGTAGTATAGATGAATATTACGAGCGTAATAAAAGCTGTAATATAAGAACTAAATCTTTGTCAAAAAGTGCGAAGAAAAAAATGTTATTAGCACTTTCTGAAGAAAATTTTATTCGGAAATAAATAGATGTTATGGATATGAATGGAAACTTTTCAAATGTAAAATTTGCCGATAATGGCAGACTCAAACTCTTGATTATCGTGGGTACTCGCCCTGAGATTATTCGCTTGGCTGCGGTAATTAACAAGTGTCGCAAGTACTTCGACTGTATCTTGGCACATACGGGACAGAACTACGACTATAACCTCAATGGCATCTTCTTCCGCGACTTGAAACTTGCCGAGCCTGAGGTATATCTCAACGCTGTAGGCGATGACCTCGGTGCAACAATGGGCAATATCATCAACGCATCGTATAAGTTGATGGTACAGATTCAGCCAGATGCAGTGTTGGTTTTGGGTGATACAAATTCGTGCCTTTCGGTTATTGGTGCAAAGCGTCTGCATATCCCAATCTTCCATATGGAGGCGGGAAATCGCTGCTTCGACGAGTGCTTGCCTGAGGAGACAAATCGTCGTATCGTGGATATTATCTCGGACGTTAATATCTGCTACTCGGAGCACGCACGCCGCTACCTCAATGCATCGAGTGTAGCAAAGGAGCGTACATACGTTAGCGGCTCGCCAATGGCAGAGGTGTTGCACGAGAACTTGGCCGAGATTGAGGCAAGCGATATTCACGCACGCCTTGGCTTGGAGAAGGGTCGTTATATCCTTTTGTCGGCACACCGCGAGGAGAATATCGACACCGAGAAGAACTTCACTTCGCTCTTTACCGCGATTAACAAGATGGCGGAGAAGTACGATATGCCTATTTTGTACTCGTGCCACCCACGTTCACGCAATCGTTTGGCGCAGAGCGGTTTCGAGTTGGATAAGCGCGTTATTCAGCACGAGCCACTCGGCTTCCACGACTATAATTGCTTGCAGATGAATGCTTTTGCGGTTGTTTCGGATAGCGGAACTTTGCCAGAGGAGAGCTCGTTCTTTACAAGCGTAGGACACTCGTTCCCAGCGGTATGTATCCGCACCTCGACCGAGCGTCCTGAGGCGTTGGATAAGGGCTGTTTCATCTTGGCAGGTATCGACGAGAAGTCGTTGTTGCAGGCGGTAGATACGGCTGTAGAGATGGTTGCTAATGGCGACAATGGCATCCCTGTACCAAACTACACCGACGAGAATGTCTCGACCAAGGTTGTAAAGTTGATCCAATCCTACACCGGCGTCGTAAACAAGATGGTTTGGCGAAAATAAGAGATATATGAAACGCATAATTACATACGGTACATTCGATTTATTGCACTATGGCCATATCAACATACTTCGCAGAGCGAAGGAGTTGGGCGATTATTTGGTCGTAGTTGTCTCTACAGATGAGTTTAATTGGAATGAGAAGGGCAAGAAATGCTATTTCACATACGAGCAGCGCAAAGCTATGGTAGAGGCTATTCGTTATGTAGACCTTGTCGTGCCAGAGACCAATTGGGAGCAGAAACGTACAGATGTTCACACATACGACATTGATGTATTTGTGATGGGAGATGATTGGGAAGGTAAATTTGATTTTCTGAAAGAGGAGGGTGTAGAGGTTGTATACTTACCACGCACTCCGGAAATCAGCACTACGCAAATCAAAACAGATCTAAACAAGAAGTAGGAGAGCTTTATTACTATGGATCGTAGGCGTAAAGTGTTAATTGTTAGCGGAGTGTTTCTTCCGGAACCAGTGGTTTCAGCTAGGCTCAATTATGACCTCGCAGAGGCATTGTCGGATAAATACGATGTTACGATAATAACTCCACGACCTAGCCGACCATATGGTGTAGAGTATAAGAATCCCAATCCAATAGAGGGTCGTTTTAAGCATATTATTGTGGACTCTTATGTTTGCCCAAAGTCGAGAGTTTTGGGCCGTTTACGAGAAAGCAATTCTTTTGCGAAAGCGACATTGCAATACATCAAGAAAAATAGACTGGAGATAGACTTTATCTATAACTGTAGTTGGCATTTGATAGGCCTATATAAGGTGGCTAAATATGCTGTTAAGCATAAGATACCATATGTAGTGCCCGTTCAAGATATATATCCTGAATCTTTGTTGGCAAAATTAAAAGGCAGATCGTTGTTATCCCAAATAATAAAAAGTCTAGCCTTACCAATCGACCGCTATTATTTATCAAACGCTTCTTATATTCGTACAATATCGGATAGTATGGCAGACTATTTATCTCAAACCAGGAAAATATCTAGGGATAAATTTGTTATTGTAAATAATTGGCAGGAGGACTCGATATTTGACGAAAAACGTCCTAATAATTTTAGCGATATCGTTAGATTTTCCTATGTCGGAAGTATTAATAACTCTGCGAATGTTGAGTATATAATACAATCATATCTGGCTGCGGGTACAGTAAATACACAATTGCATATTTACGGTGGAGGTCCTAACAAACAGACCTGTGTCGATTTAGTAAAAGAAAATGGTTCTTCGAATGTGTTATTTGATAGCGTTTCTCCGGAGCAGGTGCCTGAGGTAGCGTGGAATAGCAATGTTCTTGTTTTGGCTTTGAAACCAGGTGTTGCTAAAACAGCTCTTCCTTCAAAATTGACAGCATATTTTCTTGCGGGTCGTCCAATTATTGCAAGCTTAGATGAGGATAGTGCAGCCGCCCAATTAATAACTAGTTATAACTGTGGTGTCGTGGTACCTCCTAATGATATGCATAAACTTTCGCAGGCGTTTGTAGATTTTGTCAACAAAGACAAGGAGGAGTTGATTGCAATGGGGCAAAACTCTCGATTGTGTGCTGACCAAAAATTTATGAAGAGCGTTAATTTGCAAAAAATAACAGATGTAATATCATCAATATTGGATTAGTATGACTGGATTCAGAGCAAAATTAGACTATGTGTTGAAACACAATAAGATAATATATCGAGTGTTTAATGTATCAATGAGTTTTATTATGCGTTTATGGGGCAAATTTGTGCCTATGAACCATAAGACAATACTATTCAGTTCTCTATCTCGCAAATATAATGACTCTCCTCGCAAGATATATGAGCATATGATTAATAACCCCAAGTATAAAGATTATAAATTTGTTTGGGCGTTAGAGGATACATCTGTTGATATACCAGGAAATGCAATTAAGGTCAAAGCTGATTCTTATCAATATTTTCGTATAGCACTAAAGGCAAAATATTGGGTGTCGGCAGTAAATATTGAAAGAAGTTTGCATTTTAAGAAAAAGGACTGCATATATCTTAATACTTGGCACGGCTGTCCAATTAAGTGTATTGGTAATGATGCAAAAGGTCGAGAGGACTATGACTTCAGTGATATGAACTTTTTTTGCTACTCTGGAGAGTATGAGAAAAAGATTATGATTGGGGCCTTTAGACTACGTGAGTCAGCAATGTTGCCTGTAGGACTCCCTCGTAATGACGAGTTATATGCATACGATGAATCGGATAACGAATCAATCAAAAAGAGATTGGGTATATCATTGGACAAAAAGGTGATTTTGTATGCTCCCACTTGGCGAGATAGTGTAGATAATGGAAAAACATATGCAATAGCTCCTCCTATTGATTTTGATTTATGGAAGAGAACACTAGGTGGAGAATATGTAATACTGATAAGAGCTCATGCTTATACTAATAAGGTGATGAACATTGTATTTGACGAAACCATTGTTGATGCATCATCTTATCCTAACATTAACGATCTATTCAAAATTTCAGATATTTTGATCTCAGATTATTCTGCATCTATTATAGATTATTCTATTTTGGAGAGACCGATTATATGTTTTGCATACGATTATGAAGAATACAAATCTGAACGTGGATTGTATTGGGATTTAGAGAAAGAAATGCCTAACGGTGTTATGAGAAATGAGTCGGAGGTTTTGCAACATATTCTGACTATGGATTATGTTGAAGACTCTAAAAAAACAAAATCTCTAAAAAGTAAATATAACCAGTATGGTGGTAATGCAACTCAAGAGTGTGTAAAAGCATTGTTCGCAAACTAAATATAGTAGATGTCGAATCAGCCATTAGTATCCATTATAGTACCATCATACAACGTCTCTAAATATATAGGGACTGCGATAGATTCTGTATTAGCTCAAACATATAGCAATTGGGAGTTGCTTGTAACAGATGATGCCTCAACAGATGATACATGTGATATTGTTGAGCAATACGTTGCTAAAGATCATCGAGTACATTTGTATCGATTATCTAAGAATATGGGAGCAGGTACTGCGCGTAACAATTCCATTGCAAATGCGAAAGGACGTTATATAGCATTTCTGGATGCAGATGATTGGTGGTATCCATACAAAATGGAGAAACAGTTGCAATTTATGCAAACTAATGGTTACGCATTTACGTTTACGGCTTTTGAGTATGCAGATTCGTTGTTGAGAGTTGTAGGTGTATCTCGTAAACCGTCATACATATCAAAAAGTAGGATGAAATTGGGGTGTAATGTAGGAACCCCCGGTGTTATGTATGATACCAAACGGATTGGAAAGATATATATGCCATCTATGCGCAGAAGTGAAGACTGGTCTTTGTGGATTAAGCTATCTGAACTTACAGGAGGGGCATATTCGTTGAATGAACCATTGTGGAGATATAGAACGCTCTCGAATTCATTGTCGAGAGATAAAATAGATATTGCAAAATCGAGTATTAGGGTGTATACTGATGTGGTAGGTTGGTCAACTTTTAAGTCTGTAATAGTCTTTTTATTCTGCTTTATTCCTTTGTATATAGTTAAGATTATTCGTAATAAGGTGGATTCGTTTTTCTATATGAGACGGATTAGAAAATCTTGATCTTTGTTATGTCTAATATAAATATTGAAGAAAAGTTATATCGTCTCGTTCGTATCGCTATCGGTGCGGAGCAGGTGGAGAGTTTCGAGGCTGAGGGCGTGGCGTGGCAGAGTGTCTATGCGCTCGCGCGTAAGCAGGGCGTGTTGGCCATTGCGTTTGATGGCCTAACAAAGCTTTTCGAGCATGATAAGGCCTTCGCAAAGGCGTTCCCACAGTCGTTGAAGTTGCAGTGGATAAATGCTACGTTCCATATCGAAAACCGATATGAGAATGCCAAAGCTCTCTGTTCGGAACTCGTTGAGAAGTGGGCAGAACAGGGCATCTCGACCCTCTGTTTGAAGGGTCTTGCTTTCAGCACCTACTATCCCGTGCCAAATCATCGAGAGTGCGGAGATTTCGATTGCTACCTCTACGATGACTACGCAAAAGGCAATGCTATTGCCAAAAAGTTGGGCGCAAAGGTTGATGACGGTTGGTACAAGCACTCCGAGATTATCTATCGCAAGGTGATGATTGAAAATCACCGATTTATCGTAGCGGTACGCAACGGAAAGAAGACAAAGCAACTGCACGATTGCCTTGATGATATAGCCCGTAATGGGGCTCGAAAGGCAATTTTCGATACAAAGATAGAGATGCCGTCGGCGATGTTCAATGCGCTCTTCTTGAACCACCACTCGCTGACTCACTTCCTCTCCGAGGGTATCCGCTTGCGTCATATTCTCGATTGGGCATTGTTCCTCGAAAAGGAGCAGGCAACCCTCGATTGGGCGCGTTTCTACGCCTTGTGCGAGGAGTTCGATATGCGAGCTTTTGTCGACTGCTCGACAGCGTTGGCGGTCAAGGTGTTAGGCATAAAGATAACAAACCCGAATATCGCAACCGAGAGTCCGTATGCAGAGCAGGTACTCTCGTCGATTATCAACGATGACGATGCGGTATTTTCGCAGAACATCGGGGCGTGGCGTAAGCGCGTGATGTTGGTACGCAACATCTTTGCTTCGAAGTGGAAGTACAAGGCGTTTACGACGAGAAGTATGTTTGCAACATTTGTATCCTTGGTTTGGGGCTATTTGACTCACCCTGAGGAGGACTAAAAAAGATAACTATGAAAGGCATTGTATTAGCGGGAGGTAGTGGAACGAGGTTGTATCCGATTACCAAAGGCGTGAGTAAGCAGTTGCTGCCTATTTACGATAAGCCGATGATATACTATCCAATATCGGCGTTGATGTTGGCTGGTATTCGCGACATCTTGATTATATCGACGCCGCACGACTTGCCGTGCTTCAAGCGACTCTTGGGCGACGGCTCGAACTATGGCGTACACTTCGAGTATGCCGAGCAACCTACACCCGATGGTTTGGCGCAGGCCTTTATCATTGGCGAGGAGTTCATTGGCGAGGATAATGTCTGTCTTGTCCTCGGTGACAACATCTTCTACGGCCAGGGTTTTACGGGTATGCTGCAGCAGGCGGTAGCCACAGCCGACGAGGAGGGCAAGGCGACCATCTTTGGTCATCAGGTATCCAATCCCGAGCGCTTTGGCGTGGCCGAAATCGATGGCGAGGGCAATGTTGTGAGCATCGAGGAGAAACCTCAAAATCCGAAGTCGAACTACGCCGTGGCAGGCCTCTACTTCTATCCAAACAGCGTTGTCGAGGTTGCCAAGGGGGTAAAGCCGTCGGCGCGTGGTGAGTTGGAGATTACCGACGTGAACGAGTACTACCGTCGAGAGGGTGCACTTAAGATGCAGATTATGGGTCGAGGCTTTGCGTGGCTCGATACGGGTACGCATGAGAGCTTGTTCGATGCTTCGCGCTTTGTGGAGGTTGTTGAGAGCCGTCAGGGCGTGCAGATTGCCTGCTTGGAGGAGATTGCTTGGCGCAAGGGCTGGCTCTCGGACGAGGAGTTGTTGCAACTTGCTGAGCCGATGAAGCGCAATGCCTATGGCGAGTATATGATAAACTTGGTTAAATAATCAAAATAATTTATATGGCAGAGTATTTGTTTCCACAAGATGAATTTCGTTATTATGCGGGGTGTAAAACGCTGAAACAGAGATTATTTGTTCCTGAAGAGGTTAAATTTATTAAGGCGTTTCGCAAGGCACAATACTATTTTCAAAGGAATAAACTTTTGTATTTTTTTTGGGCAATGCGTAAACGAAGAATTGCGAGAGTAACTCATATCCAAATTCCAACTGCCACTAAAATAGGCGCAGGTTTCTATATTGGTCATTGTGGGCGAGTTGTAATTAACCCCAATGCGGTTCTTGGGAAGAATATCAATATAGCCACAGGTGTTACTATTGGTCAGACAAATAGGGGAAAGTTGCAGGGAACTCCTGTTATAGGGGATAATGTTTGGATTGGAACAAATGCTGTTATTGTTGGTGGAATTAAAATAGGCAATGATGTGTTAATTGCGCCCAATGCATATGTTAATTTTGATGTTCCAGATCACTCTGTTGTAGTAGGAAATCCTGCTACTATTATGCATAGGGAGAATGCGACCTATCAGTATATTAATCGCACTGTTTAAGCAACATTATTCCATGTAAGATAGAAGAATTTGAAAGTTCAGTGGAGAGACTTCGCTATTCGGTACTCGACAAAACAAAAAACAAGCAAATACTTAGTACGAATATTTTATATTGGAGCTCATCTCTAAATGTATAGCAATATTAAACGAAACATTTTGATTACTGGTGGCGCGGGCTTTATTGGTTCGCACGTGGTACGACTCTTTGTGAAGAAGTACCCCGACTACCACATCATAAATCTCGATAAATTGACCTATGCGGGTAATTTGGCTAACCTCAAAGATATTGAGACAGAGCCGAACTACACCTTCGTGAAGGCCGACATATGTGACTATGAGCGAATGGTCGAGCTGTTCCGCGAGTACGAGATTGATGGTGTTGTGCATCTTGCTGCCGAGAGCCACGTTGATAGGAGCATTAAGGATCCATTTACCTTTGCTCGTACCAACGTTATGGGCACATTGTCGCTCTTGCAGGCTGCGAAGGTTTGCTGGGAGGGCGATTACGAGGGCAAACTCTTCTACCATATCTCTACTGACGAGGTCTATGGTGCATTGGAGTTTGACGGCAAGCTCTTTACCGAGCTGACGCCATACAATCCTCACTCGCCATACTCGGCTGCGAAGGCGTCGAGCGACCACTTTGTGAGGGCTTATCACGACACTTATGGTATGCCGACGATAGTTACGAACTGTTCGAATAATTATGGCCCATATCAATTTCCCGAGAAGCTGATACCGCTCTTCATAAACAATATCCGCAAGGGCAAGCCGCTGCCGGTATATGGCAAGGGCGAGAATGTGCGCGATTGGCTCTATGTAGAGGACCACGCGCGAGCAATCGACACCATTTTCCACAACGGCAAGGTTGCCGAGACCTACAACATTGGCGGTTTCAACGAGTGGCGTAATATCGATTTGATAAAGGTCATTATTAAGACCGTAGACAGATTGCTTGGCAATGCCGAGGGCCATTCGCTTGGCCTTATAACCTACGTTACCGATCGTCCAGGTCACGATGCACGCTATGCAATCGATAGCTCTAAACTGAAGAATGAGTTGGGCTGGGAGCCGTCGTTGCAGTTCGAGGAGGGTATCGAAAAGACCGTTAAGTGGTACTTGGAGAATGAGTCGTGGCTCGACAATATCACAAGCGGAGCCTACGAGCGATATTACGAGGAACAATACTCTAACAGATAGAATTAAGAATGGCAAAAATAGCACTTTTTGCAGGGTCGTTCGACCCATTTACTCGTGGCCACGAAGCTGTTGTTGAGGCGGTACTGAAGCTCTTCGACGAGGTCGTAATTGGCGTTGGCGAGAATGTGTCGAAGAAGGGTCTTCTCACTATCGAGGCGCGCTGCCGACTCATTGAGGATACCTATAAGGGCAATGAGCGTGTGCGTGTAGCGAAATACTCGACCTTGACGGGCGATTTTGCTCGCGAGGTGGGAGCTACGGTGTTGGTACGTGGCGTTCGCAATACGGTGGATTTCGAGTTTGAGCGCACGATTGAGGCGACAAACCGCGAGCTCTTTCCCGAGCTGACAACCGTCTTGTTACCGACCCCTGCCGAGTATATGCACATATCGTCATCGATGGTGCGCGAGTTGTTGGCGTTTGGTCGCGAGGTTGGCGACTATTTGCCACAAAACATTAAAATCGAAAACTATTTATAATAAATCAATAAAGCTAATGGCCAATGGCTAACGGCTAATGGCCCAAAATTAAGTAATATGGAATTTTCAGCAGAGATGATTGCCGGCTTGTTGGCTGGTGAGGTTGTAGGCGATAGTAACGCCTCGATCTATACGGTATCCTCGATTGAGGGTGGTAAGAAGGGGGGCTTGGCCTACCTCTCGAACCCTAAATTCGAGCAGTATCTCTATACTACAGAGTGCTCGGTGGTGCTCGTTGAGCGCGATTTCGAGCCTAAGCAGCCTGTTAAGACTACGCTTGTCAAGGTTGATAACGTAAACGCTTGCGTATTGCGTTTGCTCGATATGTACAACGCGATGAAGCCGCAGAAGAGAGGTATCTCGAAGTTGGCTTCTATTTCGGAGAAGGCAACTATCGGCAAGGATTGCTATATCGGCGATTTTGTGGTTGTCGAGGACGGCGCAGTCATCGGCGATGGCGCGAAGATCTATCCGCAGTGCTACATTGGCGACAATGTGAAGATTGGTGCAAATACCAAGCTCTATGCGGGCGTTAAGATCTACGAGGGCTGCTCGGTAGGTGCTAACTGTATCTTCCACGCAGGCGTTGTTATTGGTGCTGACGGCTTCGGCTTTGCACCGAATGCTCAGGGTGGTTTCGACAAGATCCCGCAGCTCGGAAATGTTATCATCGAGGACAACGTTGAGATTGGTGCAAACAGCTGTATTGACCGTGCAAAGACCGACTCGACAATTATCCGCAAGGGTGTTAAGTTGGATAACCTTATTCAGATTGGCCACAATGTTATCATCGGCGAGAATACCGTATCGTCGGCACAGACAGGTATCGCAGGTACCACAAAGGTGGGTTCGAACTGCTTTATTGCGGGCCAGGTGGGTATTGCCGACCATGTCGTTATTGGCAATCACGTTAAAATTGGCGCACAGAGCGGTATCGATAAGAATGTACCTGATGGCGATATTCGCTTCGGTAGTCCGTCGCTTGCGGGTATTAACTTTCACCGTTCGTTTGCAGTGTTCAAGGAGTTGCCTGATTTGCGTCGTCGCGTAATGAAACTCGAGGCTGAGTTGGCAAAAAAGGAGGAGTAGTATGAAGAGATTGTTCTTGGTGTTGGTGCTTGCTGCGACATTGGTAGGCTGTAGCAAGAGCAAATGCGTGATTGAGGGACGCATCGATAACTTCAATGCCGATGGCATGGTCTATCTATTCGACAAGTGGAATGCTCACACGATTATCGACTCGGCTAAGTTGGTGGATAATACATTTTACTTCAAGAGAGTAAAGCATGCGCCTACATTGGCTCAGTTGATAACAGAGAAAGGTCGTCCTATTGCACACCTCTTTGTTGAGGAGGGTCGAATTCTTGTTGCTGGTGACTACAACTTGGGTAACATTAAGGCTACCGGAACTCAAGCAAACGACGCTTTCAATGTGATGATGAAGAGTAGCGAGGAGTTGTTGGCTCGCTATCGCAAGGCTGTAGGTGCTAAGGACGAGGCGGAGATCGAGGCCGTTTCACAGGAGCACGAAAAGCTCCTTGCCGAGTGCTACGAGCAGAATAAGACGAATATACTTGGTCTCTTTCTCTTGCAGCAGCAATCGCACTCGCTCTTGTCTAAGGAGTTGCTCGATAAGCTGGCGCAACTGCCTGAGCCATTGCAGAAGCTCCCGATTGCCGAGCGTATGAAGGCCACTGCCGAGCGCAAGTTCAAGACCGAGCCGCAGGCAGAGGGTGGCGACTACGTTCCGCACTATATTGACATCGTACAGCCAAATACCGATGGCACGGAGGTGTCGCTCAAATCGGTTGTGGAGGATAAGAAAAATCGTTACGTATTGCTCGACTTCTGGGCATCGTGGTGTGGACCTTGCATGGGCGAGATGCCTGTGTTGAAGGCGGCGTATAAGCTCTACCAAAAACGAGGCTTCGAGATATATGGCGTATCGCTCGATACACGCGAGGAGTCGTGGAAGGAGGCGATTAAGAATCAGGATATGAAGTGGGTAAATGTAAGCTCGTTGCAGGAGTTTAAGGCTCAGGCTGTCGAGGATTATGTCGTTGAGGCAATACCTACAAACTATCTTATCGACTGCTCGAATGGCGTTATCATTGCCAAGAATTTGCGTGGTGAGGCGTTGCTCGAGAAGTTGGCCGAGTTGTATAAGTAGCAGATGGCAATCCAACCGCAGATATATCGAATTTTAGGCATTGACCCCGGCACCAACTATACTGGTTATGGTGTGTTGGAGGTCGAGGGTCGTACGGTGCGCGCTGTTGTGATGGGCGAAATAGACCTTCACAAGATTGCGGATCCATACGAGAAGCTACGATATATCTTCGATAGCGTGAGTCGCCTTGTCAAGGAGTATCAGCCGCGCGAGGTGGCGTTGGAGTCGCCGTTCTTCGGGCAGAATGTGCAGAGTATGCTCAAGCTCGGTCGTGCGCAGGGCGTAGCTATGGCGGCGGCGTTGAGCCAGGAGGTAGATGTCTTTGAGTATGCGCCGTCGCGTATCAAGCAGGCGGTTGTAGGCCTAGGCTCGGCATCGAAGGAGCAGATTGCGGGCATTGTGATGAAGACCTTGCATATCGATAAGGCGCCGAAGAAACTCGATGCAACCGATGGTATGGCAGTGGCATTGTGTCACTACTACTCAATCTCCTCGCCTATAAATCAGGCTCTTGGAGGCACAAAGGTGAAGGGCTTGGGTGGCGATAAGGTTGCTCGTAAGCGTGGCTCAAAGTCGTGGGAGCAGTTCCTACGCGAAAACCCAAATAGAGTAAAATAAAACTGCCTAATAGCAATAAAAAAGACCTGCATTTTGCAGGTCTTTTTTTTTAGGTAATGATGCAAAAAGTGGCGCTTTTTAGTCATTAAATAGTGGGCGAGAAACGGAGTTTTTCTCGCCCTATTTTTTGCTTGCCTTTCCCTGATTACTTTGCAGGAAAAGATACCATTTCACAAAGTCTTTGAAATGCT